>NZ_MRCD01000077.1:0-30885 GCF_001904745.1 Calothrix sp. HK-06
ATATAATTATATTTTATTATTGGCTAAACTTATTTTTAAAGCAGCTATAATATTTATTTGCAAGTTAACCAATTTTGGTCATGCAAACGCTGCCAAGCCTTACGGATATGTTGAGGCTTCAAAAGGTCACGTTTTCTTTCACTCCACTCATGTATTAAGGAAATCGCTTGTGTACTATCAACAGCGGGGTTACTTTCTTTGGTTGCAACCCAGTGGACTGTTGCGAGTAATTCCATCCCATAAGGCGTTTCATAGCCAAATATTAAATCACCAACCTGCTCTAATCTTTGTTGAGCTTGGGGTTCATTATCTAAAAAGGCTTGTGCTGCGTCCCTACCTTCTGGCAATACATAGATTTCAGCACTTTCGGCTTTACTTGTTCCATCACCGTAACCACGAATGTAATGCCCTTCGATATCTTTCAAGACGTGATTGAGGTTATGGGCGTAAGGACCATACTTGTGTTTTATATAAGGAAGTTTTAATGGTTCCCCAGCTTCTTGTAGAAAATAAGCGAGTTTTTGAATTTCTAACTTTGTTAACTCGTAGCCTGGAATACCGTACAGTTCGAGCAACCGTATAAATAAGGCACGAGCGCGCGTCATCTTGGGCTTTTTGGTTGCAATAACCATATTTTCTGCTGCTGGGGCGCCTGATGGCTCAAAAATTATTACCGAAACATCTGGGAGTTGGGAAAAAGCTGATTCGATAAGGGGCTTAACAACGTCCCAATCTAAACCACCATTACCGCATCCGAGAGGAGGAATCGCAATTGATGTGATGCCTAATTGCTGTACTTGTTCCACCAAAGCCACCAATCCGCTTTGTATATCTCCTATTTTGGACTTTCCTTTCCAATGCCGCTTAGTGGGAAAGTTGATAATGTATTTAGGATTCAATAAGTTACCTGTTGGAAATATAAACATCCGTCCTGGTTGTACCTCACCAGCTTTACAGGCTTTTTCATACTCACGGAAGTTTGCTGGGTATGCTCGTTTAAATTGCAAGGCGATACCTTTACCCATAACACCGACACAATTAACTGTGTTTACCAGGGCTTCAGCATTTTCTAACAATAAGTTGCCGGTCTTTAAATCAATCATTTCCCAAAACTGACTAGTTAATACAATACTACTATTTTACTTGTTCAGATAAAAATGTGCTTAAATTATTTTAGTAATACCAACTAGGGTAAACCTTTACGGGTGTTTGACAGTTAAAGTTTTGTAATATTTGCTCAACTTGTGACTGTACTGTATTATTTATAACTCCAATCTCTGTAATGAGTGCCCAAGGACAGAGTTGATGCACTAAAAACTCAGCTTGCCGTCGGCGCCTTCTATCACCATCTTCTTGCGTATTGTTCCAGTACCTTGCTTGCATAATTTCCCAATCAATCATGTTTAAAAATTGAAGGTTATCATAAAATTCGCTATAGTCCATTACCGCATGACCATCAGTAAAAGCAAAAACTAAATTGTTAGCCGATATTATTTCTGCTTCTGTGACTATATGAAGAATAGGATTTTGCCTTTCTGCATATCCTTCAACATTACCTTTGTTAATTGTATACAGCATAGGTGAACGTGGAGCAAAGTAAAAAGGGATATAATCGTGTAAATATCCACCCACCCCACACGGAACGCGGATTAGCGCACGTCTATCTTGAATACTTCCGTGAGCAATATCTTGATAGTTTATTTGCTGTTCCCTAAGCCTATTATTTGCTATCAACCCACCTAATTGCAGGATAGACTGTAAATTCCTAATATGGGTAATATGATAGATAGGCGTAGGCATTTGGTAGATTTACAATCAATATTTGCACATACAAATATTCAAACACATCAGACGCACGTTTGAGGAACAGCATCCCAAAGATATACTCTTTAAAATCAGATGCGTCCATTTTTCCGCCCAAGACATCGGCGGCAGAGAATAGATAGTGTTCTGTGTTGTGGGAGCGTTGCTTTTCCCATATTTCCTCAGTCGGACAATAAGCGTGGGTTCTAAACTAGAAAAGTATATATCGTACCTGGGCTACTCGATGCGATACGTAACAATAAATTTTGTATCTTTCTGTTGATGACGCTAATTTCGCGCATTGGTGCTTGCAGGTCAAACGCATCTAAATTCTAGGTGCCTTATCTAGTAAAAGTTTCATATTTTAGTAACGAAACTAAATAATAGACGAAACCTTTATCCAAGCGAGTTGCTAAGTGCATGACAGTGGAGGAATAGTTAACACACAATGTGCTAACTAGAAGCACGTATTTTCTGCTCTACAATTAGCAGGCACCTGCCAATTTATAAAGCGTTGTAACATTACGTCACTTTTATGAAAAAAGAAATGAAGGTAAAAAAAGGTTTAGATAACGTACACTAATTTTTTTCGGCTTACGCCGCCCTTGCGGAATGAAAGCCAATTGGTGAAACATTTATGATTCAGCGAGTAAGCGTTGAGCAAACTTTCGTTACAAATCTTGAGAAATTTATGGGTAAAGCCGACAAATTTATCAAGGTTTACTATGCAGGCGCCAGTGATAAAGAGCATATTCAAGAAATAATGTGCGAGGTAAAAGCGCTTGCGTTGGATGTGGATTTGGAACAACTAGAGCTTGAATACCAATTGTACTGTGATAAAAAAGATTTGATGGCTGACTGCGATGAAAAAGCTTGGTGGTGACCAAAGTGTGTAGAGGTTTCAGGCTCACGCCTTTTTGGCAAATGAAGAATTAGGAATCTTGAATATGGCGAAGCAAAAATCTACTATTCCATCCTTGGAGCCAATTGATAGTTCGATTTTGGGTGAGTATGCTGTTGTCGATTACTCAGAGCGCGTGTACTCAAAAGTGTACTATGCAATTCGCGAACTCTCTGGGCTGATTGCGAAGCGCTCTCTTGAAGAGGCATTTGATTGGAATGATTTTAAAGAGCGCTTTTCCCATGATTTTGGCAACGTTCAAGAGAAACGCTATTCTCTGCAACAGTTACTTGAATATGCTAGCCGCAAGTTCGGTAAAACTCTTGAGGATTTGATTGTACAAAACCAGCTTTCGTGGAAGCGCAGACAAGAGTACGTCGAACGAATGAATATTAGCTATAAGTCAGAAAATACTCTATAACACGAACTTTCCTAGATTCTGCCTTTAGCTAGACCAATTAATACATATGTTTCAAAGGGTGATAAAGCTTGATTTATCACCTTTTTCGTAATCGAAGCGCACGTTTCAATAACCACTTCACGCTTTTCTACTCAATCAACATCTCAGTACTGTAGCACCATATGTTAGAAAATAGTTACATTGTTTGGGAAGGAGCATCTTTGCTTGATAGTTCTCCCATATTTCTAGTGCTTACCGGCTTTGTTTTCCCCAGTTCTAATCGTAAGACGGGAAGATTTATGCTACAATCATGGATATTGCAACAAAAATTCGTTCCTACATTTGCAGCAAAGGAAGGACGGGATTTTGGCGTATGCGGAAATTGCCCCCTGAAAATGAGCAATATAAATAGTTGCTATGTAAATTTGCTACCAGTAAATAATATTTATCGTAAGTATGCAGCAGGTACTTACCCAAAATTTGGCGCCAACGAGATAGCAATTTTAGAGCGATACCGTTACCTAATTAGAATTGGTTCATATGGAGACCCAACAGCAGTACCGTTTGAAGTCTGGGAACCGCTAATCTTAGCATCAAATAAGTGGACAGGCTACACACACCAGTGGTCTCACACTAAAACTGACCCCCGATGGAAGAAATATTTAATGGCATCAGTTCAAACTCAAGCAGAAGCGCGCGTTGCCCAAAACCAAGGTTGGAGAACTTTCAGAATTATCGCCCCAGAGGCGCCCTTGAATGAAAACGAGATTCTCTGTCGCCACACCGAAGATGATAGAGTGAGATGTGACGAGTGCAGGCTCTGCGATGGTAATTCATCAAAGCCAAACATAGCCGACCGAATTCACGGTTTAAACTGGAAAGTCTCCAATTTTATAAAGTATGTAAATCAACAGTAGTCTGAGTGGTTCAACAAATAAGACGCTTGTGGAAAATTTTCCATAAGCGTCTTGATAAGTTGCTATAAATAACGATGATCAAATACATGTTGTAGAGCATAAGCGGCGCCGTAATACTCACTTAGCTCAATTCAATACATATGTATGCATTGAATTTAATTTCAACATAATAGAGTAATAGTCTAAGCATTATAAATCTTTATTAAAACGCCAATAATTTTCAAATCGAATCAAGCTGTAGTGCAGATTTAAATGCTATAGTAAATATATCAAGTTACAAGAATTTCATGAATTCAACTATCAATCGTAATACTAGTTATATGCTGATTTTTGAAGCTCTCACGATTCAGGAAAATTTGCCCAAAGCGTCTTGAAATTAAAAGCATTACAAAGATAAACAAATTTAAATTGGTGAAGGCATTTATTTAAAGATAACTTGTTAACGCTTGTTTCAATTTGTGCTGAAGAGCAAAGATATTTTCAGGCTTACGCCGGAATTGAAAGTGAATACTGTTGTATTTCAATTACACAAAAATATGAACAATATTACCATTAGATTCTCTGATTACCGCGCTCAATCTCCGAAATATACATTTAATTCGCGCGTTGCAATGCGAAGTAATTGTGACCCAAGTAAATGGGCTATCGGTCGAGTTACTGGATTGCGTCTTGATGACGATAATATTTGGAATTATACTATAGTCTTTGATTACCCGCTTGGTTATTGTGATGAGTTAACAGAGTCAGAGTTAGCTTCTGAGAGTGAATTCGCTTGTGTTTCTTAAACGATTTATAATTACCTAACATAAAAAGCTGCTAGTTTTACAATTACTAGTAGCTTTTTTTTGGCTTACGCCTTTTTAGTAGCAGAAACCATGTTTAAAGGGTTAAGCCATGAAAAGCGCGGAAGAAATAATTGCAGAAATAAAACAATTTAGTGGCTCATGTATTCTACATAAGCATTGGTTAAATATCCGATATACCGAAGGTATCAAGCATTTAGCTGAAACTGCACAAAGTTTTTGGCTAATCGATGCTATCGCTTCACATCAAACTAAAGAATTGTTATCAAATCCTTACTTGGCAGAACTTCAAATATGGCGCCTGATAGTTCAAGAAAAATCGGGTGTCTTGATTTGCGAGTGGGATACTAATAAAGAAGTGTTAAGACAAGAAATTCCTTACACTGACTTTCCATTACCTACCATCAAACTATATCTATCTCAGAAAGTGTTGATGTTACCAAGCGAATATTGATACAGCCATAAACAAAAACTATTTAACTCGGTAACGGAATTATGAATAGTAATGGCTTTGTTCAATTATCACTGAATTTTTCTGTAATTAAGAGTGGTACTAAAGTTCGTATTGATGGATACGACTGCCACCAATTGCTCGATTTAACAAACTGTATTGGGGTAGTTTATCTGTATAGCCAATCAACAGGTGATTACCTCATCTACTTTCCAAAGAAAAAAGGAATTGTGCCTGATACAAAGTTAATACGCGCGATATCGGCGCCAGCAATTAGAAATTGTTCAGGAGCGCAAAAAATAGGCAGTAGGCAATCGGCAATAGGCAGTCGGAGCGGAAGTACAGTCAGTAGTTAATAAGGAAAATTGATTGACTCAAACAATCTTTTTCCACCCCACTGCCCCTTCCTCACAAGGGTAGGTTTTTTGCGCTCCAAACCCCAGACACGGCAGACAGGAAGGAAAGTAGACAAGGCAGTTTTTTTTCTTCCTTGCCCTCTTGTCTCCTTGTCTACCTTGCCTCTCACGGTTTTTTAGAAAAAAAAACCTACCCTTGTGAGACTGCCCCTTCGGGGTTCGGCAGTCCACTCGGCGGCATAGCCCTTACGGGTGCGTCAGTTCCCTACGGAGGGAAACCCTCCTTCAGGACTGACTTACCGCACGTGTGGCTGCACTCACCGACTGCCCACTCACTACTGCCTTTATAGGCTCACGCCTCAAGAAGCAATGGAAATACGGTAACGGGGATTAATTATGTTTATATCCTGTAGAACACAATCTGGAACGCGACATTCACATGAAATAAGCTCTATAGAACGTCTGACTGAATTTTTAAATTTTTATCAAGCTCTGGATTACGAGTTACAAATAAATCAAAATCAGTATCATTTACTGCAAACAGGAAGATGCGGTAAAAAAGAGTTCCCAAAAATTGTATTGCAAAAAAGCGGTTATGCTCTGACTACTGAACTTACTTTAACTCAAATATCTGACATTGAATACTTTCTAAGGCAACACCCTGCAAACACTTACCAATTGGAAATTGATACTGGTATTTACCAATTATCAAAACAATTGCCTTAACTACACGGCGCCTGTAACGCACGGGTCTTAAATACTGAGTATCAACTATGAAAAACGCTCAGTATTTTAATCCTTTTTTTCTCATCCTTATTTGCAATGGTAATACAATATGGCACTCGTTTTTACACATCCGCAATTTCGTGTAATAGTTCACGCCCGAACTGGAGCTATTAGCGTGCGTATTTACTTTCCCGCACTATTTCTAGCTGAGTTTTATAGTCAAGCTATAGAATGGTTGCAGCGTCAGCAAATAGTCTTTGATGAAAAAGACTTGAAAATTTACTCAGATGGCTCATTCCGTATATATTTCAAAACGCAATTGTCTCCAGAAACAGAATATCTCGTGTTAATTGCAATGCTTGAAGAACAAGAGGGAAGAAGCTTAAATTAAGCGTTTGGAGGATAATTGCAAACCCTTACGGGAAAATATCTATGAAACAAAGCGCACTCGCTACATGCGCTATTTATATGGAGAGACAGAAAATGCAAAGCATTCAAGATTTCTTAACAATGACCATTGTAGTACTTTGTGCTACTATCATAATTACAATAGCGTTAGATTTCTTTATCGGACTGACGCAGTTGTGGAATAACGTCGCGAAGAACGAAGTAAAAGTGCAACAAGTATACCCACAGTTTGAAAATGCACATAGACAACAGCTTCAATTAACTGCTACAGATGTAAAGACCGTATCCATACCAGCAGCAGATTTTGAGGCGCCAACTGCAGCATACGATATAGATATAGAGTCGCTTGAACTGTTGATACAAAAGCTACCACAGTCCCGTGTCCGTACTGCTGCACGACGTTTAGGAATTAAAGATAAGGTTGATGGAAGCTACCAAAAGGTAGGAATATTGCGCGCGCAACTTCAAGAAAAGTTAAAATCGCAGCCATCCGAAGTTGAAAGGGTACTTGATCAAGTGACACTGAAAACTTCAACAAGCAAGCAAGAAGAATTTTGTTAAGTTTATTCTTGTTAGTTCATATGTACATAATAAGAGGTTATCACGTTTGGTAATAACCTCTGGATACTTTCAACTGACTACTTGTAATAAAAAAAGAAGTTACAATAAAACCAAACCTCTCCAAAAACTATTTCTAATCTGGAAACAAACTCCTAGTCATGACTGGAGAATTCAAATGACCGCAGCAACACCCACAATACCGAAAAAGGAATCACCTCATATATTTGAAGGATTAACCTGGCGAGAGTTTAAAGCAGTTGAGCAATTGCTCGACCGTCCAGGATATCGGCTTTCTTTTTTAGACGGAGTTTTGGAGATTCGACGAATGCCGGGTGAACCACATGAGACAGTAAAGGAAAGAATCGGCGCCTTGTTAGAACTATACCTTTTGATGGTAGGGTTTGACTTTACACCAACTGGCTCCGTGACCTTAGAAAGTGAAGTAGCTGGTGTTAAGCGAGAAGCAGATAAATCTTATAAACTTGCTCCTGGTCGCGCGCGTCCTGATTTAGCTATCGAAGTCGTGTTTAGCAGTGGTGGTATAAACAAATTAGAAGCATACAAGCGATTGAAGATACCGGAAGTTTGGTTTTGGGAAGACGGAGTTTTAGATGTCTATCACCTACGTTTAGAGGGAAATACGGCAGAATACCAAAAAATTTCCAACAGTGAAGAAGTTAAAGGAATTGATCTGGACTTGTTGTTACGTTGCGTAAATATGGTAAATCATGTTGATGCTATCAAGACATTTCAACAAGCACTTACAGCAAATAGCTAGGGTGCAGGTGAACTAGTTTACAACGGCGCCGCATCTGATTAAGTTAAATTTTATGCGTGACTCAAATAAATCAAAATTGCTGTAATACGCACATGCATAGGCTTTGTTGCTGTATAAAGCTAAGTTTTGAGCAGACATTGTGAATTAAGAGTCCTGAGATAAACAAAAGCTATGTGTGATATCATGTCCGGGAGCTTACCCATAATACCTATAATGCAGAGACATTAATTATAAGCGCTCTATAGATATTTTATTACGGTCATGCTACCGGACATGATATGAAGTGGCTATACATCACGTTCAATTTCAGTTTTTGTGGCTGTAACCGTCTTCTCAAGTGAGGGTAAATTATACCTGTCAAACTTTCCAGTTTCGGGAATGTATGCTGCAACTGCTTTTCCTTGGTTTACAGCATAGCCAATAATATTGATAGTCTCTTTACTACGAATCCCAAGGGCAATATCATCTGGTTGTATCAAATTTGCTATGGCGCCTTTTGATGATGCGACATCAAAGTATTCTATATTGATATCTTTGCGCGTGGCGCCTAATTCCTGAATCAACTTTACAGCAGGTGAGGGATTATCTAACTGGTGTGGGGAAATATCAACGAAATGTATGGTGTTGTAACCTCGCTCGATAGCTCTATTAACCGCGCGCAGCAACATATTGCACATTATTTGGTCAGTTTTAGCTTGTAAGTTATTATCAACTGTTGCTTCAAAAAATACTACAGTGGCAACAAGAGGTTGATTATTATTTTCTTGAATATCTGGGAGCTTGAAGCTGTTGGGGTCAATTACAATATCCGCATAACTTGCAGGTGCGTTGTTTACAATACCAGTGATTGTTAGTCCTTGTATTTTTTTACCTCCTTTAGCTAGCTGAGATAGTAAAAAGTTTGTTGATTGTTTGTTTAGCACTCCTAAAGCTTGATTTCCCAATAGTGCTACAACAACAGGCGCCTTAAGAGTATCAGGTTGTTGTACATTAAAAGTAATATTAGCCTGCTCCCCTTTCCAGTCACGACCAGCAAAAGTGTATTTATTCGTGTTATCGATTTGTAATTTGTTGTCGGGATTTTTGAGACTGGTAACTATGAGACTGTTACTAGGGGAAGAAGTGATGGTTGCCAGTGCTTCACATCCCGCAATTAGTTGAGGGGAGCGCGCGTCTATAGTTCCGAGTTTTTTACCTTCCACAATTACCCAACGTGCGGTTTTAGTTGGGTCACGGGGATTTGCACCATCCTCAAATTTAACGGCAACTTGTTCACCCTTAAAATTTATACCAGCACATTCATTAAACTGGGCGCCGATAACTCTCATGTTGGTAAACTGTAAAGAGTGAAGTTGACCTACTACTGCGTCAGGAAAAACTGCGAATGCAACACCTGCTCTTTTGAGTCCTTGGTAATTTTTACTTTCCTCGGTATGAGTGATATCGTGTATTGCTGCTGCTAACTGTAGCTTCTCCGGTTCTGGCGTACTATTTCTCACCGATTCGACGTATTCCATAGTTTGCTGTTTTAAAGCATCTATCATTCCATCGCTAATGCCAAAGTGGAATTCGACTTTGCCTTGATTGAGGGACATTCCGGGTTTTAGGTCATGTTCCTTCATCGATTTCATGCTGATTGTGCCAATCGTGATGTCTTTTGCTTGACCGTCGGCATTAAAATATTTGGCAGTAGCTTTTAAAGAATGTACCATTTTTGCTGATGGCGCCCTTGACTGGAGGCGGATACTTAGTTCGGATGCTTTCCAAAATTCTGGGTTTTTAGCTACATCAAATTTAATTAAATTGGTAATTTCTAATTGTTTCCCACTTGTAGGAGAGGTAATTACAAGATAAGGACCTGGTTCTAATTTTTTTCTATCTTCTAATGCAATGCGTTGTTTGATTAACGAGTTGTATTCAGTTTTAATGGTTTGCGCTTGTTCTTGATGATAGTTGTTTAATTCAATCTGAGGATACAATTTTTTAAACTGTTCAATTGGTCTAGCATGAAGTTGGCTTTGTTCAAATATCTGGTTTGTTTGTTGAACCATTAAATCAATTGGGCTATAACCGTTACATTTCATGCCTCTATTAGTAAACGCCTCTGAATTTTTCTTATCAGATATCCATTCAACTTCTTTATAGTCTGTAATAGCTTGGCAGTATGTAATAATAGAGTTATCTGGACGTAACGCACTTTTGGCGCCATCTGTAGCAATTTGCAACTCGTTACCAAGTTCGGCAATACAATCTTTTAATAAATTTTTAACTAAATGTAATTTCTCTTCAATTTGCTGCCTATTTACATCAGTAACAGTAACCTGCTTAACTTTCTGTATAATTTCATCTGGAATGTTTAATTTACCTTGTTAATGTTTTTGTAATACTTTACTAAAATGAATTGATACTTGTTTAAGATAGTTTAATTTATCATCTTGCGGCATAGCACAAATATCGCACTGTAGCGCGATATTTTTTTGAATTTCGTTAGCGATAATGCCAATTTTATTTGACATTGCAGAAACAGCTATTTGCTCAAACGTGCCTGTATAAGGTACTTTAGTTTTTTTGACAATATCGGGATAACGATTTTGAGGCAAATTTTTTTCTTTAACTTCGTTTGCTAGATGAGGAAAGCTATTACTCGCAGCAAATGCCAATAAATCGCCATCAAAATCACATTGCATATTATCCATAGCTGTTTTAGGGTGAATGTAAACGCATCCGTCTAACATTTCTGGTAGATGCTTGTTCTTTAAAGTGATAACACCATTTGAGTTGATTAAGGGTGAACGAGTTACTATAATTTCTTCACCATCATTAATTGTAGGAATACATATTTCATTATGTTGTAAATCTAAACTTGGTTGAGCCAGACCAGAGGTAAACTTTATAGAGCGTCCAGTTGCTATCTCAACCCACTCTTTGCGAGCAAATTCCTGAAGTTCAGCAATTATTTTTGGATGCTCCAGAAGTTGGCAGTAACCTGATAAATCGTTTTTTAATAATGAGTACAGCAATAAATCTTTGTGTTCATAAGTTAGATTTTCACCATCAGTAGCGCTATCCACTTCTCTACCTGAATCTAAGCTATCAAATATAGAAAATTTATCATCTATATGTTCTTCAAAATTTGAGTCTAGACTTTTAGCTAATAATGCTTTACGACGTTCGTAAGTTTCAATATATCGCTGTGCAAGGCGCCTTAAATCTTTCTGGTCATGGGCAAGTTGCTCTGCTTGCTGCTTAATTATAGGTAAAATTTCTGTTTTTACAGCCGACGGATAATTGACTAAAATTTGAGTTCCTAAACTGTGTTCTCTATATAAAGCTAATACTTTTACACCTAAACCAATAGACAGCATATACTCGCCTGGTTTAATTGCGTCTTCTCCTTTCCTACCTTTGAAACAAGAAGTGGCAAGTACCATATCGTATCCAACTTTACTGCGTAGAGTCCCATCTCTGGTGTTACCACCCATCCGAAAAAACGACTCGCCAAATTTATCTAGCTTTGCAGGCGCCAGTGTCCCTTTGGCAATCCGCATTACTGGACTTTCGTCTTGAGGTTTAATACCAAGCCGAAATTGAAAAGCGCGCGGTTCAATGTTGTTTGATGCGGCAAAAGTCTTATCAATTAACCCTTTACAATCACCAACTAGCTTAAGAGCATCACTATTTGCAATAACACCACCGTTTTCGCCTGTCGTGTCGTCAATAACTAAAATTCTCACATCCCGTAGAGTATGAAAAGTGCGACAAGGTGTAAAAGGTAAAGGGTAAGCGGCGCCATCCGAAGGATTTGGGTATAACGAATCGCGGATAGTTGAGTCGTTTGCAAAAAACATTCTACTGCCTGCTGAAAATTGCAACGTCATACCGTTATTTTCTTGCAAATCGGACGGTATTGTGGCTTTAGGGTAAGCAGTGCCAATGCTAAATTCAACACCAGGAAATAAGTATTCAGCAAGCGTATTTTCCAGTTTTTCTTGTATTCCAGTGTTAAGATTTGTTTTTGTGTCGAAGTGATTAAGTCTTAAAACCATAGTACTTTTAGCTTTCGGTGTACTAAAATAGAAACTGGTATCACAGAGGTAAAAAAATATGGTTAAAAAGTCTGCTCCCGAACCAAGTAATGAGCCAATAACAACTAGATACCAGATAGAGTCTTCTATGACCCCAGATGAATTATTGAGCGAGGGATATGCGAACTATGATGATTTTTACGACCCTGATGAGGAAAAGTTGGAAGAACTACTTGCTATTGAGCAACAGGAAACAATCGACAATACAAAGTCTGAAGAGTATTACAATAAATACTTCATCGAGATTTAACCCTCATACGCTTGTGGAAAATTTTCCATAAGCGTTAAATTTATCTTTCGGAACTAAACTTTCGCTGTTCTGGTGGCAGAACCCAAACGAAACAATAACCTGACTTTGCTTTACGTCCAAATTCCGATAAAACTACACCCAATCTTTGAGCATCCTTAACGCACTCTCGATTATCTAAGTAACCCCGGTTCCAGTTGATTAAATTCCTGGCAAATTTTCCTTCGTTGGACTTTGCCCATTTCATCGCGTCTAATTCGTCCCACGTTAAAAGCGTTGACTGTACCTTTGTGTACCCTCCGCCAATTATTCCAGTAATCCAGGGAGGCATTAAAACACCCATGATAAAGCCGACACCCAAGGTAAAGAAAAATACAATAGCTGCTGGAAAGACCGAATTTATTAGGTTTCTTCCTTCACGTAATAAAGCTTCGTGAATCAAAGCATTTGCCGCGCGGTTAATGGCTACTTTCTGCCGCTCCACTGCTACTTGTTCCACCAATTCCAAATTATGAGCTAAGTCTTTATTCCAGTTTTTGAAGAGTAATTGTAAGGTATCAGGCGCCTCAGATAGCATTGCTTCCAAGTGACCAGTAGCAACTAGCACTAAAAATAAAGGGTCATCGTGGGATAGTCCACTTTTAGAAGCAAAGTCCAGCACACGACGCTTAAATTTTTCGGTTTTTCCCTTTAATGCTTCAGCAAGTAAATCTTCTGGAGTTTGATTTTTTTGTGGGTCAGACGGTGTGGGTTGAGAGTCTTGTAATTGGTTCATTTAATTAACCCCGTGAGATTAAATGCTGCATATGCTTCTTTAAGGAAATTTTTCACCCGCTGCTTCGATATGACTTTAAAATCAGGGTGTATCAAGGCGCCAGAAAAAGTAACTTCCAAACGGTCAACCATATTGCGCTCCCAAAATGGGAATTTGGGAAAGTTCATAATAGTAAATTGATGTTTTCTCTGAGCTTCTACAAACTCTGGCATTTTATCTATATAGTTCCAGTCATCGCATAACCCCATATTTTTTACAAATACGTGAGTTATATTACCTCCTAAATCATTCAACGACTGAAGGAAGAAATTTACAGAGTCTATTCCGCCAGTACACACAAACCACTTGATGAAAGTAATTGAATGCTCTTTACCTAGTTGAGTTAGACTGTTGCGTGTTATCCAGTTAGTAACATTTGTGTAAACTTGAGCAGGTAAATTAACAATTACCGATTTTTCCAGTGCTAAATCGAATATTTCATCAGCCTCCTTAGCTTGCTTTTCATCATCGCTAAAAAATGCTGACTTTACGTCATCATATAGTTTGGCGATGTCCTGATTACTTGTATCCGCATCTACAATTGCGACATCCAAATCAGCATTGATGCAATATTCAATCAAGGTTCTACTAACAAACGATTTTCCGGCGCCTCCTTTCTCGCCATCTATAATGTGGATAGTTGTTGAATGAGTGAGATTTACTTCTAACTGATAAAACGGGATGGTGCCATTTTCTGACTCTTCGGGTGGAGTATTATCATTCTCATCAAGCTCTGTATCATGTTCGGATAAATCTAAATTAGCTTGGTCAGAGTCTCCATCAAGCTCCTGTTCCCAATCTTCAATTTCTACACCTTCGTGCATTGTTACTGAGTCATCTAAGTAAGTACCATCGACAGGATTTTTTCTGGGTCTGCCTCGTTTCCTTTTAGGTTGTTGAAAATCCATAAATATTACCTACCAACTGCTAAACGAATCAGTATCGTAATTAAATTGTCCTATTTGCTTTTTCTGCTCTTCAATACTGGAGTAGTTTGATGTTGAGTTAGTTTTTGACTGGCTATTATTCCATGCTTCTATTAATTCTCTTTGATTAGATGGAAGCATATAGTTAGGTAGCTCTAACCCAACTGCTGCATAAATTTGGTTGATTTGAATTAGCAAACTACAGCAAGCTTCTATAGCTATCCGCTCTTTATTTGCTTTATCCAAATCTGGTGATTGAGCAGCAGCTAAGGGCAGCCAAAATGCCTTCAAAGCTAACAGAATCATGTTTGTAGTACTCATCACATCACTTGTAGATATGTAATCGAGCATGAGAATATCTATTTTGTTACGCGGTTGATATCGCCAGCGAAAATGACTACGACTTTTCTTGAACACTATTTATTACCTCTACTTGACGTGAAAGGCGCCGTTTTACAATTTCGTCAAAATATAAGAAGGCGCCGTAAACATCTGCCAAACGACTACCAAGCGAGTAATTATCGATTGATGTTGGAACGACTATCCCAGAAAATATGCATGGCGTAGTTCTGTAGCAGCTATTTAACTCTTTTTTCAAATAGTCAGCAGTACCACCACAAAAAATAATTTCTTCAATATCAAGTGGAATTACCTGAGAAAGCCAACTTGTTAAGGCAGTGGCGTACTCATGCCGAGCAAACTTAATTGCTTGCACAAGCTTGATTAACTCATTTGAGCGTCCTTGAGTAGTTGTGGAACGCAACAAACGCATTAAAGGACGAGTATCAACGTCACTTCCAGAAATTGCAACCGCTCCAGTTAAACGTTCTACTGTTTGTCCCGCAGTTGCTGCAACTACTTTTTCTAACATTCGCACCATGCCTAAATCTGAGGTTTTACCGTCTCTCGATACAACACCTCGATGAGCTATTAGTACAGAAGCATTACGGAAACCAATCATTGCCACCGCACAGACTTTTTGTTTGATTGCTTCCCCAACGCGCTTTTGGTGCGATAGATATATACCTGCTCCTTCTGGTAAGCAATTAAAAATTACACACTCAACTTGCATTTTGCCACACGGTACAAGGTAATCAGCTAAACTTGTACAAACCAATTGTTCAAACATCGCTTTGTTCTCAAACTCTCCTGGTGGAAGTAAGACACAAAGAGCAACTCTTAACTTGCGCGGAAGCTTGAGTTTTTCTTTAATTACCCAAATAGCAGCTAGTGTTTTGTGAACCGCGCGCTCGTATTTCAGTTCAGCAAGTCCAGCATTGGCGTAATACTTGCTCTGTGCCAAATATCCAACTGAAGATGCCTCGTTATTAACAAACACCCACGCGCGGTTCTCTGGGTCAGTCATTCCCATCAGGTTTTGTTCATAAGTTTTTATCGACTCCAGCGTTACCGAAACAACCTCTGGTTCCATAAATAATGAATATGCTTCAGAACTTTGATAAAGCGAATAAATTCCTTTTGTACCACTTCCTCCAAAGTCGAGAGCAATAATAACGAGAGGGGATGAGTCAGAATTATTTGTTTTTAAAGTATTTATACTCATGAAAAATCCAGAAACTAACGAGAATTTGGAGGCATCTGGAGCCTACTTATAACTAAAACTAATGGTATTTGTATTTTTCTCTGGTAAAAGCTGGCTCCATTTGCCTCCAGTTATAGTTTTGCTCCTAAAATGCTTGCAGTCTGGGTTTTAGAGTTTTTTAGGTTAGCTTATCAGCCAGATTTTGGCATTTTTGGTAAATCGCTTGGTTTTAATCTATGAATTTCAGATTTATTTTTGAATCGTATTTTCCAGGCGCCGTTCATTGAGAAAGTGAAACTCACTACACTTTTTTAAATCAATATTTCCTGAAAAATAATTCAGGTTTTACGAATTACGCCAAACTTGCCTCTAAATCCACTCTTTGTAAAATTCCTCTGGCGTAGAGGTATTAGAGCATTAGCATAACTTATCAAAGGTTGAAACAATAAATCGCTCATACGTATACTGCATCCTATTATTTAATTTCTTTCTTACTTTGTGTTAACAACTCCAGTCTAATTACTTCAATATTGCGCTGGGTAGATTTTGTACTTCGGTCTAAACGAGCTAAAACAGGCTGTATAAAATAATAGATGCTAATATCTTTAGCTTAGGCATCACCAAAAATATCCAATCGCCTTAGCCATTAAAATAAAGGCGGATGTAGCTCTCGTTGTGAAAACATTCGCTACGTAGAATTACGTTTAGAAAAAGTTATATATAAAAATTATTACTATCAACACATGCTCAAAAGTGATGCTTTTCAGCACATATACACAAACTCAATGCTTTAAACTTAACTTGATTGCCTGATAAAATACGTAAACATTAATTTATATTCAGTAAAGTATTTAAATTACTTATATACCTAAATAAATTAGAATGCGATACAAATATAAGGAACAGGCGATTAATTTTTTGAAAAAATAGAGGCAATTATGGAATTATGCCCTTTGCAATCTGTCGCATTCAAAAAATCAAATCTTGGGGACAACTAACAGCCCATGAAGGACATGTCACCAGAACGCGAGAAACTCCTAACGCCAACCCAGAAGTGGAAAATGTCCAAATTGTTGGGAATTTAGACAACCTCGATTTGGGTACTCTAGTGAAAAACAAAATCGGTTCGCAAAAAATACGCTCTAATGCAGTTCTGGCAGTATCCATTTTACTTAGTGCTAGCACAGATTATTTTCGTCCCCAGGCGCCACTTGAGGGTGGAGTTTATGATAAACGGCGCCTGGATAATTTTGTCGATGCTGTTAGTAGATGGTTAGATTCGTCTTGGGGAGATAGAGTTGTTCGAGCAGAGCTTCATCTCGATGAAATTACACCCCACGTTCATGCTTATCTCGTACCGTTGGATGAGCAAGGAAAACTTAGATGTAAAGCTTTGTTTGGAACTCATAATCAAATGTATCAGTTGCAGGATAGTTTTGCTGCTGCTGTTGCACACTTGGGAATTGAGCGCGGGATTAAAGGAAGTTTGGCTACTCACAGTCAAGTTAGAAAATATTATGCAGCAGCTAATCAAGATTCTCAGATACTCAATTTGGAACATTGCCTCCCCCAGCCCGAAGCGCAAGAAACAAGCGAGTCTTACCGACAGAGAGTTATTGAGATTTTGAACCCACAGTTAGAGATAATTAATCACCAACTAAACGAACGGTCGCTTATTCGACAACAAAAAGCTGAATTAAAGCAAACCGCATCCAAGAGCGAACAGTTACGAAAACAGCTAGAGAGAGAATTACATCTCCTGCAAGCGACCAGCAACCAGCAAGAGTTACCATTGCCGCTTGTTGCTTACGAATTAGGGGCAAATCATTATGAACAAAATGATAATGTACTGTCTTTGGTAATGCGGGTTAACGATTGTAAGTTTAATGATGCGGTGGTTTGGTTACATGACCGCTTTGGCGAAAACGGGATGTTACACGCAGTTGCCAATCATGCTTTGACCATTGCACAGCAAAATCCATCACCAATATTTGTGGCGCCTTCCTCTTCACTTGACCAATGGAATGAAGTTGAGTGTTATCTAACACAACAACGCGCGCTTCCTCAACTATTATTGCAAACACTTCACAAACGCTCTTTAGTTTATGCCTCGGTTACAGGAGGCGCCGTATTTTTAGCGCGAAATCTCTTGAATGAGCCAACAGGAGCATATTTACACACACCTGGTGCTAATACTTTTAATTTGTATCCGTCGAGCAGACGTTCATGCGGTTGGTTTCACCTGAGTATAGGTGGAAAACTCTCAGAACCTACAAAAGGCGCCATGCTGGTATCGGAACCTATCGAAGCATTATCTTTAGCAGTTTTGAATGCTCCTCATAAACACAAAACTCTGTATTTAGTTATTGATAGTCAATATTCTCAGCTACCTAAAGAATTTCTGGAAAACATGCCGAATGTGGTTGTGGCAACTATAAACGAAACCGCAATCACAATATGCAAAGCTTTACCAAATGCAACACGCTTAGAACCAAAAATAACTTGGAATCAACAATTGCAACAACAAGGAGGTAAAAACCATGCCGTTCTGGAATCGCAGACAAATGTTTCTCACATCCCTGATTATTAGTAGTAGTCCTTTCGCTTACATATTCGGAATGTTTTTGTTAGGAGCGTTGGGAGGAATTTATCTTTGGTTGATGCCGCCTAAAAAGCCACCTGAAGTACCAAAACCAGAAGAATTAAAAACAGCCATAGATAATGCTAAGTGGGGTTATCAAGTCATGGAAGCAGATATGTTGGGAATAAAAGAGAGGCACTCAGAACGTCATAAAGCTAATTGCAAGAAGGCTTTACCTTACTTCAAGAGAGCAATTTCTCTTGATTCAAACCTTGGCTTGGCATACCAAGGACAGGGCATGAGTTTGATTTGCCAAGACAGCAAAATGTTGGGTCGTCAGTCACTTCAACATGCCAAAAGCCTTTATTTACAACAAGGAAAGAATAGAGATGCTGAAGAAATCGATTTAATTCTTAAACTAAACAAGTAACTGCATGTTTTCAATTAACGCTTGTGGAAAATTTTCCATAAGCGTGTTTTTGCTTTTCAGCATAAAACCAATATATATACATAATACTTTATATAACCGGAGTTGAAGTAAATAATCTTAGTTAATAGAACAAGCACAATATTATTGTTGCTATGTATAGACTCTAGTTTAGGAATATGGTCAAATTTAAAAATTCAGTATACCAAGTATTTTTTTGAACTAAACGCTTAGTTTGAGGTGCCATATATAACTACTACAGCGAACATATAATTAGCGAAACCTAATCATAGCAGCAATAATCACGGCTATTAAATTCAATCTAAGCTTAATTGATACCTGCATTCTATACATCATTTAACTAGCTAATAGCAAGTTATTTAATTGATTATAAGGTATAAAAAGAATATTTTTACGGCAATATTTGCGTATTATTCCTGAAATATAATGCAAACTTGTGTAAATAAAATATCCAAATATTGATAAAAACAAATTTTATCTAAAGAAAAAATTGAACTATACTTGTAAACCTTTTGATGATTGAAAAATTTTAAGCTAGTATGAACTTATCTAAGCTTTAGTTAAAGATAGATTAAAGCTTGTTGTTTCTGACATATTTCATCCTCTTTTGATGAATTGGGGTAGCGCAATAAATCTACATTCTTATTCAGGGGTGGCTCCACACTCACATGTGTTGTATCAAGGTGCAAACATAGATTCCCTTAAATCTAAACATAACCAGACATTATTGTCTGGTTTTTTGTCACAGGTTCTCAAAATCATATAAAGAACGCGATTCTTCAGGAAACAATAGTTTATCAAGCAAAGGAAGTTCCCTAACTATGAATCGAGCAAGAAATACCAAACCCAAGAACAAGCATAAGCATAATGAACAAAAAATATCATCACTGCCAAAAGTAACTAATACTTATTGGCGTTGGCAAAACTATACTTGGGCAGCTTTTCAATTACCGACTGGAGTTAAGGTTATGAGTGCCAGAAAAATGGCGTTATTAGTTGACCAACCTAAACAGCAGGTGCGGGAGTTTATTAAATCGAATCAGCTACAAGCAATAACTGTTGAAGTTCCAAATGGTATAGAAACTCAGGTCTACCCTCTTA
Source organism: Calothrix sp. HK-06 (assembly GCF_001904745.1). Classification (GTDB taxonomy): domain Bacteria; phylum Cyanobacteriota; class Cyanobacteriia; order Cyanobacteriales; family Nostocaceae; genus Dulcicalothrix. Next base: position 19,850 of record NZ_MRCD01000077.1, read on the forward strand.
CAGTAGGCGCCGTTTATTTGCGTAACTTATTGAGTAGTGGCTATATACCTAAGAATTTACCCATAACCCCTTATGAATGGGCAGAAATAGCGTTGGCTTTAGCTAATCCGGAGCTAGGAAACTCAGTTACTCTAAACCCCTGCTATTTCACTGGTGAATACCGAGTAGTAATAGCCAAGTCATATCAGATTGAATTAGAAAATAATATCAAACTCGAAGTATTAGTGGATTCGGCTGGAGAATTTCGCATTGCACATAATGAAGGGCTGAAGTGTATTAAATCCACCCCTGATTGGTTAATCCAAAACTCACAACGAAAAGCAAGCATTTTCTCTACATTGGGTTTATCAAAAGACAACATAGAATGCCGAGTACAAACTCAAGATGGAGTAAGAAGTATGTACGCACTCACGCTAAAAGAATGGTTATCGATATGGGAACACTTTGCAAATAATCACAAAAATCAACAGGCAACTAAGGTTTTGAAAGCTTTGGCATTAAAAAATATTCAGTCTCGAATTGCCTCTTTAAGTTGCCAAAACTGATGCAAGGTAAATAATTGGCAATTTGTAGATGGGAAACACTTATTTACTAATAACGCTTGTGGAAAATTTTCCACAAGCGATAAAGCAGCTTTTGAAAAAGTCTCTTTAAATGATATTCGTAATTGGTTTACCCATTGCTGCTACTGTACCTCACTAGACTAAGAAATGCTATAAACCTCTTCTGTCACTCTCCGAAAAGTTTTATCATTCCTAAATTCTAGAGTTTTTATGCAGTAAGCGATAGCACGGTTTTTTATTCATAGAAATTTATGAAAGCGCGGAAAAAGCTAAAACTAGATGAGCAAGCGCTGTATTGCCTAGTATACCTCCTGTTCAGAAAACATTAATAATAGGAAAAACCGGAGAGTGACAGAAGAGGTATAATAGTAGTGCGTCTTATCATCAAACTGCAAAGAGAGTAGTATTTATTGTTACTTGAGGAGCATCTATTACACCATCAATTTTTAGTAAATTAATACCTCACTTTTAACGTGAATTCGACGGATTTGAATCGATACAATTCTTGTGGGTTAGGATTTTTGAGACCAAGGCTCAAAGTTAGTTCCCATCATTAGTTGAGAATAAAGTCAATAATTAACAGATTCAAAAGTTAATGATTGTATTGTCAATAAGTTCAAATGTTTTTAGAAACTACTAATTCTTGTAAAGTATACTAGGCAAAGATATCAGACTTAAAAACTCATCGAACATCGAACTCACGTTTTGAATAGGGATATAGTTGTTAGGTCGAGGATTTGTATTATCTACCCCTCAACCTAACTCAATGCTGAATATAAACACTTATTAACTATTTATTAACCATTTTGAGTGATTTACTACTTGCAAACCTCATTCTGATGATTCGACCTCAGCATCAGTAGGGACAATTAGCTTTCTCTGAACTTGCTTTTCTTGTGCTGCCTTTTGGGCTATAGCAGCTTGAATTAAATCTTCTGATAGGGGTCTGTCTTGCACGGTTGGGTCGCGAGAATCATCAGGGTTATCTTCAATAGTACTTGCATCAAGTACAGGTGGTTTTCTCATAACCTCGGTTTCCTCAACGGACTTTTCCGTACTTTTTGCATTAGCGAACTGTCCAGAATTTAAATTATTTTCATTCATAATGAGTTACAATCACTTGTATATTTTTATTGTAAGACTGCTCCCAGCGATTTGAGGGTGGCTTTGTTTGCTCCGGTCAAACCAATAGCACCAGTAACATTCATCCCTTCATAAGGTCTATTCGCTCTAAGGGTTTTCAAACATTCCCCAGTTTCTACATTCCAAAGTTTTATAGTCTCGTCTTTGCTACCAGAAGCTAACATGTGACCATCTGGACTAAACGTAACTGACCATACTACTTTTTGGTGCCCCTCAAATGTTCTCAAATTTACACCTGTACTGATATCCCAAAGTTTAAGCGTTTGGTCATCGCTACAGCTAACTAATTTTTGACCATTTGGACTAAACACAACTGACCTGACTCGATTGGTATGTCCGGTCAAAGTTTGCAAACATTTCCCTTTAGAGACATCCCATAGCTTAATTGTGCGGTCACCGCTACCGCTTACCAGTAGTTCTCCACAGGGACTAAAAGCTACCCATAGTACCCAGTCTTCATGCCCAGTCAAGGTTTGCAGACAGGCGCCTTTTACAACATCCCAAAGTTTGATGGTTTGGTCATCACTCCCGCTAGCTAAAATCATCCCTTGTGGACTAAAAGCTACTGACTTAACTTTATTGATGTGTCCACACAATGTGTGTAAACACTCCCCACTATGCCAATCCCAAAGTTTTACTGTTTGGTCGCGGCTACCACTTGCCAAAATTTTACCATCTAGTCTAAAACTGAGTGATTGTACCCAATCATTATGTCCCCACAAAGTTATTACGCATTCACCACTAAAGGTATCCCAAAGCTTGATAGTTTTGTCGTCGCTACCAGTTGCCAAAATCGAATTTGATACTTCGCCAAAAGCTACATTCGGAGCAAATATAACTGATGAAACAATATTTGTATGTCCAGACAAGGTTCTGACGCATACCCCTGTAGATAGATTCCATAGTCGAACTTGGTAGTCTTCACTACCGCTTGCTAACAATTGACCATTTGAACTAAAGGCAACAGAGGATACCCAATTGCTATAAGCTTTTAGCGTTTTCAAACATTGCCCTGTATGCCCATCCCATAATTTTACTGTTTTGTCATTACTTGCACTTAGCAATGTTTGCCTATCGGGACTAAAGGTTACTAACCAAACCCTTTCGGTATGTGCTTGCAAAGTTTGTAAGCATTCCCCTGTAAAAACATTCCAAATTTTAACTGTTTTATCTTCGCCTGCTGTTGCCAATACCTGACCATCAGGACTAAAGGCTACTGCCCAAACAAAATCACTGTAACCTGGTAGTGTATTGATACATTCTCCTGTTTGTATATTCCATAGCTTCACTGTCTTTCCGTTGCTGGCAACTGCCAGTGTCTGTCCATCTGGGCTTAAAGCTACAGATAGTATCCAATTTATCTGGGCGCCTATAATCCGTAAGCATTCTTCATTGTCAATATTCCACAACCTAAGAGTTTGGTCTTCGCCACTACTAACTAAAGTGTCTCCATTTTTACTAAACGCCACTGAAAACACCCGTCCTGTATGCCCGTTCAGCGTTTTGAGGCATTGCCCAGTCTGGGTATTCCATAACTTAATCGTTTGGTCATTGCTGCCACTTGCAACAGTTTCACCATCTGGGCTGAAAGCAACTGACTGTACCCAACTGCTATGACCCCGTAGTGTTTTTATACACTGCCCAGTTTGGGTATTCCATAACCTAATCGTTTGGTCATTACTGCCACTTGCAATAATCTCACCATTTGGACTAAAAGCAATGGCTACTACCCAAGCAGTGTGTCCTTTTAAATAAAGAAGTTGTTGGCTATCTGCAACTTGCCACAAACAAATTTCGCTATCAGTTCCGGTTGCAAGCAACTTCCCATCCGGACTAAAGGCGCCTGATAAAATACCAGCATTAGTTTGAGTAAAAACTGATTTAGTTAAATCACAGTTGGTAAAGTTGACTTGGTGTAAGTTCATGGCTTGTAGATAGGCTTGCCAAATGGTAAGCTGTGAAAAATCATAGCCACTTACATCTATTTGAAGTTGCCAAAATAAATTGAGCAGATTTCCACCTGCATAGTCAGGTTTTCTCGGTGTCAAAAGCCGTAGCTTCGACAATAACTGATTGAGATGATTTTTAGCATCACCGAATTGAGCAATTAATTTATCAGCAATTGGTTTGAGTATGAGGCGAATTTGAGCATCTCTTACATAGTCTTTACTGGTAGCCTTAAGCAATGCATGGGTATGAAAAAGCTTTATTTCTCCAGAGATTAATTCTTGACTAATTTCGTCGATAAATTTGTCAACTACATACTCCATTACTACAGGTTGTTGAGTAAATTTGGTATTTGTATTTTCAATTAGAGAACGATGTTGCAAAGATTCTAAAGCTTCTACTAAAACCTTTAAATTAGGAAATGGTATAATATCTTCTTGTAATTCAGAGAGCGATACCCACTCACGATTAATCGCTAACCAATACATAATCTGCGTTTCTAAAATAGACAGGCGATTAAATTGCTGCTCCAACAAATCGAAGATGTCACCAAAAACAACAATACCTTGTGCTAGAAATAAATCAACATCCTCATTGAATAATTCTTTAATAGTCGTTGCGACAATTTTTAATGCCAAAGGATTCCCAGAATAATGCTCTACTAATGCTCGACTTTGGTCTGATGATATAGCAAAGCCCTTTTCTTTGAGAATTAAGTAGCCTTCTTCAAATTTTAAGCCGCTTAATTTAAATGAACGAACAGGCAGATTTATGCCTTCTTTGAAACTAAGACCTTTGGGTTTTTCTCTGCTAGTTAACAATAAACAGCTATTATGGCTACTCTCACCTATAGACCTCAGCAGTTGTCCGTATCCTTCATATCCAGGACGATAGGCGCCTGTAGTTTTATCACTGCATAAAATTGGCTCGGCATTATCCAATATAAGCAAGCAGCGTTTGGAACGCATGTGCTTAAGTAATTGAGATATTTTACCATCTACAGTCTCTGATAAATTCGTTTCCTGCTGCTGAGAAACAAAGCAGATGAGGTCTGCCAAGAGTTCCTGAACTGGTGGAGCATTACGTAAACTTCGCCAAATCAAATAATCAAATTCGTCCTCTACCATCTGTGCAACTTTGACAGATAAAGCTGTCTTGCCAATGCCACCCATACCAATTACAGTTATCAGTCGGCATCGCTCATCAACAATGCATCGCTTAATAATGGCAAGCTCTTCAGTACGCCCGTGAAACACAGAGACATCTATTGCCTCTCTCCAGTCTCGATGTTTAACCGCAATTTCCTCCTCAATTATTACATTCGATTGGGGTTGAGTTTCAATATTTAATTCAGCAATTTCCTCAAAACTTAGCTGTAATCGCTCACAGATAGCTACGAAAGTCGCATAATCAACAGGTCTGCCAATTAAGAAGTTGCTCACAGTAGATAGAGCCAGCCCTACATCCTCTGCCAAGGCTCTTTGGTTATGAAAGCCACTGCGTTGCACAGCTAATTTAGTTGTCTCTATACATTCCTGACGAATCCTTAGCGACCTGGGCATGGCTCACTCCAAGAAAGAAGTTCAGCTTTTATTAAGTATAACCTTCTTTTATCTCGCGAATCCTGAAGGGCGCCTTTAAGGTTGGGCGTAGAGGAACTATTTCTCGACAGTCAGTAAAACGGGTATAAATCAGTACAAAATCAGAACATAATCAGTAATTCTCGGTCTTGATGTCGGTAAACAATGATGTTTGATAGAGATATGAAGCGAAGGAAATAGTTATGAGGCTTGCTAAAGTAGCTTTTCTCTTCAGTCTTCAGACTCAGTTCATTAAAACAAATGTGACTGAGGTTCTACAAACAATTATTGATTTACAAGGAGATTAAAACTATGAATACTCAAGCAACTCAAAAAACTCAAGCAACTGCTACAGACAATGAAAAAATCCAAATTCAGATTCGCAAACTGGAAAGGTTGGAAACAACCAAAGGTCGTGACGGTGGTTGTTGTTAAAGCGAAATTTTAAACTCTAAAGCGCTAAGTCGTTTTTAGCACGTGCAACGACTTTCTGATACATGGGGAAGTTTTAAACTCCCCCATTCCTTTATTTACCACTTGAGCAGTAATACGTGCATTTAAAAGTCTAAGTCCTATTTTTTTATCCTGAAAAATGTACAAGCTTATGAAGCTACCCAAAGTTAAATTGGTACACAACCCAGAACTTCTTTCTGAAAACCGCATCCGCGTCGGCTCTATACAGTACGGTGTTGGCTCTGAAATATGTGATGACCAGGAGGGCAATATTTGGCGATTACTTGGACTTATGGACGGCACACGCAGCATCGATACTATTGTTAGAGAAATGCAGAAATTCAAGCCAGAACTTGATACGGAGAGTGTCTACCAGGCAATTGATGTGCTTATTGCATCTGGCTTTATTGAAGATGCTGGAGCGTTACCCCCTACCGAATTTACTCTGGCTGAATTAGAGCGCTACAGTCGCAGTGCTAATTACTTTACATGGATAGATACTCAGCCACGAGCTTCTCAGTATGAAATCCAACTTCGCCTGAAGAATGCCCGCGTTACCATTTTAGGACTGGGTGGCATAGGCTCAACGGTAGCTATGAGCTTGGTCGCTAGTGGAGTAGGCTCGTTACATTGCGTAGATTTTGACCAAGTTGAAATATCAAACTTGAATCGTCAGCTGCTTTACACTGAAGATGATATAGGTCTACCAAAAGTAGATAAAGCTCTTGAGCGATTGCAGCGGATGAACTCTCACGTTATAGTTACTGGTCAGGAATTACAGGTGCAGTCGAGCGGCGATATCATGGCATTAATGGAAATGTCTGACCTATTTATTAATTGTGCAGATCAGCCGACTGGACAGATCGATTATTGGGTTAACGATGCTGCGTTGAGTACTCACACCCCTTGGCTCAGAAGTCATTATGCAGGTCCGATGATTGTTGTTGGTACTTATCTACCTTTTCACACCCCATGTTATGAATGCTTTAAGCATAGTGATGCACAGAGACATAGTATAGAGGACGAGGGCAAAAAGCAATTACTACTAAATACCCAACCTATCAACGCTGTAGTGGCACCTACTGCCAACCTGGCTGGTCATCTAGCTGCACTGGAAGCAATCTACTTTCTTGCCGATTTAAAACCTCAAACTTTAGGACGCATATTTCATCAAAATCTGATAATTTATGACCATTCTTACTATATAGAATCACCTTTCTGGACTGAATGTCCAGCTTGCGGTCTTAACAGCCCTCATCGACACAACCGTGTTTAATATTTTAATTTTGGTATGAACAGATGACAAAGTTTGGCAAACCACGAATGGTTCCCACGCTTGTATTGGAAAGCTTAAAACCTGATACATGGTTAGAGCTTTACCCGTTAACAATCCGAATTGAGGACGATCAGTATATTGTAGGACGCATAACAACGGGTGAGTTTGTTACTTTACCAGAAGTTGGAGTACGGGCTATCGAACTTTTGCAACATGCCCACTCCCTAAGTGAAGCACAAGTACTGCTACGAGAAGAATATGATACAGATGTTGATCTTAATGTCTTTGTGGTGAATCTAGTAGAACTCGGCTTTGTAAAAGCGGTTGATGGATATCTACTGAGTCTTAATGACACACCCAAACCTAGTCTGCCCTGGCTGCAACCTTATCACGTTTATTGGTTATTTAGCTGGCCAGTATGCGCCCTCTATATTACCTTATTAGTAGCAGCTGGCTTCACCCTTATCACTCATATCCACTTGTTTCCACGCTATAAAGCTTTCTTTTGGTCAACATTCACAAGTGTGTTAATTGTTGGTAATACCGCAATAACTTTAGTAAGTATAGCCTTGCATGAACTGGCACATCTAGTTGCAGCACGGTCACTGGGCATACCCGCAAATATTAGCTTAAGTACGCGCTTACACAACCTAGTTGCACAGACTGACGTTACAGGTCTTTGGGCTGTACCCCGTAGATACCGCTATCGCGTCTATTTAGCTGGCATACTGTGGGAACTAGCATCAATGTCTGTCGCTTTATTACTAGTAGCCTACGTACCCTTACCAGTTTTTGTGCAAAATTTACTCAATGTTCTTATTCTGACTAACTTTTTAGGAATAAGCTGGCAATTTCAATTCTATATGCGTACTGATATATATTTTGTGGTTTTGGATTTGTTACATTGTCGCAACCTGTTTGAAGACTCCTTGGCCTATCTCCATTACCGTGTAAAGCTAGTTTGGCTACATATTATCCGTTCACGCATCAAAAAATTTCCTATTAATCCTTTAACTTATCTTCCTATGCATGAGCGGCGTAAAGTTGTAATTTACGCATGGCTTGTATTAGTTGGTTCAACTACCGCTTTGGTGCTATTTGCTTTTTACAGCCTACCAATATTAATTGAACTTTTTGCCAGAGCTAGTGCTTCTGTCTGGCAAGGTATTACCCAACGTCAGCTGTGGCAACTTTTAGACGGTATTGTAACCATTTTGATTGAGAGTAGCATTCAAATCCTTTTTGTTGTCACATTTTTAAAGAATCACAGGAATAATTTCACTTCTTGGTTTGGTCGCCAAAGTTAAAATTTGAGTAAGGCTGTGTAGCAAAAACAACTTGCTTTGGCGCCTCTTAAAGCCGCGAATAGATTGTATGCGATATAAAACTAACCCATAATCCCTAGTAGCTTGTGCCAATTGACACCTAACCATGCCACTGTTTTAGTTAGGTGAGGTGTAATTTTGCCAATTAAAGAAACAAATCCTTCAGCCTTTTTGGCATAGTCAAAGGCTCGTTCTAATGCCTTACCTACTTCATTTTTATCTGGCTGCGGTTTATTTAATTCTTCTTCGACATCAGCAAAAGCATTGTCAATTTTACGACGGTCCGAACTTTCTAATTTTTCCAGTATCTCACGCAAAGCGTTCAGTTCGGCTCGTATATCAACACTTTCTGGCGCCGGTAAACTCGCTACTTGATACTGTACTGAAGTAATATTGCTATCGCCCGTTGTAATTGCGCTCCCCGTGACACTGCCGCCAACGGAAACTGCACGGTTTTGCCAGCCTTTGCTCTGGCTCATATCATCTTCAGATAGAGATTTTACAGAGTCTGTATGTGTTACATTTGCTTGCGGTTCTGTTGGATTTCGTCGGCGCCTAATTTTGATAATTGGAGTTTCTGACTCTGCAATTCCTTCTAAATCAAGGGAAGCACAGCCTAATTCAAAACCAGCCTCATAAGACTTGCCGGCGCCGAGCGCATCATAAAATCCCACAGCAAATTTAATTGCCGCCTTATCACCAATGGGTTTATTCATCCCGATCACACAATCAATATGCTGATGAATAGCCACCGCTTGAGTTTCACTATAGCAAGCGTTGAGCAATACACACTCAATATCCTCTTGAAACGATTTAAATAATCTTGCCAGAGATTCTGTACTCACCAGTTGCATTTGCCCAGAATTGTTCTCCAAAACTAAGCCATGACTTCCTGCACCATGCCCACAGAAGTGAACAATCGTTGGCTGGTGTTCCAAAAGCGCGCGGCGTAAATCCTCAACTCGTAGCGCCGACTGAGTAACAATTTCAAACCCAGCACGATGGGTAGCAAGTTTCAGCGCTATCTGGATTTCTCGTACCTCTTCATCCAAGCGCAACTGGTCTGTGTTTTTAGGATTAACTGATAATATTAAGATTTTTTTCACGCTTTTTATCTGCTTGTCACAAATATATTTATATCCAAGCCTAGATACAGATTAAGCATAGCATTTTCCGGAATTTTTGGTTTAATATTTGCTCGCTTAACGTAACTCTTGCTAGCTCAATGTATTCCAATTAACCGCTTTAATGAAGTTTTGTTTCGACAATTAATACACTTGATCTGAGCTTAAGGTGGATCGACTGAATAATAGGACTTTTATTTTCACAAAGAGCGAATTTTCCTTAACGGAGATATGGCTGACAGGTTGCCTTAGCTCCTCTCTCTTCGGGAGTTTGAGGGTTTTGTAAAACAGGATGATCCTGTAATTGCTCACAAGCAGCTTTCAACCAAAACTCAAATCTAATATCCCACAACCGCAGTGTGCCATTATCACCACCACTGACAATTGTCTGCTTATCTGTGCTTATTGCGACTGACCTTACTAAACTCTGATGACCTCTCAATTCAGCGACTTGTTTGCCTTTGCTATCCCACAACCGCACTGTGTGATCTAAACCACCACTGACAATTGTCTGCTTATCTGTGCTTATTGCAACTGACAATACAGAACCTTGATGACCTTTGAATGTAGCGACTTGCTTGCCTTCGCTATCCCACAACCGCACTGTGCCATCATCACCACCACTGACAATTGTCTGCTTATCTGTGCTTATTGCAACTGACAATACGGAAGTCTGATGACCTCTGAATGTAGCGACTTGCTTGCCTTTGCTATCCCACAACCGCACTGTGCCATCATCACCACCACTGACAATTGTCTGCTTATCTGTGCTTATTGCGACTGAGTTTACGAGTCCCTTATGACCTCTCAATTGAACGACTTGCTTGCCTTTGCTATCCCACAACCACACTGTGCCATTATCACCACCACTGACAATTGTCTGCTTATCTGTGCTTATTGCGACTGACCTTAAGTAACCCTGATGACCTTTGAATGTAGCAACTTGCTTGCCTTTGCTATCCCACAACCGCACTGTGCCATCATCACCACCACTGACAATTGTCTGCTTATCTGTGCTTATTGCGACTGACCATACGGGACTCTGATGACCTCTCAATTGAACGACTTGCTTGCCTTTGCTATCCCACAACCGCACTACGTCATCATCACCACCACTGACAATTGTCTGCTTGTCTGTGCTTATCGCGACTGACAATACAGAAGTCTGATGACCTCTCAATTCAGCGACTTGCTTGCCTTTGCTATCCCACAACCGCACTGTGCCATCATCACCACCACTGACAATTGTCTGCTTGTCTGTGCTTATTGCGACTGACCTTAAGTAACCCTGATGACCTCTCAATTCAGCGACTTGCTTGCCCTTGCTATCCCACAACCGCACTGTGCCATCATTACCACCACTGACAATTGTCTGCTTATCTGTGCTTATTGCGACTGACCATACGGGACTCTGATGACCTCTCAATTGAACGACTTGCTTGCCTTTGCTATCCCACAACCGCACTACGTCATCATCACCACCACTGACAATTGTCTGCTTGTCTGTGCTTATCGCGACTGACAATACAGAAGTCTGATGACTTCTCAATTCAGCGACTTGCTTGCCTTTGCTATCCCACAACCGCACTGTGCCATCATCACCACCACTGACAATTGTCTGCTTA
>NZ_MRCD01000077.1:30985-43881 GCF_001904745.1 Calothrix sp. HK-06
TGCCATCATCACCACCACTGACAATTGTCTGCTTATCTGTGCTTATTGCGACTGACCTTAAGTAACCCTGATGACCTTTGAATGTAGCAACTTGCTTGCCTTTGCTATCCCACAACCACACTGTGCCATCATCACCACCACTGACAATTGTCTGCTTATCTGTGCTTATTGCGACTGACCTTAAGTAACCCTGATGACCTTTGAATGTAGCAACTTGCTTGCCTTTGCTATCCCACAACCGCATTGTGCCAAGAGCAATACCACTGGCAATTGTCTGTTTATCTATACTTATTGCTACTGAACTTACGGGAGTCTGATGACCTCTCAATTCAGCAACTTGCTTGCCTTTGCTATCCCATAACCGCACTGTGCCATCAGCACTACCACTGGCAATTGTCTGTTTATCTGTGCTTATTACGACTGACAATACGGGAGTCTGATGACCTCTCAATTCAGCGACTTGCTTGCCTTTGCTATCCCACAACCGCACTGTGCCATCATCACCACCACTGACAATTGTCTGTTTATCAGTGCTGATTGCTACTGAATTTACGGAACCCTGATGACCTCTCAATTCAGCGGCTTGCTTGCCTTTGCTGTCCCACAACCGCACTGTGCCATCATCACCACCACTGACAATTGTCTGTTTATCAGTGCTGATTGCTACTGAATTTACGAGACCCTGATGACCTCTGAAAATATTTTTTTCCCTACTATTTTGAACTGCACTGAATAAGCTGTCTTGTACTAATGGGGGTAATGATTGATTGGGGAAACTAAGCAAAGGTGAATGGCTTTGTCCCACAAGACTAATTGCAGTCACCAAACTTGTTAAGGGATTTACCGATAACGAACCTTTGGCTACTAAAGCAGTTTGTTCTATCCGCCCGATTTCTGCGTTTCGCCACTGGTATAAAGCTACCCCTGCTATTGTTGTTGTGAATACAAAACCTGTACTTAACACACCCATCCAAAGTTGTCGTTGCCGTTTTCGCTCTGCCTCCGTTTTTATGGCAGCTTGCTTCCTTGCCTCTTCTGCATCTACAGAAACATAAAAAAATTCTAATTGCAGCGGTGTCATGTCGTTACCTGCTCGCTTGTGATAGCGCTGCATCAACTCCAAATCAGGAGGACGCCAAAGGCTTCCCTCTTTTCGCCCATGCTCATCCCAAGCCTTTGCTGCTTCCTCTAGGCGACGCCCAAAGCGAATGTCACTGCGACTACTATCCAGCCATTCTTTCATCTGTCCCCAATTAGTAAATAATGCCTCATGCGTAACTTCTGCGGTTCCAGTTCCTTCTGGGTTTGAAGATAAGGTAACCAATCGCACACCAGGGTGAGCAAACCTATCAATCACCCTTTTGACATATTCTGGTTCATCTTTATAACTAACTAGACTATTAATATCAGCACGGCGCCTAGTATCGCTTGCTCCTTCCCCTAGTTGCACTAATCCCAAAAATACCCGCCGAGCAATTTTCTTTTCCTCCGAGTTAAGGTTATCAAAAATACGCTGCGCCTCTAAAGCTAAGGCGCCCCCCACACCGCCAATATCTTCAAGTGTTTTTATCGGTTCAACGCCTTTTTTTAAACCCGACCAGATGCGCGTTAAGGCAAATTGCAGAAGTGGTAAGGCGCCTTCTCGTCCATATGTATCCTTAAGTAAAAGGGTAACTACAGCTTCATCTAGAGGACGGCCTGCTAAATCTGCTGGTTTAGTAATCGCCCGTCGCAGTTCCTCCTCACTCATTGCTGGGACAATGACACCAACAGATGCAATTACTAGATTCAGGGCTGGGTGTCGTTGCGTTTCTCCGATAAAATCACTGCGGAGCGTGATAATTACCGATACACACCCGGAGCGGTCGCCTGCTGCATTAATTAAATTATCAATAAATATTTGGCGTTCTACAGAGTCTTTGCAAAGCGAGTAAACTTCTTCAAATTGGTCTACTAATATCACAAGTGGCGATACAGCAATATCCGGAAGGACATTGGCAATCCGCCGTAAGCCATCATAAATAGTTGTATCAGTAGTTGTATTGCTAGTTTCTTTTAATACCTGCTCAAATTCCTTCGTTTTTGCCACAGGGGTTTGGTCATTAGTCGCCACCCTTGCCAACACTGTAGCCAACGCTTCGGTTGGATGAGTTCCAGGCACAAGTACAGCCACTCGTGCTTGGCTTTTTCCAGGCAGCGGGCACCGTGCTAACTCTGGAATTAAACCTGCACGCACGAGGGAAGATTTTCCAGAACCTGATGGTCCCAAAATTGGTAGCAAGCGTAATGGTGCCTGTAGTTGAGTAGTATTTTCATGGAGAGTACGAAACAAATTCCAGAGCTTAGAAATTTGTTCCTCTCGCCCAAAATAGCGGTCTGAATCTTCTTCTTGAAATGCAAGTAACCCTTTATAAGGATTTTCACCAATTTCTCCTCGGTCAGAAATTATCTGGGATTGTACTTGACGCTCAAGTTGGTATTGATAGATAGTGACTTTATTGCCATTTCCAGAAATAATCGCGCTGCTGATAGCATCCTTTTCAATTTTGATGCTGCGATTGTCGCCTTGCATCTTGCCGTCATTCACCGTACCTGCCTCACAAGTAATTCACAATTGTGGATTTTGGATTTTGAATAATATTACTAACAGAAACTAAGCAGTTTTGTTTTCCCTGACGCTTGCTACTAATATTATAAATCAAGGGTAATAAATTTTACAGATGTTGTCTGTGTTGCGTTGGCTTAGTGAACAAAAACATCTACCTCTAAAAATAATAGGCTGTTTTTTGATTAGGTTCTAAACTTTATTTACCATCAACACCGTCGCACAAACGCCTATCACTCTCTTGTTTTATATCTTGACTGTACTGAAGATAATCCCATGCCCACAGAAGTGAACAATCGTTGGCTGGTGTTCCAACAGCGCGCGGCGTAAATCCTCAACTCGTAGCGCCGACTGAGTAGCAATTTCAAACCCCGCGCGATGGGTAGCAAGTTTCAGCGCTATCTGAATTTCTCGTACCTCTTCATCCAAACGCAGCTGGTCTGTGTTTTTAGGGTTAACTGATAATATTAAGATTTTTTCACGCTTTTTATCTGCTAGTGACAAATATATAGATATTCAAGGCTAGATACAAATTAAGCATAGTATTTTCCGGAATTTTTGGTTTGAGATTTGCTTTTTTGTGTGTTGGTAATAAATGGTGCCTACCTCTTGGTTACTTTACACTTTTTGTTTAAATTTTGTTTCTATTATCAATACACTTGTTCACAAATTGCGTAGCATCCACTTATAAAAGAGCTTTTGCTTTCACTCCAGCTTGCTTTTATTTAACGAAGATATGGCTTACAAGTTGCCTTCGCGTTTTTTTCATCCGCACTTTCAGGGTTATTAAAAACCGGATGTTCAGCTAATCGCTCACAGGCAGCTTTCAACCAAGTATCAAGTTTAATATCCCATATTCTGACAGTGCCATTAGAACCTCCACTGACGATTGTTTGCATATCTGTGCTTATCGCTACAGAGCTTACGTAACCTTCATGGCTTTTAAAAGGTTCACCAAGAGGCTGGCCATTGCGGTTCCACATCCTGACAATGCCATCATCACCACCACTGACAATTATTTGCCCATCTGTGCTTATTACTATAGAGCTTACGGAACGTAGATCACCTTTAAAAGGTTCACCAAGAGGCTGACCTTTGCGGTTCCACATTCTGACAGTACCATCTGCACTCCCACTGACGATTGTTTGTCCATCTGTGCTTATTGCTATAGAGTTTACGAGAACTTGATTACCTTTAAAAGGTTCACCAAGAGGCTGACCTTTGCGGTTCCATATTCTGACGGTGCCATTATCACTACCACTAACGATTGTTTGTCCATCTGTGCTGATTGCTACAGACGTTACTTGACCTTGATGACCTTGAAAAGGTTCACCAAGAGGCTGACCTTTGCGGTTCCACATCCTAATACCATAAAATCCCCCACTGACGATTGTTTGTCCATCTGCACTGATTGCTACAGATTTTTCGTCACCTTGATTACCTTGAAAAGGTTCACCGAAATGCTGACCGTTGCGGTTCCACATCCTGATGCCATCTATACCGCCACTGACAATTGTTTGTCCGTCTGCGCTGATTGCTACAGATGTTACATAACCTTGATGACCCTGAAAAGGTTCACCGAGAGGCTGGCCTTCGCGGTTCCACATCCTGATAGTGCCATCTTGACTCCCACTGATGATTGTTTGCCCATCTGTGCTTATTACTACAGAATATACTGACTCTTGATGACCTTTAAAAGATTTGCCTAGGGGCTGACCATTGCGGTTCCATATCCTGACAGTGCCATCTAAACCACCACTGATGATTGTTTGCTCATCCGTGCTTATTGCTACAGAATTTACCATACCTTGATGACCCTTAAAAGGTTCACCAAGAGGCTGACCGTCGCGGTTCCATATCCTGACAGTGCCATCTAAACCACCACTGATGATTGTTTGCCCATCTATGCTTGTTACTACAGACGTTACTTCACCTTGATGACCTTTAAAAGGTTCACTTAGAAGCTGACCGTTGCGGTTCCATAACCTGACAGTGCCATCTGATGCTCCACCAAGCATTGTTTGTCCATCTATGCTTATTGCTGCTGACCAGAATACTTTACCTAGATTATCTTTAAAAGGTTTACTTAAAGGTTGACCGTTGCGGTTCCACATCTTGATACCATCTGCATCTCCACCGAGAATTATTTGCCCATTTGTACTTATTGCTACAAATTTTATCCTACCTTGTTCACCTTTAAAAAGTTCACTTTGTATTTGACCATTGCGGTTCCACATCCGGATACCATCTACGTTACCACCGATAATTGTTTTCCCATCTGTACTTATTGCTACAAATTTTATCCCACGTTGATGACCTTTAAAAGGTTCATTTAGGAGCTGACCGTTGCGGTTCCATAACCTGACAGTACCATCATCACCGCCACTAACAATTGATTGCCCATCCGTGCTTATAGCAACAGATGTTACATTACCTTGATGACCTTTGAAAGGTTGACCCAGAGGCTGACCGTCGCGGTTCCACATTCTGACAGTTCCATCTTGCCCGCCACTGACAATTGTTTGCCCATCTGTGCTGATCGCAACAGACAGTACGTATCCTTGATGGCTATCGATGCGATTTTTTTCTCGACTAATCTCAACTGCACTAAACAAGCTGTCTAATATTGATTGGGGAGATGATTGATTGGGAAAATTGAGGAATGGATTACGGCTTTGTCCGTAAGCACTAATCGCACTTACCATCCCTTGTACGGGATATTCTGATAACATATTTTTTGCTGCAATGGCGCCTTGTTCTATTCGCCCTCGTTCTGCACTTTGCCACTGGTAAGCTGCAAAAAGAGTTGTTGATGTCGTTAATAATAAACCCGTACTTAAAACACCTATCAAGGCTTGTCTTTGACGTTTTCTTGCTTCCTCTGCATTCACAGAAGCATTAAAAAACTCCACGTGCAACGGTGTCATATTATCACGAGCGCGCAAATCATATCCCCTCAACAAATCCAAATCCGGAGGGCGCCAAAGACTCCCGGACTGGCGCCCATTTTCTTCCCAAACCCTCACTGCTTCCTCCAATCGGCGCCCAAAGCGAATATCACTGCGGCTATTATCTAGCCATTCTTTCATTTTTCCCCAGTTAGCAAACAATGCTTCGTGGGTGACTTCCGCAGTTTCAACTCCTTGCTCGGAAGAAACAGTAACCAATCGCGCTCCAGGGTGTGCAAATCTGTCAATCACTCTTTTGACAGATTCTGGCTGTTCTTTATAACTAACCAAGCTGCTAACATTTGCACGACGACGAGTGTCGCTTGCTCCTTCTCCTAACTGCACTAATCCTAAAAATACCCTTCGAGCTATTTTCTGCTCTTCATCATTCAGACTATCAAAAATACGCTGCGCTTCTTGAGCTAATGCTCCCCCCACACCGCCAATATCTTCTAGTGTCTTTATGGGTTCAACGCCTTTTTTTAAACCCTCCCAAATCCGGGTCAAAGCAAATTGCAGCAGGGGTAAAGCTCCTTCTCTTCCATATGTATCTCCTAATAAAAGAGTTACCACAGCTTCATCTAAAGAATATCCCGCATTTTCTGCTGGTTTAGTAATCGCCCGTCGCAGTTCATCTTCGCTCATCGCGGGGACAATTATATGATTTGGAGATGCAATTACTTGATTTAAAGCCGGGTGTCTTTGGGTTTCCCCTAGAAAATCGCTACGCAGAGTAATAATTACAGACACATAACCCGCGTTATCGCTCGCAGCATGAATTAAATTATTAATAAATATTATTCGTTCTTCTTTATCTTTGCACAGAGAATAAACTTCTTCAAATTGGTCTACTAATATCACCAGTGGCGATACAGAAATATCTGGGAGGACATTAGCAATCCGCCGCAGCCCATCATAATTATCACCGCTAGCCTCTTTTAATAACCCCTCGAATTCCTTAGTTTTCGCCGCAGGAATTGGGTCAAGTGTCGCAACCCGTGCCAAAACTATCGCTAAAGCTTCCACGGGATGGCTTCCAGGGACAAGTACAACCACTCGCGCTTGGCTTTTACCTGGTAAAGGGCGCCGTGCTAACTCTGGAATTAAACCCGCACGCGCGAGGGAAGATTTTCCAGAACCTGATGGTCCTATAATCGGCAGTAAACGTAATGGCGCCTCTGCTTGGGTAGTATTTTCATGGAGCGTGCGAAACAAATTCCATAGTTTTTCAATTTGTGCCTCTCGTCCGAAATAGCGGTCTGAGTCTTCTTCTTGAAATGCAAGTAACCCTTTATAAGGATTGGAACCAATTTCTCCTGCGTTAGAAGTTATCTGGGATTGTACTTGACGCTCAAGTTGATATTGATAAATAGTAACTTTATTACCATTTCCAGAAATAATCGCGCTACTGATAGCATCTTTTTCAATTGTAATGCTACGATTATCCCCTTGCATTTCGCTATCATTTACCATACACACCTCACAAGTAATTCAAGAGCATCATTTATTTCCTACTAGCAATGCCGTCACAAAGACCTTTATCACTCTCACTGACTTTGGAACTATTTTTCAAATAGTCGTGCAGCCAATTACAGCCAAGGTTCAAAAGCTCATCTATATCGAAACTTTTTAAAATTACCGTGCCGTCAGTACTGCCTAAAGCTAGTATCTTACCATCAGGGCTTAAAGTTGCAATATTTGTTTTGAAAGTCTTAAGTTCTCTGCCGTTAATGCTCCAAAATTTGGCGGTTCCATCTGCGCTTACTGAGACAATAAATTGACCGTCAGAGCTAAAGTTTACATTCTCAACCCTATCATTGTGCCCCTTTAAAATTTTAATTTCTCTGCTGTTAGTGTCCAATATTTTCACTGTATTGTCCCAACTAGCTATGGCGATAGTTTTACCATCTGGACTAAATTTCACGCTTCTAACATGAGGATATTTCAAGTCAAAAGTCTTAAGCAAACTTCCTTCACGGCTAAATATATTTACTACACTACGACCAGCGGCTGCCAATGTCCTGCCGTCTGGACTGAAACTGACACTTTCACCTACGTCGTCGTTTCGTTTAAAAGTTTTAATTTCTCCACTATCAATACTCCAAAGCTTGATTGTGCGATTACTAGCAGAGGCGAATATTTTGCTGTCAGGGCTGAAACTCAAATCGGTAAAAGGTACTTTTGTATCTTTGCTTACCTCAAAAAATTTTTCAAATTTTTTGAGGTAAGCCTTATTTTTACCAAAAACTTCTGCTTTAAGAATTTCTTTAAGAACAGTTTCATTATTAAAAGTTTCATTATTAAAAGTTTTTAGTAAAGTACCATTAGTATTCCAAAGTTTTACGTAACCGTCATTACTAGCCAAAGCAATTATTTTGCCGTCTGGGCTAAAACTAAGGGCAGTGGGATGGTCATTATAATCTTCGTAATCTTCTAGTTTTTTCGGAGTGCGATTTTTTAGGTTTTTAAGTGGAACCCCATTGCGACCCCATAGCTTAACTGAACCCATAAAACCGCTAGTTGTAATCATTTTGCCATCTGGGCTAATACTAATAAATCTTACATAATCTTCATGTTCCTTGATAATTACGGGTTTTTTACTATCAACACTAAAGAGTTTCACTGTATCACCAAAAACATCCGACACCGCCAGCGTTTTGCCATCTGCACTAAAACTTACATCTATATTAGAACTAGTAAACCCCATAAAGGTTTCGGATTCCTCGTTCTCAAGGTTCCATAGTTTAACACTATTACCACCAGTAGCTGCTGCCAGCAATTTACCATCCGGGCTGAAACTCACGCTGCCACTATCACTCCCACCCGTCAGACCTGCGTCTAAAGTTTTTATCTCTCTACCGTCAAGGTCAATAAGTTCAACAGTATTAATTTTAACTAAGGCAATTTTTTTACCATCCGGGCTGAAACTCACATTGAAATAATCTGGGAGGTCTTCGCTATTCCTATTTTTAATGGTTTTGAGTGAAGTTCCAT
This sequence comes from Calothrix sp. HK-06, assembly GCF_001904745.1. Taxonomy (GTDB): domain Bacteria; phylum Cyanobacteriota; class Cyanobacteriia; order Cyanobacteriales; family Nostocaceae; genus Dulcicalothrix. Next base: position 39,533 of record NZ_MRCD01000077.1, read on the forward strand.
TAGTGTTCCATAAAATTACTTTCCCACTAGAGCTAACAACAACTAACATCTTGCTATCAGAGCTAAAACTCAAGTAAGTCTTCACACGTTCGGCCTGACTATCGCTTCGGTTTTCAAAAGTTTTGAGCAAAGTACCATCAATACTCCAAAGTTTTACCGTACCATCAGAATGAGACGAGGCAAGCATTTTACCGTTAGGGCTGAAACTCACCTTAGTATCTTGCACACCCCAGTCAACGCGAATTTGCCCGAATGGTATTACCTTCTCCTCTGTTTTAAAAGTTTTGAGCAAAGTGCCATCAATGCTCCAAAGTTTAACTATATCGTTATTAAATGAGGCAAGCATTTTACCATCAGGGCTAAAACTCACATCTAAAAATTTACCTTTATTATCTTCCTTAATAGTTCTAATTTTCCTGCCATCAAAATTTAAAAGTTCAATAGTTCGCTCAGAACCAACTAATGCCAGCATATTGCCGTTAGGATTCAAGCTTACCCTACTTCCAGCAAAGCGATTACGCTCTTTGACCCCATAAACTGACTGTTGCAATGCTAGTAGCACCCGCATTCGTGTTTCAGGATTTATGCCAAATGCCTGTTTTAACTGCCTTGCAGCCCTGATACTTTCTATCAACGCCTCAAATTCTTGATTTGAAGTAAAGAGTGCTTCTGAATTTGTACTGAGGTTATTAAGTTCGGCATTAATTCGACTTATTTCAGCTTGGTGCCATTGCCAAAAAGCTCCACCAGCGAGAACTAATGCTCCTACCAAACCACCAACAAGCCCTATAATAGTTTTTTTTCTTCGTTGCTCTCGTTCTTTATGCTCCCTATTTTGCAATGCCAAACTTGCTTGAATATATTCCTGTTCTACCGTCAAGTCTGCTGGGCGCCTTTGTAACCAATCTTCAGCATCAGCCAAAGGTTTACCCCGTAATAATGCTCCTTCATCCCGACCACTACTATCCCACTGCTGCATTGCCACCCGCAACCGCTCTTGCCAAGCTCGAAAGTTCCGGTCTATTGCCATCCATTGCCGTAGCGTACCCCAATTATGAATTAGCGCTTCATGGACAACCTCTACTGTTTCTTGAGCAGTCGCATTTTGACTTGTTACCACTAACCGCGCGTCTGCCAGTTTTGTCACTAAATTCCAGCTTGTCCCACCTAATTCTGCTTTTATCGCCAACCTTCGTGTATCGTCAGTACCTTCACCAGGGCGTACTAGTTGGATAAAAATACGGTGTACTTGTTCTTGCTCGATATTACTGAGGCTATTATACTTTTTATCTGCATAGCTAGCTAATGCACCTTGCACTTCCCCAATTGCCTCATAAGCTGCATGGGTTATTTGTTTACCAGTTTGCCGTTTCCATAACTCAGTTAAAGCAAACTCCAGCAGAGGTAAATTACCTGGCTGATTTTCTACATCATTTAAAATGCGTTCCACCAGTCCTGCTTCAAACGACACTTCCAAAGAGTGAGCAGGTTTTTCTATTACCTGTACAAGTTCAGAGCGTTTCATTGACCTGATTTTGATATCAGCGCTTCGTAACACATCTGCAAATGGGGGATAAGAGAGTGTATTCCCCAAGAAATCTGTCCGCATGGTTGCTACTAATATATGAGATAATGGCGGATTGTCCGAAAAATATTGTGTTGCAGCTAATAAAGTATCTAAGAAACTGCGACGTATTTTTTCATCGCTACACAAGGTATATATTTCTTCAAACTGGTCTACGATTAACAAAACCCGATAATTAGGGTGATTTTGTTCAATTTGGGCAAATACATCAGGAATAAGTATAGTATTGTTACTAAAGTAACCAGCCAACTGACGAGCTTGAGCTATTCGTTCAGTAGCATTCAAATTTGATGTGTAAAGGGGTACAAGTGCTAAAGCCAGTGCATGGAACGGGTCAGAACCAGGGCGGAAGTGAGTAAACTTCCATTGACCCTCTTTTTGCAGTCTCGGTACTAGTCCTGCTAATACTACCGAAGATTTTCCACTTCCTGACGCACCTAACACAGGAATAAAGTTACGGGTTTGAGTTGCCTCAAATAGTTCTTCAACAAAAACCTCACGTCCATAAAAAAACTTTGCATCATCGGGACCAAAGTGAAACAAACCACGGTAAGGGCAGGGAATATCTTTATCATCCGCATCGCTAGACTTAACAGTTACTACTTTGGTATCTTCTCGGTAATAGTAGTTGGTGATGGTAATAATAGCATTATCGCCCTGAACCCCCACATTACTATCTCCGGAGATAACAGTACTACTTTTTACATCTTCTCCAATTTTAATGCTGCGATTATCGCCCTGAGACTCGCTACTGCTCATTGGTTATCCCTCACAAATTTATAATTAAGGCACTGGTATAATCCTTTACCAATTGCCTGAATATTTGGTTGTGGTTTACTGATTTTCTTCTGGGTATTAGCAATCATACTGTTAATTTTGCAGCAGTTTTTCCTTAGCTAGTTTATTTGTATTTAATGTAGAGCATTAACTTCTCCTTGCATGTCAACGCTTCGCATCCTCAGTGTGATAAGTGTATCTAGTACTGTAGTCTTAATACAAACTCAGTATAATGTTTTCCGAATTATACTAATTAAGTTTTTTATTTTGTTTAAGCTCACTTAAATATTTCACTCAGTGTTATATCTCTATGTATACTTATTACTTACCTTCTAAGTATTGTTTGTATAGTTTGTTGCTTACTACACAATCCCAGTGCTATTTTACCCCTTTATAACAACCTCCAATGCCTGTATCCTAGACAATGTAAGCGTTATTATTATCTTTCTCTCTAACATCCATACGTACAAACTACTAAAACAAAACATTCACGCCTTTAATATCAGCCCACCCTAACCAGTCTATTTCAATGGACTTAAACCCCAACGTCAATGGTTTTCAGAAATTATTTAGTCAGCACGTGGAAGTTACCTACAACTTTAATTACCAGAAGAGGCTTGTAACGAAATATTAAAATTAATGAAAAAATATTAAATAACCAAATGTTAAGCCTAGTTTCTTAAAGGAAGTTAAACTTTTTGTATACGGTAGCGGTGGTAATCAATTTATTTCTTTTCTTATCAAGGATGCAATTACAACAGGAGTAGCTCGATATATTGAACCTGGAGATTTTAAATACTCAGTTGTTTATGTTGAAGATGCAGCCGAACTTTATATTAAAGCTTGACATCATGAAAAAGCAGGCTCAATTCCTGACTGCAATTTTAGAGTCAGGAATTACTAGTAAAGCTATCACGCGCGCTGTTGCACAAATGGTTGGATGTAAAGTAGTGGGTAGTTACAATATTTAGTTATTTACTTCGCCCCAAAAAGAGGTTATGACAGGTGCGAACTCGGAGATATCTGGACTTGAAGCAGGTTGGCAAATATATTTGGCTCTATTCTCGATGGCTAAAATTCTATCAGTGTCGCGCATGTACAAAGGCACTATCTTATCTCGTTGTTCCAATAGTTCTACCAGCCCTATTTTCATTTCTAGCTTTTGGTGGAATAACACGCGCGCTGCTTTTTCTACCATCCGTGAAAGTTCGGCTCCTGTGCAATTAAGTGTTTTATTGAGAATTATCCGCCATTCTTTCTCGGTTAACGGGTCGCCTTGACTGTAACGCTCATCAAACCGAGCTAGATGCATTGTCAATATTTCCTTACGCTCTATAGCTTGAGGAAAGCCTACGTAAAATATCTCGTCAAATCTTCCTACCCTGGTTAACTCCGGTGGTAGCGCGTCAAGTCGGTTAAGTGTTGCCACTACAAAAGTTGCACTAGTTTTCTCCTGTAACCAAGTTAGCAGCGTTCCCAAAATCTGCCGTGAACCAATATCTTCACCCGACTCGTTCGATGCAGCAAATAACTTATCAAACTCGTCGAAGTAAAGTACGATGGGAGCGCAAGCTTCGACACGTTCAATTAATCTTTTGAGATAACTGGCGCCACCCGCCAAAACTGCTGCTGTGTCAACGCTGACTAAAGGAAAACCTAAATTTTTAGCGCTGACATGTGCCGCTAGAGTTTTCCCTGTTCCTGGTGGTCCCACTAACAAGCAACCCTTGGGAAGGGGAATATTGGCGCCTCGTGCGTTGGGTAAAAAGTCCTGCTTTACCTGAGCAATAAACTTTTTAAGCAAGTCTAAGCCACCAAATTCAGGCACATTTGGCTTGCTGAAAAAATTTAAGTTGAAGGAATGGAAGCGACTAATTTTGTATGAGAGTAAATTTTCGGCTATAGAATCAGTATTTATCTTTCCTCCAGAACTGACTGCTATGGCTAACCCCAAATTAATTTCCTCAAGAGTTAACCCAGTAGCAAT
>NZ_MRCD01000078.1:0-39784 GCF_001904745.1 Calothrix sp. HK-06
ACCATTTGCCCATGAGAATCTTGCCCAGCGTCTGGGATTGAGCGCACAAACCTTACTAGCAGAGCGGGAGAAACTCAGTGCCAAAGAGTTCATCAGCTACACTCGCAATCGTGATCCCCGTTCGTTTGGTTGGCAGTGGAATGAAAGCGAGGAACTGTATCACCCAGTACCCGTTTAAAAACCTAAAAGTACTAAACCTGGTTCGCACTCGCAGGAAAGACGACATTGGTTGTGCTTTAACCAATTCCGAGCAATATTGGAACAAGTGTAATTACTAGGCTATACTTCTATAAAACAGTTCTAAAAGCTACTTTACAGGCGCCAACTGTAAAGCAACTGTTGAGAATTGCGCTAGTTGTTGACAAAAGACAAGCTGCCGCTCCACTGCAAGCAAAAATGACCGACCGCTTGCCACCAGCCGTGATTTTGCCCGAAATTGTGTAGTGCAGAGGTAGGGTTTGCGGTATTCTAGAGATCGAGAATCAAGCTTATCACCAATTCCTTCAAACAAGTGCGCGCGCTTACTTTACATCAAATCATTGACTACTTGTTGTTGTGCTGGACAACGATTGATATTGTTGTATTAGTCTTTGACATCTTCTACCAGCTGCGTGGGAAACAGTCGCATTAATTCTCCACCTAAGCTACGGTTATTTTCGGCAAATGCTGCTCTTGCCTGACGCGCGCAATTTGCTGAAGCGTGACGATTCGTGTTGAATTTGTGATTTTAAGTCGTCCATAAATTATCAACCACCTTGTTGGCAGGAACGTGCCAAAAAGGGAAAATGGTACGTTAAGGAATAAACAAAAATATAGAAATCCTTATCTGGTAAATGTTTTAGCACTTCATGAGAGGAGGAGAAAATTTTCATCAACCAACAATTGGTGGTTTTAAAAATAAAAATAGCTCTGGGTTAAAAGCCTTACTAGGAAGGAATTTCAGAAATTGTAAAAATCTCTTAGCGTACCATTTTTCCGTATTGGCACGTTCCTGCCCTTTACAAGCTTATTTTATGACGCATTTAGCATACTATGTCCTGAAAAACCTAATTTGTTAACTAACAGAAATAATTAATTTCTAATTTAGTTGCTGTTAGAAACAATATCAGGTAGTTGCTTTTCTAGTAGTCTCAGAGGTTTGTATCGATAGGCGATAATTGTCGCAAGTACTGTCAGCAATCCCATCACGATAAACATTAAACCAATACCTCGTCCTTGACCGACACCAATAATTTTTCCAACGTTGGAAGCTAAAAGACCATTTTTTGACATTAATGGTTCAAAAATTTTGTCTGCTAGTGGTCCAGCTGCTGCATAAGCCAAAGGTAGAGATGCGTTAGCAATTGCTCCAATTGTGGCAAAGACTCTACCCTGGACGTTAGAGGGTACTTTCTTTTGGAAAATAACTAATGTTGAACTATTAATTATTGGCTGACCGAAGAAGAAGAGGAAGGCTATTAAGGCTAATAGGGGAACAGATTTATAAAAACCTGCACAGGTAATACAAATTCCACCTAATAGCATAAAGCCAAATATACTATAAATACGCTTTTGTGGTCCCTTCATAGTTGAGATGAGAATGCTACTTATTAACATTCCGACACCACCAATGGTCATAATTGTACCAAGGTCTGTAGGTGAACCAAAAGACAATACTAATGGTGTTACTAACATTTGCACGATGCCGACTAGAAAATTGGTTATGCCGAAGAAAATTAGCAGGGCAAATAATCCTTTTCTCTTGAATATATAAACTAAGCCGTAAAATGTTTCTGTTAACCAAGGAAGCGGTTCCGCTCTATGCCTATCTATATATTGTTTTGGGAAAGGCGCCAATATTAGAATCAGCAAAGCAACAAGAAAGCTGACAACATCTATATACAGAATTGCGTCTATCTCGATTAGGAGTAATAAAAAACCCCCTAGTATGGGCGATACTAACCGTCCGGCAGCTTCCCCCATTTGTAACATTCCATTGGCACGACTAAGGTGTTCTTTTGGAACTAAGAAGGTAGTAGCAGATGTGTAAGCTGGCCACTGAAAAGCAGTACAACATGAACTCAACATCATACCTACACATATATGCCAAATCGTTAAATCACCTGAACTAAATAAAATAGCGATTACTGTTGTAGCAATACCTGCTCCAAAATCACTCAGGAGCATTACCCAACGACGTGGAAATCTGTCTACCAGTGTACCCGCGATGGGAGATATCAAAATCATTGGTAAACTGCTAAACAAGCTTAGGAGAGCAAACTGTGTTACGGAACCAGTTTTTTGATATACCCATATACCCAAGGCAAAGTTACTTAGTTGAGAACCAATTAGGGAAATCATCTGCCCAAACCAGATGAGGGTAAAAACTTGCATTCCTGTATTTTTTGGATATAGAGTTTTCATTTCTTGGTTCCTCATCCTTTCACCGCAGTGTCAATCAAAGTTTTCAGGTGTGTCGCTAAAACTTCTACTTGCGGCTCAAGTATCATTGATAAATGGTCACCTGGCACGAAATGTACATCAACAGGTTGATTAGAAAATTCGCTCCAGCCCCAAGCCGCATCGCTAGGTAGCATGGTATCATCGATTTCGTCACTGGCTGCATCTTCTGGATGTAACTCGGTTGCCCGGAAAAGTACGATTCGAGTTGGGTAAATATTCTTGGGAAAATAACGAGTTTGTTTATTTGCTTGGAATACTTGCACTAAACCCCGAACTTGAGTTATCCCTGCTTCTTTTGGTAAAAGGTCAACTTTTGTTAACTGTTCTTTAAAATATTGTAATTGTTCGTCAGAATTCAGCCCTTGCAATTCGTTATACGATACATCTAGGGTTTTACCACATAGACGAGAGATAATTTGGGCAAGGTAAACTAACCATGTTTCTGCATCCCAATCAAGACGTTCTGGTAAAATACCAGGTAGCGGCGCCGGAGTATCAAAAATTGCTACCTTCGCTACCTGGTGTCCGAGATGCTGCAATTGTTGGGCGATTTCAAATGCTACTTGTCCACCAAAAGAGTGTCCACCTAAATAATACGGACCTTCTGGTTGTACTGTTTGTATTGCTTGGATATAGTAAGCTGCTATATCTTCTACACTCGTATGAGGTTGCGATTCTCCATCAAGTCCCAGTGCTTGTAACCCATAAAATGGTTGCTCAGTACCAAGATGGCGTGCTAAATGATAAAAGTATAAAACGTTACCACCAGCCCCAGGAATACAGAAGAAAGGAGGTTTGGCGCCATTCGGTTGAATTGCTACTAATGGAGACCAAGGTGAAGTTTCTGACTCTTGCCGCACAACATCTGCCATTTGGGCAATAGTTGGGTTTTGGAATAATGTCGCTAAAGGTAAATTTTTGCCTAATTGCTGTTGGACTTGGGCGACTAAGCGCACTGCTAGGAGAGAATGTCCACCAAGATTAAAAAAGTTATCGCGAACTCCTACTGGTTGAATGTTTAAAACATTTTCCCAAATTTGTACTAATTGTAATTCTAAAGCATCGCGCGGTGGCAGATAACCTGTATTTGCAATATTACGAGTTGAAGAAGGCGCCGGTAAAGCACGACGGTCTACTTTGCCATTGGGGGTTAGAGGTAAAGTGTCCAATATTACAAATGCAGAGGGAACCATATATTCTGGCAACTGCTCTTTAAGGAATTGGTGCAATGCATTCTCTGTGGGTGTTTGTGCTGCTTGCGGGACTATATATGCTACTAGACGTGGATTACCGGGTTCATCTTCACGGGCAATAACTGCTACTGAGCGTACTTGGTCATGCTGGGCAAGTAAATTCTCTATTTCTCCTAGTTCAATCCGAAAACCGCGAATTTTGACTTGATGGTCAATACGCCCAGAATATTCGATGCTACCATCTGGTAAGAAGCGGGCTAAATCCCCTGTTTTATACATCCGCGCTTCTGCTTCGTTACTAAAATGGTTGGGAATAAATTTCTGTGTCGTTAATTCTTCTCGGTTCAGATAACCTTTACCTACACCAGCACCAGCAATATGTAATTCACCCCATACCCCAACAGGAACTGGTTGTAGTTGGCTGTCTAATATATAAGCCTGGGTATTGGCAATTGGGCGCCCAATTGGGATAATTTGTTTGTTGAGTTCGCGTTTACAAGTCCAGTATGTGGCATCAATACATGTTTCTGTTGGACCGTAGAGATTGTGCAGTTCCGCATTCAAAAAGCTAAAGAAACGTGCTTGCAATTCGACGGTTAAAGGTTCTCCACCGCAAAATACGTTTTTAAGTGATTGGCAGTTGCCTATTTGCTCATTTTCCAAGAGCATTCGTAACAAGGTAGGGACAAGTTGTAAAGTTGTAATTTGAAGCTCAACTATTGTTTGGATAAGATAATCGCTGTCTTGATGTCCTCCTGGTCGCGCGATAACCAATTGCGCTCCTACTAATAGGGGTGCATAAAATTCCCAAACTGAAGCATCAAAACTAAAAGGAGTTTTTTGCAGAACTTTATCTGTCTCAATTAAAGGAAAATCTTTTTGCATCCAGAGCATGTGATTACAAATTGCTCGGTGCGGCAATATTGCTCCTTTGGGTTTACCCGTCGAACCTGATGTATAGATTACATAAGCGAGGTTATCGGCAGTTACATTACAAACTGGATTAGTAAAGTTTTTAGTTGCAACATCGAAGTCAGTATCTAAACAAATTATTTCCCCTTTGTAATTAGGAAGAAGCCCTAATAACTTTTGTTGAGTTAGTAAAACTGGTGTTTGAGCATCCTCTAACATAAAAGCTACCCGGTCTTCTGGATACATCGGGTCAATCGGTACATACGCACCACCAGCTTTGAGAACTCCTAGTAAACCAATAACCATTTCCAAGGAACGCTCAACGCAAATACCAACTAAAACATCGGCACCAACTCCTAATTGTTGCAAATGATGCGCTAATTGATTTGCCCTTTGGTTAAGTTGGGTGTAGGTTAATTCTTTTTGCTTGTAGACTACAGCAATATTATTGGGGGTGCGTTCAACTTGTTCTTCAAATAGTTGATGTAGGCATTTGTGGAATGGAAAATCTACTTGCGTATTATTGAAATCTACTAGAAGCAACTGCCGCTCTGCATCACTTAAAATTTCACACTTCTCGATTGCCACTTGAGGGTTTTCGATAACGCTTGTCAACAGCTTTTGATATTGAGTTGCTAATTGTTCGATATCTGTTTGTGAAAATAAACTAGCATCATAATGAAACTCGGCAACCAGAACATCACCCTGCTGAACAAAAGAGAGTTTTACTTGAAAATAATCAATACATGTATATTGTTTAAATATTGAGAATGTGACTATATCAGTAGAAAGATTGGGAGGTTGTTTAATAAAATCAAAGCAGAAAGGAAATTTAGGAATATTTGTATTGCTTTCTAAAACATCTTCCCAGTTAAAGCATTCTTGAAAAGAGTAAGCTTGGCTTTGGGCTAAAGCGACTTTCTCTAAAACTTCACTAAACTGTAAGCCACTTTTGATAGAGCAATATAATGGTACATATTTAGCAAATAGTCCCAATGCTTCCTGAAGTTCTTCTTCTGGTCTGCCATCGCAACCAGTCCCAATAATCATGGATGATACTCCAGTTAGACGCCAAAGCAGGATTTGCCAGCAAGACATTAAAAATATACTTTCGGTCGTATCAAGCTCGGCAACTAGGGAAGCTAATTTAGATGCTAATTGTGGATAAATGGTTTGAGTGAGGCTTTTTGGGGTAAATTGAGTTTCGTGATATAGATTTTCTTTTGGTAGTTTTAAATTGAAAATTGAACTAATATCATTTTGGCGCCAGTATTGTTTACCAATCTCAGCGTCTTCTGATTGCAGTAATTCATTTAGCCATTCGGAGAATAAAATATACTGTACGGGTTCTTCCGCTAATTGCTCGCTATGTTCAGGTGCATTGTATATAAGACTAATTTCTGTCACCAAATTTTGCAGTGATTTTCTATCTGCGTATAGAGCAGGTAAATTTAGTAATAAATTATAATTATCAACTGACAGTTTTACGAGTGATACTTCCAACAAGGGAGCTTTTTCAAAGTCAATCGGTTGCTGCAAAGGTAATTCAAATAGAGCGGTAACAGCATTTTGTTGTTGGTCAGATTCTAGGCTGCTAAAGTCGTAATGTTGAATTGATACAATGCTATTATCTTCAATAACTTGTAACGGCATGGTCATTCCTGGCAAGCAACGGAAGCTAGTACGAAGAATTTCATGACGTTCGATAACTGTTTGTAAGGCGCCGTTAAATCTGTCAAGATTTAGATTACCGTTAATTTCTACAGCACACAGCGCGCGGTAAGGTATGTTTGTGCTGTGCTGTAAATGCCATAGACGTTTTTGCTGAGGGGATAATTGAAAACCCTGAATTATTCCGCTATCCATTAAGCTTTATTCCATTTCCAATATTGTGCTAGTTATCTATAGGGTTAGAAAAGCTATTTTAAGCACCAGCACAACACTGGAAAACGCAAATTTTTCTAAAAAATCGTTGAAAAGCTTGAAATAGAAGGATTTTTATTTTTTTACCACAGAGACACAGAGGGCGCAGAGAAGAGAGTACGGCTATGATGTCGTCTTACTTCTGTGTTCTCTGCGCCTCTGTGATAAAAATAATTAATTAGACTGCTTAAGAAGAGACGCCTATGCTACGTGTGAAGGGTGTGCCCATTGCCGTCAAAACCTTTCTGGCGCCGGAGAAAGGTTTACGTCCGTGAGATACTAACATATTGTCTAACATCAAGATATCGCCTTTGTGCCAAGGGAAAACTTTAGTTTCTGCATCGATGATTCCTTGGATTTCTTGAATTACTGAGTTTTCAATTGGGGAACCGTCGCCGTAATAAGTATTGTATGGTAAATCGTCTACGGTAAATTCGCTCAAGAATTTTTCACGAAAATCTGCAAGTAAGCTTGAAACGTGCCAAAATACGATGTGATTAAACCAAATCATTTCACCAGTAATTGGATGTTGAGCTACTGCTGGACGTACTTGACGAGTTCTAAGACGATTTTCGTCTTTCCATTCAATATCAATTTGAGCATTATGACAATACTCTGCTAAGACTGTTTTATCGTTAGTCCCAAAGCTTCTCTGCCAAGGTAGTCCAAACCCATCACCAAAATTCCTAACTAACATCCATCCTTTTTCGATGAAACGCTCTCTAATTTGTACCGGAATTTTTTGGTAAACTTTTCTCATATCGGCAATTGGTGTTTCTCCTTGGGTCGCTGCTGGTTGGATGCAGCAAAACCAGATTTTCATGGGCCAGGTAATAACATACGATAATTCGTTGTGTTGTGCGATTGAGTGTTCTGGTGGAAATTCTGTAGATGTATAAACTTTGTCACTCAGTTTTGTACGTGGTGTTGCTCCTTCTACATAGTTAATGAGTTCTGAGCATATACCCTTAACGAATCCCTCGAAGTCTTCTTGGTTATTTATATCAAAACCTCTAAATAATATTCCACCGTGTTTTAATAATGTAGTTTCGATAAATTCACGATTATTCTGCGACCAAGTTTGTAAGTTTAAATCTTTGAATTTGGGCTGGATTAGTAATGGTAGCGTTTCTTCGGACTGTAAAGGTGTGATATTTACTAATTCTTGTTGCGATAAACTAATTGCTGCTGGCTTAAAATCTTTTTTCGCTAGCATTTGCTTGAATGTTGTAGTCTTCATTAATTTCTCCTAGATGTTTATTTTTTATTTCTCTGTGCCCTCTGTGTCTCTGTGGTGAAAGCTTTTTCCCACAGAGGTACAGAGAACACAGAGGGGGTTTTAAGAACAAGTTGATTTACTTTTGAAAGTTTTAAATTTGTCACGACGTGCTTGCAGGAATTGCTGTTCTTTGGCAATTTGTGTTTGCTTTTGTGCGGCGCCTAGTATTTGTTTCAAGTCTGGTAAGCTTGTGTTTGTTTGAGATACAACAGTACGCAAAATAGTTTCGTAATCTGCTAGCATTCGCGTGATAGTGTCGCTATTAAACAAGTCTGTACTGTATTCTAAGTTGCCCGTTAGTCCTTGCTCACTTTCCCATAGAGTTAACAGTAAATCAAATTTAGCTGTGCCATCATCTATTTCAATTACGTTGAGAGTTAAATGCTCTAATTTTAAAGCGGGCATTGGAGCATTTTGGAGGACAAATTTGGATTGGAATAGAGGTGTGCGACTTAAATTTCGTTCGGGGTTAAGAGCTGCCACTAGTTGGTCAAATGGCATATCTTGATGGTTGTAAGCTTCTAGAGTCACTTTGCGAGTGCGTGCTAATACGTCGCGGAAAGTGGGGTTCCCAGATAAGTCAGTACGTAACACTAATTGGTTAACAAAGAAACCAATTATTCCTTCGGTTTCTACTCGGTTACGGTTGGCTACATCAGTACCAATAACTATGTCATCTTGATTGGCGTAGCAGTGCAGCAATGTATTAAATGCTGCCATTAGTGTCATAAATAAAGTGCTTCCTTCCCTGCGACTGAAAGCTCTAATTTCTTCGCTTAGGTCTTTGGATAGTTTGATATTTTGTCTTGTACCACGGTATGTTTGAACTGCGGGACGAGGACGGTCAGTGGGTAGTTCGACTGTTGGTAAATTTGCTAGTTGCTGTTTCCAATAGTCTAAATGCGCTTCCATTACTTTACCTTGCAAGTATTGATGCTGCCAGCAAGCAAAGTCTGCGTATTGGATAGATAATTCTGGTAGAGAAGCAGGTACTGCTTGGATAAAAGCAGCATATATGGCAGATAATTCTCGTAAGAATACTCCCATTGACCAACCATCACAAATGATATGGTGCATTACTAAAAGTAAAATGTGGGATTTTTCATCAAGACGCAATAAGCTAACTCGCAGTAAGGAGTCATTTGCTAAGTCAAAAGGTTGTTGAGATGCCTCTAATATTAACTTTTCGACTTTGATGGTTTTTTGTTCTTCTGGTAAGTATTCTAAGTCTACCATTGCTAATTTAATCTTAGCTGAGGGGGAGATTACCTGTATTGGTGAACCATCTTTTATTCCAAAGGTGGTGCGTAACGCTTCGTGGCGTTGTACTATTGCTTCTAAACTTTGCTCTAAGGCGCCTACATTTAACGAACCTTTTAGCTCTAAAACTGCGGGAACGTTATAGGTAGAGCTTCCCCCTTCTAGTTGGTCTAAGAACCACAATCTTTGTTGAGCAAAGGATAATGGTAAGTTTTCTGTTCGCGCAGGTACTATTGCAGGTAGTTGAGTATTTCCTCCATCCCCGCGAATCTTATCAATACATTCGCTCAGTTCAGAAACTGTTTGATGCTGAAATAAGTATTGTAATGGTAATTCTATAGCAAAGGCTTTCTGTAATCGAGAAACAACTTGAGTCGCAAGTAAAGAATGTCCACCTGCTTCAAAGAAGTTTACATTGGCGCCAACTTCGACTCCCAAAACTTCCTGCCATACTGCTGCTACTACTTCCTCTGTTGGGGTGCGAGGTGCTTGATAACCTTCTTCAGTAGTATTAGAAAAATCTGGTGCAGGCAACGCGCGACGGTCTACTTTACCATTATGGTTGATAGGTAGAGATTCCAAATGCACGAAAACCGAAGGTACCATGTATTCGGGTAGCTTTTCCTTGAGGAATTGGCGCAGATTAACTGTAGTTGATTGATGCAATACAAAATACGCTACGATGCGTTTTTCGCCAGGTTCGTCTTCCCTGACCAAAACTACTACATCACTAATATCAGGATGCTGCTGTAAAACTGCTTCAATTTCACCTAACTCAATTCGGAAACCACGCATTTTGACTAAATTATCGATACGACTGATAAATTCAATGTTTCCATCAGGTAAGTATCGTACCAAATCGCCAGTTTTGTAGAGATACTGAGAATTATTAAAGGGGTTGGGAATAAATTTTTCTGCATTCAGTTCGGGACGATTTAAATAACCACTAGCTAAACCATCACCTCCCAGATAAAGTTCACCTTTGGCGCCTATAGGTACAGGTTGTAAATTACTATCTAGTACATAAGCTTGTGTGTTTGCAATTGGGCGCCCAATTGGAATACTTGTTGCTTCCGGTACATCAAGTATGGGATAGTAAGTCGAGAAAGTGGTGTTTTCTGTAGGTCCGTAACCGTTTAATAAATATTTAGGGGCGCCATGCTGCAATACTTTTTTTATCCAGCGAGGGTCTAAAGCTTCACCACCTACAAGTAGGTATTGCATTGATTTGAATGCAGTTGGCACTTCCTTAGCCATTTGGTTAAACAGTGCTGTAGTCAAGAACATGATTCCTATGTTCTGCTGTTGAATACAGGCTGCAAATTTTTCAGGAGACAATACAACATCTTGGCTAACTATAACCATATGGGCACCGTTGAGTAAAGCTCCCCAAATTTCAAAGGTGGCAGCATCAAACGAGCAGTTGGATACTTGACCGATAACATCAGTGGAATTGATGTGGATGTAATTGGTGTTAAGTACTAAACGATTAACACCTTGGTGAGGAACCATTACACCCTTTGGTTTACCAGTCGAGCCAGATGTGTAGATTATATAAGCTAAATTTTCTGGAGTAGTATTATTAATCAGGTTTTGCTGACTATTTTGCTGAATAGTTTCCCAATCTGCGTCCAAACAAACTTTTTTAACATCAATGTCCGAAAATCGCTCTGCAATGTGCTTTTGTGTGAGCAATACGGGAACTTGAGCATCTAATAACATTAAAGACAAACGCTCAGTGGGATAAGTTGGGTCTAAAGGTACGTAGGCACCACCAGCTTTTAAAATAGCCAGTAATCCTATAACCATGTCAAACGAACGCTCAACGCTAATACCAACTAATGTATTTGCCCCCACCCCTAAAGCTCTCAAATAGTGCGCTAATGAGTTGGCACAGCAGTTTAATTCACCGTAGGTAATACGTTTTCCTTTATGTAAAACAGCAACTGCATCAGGAGTTTTTTCAACTTGTGCTTCAAATAACTCATGGATACATTTGCTTGGATAATCTGCTTGTGTATCGTTCCACTGCTCTAGAATTAAATACTGTTCAGCCTTGGTTAATATTTGTAATTCGTATAAACTAGCTTCTGGTTTAACGACCATCTCAGCTAGCAAAGTTTGCAAGTGTGCTAACATTTGGTTAATAGTGGCACCATCAAAGCAAGATGCATCGTAACTTACTTGTACCGATAATTGCGAACCAGGTATTACAACTAAAGTCAAAGGGTAATTAGTACGTTCAGAACCACGTACATCACTAACTTCAATACTGCCTGTTCCTTCTCGTAAAGATTCATCTAATGGATAGTTCTCAAAAACTACCAAGCTTTCAAATAAAGCTGTACCGCGCGGGACATCACTCCATGTTTGAATATCAACCAAGGGAGTGTAAGAGTACTGCTCTAAATCTACTAACAGTGATTGTAACTTCAAAAGCCACGGTAACAATTTGGCTGATGGCGCCACTTCTACCCGTACTGGCAAAGTGTTAATAAATAGCCCCACCATTGACTCGACACCTGAAAATGCAGCAGGGCGCCCGGAAACAGTCGTGCCAAAGACTACATCTTGTTCGCCACTGTAGCGGTTGAGTAATAATGACCAGGCACCTTGTAAAACTGTATTTAGGGTCAGACGGTTATTTTTAGCTAGTACTTCTAATGAATGAGTTAATGTTTGAGGTAATAGTATTTTTTCTTCTTTATATATTTGTTGCTGAGGTTTGTTATGGCTAATATCTGTGGGTTTGGTAAAACCAGCGAGAGCTTGGCGCCAGAATGCCTCAGATTTGGAGAGGTCTTGTTGTTGTAACCAAGTAATATAATCTTTGTAAGGACGTGGGGGAGCTAAATAGAAATTTTCACCTTGAACAGCGGCTTCATAAAAAGTTAAAACTTCTTTGAGGACAATAGATAAGCACCAACCATCCATTAACAGGTGATGATGGCTCCAAATAAATTGGTAGGTATCAGCTTGCACTTGAATTAAGGTGCAGCGCATTAATGGAGCTTGTTCTACTTTAAAACCTTTTTCTCGCTCTGCTTGTAATAATTTTTCTAGTTTTTGTTGCTGCTCTATTAATGGAAATTCTTGCCAGTCGAGGTTAACCCAAGGTAAATTTACAGATTTGCAAACAACTTGAAGCGGTTGTTTTGATTGTTCCCAAATAAATAAAGTTCGTAAAATTTGGTGCCGTTCGACTACTTGTTGCCAAGCTGCTTGAAAAGCTTTAATATCAAGGGTGCCGCGTAATGTACAGACTAATTGTTCAAAATATATCCCTGAATTTGGAGCGTAAAGGGTGTGGAAGAGCATACCCTGCTGCATTGGTGAGAGGGGATAGATGGCTTCTACGTTTTTGTTTGCTTTACTCATAATATTCTTGAATGTATATGTTTTCTTATAGGGACGAAGTTTTGATTTTAAGCAGGGGTAAGATTAATCTGATTTTAAAAACCTCTCCCCCAACCCCTCTCCTACAAGGATGCTGCTGGGTATTCGGGGGTGGCGCCCATCATTAGATCACACGCCCACAAACGCCCACAGGCTAAAAGCCTGGGGCTTCCTTTCAATTAGCCGCACCCTTCGTTTGGTGACGGCGGGCGTGTGTAACGAAGAGTCCTACCCCTGAATAACCAACGGTATCCTGGTTAGGTTTTTCGTGATTAGAACAAATCTTTCAATTCATCGCGTAGCATCTTTTCGATACCAAGGTCATCAGAATCATCGAAGTCACCGAAACCATCAAGTCCATCGAGTAAATTATCGAGTTCGTTTTGGTCTAAACCAGCTTCTGGGAAATCGGAAGGTGTATAACCTATTGCATCTGACATTACGCAGTGTTCGATTAAAGACCATAACTCTTCTATGTATGTTGCGGCTAACTGCTCGACTGTTTTACGGTTATAGAAGTTTTGACTATATTTCCAAGTAACCTGCAATTTGCCGTCAACCACAAATGCATCAATCTCGAATAGGTGACTGTTAATTCCTGATTGGCTCTGGCTGAATCCGCTTGATTCTTTGGCTAATGATAACCCTGGATAATCAATTCCTACTGAGTCTAATTGACCAAGGTAGTTAAAGCAAACTTCTGCTTGTGGCATTGTTGCTAATTGGGAGCTAACTCTTGCGTCTGGACTGAGGTAACGTAGCAACCCGTAACCTATACCGCGATTGGGTACGCTGCGTAGTTGTTCTTTGATTGACTTTAATGCTTCGCCTAAATTTTTAGTGTTTTTGAGTTGTAATACTACAGGATATACTGTTGTAAACCAACCAACTGTGCGGGATACGTCTACATCTTCAAATAATTCCTCACGCCCATGTCCTTCCAGGTCAACCAGTAAGTTATTATCACCTGTCCAGTTGCTAAAGGTTTGAGCTAAGGCAGTTAGTAGTACATCGTTAATTTGTGTGTTATACGCTGATGGAACTTCCTGTAGTAACACTTTGGTTTCTTTTTTACCTAAAGTAACTGTTACTTGCTCGGTGGAAGCTACTGTGTTAGATTTTTTACTTGCACGTAAGTCTTTGGGTAAAGGAGTGACTTCTTCTCGCTCAGGCGCCATCCAATAGTTTAACTCTTCGTGGGCTTGTGGGGCGTAGGAATTGAGTCTTGATGCCCATTCTTTGAAGGATGTGGTTTTACGTGGCAATCGAATTGCTTTACCTTGTTTTAGTTGTTGATAGCCTGTAAATAAATCTTCTAACAAAATCCGCCAAGATACACCATCAACTACTAAATGATGAACGACGAACAGTAAGCGACCGGGTTTGTTTTTGCCAAGGTGGAACAGTGCTACTTGGACAATTGGCCCATTTTCTAAGTCGAGACTAGCTTGAATTTCGTTAGCGGTATGTTCAATTGCTGCTTGTTGCTTATGTACAGGCTGTCCTGATAAGTTAATTACAGAAAAAGGTACTATGTTATCAAAGGAAGCATTTATTTGTTGCCATTCAGATGCTTTTGGTATGTATCGCATCCGCAAAGCATCATGATGTATGAGTAATTGTTCTACTGCTTCATGTATTAAGTTTGGCTCTAAATTATGTGGAACTTCCAACAATACTGATTGATTGTAGTGGTAAGGTTCGGGTTGATTTTCGGCAAAGAACCATTGTTGAATCGGTGTAAGGGCTACGGAGCCTTTGACCATGCCTTGTTCGGCTCGAATAGAAGTTGTATTGCTAACCACTGTTGCTAATTCCGCGATAGTTTGATGTTGAAATAATTGTTTGGGGGTAAACTGCAAACCTGCTTGGTTTGCTCTGGCAACCATTTGAATGCTGAGTATCGAATCTCCACCTAATTCAAAGAAGTTGTCGTGAATTCCTACTTGTTTTTGTCCTAAAACTTCTGCCCAGATTTCTGCTAAAATTTCTTCTTTGCTTGTGCTTGGCTCAACTGCGATTGCTTCTTGACTGACTGCTACTTCTGGAGCAGGCAAAGCATTACGGTCGAGTTTGCCGTTGGGCATTACTGGTAATGATTCTAATATAACGAATGCAGAGGGCACCATGTACTCTGGTAGCTTTTCTTTTAAGAAACTACGCAGGTTGCTACTACTTGGTTGTTCTTCATCGCAGACAATATAAGCGATAAGACGTTGGTTGTCGTTTTGATCTAAGCGTGTGATAACTACTGATTCTTCAATATTAGGATGTTGAGTTAGTACGGTTTCAATTTCTCCAAGTTCGATCCGGAAACCGCGAATTTTAACTTGATGGTCAATCCGACCGATAAATTCAATTGTGCCATCGCTTCTGTATCTTGCTAAATCCCCTGTTTTGTAAAGACGTGCTGTAGTTTGACTAAAAGGATTAGGAATAAATTTCTCGGCAGTTAACTCTGGACGGTTGAGGTACCCCTTTGCTAAACCATTGCCTCCAATATGTAATTCACCTTTAACACCGATGGGTACTGGTTGCAAATGACGGTCGAGAATGTAAATTTCGGTGTTGGCAATTGGGCGCCCAATAAAGAACGTGTTAGCTTTTGATTGTTCGGTACTAAGAGAACTGTAAACGGTAGCAGTGATAGTCGCTTCGGTTGGACCATAAGCATTGCGCCAGTCTACTACTCCTACATGCTGTTGCCAAGTATTAAATTTATCTAGCTGAACTCGGTCGCTACCTACAATCAGTAAACGTACACTTTCCGACCAGCTAACTTCGGGCATTTGGCTTACCCACTCTTGCCAGTAAGGTACTGGTAGGTTTAATACTGTTAATTTTTCTTGGTTGACAAATTCAGCAAAATCTGCAATTGTGGGTAGTTCTGTTGGTCGTAGTACTAAAGTTGCTCCACTTAACCAAGTTGGGAAGATTTCTTCTGCTGCAACATCAAAGCTAAAGCTAGCAAATTGGAGAATGCGGTCGTTTGCAGTGAGTTGGTAATCTTTGGCAATCGCGCAGTTATGATTAACTAAAGCTTGGTGTGGAATTAGTACACCCTTAGATTTACCTGTAGAACCGGAAGTGTAAATTACGTAAGCTAAGTTCTCTGGTTTAACGTTACTAATAACATTGGCGTTACTGTTTTTGGAAATGACTGTGCTATCAGCATCTAAGTCAACAACTTTCGTGCTATGTGGGGGTAGTAGGTGTTTTAAGTTAGTGGTTGTTAACAAAACTGGCGCCTGAGAATCAGATAACATATGAGCCAGACGCTCTTGAGGATAAGTGGGGTCTAGAGGTACATAAGCACCACCAGCTTTGAGCGTTGCCAACATGCTAATTAGCATTTCGACGGAGCGCTCAAGGTAGATAGCAACAAGGACTTCTGGTTGTACACCTAAAGAAATTAGATAATGCGCTAATTGGTTGGCACGGTTATTTAACTCACGATAAGTTAGCTTTTCTTGAGCAAACTCTACAGCTACCGCATCAGGTGTTAATTCTACCTGCTTTTCAAATAACTCATGGATACATTGATTACTGGGATAATCACTTTGGGTATCGTTCCATTCCACCAGCAGTTGATGTTGTTGACTAGGTGTTAACAAGCGCAGTTGCGAGATGCTTTGTTCTGGGTTCCTAACTATATGTGTAAGTAAAGTTTGAAAATGCCCTAATAAGCGCTCAATCGTGCTGGCATCGAATAAATCTGTATTATAATCGCAATCTAAAACCAATCCGGCGCCGATTTCAGAGACATTTAAGCTCAGGTCATAATCTGCAAAGCTGATAGGTTGAGGCAATAACTTACTAGTTAAACCGTGCATTTCTGGTACATTTACAGGTCGGTCAAAATTAAATGTAGTTGAAACCAGAAGAGACTGACTAGCATCGCGTTGGATATTGAGTTTTTCGATCAGCTTCGCGAAAGGATAATCTTGATGTTCGTAAGCTTCTAGTAAAACACTTCTCTGATTTTTGAGATGCTCGGAGAAACTAACATCGCCTAAAATATGATTACGGATGGGTAATAAGTGGCTGCAATAACCAACCATTCCCTCGCTACCTTCTATCGAACGTCCAGCAGCCGGAATACCAACTACAATATCGTCTTGCTCAGTTAAACGGTACAGTAAGGTTGTGTATGCTGCCAACAGCGTCATAAATAAGGTACAACCGTTTTTGCGACTCAAATATTTGAGTTCTTCGTATAAGTTGGCGCCAAGTTGTAAAGATTGTCTACTACCTTTGTAAGTTTTAACTGGTGGACGTGGACGGTCGGTTAGTAAATCTAAAACAGGGATGGAATCTGTAAATTTTTGTAACCAGTAAGCTTCATGTTCAGCCATTTCTGATGATTCATGCTGAGACCGCAAGATGTATTCACGGTACTGCATAGGCAATTTAAGTTGGTCAGCTACACCCAAGCACTCAGAAGAATATAAGTTTGATAAGTCTTGCAACATTACACCTACTGACCAACCATCGGCAATAATATGGTGTGCTGTTAGTACTAATATATGTTTTTGTTCAGCTAATTTTAAAATCTGAACACGGAAGAGAACTTCTTTTGTAAGGGCAAAAGGTTTCAAGCTTTCGGTTTTAAACCATTGACTAACTTTATCGCTATCGGCGCCGGACAAATCAACCAAAGGAACATCTAATATAAAAGATGGCAATATACGCGCTTCATCAGCTTGGCTACCGATAATAGTCCGTAATGCCTCATGACGGTCTACAAGTTTTTGCAAAGCTTGACGCATTGCTTGTAACTGCAACACCCCTTGTAATTCTACACTTACTGACAGATTGTAAGCTAGAGAGCCTTCTTCTTCAATTTGCGTCAATATCCAAAGTTGCTTTTGTGCCGTAGTTAAAGGAGCGGTAATAATCTCATTATTAATGACAGTATCCCTATTTGTCATGCTGAACTTCGCCTCACTACGTGAAGCATCTGGTAAATTTGAGGAAGCTTTAGGCAAAAAGCCACCTGCGCGTAACTCCTCAACACTTTCCTTAACAGCTTGAATAAACTTGTTGACATCTTCATCAGTATGAGATGCAGATAAAAAGCAATTACGTCCTTCCCAAATATAAATTCCCCGATATAACAAGTGGTAGAATAACAAATCAATATTTTCTGAAAATGCAAACCGGAATAAAGAACCAAAATTTACAACTTTAATCGATAATTTTTCCGCTTCAAAGTAAGCATTTAAAGTTGATACTAATCTTGTTGAACGTTGGTTTAAATCGTCGTATAAGCTCATACCACGTTCTTTTATTTCTTGAAGCACAGCCCGCGCGGCAGCCATTGTTAAAGGATGCTTACAGAACGTACCAGCAAAAAAGGTAGTATCTGCTTGTGGGTAGGACGCATCACCAAAGTTCCACATCCCACCGTCAAGACCATCCATGTATTTAGCTTTACCTGCAACCACCCCTATCGGCATACCACCACCTACTATTTTCCCGTAGGTAGCAATGTCTGCATCGACACCAAACCATGCTTGGGCGCCTCTGGGGTGAATGCGAAAACCAGTAATCATTTCGTCGAATATCAGCGCAATTCCCGCTTCTGATGTTAACTGTCTGAGTTGGCGGAGAAAATCTCTGGGTTGTAAATCTGGGCGCCGACTTTGTATTGGTTCTACTAGTACCCCTGCAATTTCATGCGCGTGTGCTTTAATAACCTCTAAAGATTGAGGATTATCGTATTCTAACACCAGTATATCTTCCACCATGTTTGGCGTAATACCTGGGGCAATAGGTAGCCCCAAAGGATTGTCATTCCCATCTGTTGGCATTGCCAGGGTGCTATCAAATCCTCCATGAAAAGACCCAGCAAACATGACAATTTTACTGCGTTTGGTTACGGTACGCGCTAAACGTAAGGCTGTCATGACAGCTTCGGTTCCTGTATTGCAGAAACAAGCACGCTCTAACCCAGTAAGTTCGGAAATTAGCTCTGCAACTTCTCCTGCAAGACTTGTTTGGGGACCAACCTGCATACCTTTACTAAGTTGCTTAGTAATTGCAGTGGTGATAAATTCAGGGTTGTGACCAAATAAATTAACTCCAAATCCCATTGAAATATCTATATACTCGTTACCATCTATATCCCACATTCTCGAACCAAAAGAACGTTCACCTACGAGAGGATAGAGCATTTCTTTGGTAGTAAATCGAAAACCTACAGAAGCTCGGTTATCTGCTAATACAGGTCGATAGGTTTGCGTAAGTTTTTTTGAGTTTTGAGTACGTTGAGTATAGCGTGTAATTAAATCTTCTAGATGTTGAGATTGGTTTGGTGTTAACCCTCGCGCGCGGATTTCAGCGGGTCGGTAAAACGCATTTGACGAGGGTTTGCTTTTTGTTGGTGCGTGTTGTGTGGGTTGAGGAGTTTGCGGAAGCGATACAACATTAGTGGTTTGGTGTGAAGAATCTTCAATTGCAAAACCGTTACTACTCAGCATTTCTAGCTGTTGAGACATTAATAGCATCTGTTGGCTAATAATTTCTTCCAACAATTCCTCTGAAATAGTGTTTTCCAGTTCGTTATTTTGATTTGTTGTAGATTGTGGGTTCATAATTTTATTAGACGTATGTAGCGATTGAATATTTAAAATTGTAGGTTGGGGAGCCACCGCGTTGCCAGGGTTCCCCTGGTTGTAGCGAGTGGCATTGGAGGAACGGAACCCAACATGAATTTTTGCTTTTTGTTGGGTTGCGCTGTCGCTCCACCCAAGTTACGCTGCGACACTATGAATAGCTTTTTGGTAGCATTCCTTCAACTGCTGCAAATGGTGTAAATTGTTGAGAACTACATTGCCATCAACTCCAAAATCTACGAAACAGGCAATTTCATCAACACCTAGGGCAATAAGATTATCAATAATTGGCATACAAGATTTGGGACTACCAATAAGAGCGCTAGTTTGGAGATAACGCTCGTAAGCTTTCGAGAAAATGTAGTCTACATCATCTTCAGAAAGATTATCTAAATCTACGTTTAGTCCTTGGCTCTTAACTAGGTTTTTAAAAAGTCCAACAGAAGTGCGTAAATAGTTATAAAAAGGTTGACGTGCTTGTGAGCGAGCGACTTCAGCATCTTCGCCAACAAATGTATGCAGTAAAACTGTTACATGTGCAGATTTAGGGTCATGTCCATGTTTAGCTAAAGCTTCACGGTACAAAGCAATATTTTGTCCCAATTCCTCAACTGTTTGCCCCATTAAATTGGTTAAAACACCTGCACCAATTTCACCAGCTTTGATATAAGTATCTGGATTATTAACAATAGTTACCCAAACCGATACATCCGACTGCATAGGCATAGGGAAAAGTTTAACATTAAAATCTTTCCCTGAGCCATCACGATATTGGACAGGCTCACCTCGCCACAGCTTTTTGACTGTTTCAATTTCTTGGAACATGATATCACGATGCTTGCCAAAAGCTTCCGGCGCCAAAACAAAATCATTAGGGTGCCAACCAGAAGCAAAAGAAATACCAACTCTACCTTTAGACAAATTATCAACAACAGACCATTCCTCAGCAACTCGAATGGGATGATGAAGTGGTAACACAACACTTCCTGCACGTAGTTGAATATTTTGAGTTTCTCTAGCGAGTGCAGCAGCTATTACTGATGGATTTGGTGAAAATCCTCCAAAAGCATGGAAGTGTCGTTCGGGTATCCATATCGCTGTAAAACCATGTTCGTCAGCAAACTTTGCCCCTTTAAATAAAAGGTTATATTTATCTTGCTCAAAGTCTGATTGATAATTACCGAAATAATAAAGACTAAAAGATACTAAACCTGGAGTATTTTGGCTCAATTTTGTTGGTTGAATATTGCTAATGCTGGGTTTGTGTTGTTTCAGTTCTATTGGCGCAGATACTGTTGGTGTAGAGGTTACAGGTGCAGAAGTTGTGGGTGCAGAGTTTGTTGGTGTAAAACCACGTAATAATTCTAATTGCTGAGTCATTATCTGCATCTGTTGCCTAACAATACTTTCCATTAATGAAGGATTTGTATTATTTGGTGCGTTGTTAGACATATTGTGAGATAAATTATTAGAAACCTTAAAAGGTGTTGGTGCAAGTGCAAGCAAGGGTTTAATTTCTGGTTGTTGGGGAGTATTTACAACTGGTTGTGGGGTAGTCTTTTGCTCGATGTAGCTTGCTAAAGCATTAAGTGTTGTGAGTTCTTCAAATAATTGACGTATTGAGATTTTGATACCAAATGCGTTTTCTATTTTTAAGATAGCATCGACTAGTACTATAGAATCGGCGCCCATTTCTAGAAAAGGAGCATCAACATTTATTTCTTCGGGGTCAGCTTTTAATAAGTTTGCAACAATAGTGCGTAATTTTGGCAGTACTGTTTCTGTTTGGTTGTTGGTGCTATACATATTCAATATATTACTTATGTGCTTTAATAAAGACTTTCATTTTTTTCTTTGCGACCTTTGCGACCTTTGCGGTTTATTTTTGAGCGAACCGCAAGTAGAGACGCGATTAATCGCGTCTGTACGCAAAGGGGAATACAAGGTAAATAAAAGATGCTTGGATTCGATATCCAAACATCCTCTTAAAGCTATATAGGGTCGAGTGAAAAGATTTATGCTGCGATTTCAGGAAAATTTGGTAAAAAATTGTTTGGTGTACGCATAGCTTCTAACTGCTGGGACATTAGCTGTAATTGTTGTTTCATCACCTTAGATATTAAAGCTCTAGATACTGTTTCGCTAGGTTGTACTGCTATTTGTGTGGAATTAATAGGTGATTTGTCAACAGTATTTTCTGTTTGAACCCAGTATCTTTTTCTTTGGAAGGCATAAGTAGGAAGTGTGACCTTTTGGCGAGAGTAGTCTTTATCAAACCCTGCCCAATCAATATCTACCCCTTGTATGTGTAAGTTAGATAAGCTTTCTAGCAATGTTTCCCAATTGCTTTGTCTTGTTGATAATGAAGGTAGCCAAGTTGCGTTTGCTTCTTGCTGGCAACGTTTGCCTAAGCTAGAAAGAACTGGTTTAGAACCTATTTCTATAAATAGTTCGTAGCCTTCTGCGAGTAAAGCATTTACCCCTGCCATAAAGTTAACAGCTTCACGGGTATGGCTTCGCCAATATTGGGCGCCAGGTATTTGTCCTGGAAGTAGTATATTTCCTGTAACGTTGGAAACAAAGGTAATTGTAGGCGCCCGGAATTGTACTTTATTTGTTAATTCCTCGAAAGCATCTAGCATTTCGTCCATAAAAGGAGAGTGGAAAGCGTGAGATACTTCTAAGCGTCTAGCTTCAATTCCTTTTGCTTCGAGTTGAGTAAGTACTGCCTCAACTGCGGTAATGGCACCGGAAATTGTGATATTGTCGGGAGCGTTAATTGCGGAAATTGTTACTTCTTGGTTGTAAGGTGCTATTGCAGCTTGTACAGTAGCTCCACTCGCAAATACGGCAGCCATTGCTCCTGATGATGTTAGCTGCTGCATTAAGCGTGACCTTTCGACAACTAGCTTGAGTCCTTCTTCGAGTGTAAATACACCTGCTACACAAGCGGCAACATATTCACCAAAACTGTGACCTATCACTGCTGTTGGCTCTACACCCCAAGATTTCCATAATTGGACGAGGGCGTATTCTAGAGCAAATAAGGCGGGTTGAGTGTAGACGGTTTCGTTGATGAGATTACTATCTGATTCAGGATATAAAACTGAGAGCAGTGGTTGATCTAAATAGGGTCGTAAAATTTCATCACATTGGTTAATGCAGTTGCGGAAGGTTGGTTGGGTTTCATATAATTCACGTCCCATGTTTACATATTGACAACCTTGACCTGTAAACATGAAAGCAATTTTTTGGCGTTTTTTGTTGCCAACGCGACCGCTTACCAACTGAGGCATGGTTTTTCCTACACTATAGGCGCCTAGTACTGTTATTAAGTCGATGTTCGATTTTACAGTTGTGGCAAGACGATGTTCAAAATGTGAGCGTCCAGTATTAGCGCTAAAGCAAACATCTGCTATTGATGCATCAGGGTCATTACTTAGATAAGTTTCATAGCGTCGTGCTAATTCTCGCAAAGCATTTTCACTTTTAGCTGATAGTGTGAAAAGATGTAATGGACGTTGTTCGCTTGTTGTTTTTTGAATAGTCCGAGGCGCCTCTTCTAGAATTATATGGGCGTTAGTACCACCAAAACCGAACGAAGATACACCTGCTAACCGTCGTTGACCTTTCCAAGGTGTAAGTTGAGTTTTAATTGAAAATGGAGTTTCTGCGAAAGAAATGTGAGGGTTAACTTGCTTTAAGTGCAGGTGGGGTGGAATTTGCTCATGGTGTAAAGAAAGCACTGTTTTGATTAAACCAGCTATTCCAGCAGCAGCTTCTAAATGACCAATGTTAGTTTTGACTGACCCAATAACACAAGGTTGTTCTTGGGAGCGACCTTCTGAAAGTACTGCTTTCAAGGAATTTAACTCAATGGGGTCTCCTAAGAAAGTTCCTGTACCATGAGCTTCGATATAGCTAATAGAAGCAGGTGATACACCAGCATTGTGTAATGCTTGACGAATAACTGCTTGTTGAGCAGGCCCGTTGGGAGCTGTAAGTCCATTACTGCGTCCATCTTGGTTAACTGCTGAACCTTTAACTACAGCCAAAATATTATCACCATCGCGTTGAGCATCAGCAAGACGTTTAAGAACTACAACACCACATCCTTCTCCCCGAACATAACCATCAGCATCAGCGTCAAAAGTCTTGCAACGACCATTACTAGACATCATTCCTGCTTGGGAAAAAGTGATAGTTAACTCTGGTTTTAGTATCAAATTTACACCTGCTGCTAAAGCTAGTTCGCATTCTCCTTGACGCAGACTGTTAATAGCTTGATGAACTGCTACCAACGAAGATGAACAAGCTGTATCTACTGCCCAACTGGGACCGCGAAAATCAAGAAAATATGAGAGACGATTTGCTGCGATGCTAAAGGCATTACCTGTACCTGTATAAGCATCTAATGCTGAGGAATTGGGCTGTAAATGTGAGTAGTCAAAGTTACTGATACCAACAAATACTCCTGTGTTGCTTCCAGCTAGTTTATCTGGTGCTTTTACTGCGTGTTCGAGTGCTTCCCAACTTACTTCCAACAATAACCGCTGTTGTGGGTCCATACATTCCGCTTCGCGCGGAGAAATACCGAAAAATAGCGGGTCAAATTTATCTACTTGTTCTAAAAAGCCACCCCAGCGAGTATTCATTTTGCCTGGTACTGCGCGATTTGGGTCATAGAAAGTGTTTGCATTCCAACGCTCGCTAGGTACTTCACTAATCGCATCAACACCGTTACGCAGTAACTCCCAAAAAGCTTCTGGACTATTGGCGCCAGGAAAACGACAACCAATACCAACAATTGCAATTGCTTCATTATCTCTTCGAGTTTGAGATACTACCTTTTGCTGTGCTGGAGAAACAGAAGTTAAATATTGGGCTAAAGCTGCTATCGAAGGGTAATCGTATAAAAGAGTGGGAGAAAGCTCTTGTCCCAACCATTCCTGCAATTCACCAGAAAGTCTCACAGCAGCTAAAGAGCTTAAACCGTATTGTGCCAAAGGTTCATAGATATCTATAAGCTTTGGAGAAACCTGTAATTGTTCTGCGACTTTGGCAATTAGCCAAGCTTCGATTGCTTCTGTGTTTGCTGATTGGCATGTTGAAGACCTCTCCCCCAACCCCTCTCCTACGAGGAGAGGTGAGTGATTCCCTCGTGCCTCCCCCT
Organism: Calothrix sp. HK-06; assembly: GCF_001904745.1. Classification (GTDB taxonomy): domain Bacteria; phylum Cyanobacteriota; class Cyanobacteriia; order Cyanobacteriales; family Nostocaceae; genus Dulcicalothrix. Next base: position 24,196 of record NZ_MRCD01000078.1, read on the forward strand.
TCCCTTGTAGGGAAGGGGGTTGGGAGGTTAGGTTTTGAGAGTAAGAATCAATACTCCAAGAAGCTACGACATCAAGGGTGCCATTTTCAAATTCAGTTCGGCAAGTACTGCGTCGAACTTTACCCGAAGAGGTTTTGGGCAAACTATTTGTTTTGATTAGCAGAATGGCATGAGTTTGTAAATCGTGGTGTTCTGCTACAGCTTTACGAATTGCTCCAATTACTTCATCCGCATTGAGCTTACGAAGGTGGCTGCGCTCTACTTCTTGGACTATTACTAACTTTTCTGAGTTGTTAATTTCAACCGCAAATGCTGCTCCACTGGCAGGACGTAAAGCAGGATGACTCTTTTCTACAGTGAGTTCAATATCTTGGGGATAATGATTGCGACCCATGATAATGATTAAATCCTTTAGGCGCCCAGTTATAAACAACTCGCCATTTTCCAGATAACCTAAATCACCTGTACGTAAAAATGATTTAGTGCTATCTGATGCTAAGTGCGCTTGAAAAGCTTGTTTAGAAAGTTCGGGACGATTCCAATAACCTTGAGCGACACTTGGGCCTGATACCCAAACTTCTCCAACTTGTTGCTCTGGACACGGGATTAATAATTCAGGGTTTACTATTAATACTTCTTGTTCAGAATGACTTTGACCACAACCAACAATTGCCTTGGCATCACCTGCTGTAGTATTTACCACTCGGTTTTGTGCCAAATCTGTAGTTTCAATATGGCGAATAATTGGAGTTTGTGATTTCAAACCACCAGTGACTATCAAAGTCGTTTCTGCCATTCCATAGCAAGGATAAAATGCTTCACGACGAAAACCGCAAGGTGTAAAAGTTTCGGCGAAACGCTCTAAAGTTTGGGGACGTATAGGTTCCGCTCCTGTAAATGCTACTTCCCAACTGCTTAAATCGAGCGTTGCTAGTTGTTCTGGAGTTATTTGCCGTGCAGCAAGGTCGTATGCAAAATCTGGGGCACCGCTGGTGGTAGCTTTATAGTGAGAAATTGCCTGTAACCATCGAAAAGGTTTTTGCAAAAAAGCTACTGGAGGCATTAACGCAACGGGGAAACCACCATAAAGAGGCTGTAGCACACCACCAATTAATCCCATATCATGATAAGGTGGTAGCCAAATTACACCGTGGCTTTCGGGCGTATGTTCGTAAAATTGATAAATTAACTTAGAATTATGTAGTAAATTGCCGTGGGTAATCATTACCCCTTTAGGTGTGCCAGTAGAACCAGACGTATATTGCAGAAAAGCTAAAGTATCGCTATTTATAACTGGGTTTTGCCAAGTAGACGCGAAGTCAGCATTAAGGTTATCGGTAGCTAACCAAGGAAACGCTGCTAAAGTTTGATTTTCTGCCAATTGAGTTTTCATACCAGCTAACTCAGATGCTGTAGTCAGCGCAACTACCGCTTCTGCATCGGACACAATCGCTTGTAACCGAGACATTTTTTGGTTGCGTCGGGGTGGATAAGCGGGAACAGCAACAAACCCAGCATACAAACAGCCAAAGAAAGCAGCGACAAATTCTAAACTCGGTGGATAAAGTAATAAAGCACGTGAACCTGGAGTTCCATGTTGAAGAAGTTGAGTTGCAATTGCGCGTGCTTTTGTATCTAATTCTTGATAAGTTAAACTAGCGCTTTCTGTTTCTCCATCCGAAAGAAAAGCATAAGCTTTAAGTTCGGGTTGATTTTGCGCTCTATAACGTAATAAATCTACTAAAGTGTTAAATTGAAGCGAATTGTTATTGTAACTAGTATTCATGAGATTCCTAAAAATAATAAAATTGACATTACGTAGATTGGGTTGAGGGACGTTAACGGAGTTATCGCTTATGAAAACCTAACAAAAGACGAATATTGATACAGGTGCTTTCTTCTTTTAGATAGAGTTGCTAATGGGAATTTATGCAATGCCGCAATATACTGGCTTAAGCCCTAAATTGCTATTACAAGCTTGAATTTGTATAAACAATGCATCTATATCTGCTTGTAATTGCAACAAATCTTGTTTAGGATTCGCAACCCAAGTATACATAGCATTCAAACTACCGTTGATAAAATTATCTTTACAAGTATGATAATCAAACTCACCACTTGATGTTTTGGGAATACTATTTGCTTTGAGAAGTGCAATTGCGTAAACAGACAGTCCGTTATTGCGTGAAATTTCAGAACGAATATTTCTAATGATTGTATCCACATCTAGATTTGGTAAATAAGTTCTTTTCACCTCTTGAATGACTACCAACCGCTCTTGGTAGTTTACTTCTAGAGAAAATGCCATCCCTGACCCTCGTCTTAAAGCTGGATGACTCTGCTGAACAGTGATTGCAATATGAAAACGATTATGATTACGACCTTGAATCATGATTGAGTTCCGCAAAAGGTCATCTTGGTCTACACAAACAGCTTCTTGTTCCTGATACTTATCAGCAACTAATGCTAGATTATTCATTGGTTTCTCTTTTAAATAATTAAATGGATTGTAAAGACGTTACATGTTACGTCTCTACATGTATTACATGAACACGTAATCTACTGTGATTACATTATTTTAGGTAGGATGATAAATTTAATATTTCATATTATAGCAGGATTTTCTTACATCTACAACAATTTGCTTTTTTGACGCACCCGTTTTCTAATCCTGTCAGTATATTACGTTTGACTTTGTACATTTATGCACTTTCTGCATTTTTATCAATTACTTGCGTTGGTGGCTGCATAAACCGAATTGGTCAACCCTATCGAAATATAGGCACAACGCTTGAGATATGGCAAATAGTAAGTGAGGATTCGCATTAATGGACATTTTTCGTAAACCAGTAAGCTTGGAAGGGAAATCAAAAAAATTGGCTGTAGCTTTACTAGTTCCGTTAGGAATAGCAGCTATCGGTGTTCCGGCATATATTTTTTCTACCAGTTCTAATTTTCGTTTGCCAGCTACTAATCAAACAAATGTTACCCCAATTCCGGTTCAAAAGCCTGTAAATACTACTATTGCGGCGTTAGGACGAATTCAAACCAAGGGTAAAATCATTAATCTTTCCGGCCCATCAGCTTTACAATCTGCGAGATTAGATAAAGTGTTGGTAAAAGATGGAGAGGCAGTCCGTCGTGGACAGGTAATTGCAGTTATCGATAACGTCATTCAACTTCAAGCAGCTTTAGATAAAGCCAAATTTGGAGTTAAAGTTGCTCAAGCACAACTAGCTCAGGTTAAAGCAGGAACTACAAAACAAGCGGACATTGCTGCTCAACAAGCACGTATTGCAGACTTGGAAGCTCAGTTTAGAGGGAGTGTGAATACTCAAAGAGCTAAAATTGCCCGCTTACAAGCTGAACTGAGAAATGCCCAAACCGAATATGGGCGTTTTGATTCACTGTACAAACAAGGAGCTATTTCTGCTTCTACAAATGATACTAAGCGTTTGGCAGTAGACAGCCTGCAAGCACAGTTAAACGAAGCTCAAGCTAGCCTGGGACAAGTTTTATCATCTTTTCCCAACCAAATACAAGAAGCGAAAGCTAGCTTGGGTAAATTGAAAGAAGTTCGTCCTGTAGATGTGCAGGTTGCCCAAAGCGAACTGGAAAAAGCAATAACCGCTGTTCCAGAAGCAAAAGCCAATGTTGATTTGGCTTATATTCGGGCGCCGATAGATGGTAAAATTTTGAAAGTAAATGTCTTTCCGGGCGAGACAATAGGTGATAAGGGGATTGTTGATTTAGCTCAAACTCAGGAAATGTACGTAATTGCAGAAGTTTACGAGACTGATATCAATAAAATTAAAGTTGGCCAAACAGCAATAATATCTAGCAAAGCTTTAGCAAAAAACTTAACGGGTAAAATAGAAATAGTTGGGGCACAAGTAGGTAAGAAAAACGTTGTCAATAGTGACCCGACTTTAGATGTAGATTCAAGAGTGGCAGAAGTTAAAATTCGTTTAAACTCAGCAGATTCGCCTCAAGCTGCTAAGTTCATTAATTTACAAGTAGATGTAAAAATTGAAACTGCCAATAATAAATAGTTAAGCAATATTAATTAAAATAGGATATTTTTTATTATGAGCCGCCAAACACCCATTGCTTGGTTACAATTAATTCACCGTAAAGCTCGCTTAGTTGTGACAATTACAGGTGTTACGTTCGCTGTACTATTAATGTTTATACAGTTAGGTTTCCGGGATGGTCTTTATGAAGATTCAGTCACTTTTCACAAAATCATAGATGCAGAATTAGTTTTAATCCATCGCGATACCGAACGTTTTTTTGAAATGAAAGAGTTTCCTCGGAGGTATCTTTATAATATGTCAGCAAGTGATGGAATTGCATCAATTAATCCTTTTTATTTTGGGATTGGCAACTTTAAAAATATTGAGAATTCCATAATTAGACCTTTGGTGGTTTGTGGGTTCATGCCAGATAAACCTGTTTTCAAGCTAGCAGAAATAAATCAGCAAGTAGAAGTTATTAAAGCTGCGGACACAGTATTATTTGATAGACTTTCTCGACCCGACTTTGGGCCAATTGTCGAAAAGCTAACTGCACAAGGTGAAGTTATCACAGAAATATCAAATCACCGAACCAAAATTAGAGGATTGTTTTCTCTGGGAGGTGGAGTAATGTCAGCTAGTGGTGCGCTGATTACTAGCGACTTAAACTTTTCTAAACTTTTAGATAGACCAATTGAAAAAGTTAACATGGGGGTTGTTAAACTTCAACCAGGTGTAACTCCGCAAAGTGTGATTGCAAAACTATCGAAAGAATTACCCCAAGACGTAAAATTGATTACGATAGATGAATTCATGAAACTCGAAAAAGATACTTTAGCTCAAACTACACCTATCGGATTTATTTTTAATATGGGTACAGTTATAGGTTGTGTGTTTGGTGGAATTATTGTTTATCAGATTTTGTACACGCAAATATCAGATAGTTTATTTATTTATGCAACCTTTAAAGCAATTGGATATGGAAATACATATTTAGTAAAAGTCGTATTGCAACAAGCGTTTTTAATGTCACTAATTGGTTATATTCCTGGCTTTGGATTTTGTATGTATATATATAACTTCGTTCAAGAAGCGACTCGTTTACCAATGATTATGACGATTACGCGCGCAGTGATGGTGATGCTACTAACAATTGTTATGTGTTCTCTGGCTGGTTTACTAGCTATGAATAAACTCCGTTCAGCAGACCCCGCAGAACTTTTTGGTTAAAAACAGACGCGATATATCGCGTCTCTATATTGCTAACTCATAACTCATAACTATTCATTAATTATGCTTGAATCAACTATTTCTATTCAATATGTCAATCATTACTTTGGCAAAGGCTCATTACGTAAACAGGCCTTATTTGATATTAACCTCTCAATTCACTCTGGTGAAATTGTGATTTTAACTGGTCCTTCTGGTTCTGGTAAAACAACATTATTAAGTTTAATTGCTGGTCTACGTACTGTACAAGAAGGTAGTATTAAAGTTTTAGACAGGGAGGTATATCGAGCTAGCAATCAAAAATTATTAAAATTACGGCGCCAAATAGGGTATGTTTTCCAAAAGCATAATTTAGTACCGTTTTTAACAGCTAGCCAAAATGTACAAATGACTTTAGAGTTAGGAGGAAACCTATCTCGTAAAGAAATGTGTCATCGGGCAGAAGCAATGTTAGAAGTAGTTGGTTTAAAGCACCGCATTAACTATTTCCCCGACCAACTTTCCGAAGGACAAAAACAACGTGTAGCATTTGCACGTGCGTTAGTAACTCAACCTCAATTAATTCTTGCTGATGAACCGACAGCATCATTAGATAAAAATAGTACAAATACTGTCGTCGAAACTTTAAAAGACCTTGCAAAAAATCAAGGTCGTTCAATTCTCTTAATTACTCATGATAACCGGATTCTTGATATGGCCGACCGTATCGTTCACATGGAAGATGGTCATTTAATCAATGAAACCAAAAGATACATCTAGCGGACTTCCAAAAATTAAATTCTCCATATTGTGGGATGGACACCCACCCCATAAGAAAATTTTTGTTATTTATTTAATTGGAAGTCTCTAACAAAATTTTATAAACCCGGTTTTTTTGTATATGTCACAACATCTAACACATCTAATTTTAATTACAGAGGTATTTCTCATGCAATCTACAACTAATTCCATTATCAGACTTTATAAACCTACCAAACAAGAATTTTTAAGCCAGGTGAAGCAAGGTAAACCTTTTCTTATTAATGGTGTCGCTGACCAATGGAATGCTTATAAAAATTGGTCTAATGATTATCTTGTTAATGTATGTGGAGACAATCTTGTACCTGTTGAAACTTACGCTAAAAACTTTTCTCAAAATTACAACTACGCATGTCTAGATAACTACCATCGTAAACCAATGCCATTTAAAAAATATCTTGATGTGGTTAACGGTAATTATAATGATGATAATTATTCTTATTACATGGCTCAGGTCGATTTTCCTAAGTATTTCCCCGAACTGGTAAAAGACATAGTATATCCAGAATACTTTCAGAAAAAGCCAAAAGTAACATATCTATTTTTTGGTTTTTCTAATCAAAAATCGACTTCAACATCTTATCTACACTTTGATGAAGTACATAATATTTTCGTGCAAATTCGTGGACAAAAACGATTTCTATTATATCCACCTTCCAATTATCTTTCATTCTATCCGTTTCTTGAGGATAATCGCCAGACATCAACTATGAGCAAAGTCAATCCCGATAAAGCCAATATGGAATCATTTCCTAACTTTCCTTGGCAAGACAAAATCGAGATTATTCTTGAGGCAGGTGATATACTTTACTTACCGCCTTTTTGGTGGCACCATGTCACATCCGTAAGCGAAAATATCTCGTTGACTTTTTGGTATCCTCCAAGCGTCAAGGACTTTTTCACACAAACAGGTTTCTTTTCAAGTTTTTGTCAAATGGCGCCTCATGTTCTTCCTCGTATGTTAACTTCTGAGCTTAAAAAAAGTTTAACCTAAAATTTTAATTATTTAATACAAACATGTGTACCGCACAAACCTCTACTCGTTGGATTTGTAATCAACCAAATCGCCAAGCATCAAAACGAATGTTCTGTTTTCCATATGCAGGTGCAGGCGCCTCGGTATTTCGCAATTGGTCAAATCAACTTTTACCGGAGGTTGAAATTTGCCCAATACAACTTCCTGGACGCGAAGGGAGAATGGCAGAACCTCTATTTACAAAACTTTCTCCTTTAGTTGAAGCATTATCAAAAGCTTTACTTCCCTACTTAGACCTTCCTTTTACCTTCTTTGGACATAGCATGGGAGCTTTAGTAAGCTTTGAAGTTGCTCGCTTTCTTCAAAGTCACTATAATATATCTCCAAAGCACCTGTTTGTTTCGGGGCGCCAAGCTCCACAATTACGTAGTTCAAAACCACCAATTCATCAACTCCCAGACAATCTGTTTATCGAAGAATTGCGTCGTTACAACGGTACACCAGAGATGGTATTACAAAATCATGAACTTTTATCTCTGTTTTTACCAATTTTACGAGCCGATTTCGCAATTAATGACACTTATACTCACACTAATATGCCGCTTAACTGCCCAATAACAGCTTTTGGTGGATTGCAAGATTCAGGAGTTAGCCTTACTGATATTGCTGCTTGGCGATATCAAACTAATAGTGACTTCTCTATGCACATGTTTCCTGGCGACCACTTTTTTATAAAAAACGAGCGTGAGCAACTTTTATTGCTTATTGCGGAAACGATGTACGAATAGTTTCGACAACAGGCGCCTCTCCATTAAGCTACAATTTTGCGTATAAGGTAAGGTGGGCAGTGCCGATCTTTTCAACGCGAACATTAGCACTACTAGGGCGGCGCCCAAAAGCCGCTCCTGGTATTGATTATTAAGGACGACTTTAAGGTATTTTTGACAATATCATGGTGCATCAAAAATGTTATCCACAGTGTTTGAGCAATTTGTACAAGAAAGTCCCATAAGTGCGATGGTACGAGTATTAATGGAACGTATTTTTATGCCAGAACGCTTGGATAACATCGTCACTCGCTACCCTGCGGGAAAACTACGTTTACGCCTTACATTCATGTCCGAAGGAAAATTCAAAATTCATTCCGAAGTCGCAGACAAATTCAAAATTAACCTCATAACTAAAGCTAGGGCTTGATATAAAGTTTATTAAATTTATCTCTATAAATGAATAATGCAGATAAATGAGCCAGCCGCGTGGGCGGTGAGCGCAGCCACACATGCGGCGCCCATCGCCTAGTGGATTGCGCTCACCCGGAGGATTTCCCGACTTGAGCAGACTGGCATCCGCACCTGTCAATTTTCCGCCCCTGCTTAAAAGCCAGAGGCTACCAATTTCCATCTTGTTTACGTGTGATTATTCGTAATATCCAAAGAAAAATCGATAGAATTAATCAATTCTTTTGGACAATATTCTGAAAAATCTAAGTTAAGATAGATAGGCGCTTGTGAAGGCTCTTTACCATCCATTTTGTTATTCTCTCTCATTTGCTGCTCTAATTGTTGTAATACTAATAAATCTTCTAAATATTGTTTAGCCTCCTTTCGGTTTTTGTTTTTTATAATAATTTGAGATAATTGTCTATGTGGCAAAGCTAAAAATTTTAATAAATCAGAAAATGAAATATTAACTTGTGGATTTAGAGGTAAATTCTTGTGTGGATGATGTAATCCATTAAAAGATAAAATAATCTCCTGAGCCGTTTGATAACGTTCGTTTGGTACATCTGCAAGCATTTTATCCAAGATATCTGCAAAACCATTATCAACTTGAACTTGAGAACGCCACTTCCATTTCAGAGATTCATCTATTAGAAAACGTGGCATTTTACCAGTTAAGAGAACTACAGCACAAACAGCAAGCGAATATATATCACTTGAAGGGTAAGAATTACCTAGACGTAACTGTTCTGGTGGAGAGTAACCGTATTTGCCAACAACTGGTTTATAAATCGAATCGTAATTACTCAGCAAATCATTAGATAAAATTTCTGTAAAATTCTCTTTTGCTACTCCAAAATCAATTAGCATAGGTTTGGAACAGTTATAAGGTAGCATAATATTCTCTAGTGAAATATCTCTGTGAAGGATTTTACGTTCGTGGATATACTCTAAAACTGGTAAAATGTCTAGTAGCCACGTGCGTACTTCTGCTTCAGATAATGGTTGTCCTTGTTTGGCAAGACTTTCGGATAAAATTTGTGAATAAGTCTTCCCATCAACATAGTCCTGTACCGTAAACATGCGCTCATTCTCAGTAAAATAAGCTATAAATCTTGGCACTTGAGGATGCTGAATTTTGTGCAAAACTTTAGCTTCACGTTCAAATAAGTCTTTGGATTTTTGAAGTAACTCTGGTTTGAAACTTGTTGGTACAAATTCTTTCAAAACACAAGGTTCGTTGAAACGCTGATTGTCAAATGCTTGATATGTTCTTCCAAATCCACCCGTACCGAGAAGTCGATTAATTCGATAACGATTGTTAATTACAGTTCCTGGCAGAATTTCTGTTAGCATCGTTTATAAGTAGCTTATTAAACATCATTACTATTTATTAAATAGGGTTACATCTAAAGAATTATGCAATGAAGTAATCATTCTTTATCAATAAATAGGTGTAACGAACTGCAAACATAAATGCTTCAAACTGCAAACAAGTCAATTTTGAAACCACATTAGGGGTCTTGTCAAGTTTTGGTGAAAGCTTTGGAAACGTTTTTGGCAGAGGGCAGAGGGAAGGAGTAAGGGTGAAGGAAGTATTGACCGTGTAATTTTATATAATAAAAGAATAAAAATCAGTATTTATGCTCTGCTTGTTTACTTTATTACATGAAAATTTTAGAAAACCTGTTACCGGATAAAACCCTTCTCCGACTTGAAAGTTGTTATCTGACACTTATATTGATTAGAGGTTGAGCCGATACTATAAGGGCACTTCCAGTCCGAGGCGCCACATCCAATAGTTTAAGTCAGTACTAATTGCCGAACAAACAGCGAGTGATAGATACCCCTATATCACTGCCATCATGTTTGTACAAGTACAAAACAGATCAAAATCTTGGCAACACTGTACCTGTACCTGCGTCCTTTTTCGCGCGCACATAAGCTTTCGTAGTATCAGTTTTACTATGCCCCAACTGGTTTTGCACCTCAAAAACATTTTTATGTTCAACTGCTCTGGATGCGTGGGAATGTCTTAACCAGTGGCAGGAAAATTTAACTTTCGCCACTTCAGATATATCCTGAATCAACCGTTTAATCGCGCGGTCACTCAATGGCAAACCTTTTTTCGCTGGGTCTCTTGACATATTAGGAAATACAGGCGCCTTATCAGTAGCCATACCTCTATACTTTTTAAAAAGTTTAGAAGTTTCATGGTCTAACCCAATTTCGCGGTACTTTCCACCTTTACCCCGGAACTTAATTGTATAGTATCCCCGATTCTTATCGTCAGGCGCCGGGTCAGGTTGCCATTTGAAGTTGTGCCAATATAAACCCGGATAATCTTCCCTCGGTTTTCCCCTTTCATCACCAGGAACCGTCACCCTACCAACTTCCCCTACCCGCATTCCACTATAGAAAAGTAGCGAGAACACTAGCCAATACTTACCCTCCATTTTTTTGGCAGCGTCACCCAGCTTCTTCATTTCCCAATCTTCCAAATACCGCTCTGCCTTCGGTAAATCGCTAAAGTTATCGTAGTTTATGCTACTCGCTATATTCCTCAAAAAGTAGCCACAATTCTCTGCTGACCCATAACTCCACAGCGACCGCAGCATTAAAACCTGGTTACTTTTGGTATAAGGGGAAACCTCACCCCAAGTTTCTATAAATTCGAGTAACAATGTCAGCTGTATTAATCGCAAATCGGGTATACCTTGATTACGTACCCAGTCGAGTAATTTTTGACCAAACCTATAGTATTTACGCTTAGTTTGCTCGCGACTTTGTGACCCAGCCCATGCCAAAATTAATTCGGAGTCGTCTGCAACAGCAGGGGTGCGGTAATAATATTGCCGGATTACCTCCTCCACCAACTCCGGTGTAACTTTTGTACTGGTATTGCTAATTACACTCGACTGTGGGGTAGGATGGAGAATTTCGACCTTCGCGACCTCAATATTGCTGGCATCCATGTGGGTAAGGGTAGTCACTCAAAAGTAAAATAGTAACTTCCTGGAAGTGCCCTTTCAGGAATCTAATATATTATTCCATATATCCCGTAAATATGCCGGCACTACTAACAAGTCATGCAGTCGCGCGCGTTGGAGCGCGCCAAAGTGGGAAGTTTCATTATGCCCAAATTATCGTAAAATCTACACAGGGTATATACGTGGGTGTAGATACGGCAAAAGTCGAACGCGAGTCAATTAACTTCAAACTCCCCAAATCCGGGGTGCGAAGCGCTTCGAGCCGCTGCCTCCGAACGCAATACAACAGCTACAGATTTAGTTATCCAAGGATTGCACCATATCTTGGGCGATGTACCCGGTGTAGAAGAAAGTGTAGAAGTCAGGCTATACCAACTCGAAGAAGAATTCTGGCGCCGAAAACAAAACATTCAAAGTGGCGCCAACCAAGATCATGAAAGTAGGTTGACTGCATTAGAAAATAAACTTGAAGCAGTTGCTAATCAAATAACAAAATTCGAGGGTGCGCTGTTGGTAATGCTTCATTAGTATAAATGCATCAAAATCTCGTCGGTCAAGTTACTCTCAACCTTATAATTCTCAACCAATCAAAATTGAACCCCACGATGAGAAAAAATTGGCTTTTAGACTTAGTACTAGCGTTGCCACACTAACCGAAAAACGTAAAACACTTAGTCCTCTTGAGTTTGAAGCTTGGACAAGGGATTTTGACAGTGTTAAACGGGGGTGGCGATTTAATGATTTAGATGGACTTTATCATGAGGTAAATGCAACTTGATGCATTAAAGAGGCGCCCCAACATGTACCAAAATTCCCTCTCGATTGGTAGATTGTCTATACCCCTGATTAATTCAACTTTTAGCCGCACACACTACACGTAAAAAATAATTATTTATACATATTATAATACGATGTAATACTACTCTTAAATGTAAATATTAGTCAACAAAGCTTGAGTCAATAAACAAATTCATTTTTGGATAAAACATTTTTACTATTATATCCAACTACATATAAATGTTGACATTATTAAAAGTTGATATTAAATTAATGCTACTGTTGACAACGCTCGAATATGGCAAAACAAGTGCATCTCTACCCGTCGAATTGGAAAGAATTAACAATCGATATAAAAAACTCGGCTGAATGGAAATGTCAGAAATGTGGTAGGATATGCATCAAGCCAGGTGATACGATACCATCCGATTGGAGTAAATCACGGCGCCATGCACACAAGCTTCAAGTCCATCACTGGGACAGAAATCCGGCAAATAATTCTGTTAGTAACCTAGCGGTTTTGTGTGCTGGGTGTCACCTATTTTATCACAATAGAAGGCGGGGGAATATATCTCCTGGACAGTTGTCGTTATTGGAGTTGCTGGAAGTAAATAATTAATCTAAAAATAAGCTTTCACAAAAATATTAAGACGCATAAATACTAATTTTAATAATTAAATCTAATATCCAGTCATAATTATGTTAAATAAAATTTATCATTTGTCCGCGCAAAAATAATTTGAAAATATCTTAACTGAGAGCGACAACAATCAGGAACCCACCCTTCGTAAAAAACAATTTATATTATTAAATTAGTCGATTGAGTCAACAATTATAATATCGTAGCGCAACTTAAAAAACATTATTGTTAATTAAATATCGGCTCTTACATTTTTTGAGCATTTGCCTGTGCCATCTAATAATTATATGCTGGGCACCGCTTTGGTTGAATCTGGATTACTTAGTGTTTAAAGTAACATATTATAGCACTTCTGGTGGTGTGGCGAGTGCGTAGTTTAATATTGATTTTTTGCTAGGATGTTTACTACATAAGCAATTAGTCGTTTGCGTAACGGTTAATGGCAGCTATTAATGGAGAATGCCATTATCTGAATCGATATTTCAACCCAACACTACGACAATAATACCTTATGTAGTACGCTATTCCGACAAATAGCCACGATGACCTCTTAATAATGTGTAGGTACTCTTGCTGCTTCACCTTTTGAGTTCTTTCACCAAATATTCACCACCTGTCTCAGTATAAATAAGTGTGAAGGTAACTGTAGATAGAGACGACTGTGAAATATCTATGTCTACTATAGATTGATTTAAATTTGTTACTATTTGTGGTAATAACTCTTCCGCAATAATTTTTAAGTTTGAATTACCACTATTAAAGTGACGCGCAGCACATACTAAATCTTCCACCCATCCTTCAGATTCTGCTAGTTTTATTATTTGGAAAACTATGTTTTGTAAATTATCTCCTCCCGCAAATGCGTCTAAGTTTTTGTCTAATTCAAACCATAACATTTGTTCTAAATTTGCTTTACTGCAAAACGCATCAAGTAAAGCTGAATGTAGTTTTTTACGTTGCTCGCCAGATAATTTCATATTCTCAAGTTAAAATTTGTATATATCACTCGAAGAAAGTCAATTATTTTTCTTGCTTCAAGCTATTTCTTTAATTTAGCGTCAATAGTTAATTTAATTTATTTAAATCGGTGTTCCTTTCAAAATAAATCAATTTGATTAGTATATTTAACCTAGTGCGATAATGGCGATTTCCGCACTATCATTTTTCTCAGGTATATCAACACTTTCAGGGTTTTATCGAAAATCGACTAATTTAAAACTCTGTCTTACAAGTTCACAACGAAGGGCACCTATCAACCAAGATAGCAAAATTCACGGCGCCGAAACCCTGAAGGTATAGTTAGCGTTAGTACCAATTGACAAATAAACAACGAGTAGGAATACCCCTGGCATCAATCATAAATTGTTTGTGTGAGTATAAAACTTTAGATTTAAAACCACTTGGGGGACTTATAATTTCTGTAAGTAAGAAATTAATTATGTCCGATTTTCAAATTACGGTTATACAAACGGAACTACTGGCGCCCGTCGTTGATTTTCCTCTCGACCAGGACACGGACGTTATCAAACAGTTGCTTGCTGATACTCGCTCATCAAACACGAAGCGCGCGTATGAGAAAGACCTGAAAGATTTTTTTAAGTACATTACCGGGCGCCTGCCTGATTCAAATTTAGTATTAGAGTTTTTACAATTAGACCAATCTCACGCCGTCGCAGTAGTCCTTAAATATAAGTCGCACTTGGTGAACGAGAAGAAGTTAGCTGAAGCAACGGTGAACCGGCGCCTGAGTGCAATTAAGTCTTTAGCAACAATGGGGCGAAAGTTAGGGTATTGTTCCTACACCTTGGAAGATATAAAAGGTGAGAAGGTAGAAGCATACAGAGATACTACAGGGATTCCAGCAGCAGAATACGCGCGCGTTATTGGATTAATAGATAGGACTACTGTTAAAGGTAAACGTGATTATGCGATTTTGCGGTTGCTTTGGGATAATGCGCTGCGACGTTCCGAAGTTTGTAACTTGAATGTTGGTGATTTTGATGCCCAAGCTAAGACATTAAGGATACTGGGTAAGGGTAAGGGTACTCAAAAAGTTACCATTGATTTAAGTTTTAAAACAACTGAGGCTATTACAGATTGGTTGATTGCTTGTGGTGGCGCTACTAAATTGAAGGCACCTCTATTTACTGTGCTTGCTTATAACGGTAATGGTACGCGGTTGGGTGGGGAAGCAATAAGGCGCCTGATTGATGAATTATCAAAAGCCGCAGGTATTACTAAAAAGATGTCACCTCATAGGGTGAGACATAGCTCTATTACTACTGTGCTTGATAAGAATAACGGGAATTACCGCGCGACACAACGGTTTAGTCGTCATAAGAAAACTGATACTGTGATTAAATATGATGACAATAGACAGAAGCTACAAAAAGAGATGACCGATATATTGGCGGATTTAATATGAGTCCAGATATGGCTTACAAGTTTCCTTCGCTTTTTTCTCATCTGCACTCTCAGGTTTCTTGAAAACCGGATGGTCGGCTAATCGCTCGCAGGCTGTTTTCAACCAAGTGTCTAATTTAATATCCCACATCCTGACGGCGCCATCTTCACCCCCACTGAGGATTGTTTGCCCATCTGTGCTTATTGCTACAGAATATACGTTACCTTGATCACCTTTAAAAGGTTCGCCTATTTGCTGACCCTTGCGGTTCCACATCCTGACGGTGCCATCTGAACTCCCACTAAGGATTGTTTGCCCATCTGCGCTTATTGCTACAGACCATACGGAACCCTGATCACCTTTAAAAGGTGTAGCCATCGGCTCACCCTTGCGGTTCCACATCCTGACGGTGCCATCTAAACCCCCACTGACGATTGTTTGCCCATCTGTGCTTATTGCTACAGACAATACGTCACCTTGATGACCTTTAAAAGGTGTAGCCATCGGCTCACCCTTGCGGTTCCACATCCTGACGGTG
>NZ_MRCD01000078.1:39884-43815 GCF_001904745.1 Calothrix sp. HK-06
TTCCACATCCTGACGGTGCCATCTGAACTCCCACTAAGGATTGTTTGCCCATCTGTGCTTATTGCTACAGATAATACGGAAGCCTGATCACCTTTAAAAGGTGTAGCCATCGGCTCACCCTTGCGGTTCCACATCCTGACGGTGCCATCATATCCCCCACTGACGATTGTTTGCCCATCTGTGCTTATTGCTACAGAATTTACGTCACCTTGATCGCTTTCAAGGAGATTTTTTTCTCGGCTAATCTCAACCGCACTAAACAAGCTGTCTAGGACTGCTTGTTTTGTTGATTGGGAAAGTGATTGATTGGGAAAATTGAGCAAGGGTGAGCGGCTTTGTCCTACAAGACTAATCGCACTCACCATCCCTTGTAAGGGATAATTTGATAACTTACTTTTTGCTGCTACGGCGCCTTGTTCTATACTCCTTATTTCTGCACTTTGCCATTGATAAGCTGCAAACCCTGCTGTTGTAGTCGTTAATAATAAACCTGTACTTAAAACACCTATTAAGGCTTGTCGTTGACGTTTTCGCTCTTGCTCAATTTTAATTGCAGCTTGCTTTCTTGCTTCTTCTGCCTTTACAGAAGCATTAAAAAATTCCACTTGCAATGGTGTCATGTTATCGCTTGCAAGGGAATAATATTTGCTCAATAAATCTAAATCAGGACGGCGCCAAAGACTCCCCTCTGGGCGCCCGTTTTCATCCCAAACTTTTGCTGCTTCATCTAATCGGCGCCCAAAGCGAATGTCGCTGCGACTGCTGTCGAGCCATTGCTTCATCTGTCCCCAATTTGTAAATAATGCCTCGTGGGTAACTTCTGCGGTTTCAGTTCCTTCTGGGGTAGAAGAGAGAGTAAGCAATCGCACGCCAGGGTGAGCAAACCTGTCAATCACCCTTTTGACATATTCTGGTTCATCTTTATAACTAATCAAACTGTTAACATCTGCACGGCGCCTGGTATCGCTTGCTCCTTCCCCCAGTTGCACTAATCCTATAAATACCCGCCGAGCTATTTTCTTTTCCTCATCATTAAGGTTATCAAAAATACGTTGCGCTTCTAAAGCTAAGGCGCCTCCGACACCGCCAATATCTTCGAGTGTTTTTATCGGTTCAACGCCTTTTTTTAAACTTGACCAGATGCGCGTTAAGGCAAATTGCAGAAGTGGTAAGGCGCCTTCTCGTCCATATGTATCTTTAAGTAAGAGGGTGACTACAGCTTCATCTAAGGGGTGTCCTGCAATTTCTGCTGGTTTGGTAATTGCCCGTCGCAGTTCCTTTTCGCTCATTGCTGGGATAATCACACCAATAGATGCAATTACCTGATTCAAGGTTGGGTGTCGTTGGGTTTCTCCAATAAAATCACTGCGGAGGGTAATAATTACTGATACACACCCGGAGCGGTCGCCTGCGGCATGAATTAAGTTCTCAATAAATATTTGCCGTTCAGTAGGGTCAGAGCAAAGCGAGTAAACTTCTTCAAATTGATCTACTAAAACTACCAAAGGCGATACAGCAATATCTGGGAGGACATTGGCAATCCGCCGTAAGCCATCATAAATAATAGTATCTGTAGTTGTATTGCTAGGTTCTTTTAATACCTGCTCAAACTCCTTCGTTTTAGCCACAGGGGTTTGGTCATTAGTTGCCACCCTTGCCAACACCGTTGCTAAAGCCTCTACTGGATGGGTTCCTGGAACAATCACCGCTACTCGTGCTTGGCTTTTTCCTGGCAGCGGGCGCCTTGCTAACTCTGGAATTAAACCTGCTCGCGCTAGAGAAGATTTTCCAGAACCTGATGGTCCCAAAATCGGTAGTAAGCGTAACGGCGCCTCTGGTTGGGTAGTATTCTCATGGAGAGTGCGAAACAAATTCCACAACTTAGAAATTTGTGATTCTCGCCCAAAATAGCGGTCTGAGTCTTCTTCTTGAAATGCAAGTAACCCTTTATAAGGATTGGCGCCTATTTCTCCTGGGTCAGAAGTTATCTCAGATTGTACTTGACGCTCAAGCTGGTATTGATAGATAGTGACTTTATTACCATTTCCAGAAATAATCGCGCTGCTGATAGCATCCTTGGAAATTGTGATGCCATGATTATCTTCTTGTGTTGAAACGTTATAAATATCGCCGCCAATACGTTCAGCCAAAACATTCTCAGCATTAATAAACCCACCTGCAAACTGAGAATCACGCAAGTCATTATTTGAGACCTTTTTCTGCTCTTCTGGCTCTGGCATAAGTCTAAGCGTTATTAATTGTCACCATGTATAAATAGCACCCTTAGCTGTTGAGGCAACAATAGCATCTGTTACCTGTGCGTTGCAAGCGCTTGATTTGAAACACTATACACGCTGCGCGGCGCCTGCATCCAAATTACTATTTCTTCAGTAGCACCGGAGTCAAATGCTCTGGTATTCCATCTAGTTGAATAACACTGCACCCAAGTTTATAAGCAAATTCTACAGATTCTCCGGTGCCTATCGCATTATAAAAACCTGTAGCAAATTTAATTGCGGCTTTATCACCAATTGCCTTATTCATCCCAATCACATAAGGAATATGTTTTACAATCGCTTCGGCTTGAACTTCCGAATAACAAGCGTTGAGGACAATGCATTCTATACCAGAAAACAGCTTGAACAATTGAACTAGTGCTTCAGTATCTACTAACTGTAAATTTCCGGTTTCATCCTCTAAGATTAAACCATCGTCCCCATCGCCGTGACCAGAGAAATGTACAATTTGCGGTTTGTAATCAAGTAACGCCTGGTAAACGTCTTGTACACGTACTGCCCAGCGCTGCTTCAAATCAAATAATTCTCGTTTTTTGGCTCGTTGTAACCCTAAGTCTATTTCCCGCACTTCTTCATCTAGTCGCAAAGGTACAGTACCTCTGGGATTTGCAGCTAAAATTAAGATGGTTTTGGCGCCTGTCTTTTTAGCTTCTGGTTGTTCAGTAGGGTTGTTGGTGATGTTTCCACCTATTTGACCAGCATTAACAGTGTCGGCGTTGACTAAACCACCGCCAAATTGGGCGCCTTGTAGGTTAAAATTAGATTCTCTTTTAGTTTCTGACATAGATTTACTCTCCGACGTAGCTACATTTCTAATATTTATAAATTGGCTAAATCTAGGAGTCAAAATATAAGTTATTATTGATCCAATAGTAATAATGACCCATTTGTTCGTAGAAGCTAACTTTAAAAATGGCTTAAAAAACCTACGTAAGTGATGATAGGGTGGTGAAATGTAAGCAAATCTTATTCCTCTTTCAATATTACGTATCGACCAGTTTACTGCTTCAGTATCCAGGTAAGAGGAAATGCTTAAATTTTTTGCTCCTTTTGCTTGATAAAAGGAACCTGTAGGAAAATCAACTAGTTCTAAACTTGATTTTGGACATATATCTTCACAAATCTTATCCCTCAAAAAGATACCATTCATTAGCTTTAAGTTAAAGTAACCATTTGTATCTATATTTATTGGGCTTACATATACTTCTTTTAATATCAATCCTTTATTCATGCTGCTTATCTGCCTATTTAGCTGCTGTTTAGACAGCTTATACAAGTTATTTTCTAACTTTAATTTTAATCGATTTTTTAATAATTTGTAGTCAAATTCGATTTCCTCTTTAACTTTAAAATCTTTTAAGTTATTAACTGGGATAAGTGTAATTTTATAACTTTCTAAAATTGGTATTCGTCCACTCCATTCAATGTAACCCAAGTCTTTATTATATATATTAATTACTATAAAAGATAACACAACAAGTAGCAGCACTAGTAGTAGATACCAAAAGTATTTTTTAATCAACTGAAAAAGTTTTACTAGCATTAAAAAATATCTTTTTGTTATCAATACTATAAGAATGCCTGAAATCAAATAAAAAATTGCAGTGTAATTAAATAATATTAATGCTATTATG
>NZ_MRCD01000079.1 GCF_001904745.1 Calothrix sp. HK-06
TTATGTAATATTTGATGCGACATTCTGAAGTGCGGAATGTGGGTTATAACTACTGGTAATGAAGCACCAAGGCGGTTGCTTAATGTATCAAGAAAAAACCAGCAGTTCATCAGCTCGGCCACTAGCCTGGGTGTTGAGTTAAGAACACAAAAGCTGAAGCAATCCTTAAATTCTTCATGTCCCTAGGGTAAAAACCCGCTCATAATGTCAAATTTTACACATATTCGCTCAAAATCAGCCGTTACATTCCCTTTGTTTATGGGTATTATAAGCAAGGGAAAGATTCGTTACAAAACTTAATTTCTCTCTTGAAGGTTAATTAGTTAATTGACACCACATGCTGAACGGACTGCTGATTGCTTCTAACGGGATAATCTCGCTGTGCTACTTTATAATCGCTTCACTAATTTTGCGTCCCTTTCTGCGGGGAGAGCAGAAAACCTCCCTGGTGCTGGCCACCATTTTAGTCTTCTTTAGTTGCGCCCTTGGGCACGGAGGGCACGTGCTGATGATGCTGGGGGACAATCAGCATTTCGTCCACCAGTCCAGCGTGCTACTCAAACTGCAAATCGGGATCGATTCAGCAACCGCCGTGGTGGCTATTACCTATATAGCTTTGCGCCGCTACTTTTCCTTTCTGGTGGACGCCCCGCTCCTGCTCACGCAAGCTCAAGCTAAATTAAAAGCGGCAAACGAAGAACTGAAACAATTAAACAATAAATTAGAATCCATAGTCAGCGCGCGCACCGTTGAACTCGAACAAGTCAACAGAATGCTGGCGGCTAGAACGGTAGAACTAAACAATACAATCTCGGCTCTCAACCGCAGCAACGCCTTTCTGGTCGCCCAGCAGGAAACTGGAGTGGACGGTATTCTGGTCGTCGATGAACACGATAAGGTTGTTTACTACAACCAAAACTTTTATAAAATCTGGCAAATTCCAGAAGAGCTTGTTCAGCAGGGAGACGACAGAAAAATCCTGGAACTGGTGGTGACAAAGCCAATGCATCAAGAGGAGTTTATCGCCAAAGTCAATTACCTATATCAGCACCCGGAAATCACTAGTCGCGATGAAATCTTTCTTAAAGACGGGCGAGTGCTGGACAGATACACCTCAGCCATTCACTCCACTGACGGCATATACTACGGTCGCATCTGGTTCTTTCGCGACGTAACGGAGCGTAAAACCGCCCTAGATGCCCTGCTGTCCTCCCAGCAATTGCTACAGCAGAAAGCCACAGAATTAGAATTAACTTTATCGCAGCTGCAACACACCCAAGTGCAGTTGATTCAAAGCGAGAAAATGTCAGCCCTCGGTCAACTAGTCGCAGGCGTTGCCCACGAAATCAACAATCCCGTCAACTTCATCTACGGCAACCTATCTCACATCGACTACTACGTGCAGGATTTAATCGGTTTGCTTAACATCTACCAAGAGGAGTGCCCTAACCCTTCTGCTGGCGTCCTGTCTTGTATGAAGGAAATTGACTACGAATACTTAATTGCTGATTTTCCAAAGCTTTTGACTTCCATGAAAGTCGGCGCCGAGCGCATACGCGAGATTGTCCTATCCCTGCGTACCTTCTCTCGCCTGGATGAAGCGGCTACTAAAAAGGTGGATATTCACAAAGGCATTGATTCCACGCTCCTGATTCTGCATAGTGAGCTGACAACTAAATCAGGGGTGAAGATACAAATTGTTAAAGATTACGCTTTGCTGCCTGAAGTGGATTGCTACCCCAGTTTGCTTAACCAAGTGTTTTTAAATATTTTATCCAACGCCATTGAAGCTTTAACTTTAGAAACGAGTGGTAGCGAAACTACAAATCGCGAAAGTGAAACAGTACCGACCATTCAAATCTCTACTGAACTAGCCGATACAAAACAGGTAATCATTAAAATTGCCGATAACGGCTGTGGCATTGCCGAGTCCGCTAAGGCTCAGATTTTCAATCCCTTCTTCACCACCAAACCCGTGGGACAGGGCACTGGCCTCGGCCTCGCCATCAGCTACAAGATAATCGTCGATACGCACAAAGGCAGTTTACAGTTTAAATCCAAACCTGGGCACACGGAGTTTGTAATCTCTATTCCCCTGGTGCAGAAGGTACAGTAAGCTGATTTGGTGCTGCCCAAGCAACGATAATCATTATTGATGAATAGTTAGAGTTTGATAATTATTCCCTATATCAAAATTGCCCTGTCTAAAGATATGGTTTCTAAAAATGTTATTGCTTCTGTTTTACAAACCACAAAATATTTACTTGTTATATCGATTATATTTATCCATTGATACTACTGTGCTATGGAATCGCTTCTGTATCTCTTACAAAGTTTGGCGGGACGGAAGCCGACACCGCCAACTTTGCGCTGATTCATATCTCAGTAGTATGTTGTGGTCGGGCAATTCCTTTGTTGTGGTGTGTATTGGAGCATAGCAGTGCGACAGTAGCATTTAAGGAATACGAATCAATGTTACGTAAAGCTAGGTGGTTACTACGCCATCACCCAGATGTAATGTTACTTGCAGACAGAGGTTTTAGCAATCATGATTTGTTGAGTTTGTTGTAAGAGAGCAGTTGGCATTATTGCATACGTATAACTTGTGACACACGGTTGCATGGAATTCGGCGCCACCCGATAGAAGCATCCTCAATCTATCCTAAAAAAGGAGAAGCTGCTTTTTATCATAATGTTGGACTATGGCATTCCGGGTTTAATTCGTTGTAATTTAATAGTTGCTTATCCTGAAGGGGTATCTGAGCATTGGGCTGTGATTACTTCGGAATCTCCAACTTTAAAAACATTACATGAGTATGCCTTGAGATTTCGCGTGGAGGAGTTGTTTCTGGATAGTAAATCCGGCGCGTTTGAACTAGAAGATTCTCGCCTCAGAAATTCAAAATACGAGTGAGCGTTTATATCTTATTGCAGCTTTAGCTTTACTTTATAGCACAGCACAGGGCATGGCTGTGCAAGTTGCGGGTCTGCGTCAACATGTTGACCCTAAGAGCGAATCGTGGTTTGAGCTATCTTAAAATTGGTATTAGCTGGCTCAAAGGTGTTATTCATAAAGGGCGACAATTACTAACCCCAATTCCTTTGTTGCCTAAAGACCCTGAGCCTTGTTTTGCTTCCAATAAAGCGATGTCTTGATATAAGTTATGGGATATGGTTTTCTCGTATCTATTCTTTTGAGTGCTGGCCTTGATTTCACTGCGTTCTAAATAAATCTGTCAGGCAGTCAGGCCATGACCTGCCGCACTGGAATTTGCATAACAAACTCGGTTCCTTGTCCCACATTGGAATAGCACTCAATCTTACCACCGTGTTTTTCAGTGACAATCTGATAGCTAATCGATAACCCCAACCCAGTTCCTTTACCCACGGGTTTGGTGGTAAAAAAAGGATTGAAGAGTTGAGAACAAACAGCTTCTTGAATGCCAACCCCGTTATCGGCAATGGCAACTTCGACCCAGTTACTATTTATTGTAGAAGTACGGATGGTGATGGTAGGTGAGGCAATCGCAGACTCTTCCAAGGCATCAATCGCATTACTTAAAATATTCATAAACACCTGGTTAAGCTGGCTAGGATAGCATTCAACTTCTGGTAGCTGCGCGTAGTCTTTGATGACTTTAATTGGAGGAAAATCAAGTTTAGCTTTGAGGCGATATTGCAAAATTACCAGGGTACTATCAATGCCTGTATGAATATCGACTCCTTTAAGCTGGGCTTCATCCAGACGGGAAAAATTGCGAAAAGAGAGGATGAGGTGACGAATGCGATCGCTCCCCATTTTCATCGAACTCAGCATCTTTAGCAAGTCCTCTTGCAGAAATTCTAGGTCTAAAGCTTCTGCACGCTCTTGAATTTCCTGTACCGGGTTGGGATAATGCTTCTGGTAGAGTTGGACAAATTCGAGTAAATTTTGAGTATATTCCTTGACATGGGTGAGGTTGCCGTGAATAAAATTGACTGGATTATTGATTTCGTGGGCAATTCCAGCCACCAACTGACCGAGGGCAGACATTTTTTCGCTTTGTACCAGATGCAGTTGGGCTTGCTTGAGGTTTTCTAATGCCCGGTTGAGTTCATTAGTGCGTTGTTCCATTAAACAAGTAGCATTCCGCAGTTGTAGATGCACCCGGATACGTGCTAACACTTCTTCATGCTGAATTGGTTTGGTTATATAGTCCACGGCGCCTAAACTTAAGCCTTTGACTTTATCTATAGAGTCAGAAAGAGCAGTCATAAAAATCACCGGAATATCTGTAGTGACGGGATTAGCTTTGAGTTTTTGACAGGTTTCAAAGCCATCAATACCCGGCATCATTATATCAAGTAAAATTAAGTTGGGGTGAGAAGTTTGTATTCTTTGTAGGGCAGTTTCACCATTTTTAGCAATCGCGACCCGATAACCCTGTTCACTTAACAAATCAAACAATACTTGCAGATTAGTAGGGGTGTCGTCTACAACTAAAATCGTGTTTTCCTGAGTCAAAACATTAATAGACATCGATAAACTCCTGCGTGCGATAGTTGTCTTAAAATAGGGAATGGGACATTTGAAAGGCTGTTTGGTCTAAATAATTCTTTCTTTCTGCCTACTGCCTAAGCTTTTGATTTAAGCAACCGCAAGATCGCTTCATCGTCAAACTTCTGGCTGAGTTCCAACACCCGGTTGGCAAAGGCAACATATTCAGGTGCTAATTCCTTGATTCGGTTGGCTTCATGTTGCACATCGGTGATAAATCCACCTTGAATAGCAGCGTAGAGAGCGGTGAGTTCTGCGGGTGGGGGCATTACTAGGTTAGCTTCTTCTGAGGTGGTTACAACTTCCCCAGTAGGTTCTGGTAAGGTTTCGTAAATCCATTGCAACTGCAACAATCGTTGTAATTCGGCAAGCAAACCCATTAAATCGATGGGTTTGGGAAAAAAGGTATTGCACCCAGCATTCAGGCTTGACTGCATATCGACTTGGGATAAAGTAGCGGGGGAGGCAATAATTGGGATGGAAGCAAAGTCGGGCAGTTGACGCAGGCGACGGGTCATTTCTAAGCCATCCATCACAGACATATGTACATCAGTAATGATCAAGTCGGGACGGATTTGAATCGCGGTGTCTAAACCTGCTTTTCCATTGTTGGCTTCTGCTAGTTTGAAGCCCAAAGGTTCTAGCATATTGACCGCAACCAGGCGGTTTTCTTGGTGATCGTCGATTACCAAAATTTTGCGTCGTTCACCTTGGTAGCCGATGATTTTTTGGTTGGGGATCGCCTGCCCTAATGTCCAGTCTGAAGCCAGGGGTAAGTCCACTTCAAACCAAAAACGACTTCCTTGACCAAGGACACTCTCGACGTGAATAGTACTACCCATTTTCTCAACGATTTGTTGGCTAATGGCGAGTCCCAATCCAGTACCTTCAGTGTTGCGTTCTCGTTTCCCTGCTTGCTCAAAGGGCAGAAAAATTGTGGATAGTTTTTCCGGTGCAATACCAATACCAGTATCTTTAACTTGGAAGCAAATTCGATGGGTACGATTGGATGC
The DNA here is from genome assembly GCF_001904745.1 of Calothrix sp. HK-06. Classification (GTDB taxonomy): domain Bacteria; phylum Cyanobacteriota; class Cyanobacteriia; order Cyanobacteriales; family Nostocaceae; genus Dulcicalothrix. The sequence goes on from NZ_MRCD01000079.1 coordinate 5,551, forward strand.
CCTTGGGGTATCGACTGGTTCAACCCGGAAGGATACTGTGCCAAAGTCGGTAAACTTGACAGCATTACTGAGCAAATTCAACAAAACTTGCCGCAGTCGTTTATCGTCGGCATAGACAGCGGTGGGCAGGTTGGCTGCGGGTTGGTAATGAAACTCTATGCCCTTTTGCTCGGCTTTGACACGGCAAATATCAACGGTGGAGGTCAGGAAGTTTGCCAAATGGAAATCTTGGGGATATAGTTCCATCCTCTGCACTTCCAACTTTGACAAATCTAAAATGTCATTGATCAGCGTCAGTAGGTGGGAAGCGCACTGGTGAATTACCCCTAATCCCTTCATTTGTTTGGTAGTTGTGGCTGGGTCACGCTGTAGAATTTGGGCATAACCTAAAATACCATTGAGTGGAGTCCGCAGTTCGTGGTTCATGTTGGCAAGAAATTCACTCTTGATGCGGTTGGCAGCTTCGGCTGCTTCCTTTGCCTGCAATATTTCTTGTTCTACGGACTTGCGTTCGCTAATATCGCGGGACACGATAACTCCCCCTTTCAATGCACCACTGGCATCTTTTAGTGGTCTACCACTAGTTATTAACCAAATGCCCTGTGGGGCTTGATTATGACGAGTAAACATTTCCATATTGTCTACCTGCTCACCCCGAATAGCCCGCACCAAGGGAAGCTGTTCGGTTGAGATTGGAGTCACCTGATCGGTTTGAAATAATCCATATTGCTCTGACCATTCTTCCTGCTGAGTATCGGTTATTCCCTTGCCAAACATCTGTTCAGCAGCAGGGTTAAAAATCAGGAATTGACCCTTCTCATCCGCAACGATCACGCCATCGCTCATGCTGTTGAGTATTAGTTGCATCAAATTGGTCTGGTTTTGGAGAGCAACCTGAGTCTGCTGACGCTCGCTTACTTCAAGTTCCAGGCTAGCAAGAGATTCGCTTTTGATGCGGTTGGCAGTTTCGGCTGCTTCCTTAGCCTGTTTTAGTTCAGCCGTGCGTTCTGTAACTTGTTCTTCCAGTTCTGACTTACTTTTTTCTAAAGCGGTGAAGGATTCACGCAGTCGTCCTGCCATTTGGTTGAAGGAATGTGCCAGACTATTTAATTCTCGGATACTGCTCCCTGTAACTATTTGCTTCAAGTCACCAACTGCCACTGCCTGACTTGCCTGATTTAAGTGCAGAATGGGAATCGCTAACCAACGGGAGGTGAAGAGACCGACTGTCGTTGCTACCGCCAAGGCGCCTACACAAAGCCAGACAGTTGTTTGGGTGTTGGCGTTGATTTGCGCCATAAAGGTACTTTCTGGGACACTTGTAACTACGAACCATTCCAAGCCATATTGGTCACGCCAGGGAGCAATATGCACATAATACGGCTCTCCTTGAAAATTGATTTTTAGGTTTTGAGCATAAGTTAAGTTATGCAGGTTTGGAATACTCTGTTGCAATTGCATGGCAATATTTTTGATGACTGGGTTAGGGCTGTCTCTGGCTTTAAGGCGTTTAATTCTTTGATTAACGACAGTAAAAGGCTGTTCTGAGGCAGAATTAGCCACCAACATCTCATCCTTCTCTAGGATAAATACTTGCCCGGAGCGGCTAATATCTAGGGTGCGTAGAAATTCGCTCAGTTTCAACAGATGAATATCTACCCCCACCACACCCAGCAGCTTGCGGTTGGCATCATAAACTGGGTGACCTGCTGATGCTGCGATGTAGGGCGGATAAGCAGGATCGTAGAAAGTGTAAATCCGATTCCAAATCGGTTTTCCGGCTTTGATGGGTTCGGTGTAACTAATCTCATTGAGAGTATCCCAGGTAGCAGTACTGAGAATTTCTGTTGGGTTGCCATCCTGATCTGTCAAGTAAGTGGTTATATTCTTTGGCAAATTGGGTGTTTTGATTGCTATATCATCAATAGTCACAGTTTTGCCATCGTAGCGGGCTGCTCCAGCTGCCTCTCCTGTAGGTAGGCTTATGATAATGTAGGTTAGATCATAAGCTTGCATTTGCTGCCAGAGGAATTTGCCAATAGTTTTGCGATCAAACCCCTGAAGCAATCCTAGACGCATGATATTAGCATTGATCTGGTTAACTTGATGGGGAATTGCCAGGTAAGAGTTCAAATGATTATTCACCTGGTTGCTAGTACGCTGCATCAACTGCTTTGCCAAATCTTGAACCGCTTTCTCACTATTTTTAAACGACAGATATCCAACTAGTCCCACTGCTCCAAAAATCTGCAATATAAATGGCACTATTAATACCCATTATAAGGGGAGCGATTTGGTTGTTAGGATGGAAAAATTCTTCATAGCGAGCTTTCGGAGTTTGTTTTGCGGGGAACCAAGGGTATTGTTCAGAGTTACGTTGATAATGTCGTTAGTTTGCAAACCAAGTTGTTGTACATGATAGGAACACGAAGTTGGCTCCTGATCGCTGTAAACGAAAATATTCTAAAAAAGTAATTTTAAGCATAAAAGACCTTATTTTTTTATTTGCTTAATTGTTTAATTGTTTAATTTCATAATAATCTATTATCTTTTATATATAATCGTCAGCATACTCAACATTAGTAATTATACTTAGATTTATGTATATTTTGCTAAGATTGCTTTATGTTTTATCTTTATGTAGATTGTTTGTGATAGGAACGTAGTCTATTGATCAAAGGTAGCACTACCCTTTTTTACTAAAAACCGAACGTGCTAACTTTGCGATAACAATAATAGTTGTGGGAGGCGCCAAATTTTCGTATACCCTATATAACGCCCACAGGCTCGAAGCCTGGGGTTATTGATACGAAGCCTGCCAACGCGCGTGGGTTAATATTTTTAGCCGCGCGTTGGTGGGCGTTGTTAAATTAGCTGCACCATTCTATGGTGTCCTATGGTGTCGGCGGGTTTTGGGATTTTGAAATGACTCGGTATCCAAGTTTAAGGAACGATATAATACAAGCTCTAATCTCGCTGTTTTCAGCAACTCGTCATCTTCCAGAAGTAAAAGATAGTGGTATAAAAAATTGCCAAGTAATCCTCTAGGAATTCCAGTGCCTCTAGTTTTACTTAATTAAATTTTTACTATCACCTGTTTGTTCAAACTCAGTGATATTAGTTATCGTTGTCTCGGCAATATTACGAAGCGCTTCTTCTGTAAAAAATGCTTGGTGTCCAGTGATTAGCACATTGGGAAAAGTTGTTAGACGCAGAAAAACATCATCTTGGATAATAGTTCCTGATAAATCCTCGAAGAATAAATCGGATTCTTTTTCATATACATCTAAACCTAGGGAACCAATTTTACCCGATTTTAATCCCCTAGTTACAGCTTTAGCGTTAATCAAGGCGCCTCGACTGGTATTAATCAACATTACCCCAGGTTTCATTTGTTCGATTGCATCAGCATTGATAAGGTGATGCGTCTCAGATGTTAGTGGACAATGCAATGTGATAATATCTGATTTTGTGAAAATTTCTGATAACTCAACGTATTTTATGCCCAGTGCTTTAATTTCAGGATTTCGGTAAACATCGTAAACTAGTAAGTTACATCCAAATCCTTTGAGTATTTGTGTAACAATGGCGCCTATCCTACCTGTGCCAATAATACCAACAGTGCGTCCATGTAAATTAAACCCCATCAAACCATCTAAAGAAAAATTACCCTCTCTAACACGGTTATACGCACGGTAAAGTTTACGATTAAGCGTTAATATCATTGCAATGGTATATTCAGCAACTGCTTCAGGTGAATACGCAGGGACACGCACCACAGAAATACCATATTCAGCAGCAGCTTTTAAATCAACATTGTTAAAACCAGCACATCTAAGAGCAAGTAATTTAGTTCCACGTGAAGCAAGAGCTTCGAGAGTCGCTGCATCAGCTTGGTCATTAACGAAAATACAAACAGCAGGAAAATCTGCTGCAAGAATAGCTGTGTCTTTATTTAGATGCGGGTCAAAGAAGATGAAATCATGTTGCTTGTCTGAATTTGCAGCTTCAAGAAATTGACGGTCAAATGCTTTAGTACTAAATACTGCGACTTTCATAAACACCTGATTGCTTTATAACGTATCTAGTCTCAGCATTATAATAGCTTTATACCAGGCAACCAAATGTACTTATTAAGCATTAAGTAAAATGAGAATTATTAATATGACACTCTTCCTCTCTTCCTTTGTGCCTTTGTGGTTAATCATATAAACATCATTTTGACTAATTAATCAAAAATACCATAATTACTAAATAACAAGGAAAAAACTATGTCATTCGAGTCATACAGAAACATCGCTCAAGTTCTACAGGAATTTAAGGTAATATCATCTGAAGCAAGTTTTGTTGTTGAAACTAAATTTGATATTAGAGAAACTTTTAGGGAAGAATTAAACTTTTCGTTGCGAGAGTTTACTTTTGAAGACTCAGAGTATGCTATTTGTGAAGCCGTAGTTTTTCCAATCTTGAGAGAAGTATACCGTAGTTACCGAGTAAATTTTACACTATGGAGTCATAAAACCCTTACATATGATATAAATCTTACTGGAATACCTGATTATATCCTCGCCAAGAAATCTCCATTAGGTAAAGAAGTATTTGAAAAACCCTTCTTAATTATTGCTGTTGAAGCTAAACGTGATGATTTTATCAAAGGGTGGGGACAATGTTTAGCTGAAATGGTAGCAATTCAAAAACTTAATCAAAACTTGGAGCAAGATATATATGGAATTGTATCTAATGGACAATTTTGGCAATTTGGTAAATTACAGGGCAGTACTTATACCAGAGAAATAAATTCATATACTTTATCTGATATAGATAAATTATTTGCTGCGCTTAACTACATATTTATGAAATGCCAACGCGCGCTTGATTTGTTTAATCGCGAATTGGCTTAAAAATTTAAACTACTCGAAATTAATCATTTTTGAAAAATTCACAGCTGTAAACAGCACTTTAAAACGGCACTTTATCTATTATGAAGCCAGTTTTAGAGTCGGGTGAAGAAGAATTAATTTTGTTTTTTGCTGTATCACTATTTACTTTTGTGTTTACCAACATTAACTCGTCACGCTGTTGCCAAATAGTAAATATTTCCTCCCTACCATCATTAAGAGTTGCTAAATCAATTTGATAAATTCCGTTTGTTCGCTTCAGTTTTAAGCCTAGCAAATTTAATAATCGGCTTAGAATTTTTATTGTTGGAAGCTGGTCTGTATCTTTGACCAAGTTGATACCTAGGACTCGCTTGATATGCTGACTACACTGCAATACTGTGCTTTTGAGTCTTAGTAAATCTGTTTCATGTTCTGTAAAGGTGCGTCCTGACTCTAAAAATTGCTGCATTCCTAACGCGCGTAATGCTTCAACTTTTAATGTATAGGTTTTCAAATCAGGTAAAAACACTTTTCCGTCACCTGATAATAGCTGTTGATACCATTCTTGTTTGTCTTTGAGTCTAAAATATTCGCTTTCGTGTGTTAGATGATAGTGTATTAATAACTGAGCATAATATCCTTGGTCATCGCGCATCTTCAATTCTGGAGTTACAGGAACACCATACCGTTGTAAAAGGGTATATTTGTTGATTTGATGACGTTCTTGTTCGCTATGTGAATGTTTGGCTGATATTTTCTCGTACTCTACTTTATCTATATCTTTGGCGTTTGCAACAGAAGAAGCGCCAACTATTTGATTTTGGCGTTTAATTTTCTTAATACTACAGCTAATTTCCTTAGATTTTTGCCGAAGAAGGCGCCAGTCTTTTTGGACTTTAACAATTTCTAACATTAATCTGCGACGAGTTGGCAAGTCTTCAGGGTCTGTTGCCAAAAATGCATGACGTAAATCGCGGATAATATTCTGATGTACAGCATTGCTGCGTAACCATATTTGATGACCATCTGCGATTAAACCTTCTTTCATCGATTGACGGTACATACAAATCGAAGCATTTATACGTGCTGATAGTTTTGCCCAAGTTCGTAAATGTATAGGGTCATATACTAACGGTAAGTCTACATCAACATGGTGTAAGGGACTTAGTAAGGCTAAATTTTCCTTTTGGTTTTCCTGATACCACTGTGATAGTAATCGATAATTAGTGCTACCACTGCCAATTATTCCAATTCCTCGTTTTGCACACCATACTGCACGTGGTACAGAGTCACGAACACGTGATAACGCTTGTCTTGCTTCTGAGTCAGGAATTACACCTTGAAAAATTCCGTAAACACGGTCAAAGTGCTGAACGTCGATACTAACACCTGTTCCTAAACTAGGTGTCACTAACACTAAATCGTAATCTGTAACTTTCTGATTGATTTCAGCAGCAAAGTCTACTGCTGCATGTCCAGGAGTATTAGTTGTGCTGCTGCTTATCACCAATGATTTAGGAGATATTCTATATAAACGCTCTAAACGTTCTCTTAAATAACGTTCAATAGTTTCGCAACTATATCGTCCTGCACGACTATCGGTAGTAACATAACATTTACGTCCAGCTATTAAGTCAAGTTCAAGCTGTTGAATTAACGGAGTAGGGTTAGGAGAATCATAAAACGAGATATCCCAACCTTTCTCAGGTTGCCATTCATTTTCTAGCACCCAAGGAGTTATTTCTATTCCTGCTAACTGCTGTATGTACTCCAGGGAAATATCTGATAAGTCAGCATCTTGAGCAATTACCAAACCACCTGTTGTTAACACAGTGTTAATAAGTTCCTGGAATGCTTTAAGAAGCTTGACGCGCTTATCTTTACAAGTAGTACTATGAAGCAGGTGTGATAAAGACTGTTCAACTTCGTCTAAAATTATTATCCCACCAGCCCAGTCATTCGCATTAAGTTTCCAAATTGAATCTACACACAAACCTAGAGAGTGATAAGTGCTGAGTGCTGAGTGCTGAGTTTTGAGTGTTGGGTGTGCTGAATACGTGGTTGTATGTTCTCCGAATCCCCAGTCGATACCGATTTTGTCGCAGAGAAATTTTCCAAGTTGAATGCGGTGGGTGATTAATAAAATGGGACGGTTATTTACTTTTGCCGATTCGATTACTTTTTGTAGTGCAGTTGTTTTACCCGTTCCTTTCGCTGATTTTACACCAACTAAACCAGAATTTGGCAGAGGTATTTCACCTAAATAACGACGATTAACAGTCAGTGCAGCATTTACCGTTAATTGAGCATGAGGTTTACAAAGAGCTAAATATGTCTCTAAATCTAAACTGTGACTATATATATTATCGACGGCATCGGCGCCTTGATTAACAATAAATTCGTCAACACCTTTTTCTTTACCAGGTAACTTCATCACCTGAACTGCACAATTTTGACATTGAAACAGTGAACCAAGCTGAGAAATTGCATTATCAACAGCAGCAATCTTTCTCGGTTCCGTCTCAAAATCAAAACAAATGTAAAATTGGCGCCTGACTGTAAGTGTAAAAGCTGCTAAATCTGGTATAAGCTGCCGACTAATAACTTTACCAAATTCATTCTTATTGACGCGATAACCACTAGTAATTCCAGGTATTGCAATTGCAACATAACCTAACGATAGTAACGCAGCAGCTTTTTTAACACCCTCACAAATAATAACGGGTATCGAACGCTCAATCACCCATTGCCAAAAACCCTCAGCTTCACCACTTTGATTAATATCTATATTCGTAGGTAAATCTATACCATAACGTTGACAAACTTTCTCCCACACAGGCAATGTCACACGCAGACAAAATACGCGCGTAGCTGTTCCTGGAGGATGTTCATACTTAATATTTTTACCCTTCTGATTCAGTCGAGGTTGATTTGGCTTAAAACAACCCCACTCCATACTTTCCCAATTATTCAACGGGTCAAGTCCCGAACACCACCAACCCCCAGAACTCACGTGTGCGTAACGCTGCAACCAGCTATTTCTGACCATTCCCGTATTAGTACGTGGAACCTGCTCAGAAATCAACAAGTAATCATAGGCACCATTATCTTGAAGTGAACTGAAATTTAAGCTCGCGATGTCCGAATCAATACCACTACCTCGAACTAACTCGTCAAAATGCTGTGGATGCAGATAGTACCGATACATGTTACCCAAGCTCAATGCTTCATACGATGCAAACAACTTAACATGCATCCACTTTTTTCGATATAGGTACTAAGTAAAGACTCTAGGGTAATCTATATTATATTGTAACCTAAAATACCTCGCTTCCCATTCCCCACTTTGCTCCCCTTAACCTTACCGTTCAATCAATAAGTATGTATTGTGATATTTTACATCTCATAAATTTTGTAAATCAGTAAGAAACCGGGTTTCTTTTACACTAAACATAACAATCCTCAAAGTAAACAAAAAGAAACCCGGTTTCTCAGCGTCACGATAATCCCTCAAAAACAGCAAAAATATTAAATAAACATTAAGGTTTAAAGGCGCCTGCAAAACTCAAGAAACCCGGTTTCTCAGTGCGAACGAAAAGTCAACGCATATCGAAAAATAAACATTCAGGTTTAAAGGCGCCATTTAAAATTAATAAACTGGGTTTCTTGTTATAGTAAGTGTGAGAGAAACTGGGTTTTAAGACGCCAATACAACTTGATGAACCGGGTTTCTTTTAGTAATTGTGTTTTGCGAATTGGCATAAAGTTGTATTTTATAGTTTTTCTTTTATAGCTTTTTTTGTTTTTTTGTGCCAATTGTTTAAATCATATTTTTATATTTGTTTAATAAATTTAGAAACCTGGTTTCCTTTGGGTTCACTTGAGGATTGTTTTCCTTAGTGCTGGAGAAACCAGGTTTCTTTAATCGACTTTAGAAACCTGGTTTCCTTTGGGTTCACTTGAGGATTGTTTTGTTCAGTGCTGGGGAAACCAGGTTTCTTTTTAGTTTGCCAGCCGCAGCAAAGGCTCCTAGTGCTGCTAAACCTAATACTGAGCTAGCTTCTGGGATTCTAGCGCTATTAGTATTATTTACATCTAACACTTGGACGCGACCTTGGAAAAAATCGCCTACATAAAGTTTGCCATCTTTGAGGCTTGTACCACCTGTCCAGTTAAACTTACCTGGTTCAAGGTCGAGGGGGTTGCCGTAAGGAGGGCCATCTAAGGCTGGAGGTGGTACAACTTCACCAGATGCATTAACCGCAGGTTGACCGTATGCAGTGAGGAAATTACCGTTTTTGTCAAATACTTGGACGCGACTATTTATTGAGTCAGCGACATAGATATTATCATTCTCGTCAACTTCAATGCCAATTGGCTGATTAAATTCCCCAAGCTCGGCGCCAAGTTTACCAAAGGTCAACAAAGACTTTCCTTCTGGGTCAAGAACTTGAATGCGGTTATTAAATTGGTCAGCCACATAAATATTTCCTGTATTAGAAGATATTCTTATGCCTGCTGGGCCTTGAAGTTGCCCTGCTTCAGTACCTGAACTTCCGATGCTGCCGATAATCTCACCATTTGGATTAAATTTAATAATTCGGTCATTGCTGAAATCGCCCACATAGACATTATTATCTTTATCAAATGTCACACCAGATGGCCCAAAAAATAACCTACCCTCTTTAAGACCGCCAAATTGACCTTGACCAATTGAGTTAAGGTAATTGCCTTGGCTATCGAACACATTCACACGGTTATTATTAACATCACCTACATATAGATTTCCAGTTTTTGGAGAGAATTCCAGCGTTGATGGTTCTCTGAACTGTCCGGCGCCACTACCTGTACTACCAATTCCTTTGATATAGTTGCCAGAACTATCGAATACATCTACTCTGTCAGCTCCGCGACCAGCACTAATAAAAATATTCCCAGTTTCTGATTGCTTGGTTATGCCTTGTGGAACTGCAAGAGTTCCAGGCATTCCAGGAATCTCGCCTTTTGTTAAATCAGCAGGTCTACCAATACTCGTATCGTATGTTAAGCTTACTGCTCCTGCTTGGGTTGAGTAAGCCAAAACAAAGTATCCAGTACTAGCAATAGCTATTGATAAATTTTTTAATGCTTTCATTCGGTTGAACTCCTGATTCTATAATTCTGATAGGTACTCCTTAAACGCGCATGAAAATGACAGTGCGATTACACCACACCTACACCTATAGCGCGCATATTTTAGCTTCCAAAAAATAAATTAATCGATCTTGTAGGGTGGACATCCTTGCCCGCCTCTCTCTATATAAGACACCCGCCCTCTATATAGGACGTTGTTCTTAGTCACTCTAATAGTTACTATAAGTTATCTGCTAATAATGTAAAGTAGGTACTTTCAAGTAACCAAGTCACCTTCAATTAACTACTTATGTCTCTATCTAACAAATCTACAAGTTGTCCCATAACTGCGCTGACAAACCTGCTAATTGGTCCTTGGACACTATACATTCTTTGGATTTTGCGCTCAAAAGGGCCTACTCGTTTTGGTGCTTTAAAACGTCAGCTTGAAGGAATATCTTCAAAAATTCTTACTGAGAGACTACGAATGCTTGAGGAAGCAGAGGTTATTTACCGTCTTTATGAACCAACCATTCCACCTCAAGTTACCTATGGTTTAACAGAACGCGCGCAAGACTTAATCATAGTCTTAGACCAACTTGAAACAGTTGCTCATAAATGGTATGCAAAAGAGCAAAAAATAGAACCATTAACTAAAGCCTAATAACTGCATTGTTCGGAAATTAAAGCTGAAATTCTGAGGCGCCAATCAACTAAATAACGGCGGATATTAAGTTAGCAATAAAAAAATCAAATATCTAAAAAATATCTAAAAATATGTCAAAAATATTAATACTTAATGAGTTTACTATTGCTTTTGCAAAGTAATACTGCTTTAATGTTAAGAAACGTAAAGAATATACGTAAATAAAAAAGCGCCCTCAGTGGTGGTTCACTGAAGGCGTTGTATGTCCAGGGTTTAGAGACGTGATGTTTTTCGCGTCTCTATTCTATTTAACCGTTAATAGCAGGCGCCGCAATTGCTACAGGAGCAGCTTCACCGCTAGCAAGGTCAAGAGGGAAGTTGTGAGCATTACGCTCGTGCATTACTTCCATACCGAGGTTAGCACGGTTAAGAATGTCAGCCCAAGTATTGATAACACGACCTTCGCTATCAAGTACTGATTGGTTGAAGTTGAAACCGTTTAAGTTGAACGCCATTGTGGAAATACCCAATGCTGTCAACCAGATACATACAACAGGCCAAGCACCTAAGAAGAAGTGTAAGGAACGGCTGTTGTTGAATGAAGCGTATTGGAAAATCAAGCGACCGAAGTAACCGTGTGCTGCAACGATGTTGTAGGTTTCTTCTTCTTGACCAAACTTGTAACCGTAGTTCAAGCTTTCGGTTTCGCTGGTTTCACGAACCAAGGAAGATGTCACCAAAGAACCGTGCATTGCACAGAATAAACTACCACCAAATACACCTGCTACACCTAACTGGTGGAAGGGGTGCATCAAAATATTGTGTTCTGCTTGGAATACCAACATGAAGTTGAATGTTCCACTGATACCCAAAGGCATACCATCAGAGAATGAACCTTGACCGATTGGGTAGATCAAGAATACTGCGGTTGCAGATGCCAAAGGAGCAGAGTAAGCAACGCAAATCCAAGGACGCATACCTAAGCGGTAAGATAATTCCCACTGGCGCCCTAAGTAAGCGAAGCAACCAATCAAGAAGTGGAATACTACCAACTGGTAAGGACCACCGTTGTACAACCACTCATCTAAGGAAGCTGCTTCCCAAATGGGGTAGAAGTGTAAACCGATAGCGTTGGAAGAAGGAACAACTGCACCAGAGATGATGTTGTTTCCGTAAATCAATGAACCAGCTACTGGCTCGCGGATACCGTCGATATCAACGGGAGGTGCTGCTACAAATGCAATGATGAAGCATATGGTTGCTGACAACAGTGTAGGAATCATCAACACGCCAAACCAACCTACATAAATGCGGTTTTCGGTGCTGGTAATCCAGTTGCAGAACCGTTCCCATACGTTTGCGCTATCGCGACTCTGTAAGGTTGCAGTCATGTTCTTATTAATGCGAAATAATGTGAAGTTTGATCAAGTAAATTAAATTTACCTGTAATTTCAACTTTACACGCATTCACTTAATAAGAGTATCTACTCACTATTTAATTTACTAATACTTTTTATTAGATTTACTTATACAAATTTAACCTAACGTTCGATAGGCCTAAATTCTCAACGGGTAAGATTTACCTGAAATGTTTGCTGAACAACCGTTTCAAGGATTTTATTTCGCTATAATATTAAGTTATGTAAACAATATATTAAGCAGCTTTTGATGTATTCTCAATATATCTAAACATCAGTTTACATAACTTATCTCATTTTTGTCAACCAACATTGTTCTGAAATTAAAAAACAGGCAGGGATGCCTGTTCCACAAGATAGATAAATTAGTATTCAAAGTAGATGAATGGTAAACTACCTTGCGGCGCCAGTATCCAAACGAGATAAAAGCATAACGGCACAAACATAACTTTGAGGTGCCAATTGAATTCAAGTTTGAGATGACGCTTAAATAGATACGATATCGCCATGCCTAAAAATACAGCACCAAGTAAAAGCGCAACTTGAGACTGGCTTATTTTCAAAGCTTCGACGTAGACAAGTTGTGAAAACTGAGCGTCAGCAGTATGTCCCCAAAGTTTCTTTGTAGCTTCCATTGAGTCGCGTAGGTCAGGTAAGCGGAACCATATCCATGATGTAAACACCATTAACTGTGTTATAAACCACGCCACAATAACACCAATTGGTGACTGCCAAAAATATTCGAGAAATTCCATACGGTTGCTAACTTGATCAGCTAGTCGATGCACGACTAAAGCTAAACCATGCCAGAACCCCCATACAATAAACCCTAATGCGGCGCCATGCCAAACACCACACACAACCATAATTATTACCAAATTGACACATGTACGTTCCAACCCAGCACGTGAACCACCAAGAGGAAAGTATAGGTAATTTCGCAACCAGTCCCCCAAAGTCATATGCCAACGGCGCCAAAAATCAGCAATACTCGTACTAAAGTAAGGTGAATCAAAGTTTTCTGGCAACACCAATCCAAATAACATCGCACTGCCACGAGCTATATCTACATATCCACTAAAATCCAAATACAACTGCAAACCATAAGCAAACGTTGCTAACCATATATCTGTACTACCTGCACGTTGTAAGTTACCGAAACAAATATCGACAAAAACACCGATATTATCGGCGAGTAATCCTTTTTTGACGGCGCCCTTCGCTATATACCATAATGCGTCAGATATCACATTCGCACTTGGCAATGCTGCTTTGAATTGATTTGCCAGTTGGTGATAGCGTGTTATTGGGCCAGAAGTGACTTTGAAAAATAGTAACTTGTAAGTCGCGAATTTGATTAAATTATTTGTTGCAGGGGCGCCACGATAAACGTCTACTAGATACGCGATGCACTCAAATACAAAGTAAGATATTCCAAGCGGCGCCAGTAGTTTGAATGTATCTAATCCCAAGCCTTTAATTGTAGCTTCGGGTAAGGCAAATTTTAAAAATGGTATTAGGTATTTAAAACCAAATAGTAAAAATATATTTAAGACTATACCTATACATACTAAAGTTAAACGGCGCCGATTCCAGTCGGCTTGAGCATATTCCCAATCTTCGTTAGATATACCCGCATTCTGATTATGTTCTCCAGGTGAGGTGTTTTGTCCAATTTCAAGTCCTAGACGATAGTTTAAATAAACCAGCACTAGTAATAATGGTAGATACTGAGGTTGATAGGATATATAAAATACTACGCTAGCTAATGATAGTATGAACAAACGCAGTCTTTGATTACCAACAGACCAATAAATACCGAGAACACTTAGTAAAAATAATCCGTATAATATCGAAATGAAATTCATTTTTTATTTATCCAGGGAATCATTGGGTCTTTGGCAAGCTTGTTTGACACTTCGTAGGCGCCGTAACGGTTAAGATGACTAGGGTCTGAGAAAAATTCATTTTTTTGTGGAAAAAGTAATCCTAAGTCGCGGAACACAAAGTGCGAACTAAGGTGTGCTTGTTGTATCATGTACTGCTCGAATAATTGCTCGAACTGTGTGCGAACAGGGTCTAAGTATTCACTTGTTAATGGCATGTTGGCGAATACTAAGGATATTTTTTGCGACTGGGTGAACTTTAATATCTCTTGCAGCGCTAAGTCTTGGTCTCCTCCAAGTAAAAATCCTTTATAGTCGTTGTCGTAGCTACCACTCACTTTTGAATGCTTTTGGTAATAAACACTAGGGTCAAAACGTATTGATAGTGGTAAAAAGCCATCAAAATCAACTGATTGTACTGCTTCTTCTGCGTCTTTGCCATTTGTTTGATTTGATGACGCTTTCTTTTTATCTACACCTGTTAATACATCTAATTTGGCGCCTAGTAGTGCTTTGAGTTGGTCACGGTTTTGGTAAGCTCCTGATAATGAACCTAATTGCTCGTTCAACCAATCGTTAGCTGCTTGATAGCTGTTTTTTTGCTGGTCGTTTGATTTAGTTTTAGATTTAGTTTCTTGTGCTGTATCTGTATCTCCACGAGCTATTGATTTTTCAATGGCTTGTTTATAACCTGGAGATGCTGCTATTGACCGGAATGTAGTGTCCTCGCGTCCACTGTTGAAGGCACGGGCGCCGTCTGCCCAGATAATTAATTTGGGTAGTTCAGATGGTTCTAATACTTTACGCAATATAAAGTTAACGACTTGGGCAGTGGCGCCGTTTATACCAAAGTTAAAGACATCTAAATTGCGGTAGCCTTGAGTTGCAAGGGCTTTAGATAAGGCTACGGGGTCAACACCTCGTAAAGCGCGCGAAGAACCAATAATTAATATATCTGGTGGCTTACCACTGTTTTTCTGTAATCTTTGCCGATATAATGCCAGCTGCTCATCGAGTTGACGCGCATTAAAAGTTGGCGATTGAGTACGCGCTGCTAATAATATTGCTGTTGCGGTTCCTGATGGACTACGGCTAATTTCACTACCTGTTGTTTGCGTAAATGCCGATGCATTGAAGGCTTCACCATCTTTTGGTGCGGTGTCAGCGGTAAAGGTCGCATTCGCTTGTTGATTGGAATTTTCTTTACTGGGGGTTTGCGGAGCTTGGCTTGTAGTTAGTGTTGGTACGGGTTGCTGTGAAAATTTATTTAATACCCAATCGGTTTGTAACGTTAACAATAACCCGACTGTTCCCCATACTAATGCCGAAGCACCCGATTTCGCACGGAAATGTGGTGCGCTATTCGCATCCTCTCTGTCTTTGACTAGCTGTGTGGCAAGTAAAAGTTTTCTTGCGCTTGTACCCCAATTTTGCACTGCTTGCTTAACAAAAGTTTGAACTTCCTCTGATGTTAAGTCTTGACGCAGTACTGGTTCATCGGTTGGTGGTAATAGTTCGCGAACATAACTTGATGTTGCTGCAAATTCTGGTGGCGGTTCGGGAACGTATCGTTTTCTTGCAGCAAAGTCTACACCATAATGCCATGATGCTTCTTTATTGCCTGCACGGCGCCCATAAACGCGCACTCCTAATATCCCTGGCATTTTGAGTTGTCGCAGTAACTTAACTATTTGAGTTGTTACTTGTTTACGGTCTGGAGATACTGGAGCATCGCACATCACGTGCATTAAGTCTCCCTTTCGCAATAACAATACCCGCATACCACCTGTTTTGAGGCGCCAATCTAAGTCAGGATTTAATAAACGCTCTAGTAAAAATACAAGTGCTGGTTCATCTCCATTTGAAGCAAGTTCAATTGTTGGTATTAATAAAGCAGGGTGTTCTTGAGCGGGAAGTGTTAACCAATCTATCCAAGCTGGTTCCGCATCTGTGCTGACTTGCCCGTATATAGTCGCTGCTGTTATTCCTTGGGGTGCAATATCATTTAATATGGCACCTACTTCTTTTACACATAACCCACGTCTTGGCGCCGTTTCCGAATTTGACCGAACGTTCGTACAAAATAAGTGTAGCGTTGATTCGTTGAGTGAAGTAGTAACTTTGATTTTGTCAGCTAATTTTTGATTCAAATAAGAAGCTATTGCTTGCACATCTCCCCAACGTGCCCAGTCTTTGAGCATAACGTCGGTTGGGGTTAAATCAATTCGCAACATCCAGTCAGGTTTTGGTTCTCCTTGGACGTGGCAAACAATAACAGCATCTTGATAACCTGCGAGTTCGAGGTGACGTAGTTTTTGGGCAACAGGTTCAGCAATTATTGAGGGGTCTGGACTATAGCTCGATTTACATAGTATCCATAAACGATTCTTATTTTCGTTGTTATCACCTTGCTTTTTGACTTTGACGCGAACACCAATACCCAAAGAACTCAGAGTTTCGCTTAAATACCTAGCAATTGCTTCGGGGTCTCCTTTTTTGGCTAGACTCTCGTTCGAGATAATTATGGCGCCAGTTTGGTGGGTACGTTTTGTATCTCGAAGCAGGGCTACGTTAACTTGTTCGAGATGACGGTCAAGTTGATTAAGATAGACTCGGTGACACCATTCGGGTCGCTTGACGGCTTTTTTTCTACCGTAGACAAATACTTGATATATAGATGGCTGTTCGCTACCATCGCTATTTTTTAAAGCTTCTAAGTCTGTTTGCTGTAAAGCTTTAAGTAAATCGGATAAAGTTTGCCAACGCTGCGGACATTCAACAGCTTCACATAAAATATGTAGGTCATTTCCCTGCAACCGGATTTTCACCCCTAGAGTGTTTATACCAGTTGCTTGACTCACCCACTGCACTATTGTTTTTTGACGGTCTGGTAGTACTGTTTTCATGGAAATGGCTTGGGGGTAGTAGATAGTGGTATTTTGGGGGGCGATTGGTTGGGGGCTATTAACAACAACAGATTGTCTGTAAACTAGAACGATAGAATCATTACATCATGAAATTTTTTTAACATTTTTTTCCCACTTATCCTACAACAACTCAAAAAACATAATGCGTACTAATTCCGATAATCGCGGGTCGAACCCATTGTCATTGATTCCTCAATCTATCCTCCTTCAAATTGGTACAGTTTCGGTGTTCACGCTGGTTTTAGCACAAAAAAGTGCAACTGACGCTTTAACTGCATTAGGACAAGCTAGCGAAGAGTTACTTCGAGGTGAGCGTCTACCTATCTTAGAGTTCCCCAATTCAACGAATAAATCAACCGAATCAAGGTAAAGCTAATCAAACTTTTTTCTGTAACAAATACTACATTTTGACTATAAAAGTTTGCGGTACTTTCCCTACCCATATTTCTCTCAATGCCCAATAATTAAAAAGTCCGATAGCTCTACTACAACAGGATATGAGTTCCCTTTTATACTCTTCCACCGAAGCTGCTAATAACTACCCTGCATCTGATTTATTTTTGCGCCATCGTCTCCAGGTCATGGAGGAGTTATGGGAAACCGTGCTGCGTCAAGAGTGTGGTCAGGAGACGGTGGACTTACTGCGGCAGTTACGCGATTTATGTTCGCCAGAAGGACAAGCAACTCAAGACCAAGCAACCGAAGTTTTTAAGTTGATTGAACAACTTAGTATTAACGAAGCAATCCGCGCGGCACGGGCATTTGCCCTGTACTTTCAATTGATTAACATCATTGAGCAGGACTATGAGCAAAGGCAGCAGATGACGAAGTATGAGGTGGAGCCAACTGCCGAAGTTGAGGATACCTTGCCTACTATGGTTCATCAAGATAATGTCGAGGGACTTCCTGTTAATAGTGGACTTGGTGCGGATTTACTCACGAAAAGCTGGCGTAACTCAGCTTCAAATAGACAGAGGGGTACATTTGCTGCACTCTTCCCTGATTTATTTAAGCTCAACGTGCCGCCACAGTTGATTCAACGATTAATAACACAACTCGATGTACAGTTAGTGTTCACAGCGCACCCTACAGAAATTGTTCGCCATACAATTCGTGGTAAACAGCGTCGAGTTGTACAATTATTGCAAGAACTCGATGCTTTAGAAAAGCGTTTAGGAGGCGCCGCACTTCCTCAGCGTTGGGAAGCAGAGGAATTACGATTACAGCTTATCGAAGAAATACGTTTATGGTGGCGTACTGATGAACTACATCAGTTTAAACCATCGGTGTTAGATGAAGTTGATTATGCGCTGCACTACTTCCAAGAGGTGTTATTCGATGGTATTCCCCAGCTATACCGTCGCTTTAAACAAACTCTGAACGAGACGTATCCTTGGTTAGAACCACCAAGCAAAAACTTTTGTAAATTTGGTTCGTGGGTTGGTGGTGACAGAGATGGAAACCCTTCTGTAACACCCGCTATTACTTGGGAAACAGCTTGTTATCAGCGCAACATAGTTCTGCAAAAATATATTGATTCAGTAAAACAACTGCGTGAATTATTAAGCGTTTCGATGCAGTGGAGTGATGTACTTCCTGATTTACTCGAATCGTTAGAACTCGAACAATCGCAAATGAGCAAAGTTTATGATGAACTTGCCTTGCGATATCGTCAAGAGCCATATCGTTTGAAGTTATCGTATATTCTCAAGCGATTAGAAAATACACTCTCACGTAACTCAGCGCTGCAAAAAGGCGAGAGTATTAAAGAAATCTCTACTCCTGCCTATGGGTCGGGAGAAGATTTCTTAGCGGAACTGCGATTAATTCAAAGCAACCTCAAGGAAACTGGTTTAACTTCGCAACTTCTCGAAAATCTAATTTGTCAAGTTGAAATTTTCGGCTTTAATTTAACAAAAATAGATATTCGCCAAGAATCTTCGCGTCACAGTGATGCGCTTAACGAAATTCTCGAATACATGGGTATTCACTCAAAACCCTATAATGAGCTTTCAGAAGCTGAACGTGTCGAATGGTTAATTAGTGAACTCAAAACTCGGCGCCCATTAACTTCTGCGGAGTTACCATTCTCTGAAAAAACTAACGACGTTATCGAGACGATGCGTATTGTTAGGTCATTACAACAAGAGTTTGGCTATAACATTTGTCAAACCTACATTATTAGCATGTGTCGCGAAGTCAGCGACGTGTTAGAAATATTACTGTTTGCCAAAGAAGCAGGACTTTATGACCCAGGAACGGCAGTAGGAACAATACAAGTAGTTCCATTATTTGAAACCGTCGAAGATTTACTGCGGTCGCGCGCTGTAATGCAGCAATTATTCGAGTTGCCTTTATACCGTGCTTTACTAGCAGGTGGGTATGCCGTAATGGAGCATAAAGAATCATTGGCGCCATCTTTACTATCTCCACCTTCACCCCCATTACCACCTTCTCCTTCTCCTCCGCCTCCTTTAACACCCAACCTTCAAGAAGTCATGTTGGGATATTCAGATAGTAATAAAGACTCAGGTTTCTTGAGTAGTAACTGGGAAATTCACAAGGCACAAAAAAGCTTACAAGAAATTGCTGAGAAATACGGTGTAAATTTACGCATATTTCACGGTCGAGGCGGTTCAGTAGGTCGTGGTGGTGGGCCTGCATACGAAGCTATTTTAGCGCAACCAGGGCATAGTATAAACGGACGCATCAAAATTACAGAGCAAGGTGAAGTGCTAGCATCGAAGTACTCGTTACGCGATTTAGCGCTATATAACTTAGAAACAATAACCACTGCTGTAATTCAAGCTAGTTTACTGCGAACAGGGTTTGATGATATCGAACCTTGGAACGAGATAATGGAGGAATTAGCGACTCGTTCGCGTAGTCATTACCGTGCATTAATATACGAACAACCCGACTTTATCGACTTCTTCCATTCATGCACACCCATCGAAGAAATTAGCCAGTTACAAATTAGCTCGCGTCCAGCAAGGCGCCCGTCTGGTAAAAAAGACTTAACTTCTTTGCGTGCTATCCCGTGGGTATTTAGTTGGACACAAACCCGGTTCTTATTGCCATCATGGTATGGAGTTGGAACAGCACTCCAGGAATTTTTGGACGAAGAACCAAAAGAACACATGAAACTGCTGCGATATTTCTACATGAAATGGCCATTCTTCAAAATGGTTGTTTCTAAAGCCGAAATGACATTAGCAAAAGTAGACCTGCTAATGGCACACCATTACGTTCAAGAATTATCACATCCAGACGACCATGCCAGATTCGCTGTTGTATTCGACCAAATAGCCAAAGAATTCTATCTCACCCGTGACATTGTACTGCAAATAACTGGACACAAAAATCTCCTTGATGGCGATCCAGTTTTGCAACGCTCCGTTCAGTTACGCAACGGAACAATTGTACCGTTAGGATTCATACAAGTCTCCTTGCTTAAGCGTTTACGTCAAGCCAAAAACGTTACAACATCGGGTGTTATCCATTCCCGCTACAGTAAAGGTGAACTGTTACGAGGCGCCTTGCTTACCATTAATGGTATTGCTGCAGGAATGAGAAATACAGGTTAATAGAGAGAGAAAATGACTAAAAACCGTGTATTAATTTGCACTTTTTTAGCTTTAACATCGGGATTTTTTGCTGGCTTTACAGGCTGGCAAATCTCGATGAACTTAAAGAGCCAAAAGTGTCAAAATCAAGTTTGGGGAGTCAGACAATTATGTACCGCAGCAGTAGCTCCTGGCGCCATGTGGTCAGGAAGCACTACTGGTTTATGGACGGGCACAATTTTAGGCGCCTTTGTTGGTGGTTTGGTGACTAAAAAGAAGTAAACTCCAACTCAGCCAAACTCGTCCATTCGCTGGTGCTGGTATCGTAACAATACCACTGCCCATCTTTGCCGCGATAACAAAAAAGCGAACGACTGCCAGCACTAAAATCATCAGTCAAGTAGTATAAAACACCGCGAAACGGAAAAGTCTTGCGACTCAGCCGTTTAGCAACCGCTTGATTGGGACATTCCACAACAAACACAGGCAAATCATCGAGATGTGTTAGTGAAAAAAAACACATCCGTAAAATCGCACGCAACCAACTTTCGGAACTATCGAAATAGCTATCAATAATTTTATTGGTCAGAGCTTGCTCCAGCGAACGATTCCTTATATCTGGAACATCCAGGTCCGACATAGCATTACCACCTATCGCAACACATGACTGGTTAGAGGTTAAACCATAAAACCCCTTACTGGCAAGTATCTTCATCAAAATCATCTACTAGACTGCATTTTGAACTCGAATCGTTGAGGAGGCACCACGAGTTGGTAAAATTTACAATGCAATGCCAGAAATATAAAAGTCATGTCTGCCGAAACCAGCCAAGCAAACCAGGATACTAAAGGTGCTGATGCTATTGATGAAGCAATCGCACGTGGAATTGATTTTGATGGAACTCCCATTCCAGAAGCAAAACTAGAATTGTATAACAAAGTTATGGGACTCGAAGCAAACCGTCAACGTAGTGGTGTATCTAATACCATGCGTTCGCGGATAGTCCGCATAGGCGCCAAACATATTCCCCAAGAAGAACTTAACCAAATGCTTAATGGCGCCGGCTTTGCAGAACTAAAAGAAAAAGAAGTCGCATTTTACTACGGCGGTAAATAATTAATGTAGAGACGCGATTTATCGCGTCTCTACATTTCATGATTTCCAAAAATCGCTGACTGAATAACCCAAATCAGCTAACATGTGTCGCAGCAAAGGTAAACTTAACCCAATCACATTACTGTGACAACCTTCAATTTTCTCTACAAACACACTTCCTTTACCTTCTAAAGCAAAGGCGCCTGCACAGTTTAAAGGTTCACCTGTTGCCACATAAGTTCTTATCTCCGAATCACTTGCATTCGCAAAGTAAACTTTTGTAATTTGACACTTGACAATCATCCGACTTTGTAAAGTATCTATTAAAACGTGACCAGTTAGCAAGTCACCAATTTGACCGCGCATTTCGTGCCAGCGAGAAATAGCTTCTTCGGGACTAGCTGGTTTACCATGAATTTCACCATTGACAGCCAATACCGAATCACAACCCATAACAACAGCATTTTCAAATTTTGGTGCAATTCTCTCAGCTTTACGCTGGGCAAGTATTTGCACTAATAATACAGGGTCGCGCGACTGCACTTGTGATTCATCAAAATGACTTACAGAAACTACTGGTTCAATACCAATAGTTTGTAATAAGCGACGACGCGCAGGGGAAGCAGAAGCAAGTACAAATTGTGGAACAAATTGTGGAACAAATTGTGGAACACCCATCATTAATATACTTTGAACGAATCTATTGAATCTTGAATGAAACGCTTGACTCTTGGCCAACGTCTTTCTGTAACTGAAGCGTTGAAAGTAAACAACTTACCACGACTAACAGTCACATTGGCAAGGTTATGACGTTTTTTATTATTAGGGAGTTTAATTAAATATTCCAACTTATAATAAACCTTGCCGTCAACTTCTCTTTGAGCATCGTTAATTAATTCAGCTTCGCGACCAGACCCTTCAGGCGCCAGAGCGCTTTTACCAAGTTTATATCCAACTTCTCCTGGTGTTCCTAGTTGCGTTAGTGTCTTACCATCAGGAACAGGACTAATTACAACAGAGATATTCTCAGAAGGCTCGATAATATCATGGAACACCACAACCGGACCATTCGCAACTTTAACTTGCACCCAGCCATTAGGATATGAGAACTCATAGCCATTATCAGTATCTGTAAAATTCTTCAGCCCAGCCGCAGCAGCAATATCCGTATAGCTGAAACTAAAGCTAAAAACCAACAGTAATATCAATCCAATACGTTTCCACATTTGTTTTCAATCCTTTAGGGCGCCAAGCAATAATATATTTCAAGAATATATTTTTGTAATATTTCGTTTACATTTTCTCATCAAGCGTGACCATTATGTCATATACAACGTGTGAAGTACGCTGGTTTATTCCTGGCGCCATCCCTACTAGCTTTAAAACCTGGTTTGACACATCACAACAACCAAAACAGCGTACTGATATTTATTTATACGCACCGGGTAATGATTTTGTTGGTATTAAGTTACGTGAAGGGCGCCTAGAAATAAAATGGCGGATATCAGAATTAGGAAAAGTGCAATTTACCGACATAGTTACAGGTAAAGTAGAGAAATGGCGCAAATGGATGTGTAACGACTCTACAAAAGAAGCTTTTCTGCCAATTCAAGTACAAAATAACCCTACATTGGGTAAGTGTGAAAAAAAGTCGCTATTTACAGTCATATCAAATTTTACCAGGTGCCGTTCCAGAAAAATTAGATAATAATATAAATTTAGATAATGTTAAAAACAGTTGCAACATCGAACTTACATTATTGGAAATATATAACAAAACTTGGTGGAGCATAGCACTTGAAGCTAGTGGAGAGGAAGCTAATTTACTTGATAGTCTACACGCGACAGCTAATTATTTATTTACTGATTATCAAGGTATTGAACTACAAAGAAATGATTCATATGCTTATCCTTATTGGATAGATAGTTTTATTTAAACTTATATTCGTTACATCCGTTGCTAATTTTGCCTTTGTTCAATATGTGCTAAAACTTGAGCTTTACCTAGCTCATTCACCAATCTTTGAGCTTGATGTTTATATAAAGGGCATGGTAAAATTTGCGGTAATTGACTCATTACATTTCTTGCAGTAGCCATATCACAACCTGAAATTCTGCTAATAATTCCGGCGCCATCAAATACAGCGTCTTGAGTAAAAGTTCTCTCAACTTGTATCAGCCAATTTTTCTTACCGATGATACCACGTTCAATTTTTTGCAGTTCATCGATAGTTGCCAAAACGGTTAACTTATCGTCAGGTGCAAGCTGAATATCATCAGATGGCATCAATTTGGCGGGGTCGCCTGTAGCTTTTTGATATAAAATTGGTACAACCCCATAACCATAAGCAATTTCTGCAAGTAACTTCCCGTTCAAAGTGTCATCAGCTTTAACGCGATATTCTGCTACTAATGTTGTTTGACTATTCAGCCTAAATAAACTTAAAATATTCTCTCCAAATGCTGCCGCAACAAATGCTTCTGCCGATAATGCATAGGCGCCCATTACTCGCGCAAAAGGTAATAATTGTGCTATATTTTCACTAAACCTAGGGTCAGAAGTACGAATGACTAAATTGGCGCCTGGGTTTTCAGCATGTACTCTTAAAGCAATTTCCAAATTAGCAACTTCATCATCAGTAACAGCAATAATACTTTTAGATGTAGTAATGTTTACTTTATTAAGGGCTTGTTTTATATTACCAATAACTAAAGGCACACCAGATAATATTTCTGTGTCAACTTCTGTAGCATGTACAGCAACAAGCGGTTGTTTGAGTTCTTGTAATATTGTGGCAACACGTTGGCCAACACGTCCTAATCCAACTAATACCACGTGGTCAGATTTTGGTATTAAAGCACGGCGCCTAGAAAATTGAAACTTAGCAGATAAAACACGCTCAGTCATAATAGCATAAAGTATACCAATAAAAATCGTACCTGCTACAGTTAAACTAAGACTGAACAAATGTAACCACCATTTTATAGGTTCTATATACAACTGTCCAAATAAATTATCGAAACCACCAATACTTAGAACAATTGAAGCGTTAATTGCTTGTTGCCATGTAATTTTAGGATATTGCGATTTGTAGAGTAGTGTTCCAAGTACAAATAAACCAACCATTAAAAAAGCACTGAATACTGCCACACGCTGAGTTTGACTTCTTTCTTGCCACCATTCTCTTAAAGAAATAGCTAACTTTTTACGAGTAATACCAGCATTAGATAATTTATGCCAAAATTTAGTTTGACTTCTTGAAGGTTGTGCCGAACGTGTCGGATGATTATCTGTCACTTCAATAAAAGCGACTATATCACCATTTAAAACTTTGGCATCTAACTCCCATTGATAAAAAGCTGTTGGCAAAGCTTGTCCTGCACGTACATGAGTCAAAACTCGTCGGTTCGGATTATTAAGTTCGCAAATTTGACGATTTACTAACCAAGGATTCGTAATACTAATATCTGCTCTTACAACTCGCAGCAACCTTTTCTCAAGCGTGAAAAATCCCCGTGTTTCACTGCCCAAAGCAGCAAGTGCAAAACTTTTAGCTGGTAACTGCGTTGGTTCAAACGCGACAAAATTCCCTAAGTTTTGTTTTAATAGCTCATTCAGATTTTCTTGTGACGAACGAATTACCAAACGAACATTCGGATTTAAAGCGCGTGCAGCAAATGCAGCAGCAATATTGACACTTTCATCGTTAGTAACAATTAATATAGCGCGACAGTAACGAATACCAGCTTGTTCAAGTACCGTTGGTTGCCGACAGTCTCCAATAACTAGCTTATCGAGTTTTGTAGGTAAGTCAGGAATTTGCCACTTTGGACTATCGATAATTTCAATACCATTTACGGCAACACCGAACTCTTTGAGTACAGATATACAATATTGACCCAGGTTTCCAAGTCCGCAAACTAAGAAAGAATTGACGCTTTGATGTACATCCTGCATAGTTGTATATTTATATGATGAGTTAATTCAGGTAATGCGAACCTGTAAACTGAGTAATACTGAGTTTTAAATTATATATATTAAATTAATCACACTTACATTTTTGTGCTTGTCTTAAAAACTACATTTGATAATATATTATTATTCATCACTTTCGTGGAGCGGGCATCGCGAAGCGCCCCTGCATCTCAGAATTTAATTTTGGTCAAATTAAAAAACATGTGCCATCATGGCAAAGGTTAAATATAAAACCGTTTGGTAGGATAGCAAACACATTTGTGTGTGCTTGTTTTGTAGGCTTGTTAGGCGTAGATGTAATTTACATAACTAGTTATGAGGTGATTAATAAATTACCTTACAATTACGGATGAGGAATAAGTCAAATTAAATACAAGTAAAACATTGTGTAGGAGACTTAAATGCCTTTAAAGAATTATGGTGTACTGAAAGGTCGTGTTGTTGACCGTAAGCTGGGTGAAGGGCAAACACCCCATTACCAAGTGCTTCTAAGTGATGGAGACACCAAATATCGTATTGCCATCAACGTCAAATCAAAACAGGCGCCATCAGAATTATTTTATTATTTGGACGAAAACTTTAACCATCCCATTATTAAAGGACTGGTTGAATTAGATAATGGTTTTCATGAACTTTCAAGAAAACCAGGTGGACTTGCGTTGGACTTTATTCGGGGGAACTTGTTTGACACAACGCAAATGAAACCTTTACCATACAATGTTCCTGGGCCAGATAATGACTTAAACGAGTTAATCGAGTTATATATTAACCGTGCAGTAGAAAGTGAAGATGCTGCAATATACGCTTTTGGAGAAAGATGGGGTCCAGAAACCGACGTTAAAGACAAATATTTTGGTTTCCTACCTGGTAACGGTATCCACGATATCCATATGAACCAGGGTAATGACGGCAAATTCCAACGAGATAATGGAGTTTGGCAAGACGGAGGACTATTAATACACTATCCATCACGTTCGATATGGGTAGGAATTTTTCTAGCTTTCCAATCGCAATCTTTCCATACCGACGATACAACCGGAAACCGTATCGATACAGTTATACCAGAAACAACCGCAGCGATTCGTATTGTTGCAGCAATGGTAAACCCTGTAGGTAAGGACACAAATCAAGAAACTGTTACTTTACTTAATACTTCACCTGAACCAGTTGATTTAACGGGATGGGCAATAGCTGACAAATTCAAATCTAAATTCCCGCTCACTGGTACCATCAATCCAGGTGAAGTTTTAAAAGTGACTTTAAGTAACAAAATCAACCTAGACAACGAAGGTGGCATTATTACCCTTCTCGATAACGGTGGTCTAAAAATAGACGGTGTTTCCTACACCAAAGACAAAGTAACCAAAGAAGGTTGGACAATCACTTTTTAGTACTGAGTGAGTCGTGCTAGTAACGTAGTAACGTAGGTTGGGTTGCGCTGTCGCTACACCCAACCTACGTCACGAGCGCACTTTTTATTCTCTAATTTGTAGGACAACTAGTGTCATGTCGTCGATGTTTTGTTTATCGGCGCCAATAAATTCGTGTACTGTATCAAACATATAATCTAGTATTTCTTGGGGTTCGCTATAAATGCGGCAGGCGGTACTTAGTGCTTTAATTAAGTTGTCTTCGTCGAATCTATCGCCACTGGCTGAGGCGGCATCTGTTAAACCATCGGTATAATAAATTACAACGTCACCAGGTTCTAGCTGTGCTTCACCGTCTTCGTATTGGCTATTGGCATCTAAACCAATTAACATTCCCAAAGTGTCTAAGCGCGTTATTGTTCTGGTTGCAGCGTGCCACCATAATGGGGGGTTGTGAGCAGCGTTACTAAAATATAAAGTTCGCGTTTCTGGTTCAAATTCTGAATAAAAAAGCGTGACAAATCTATTGGAGTTTTCTAAATCGGCGTACATGACGCGATTTAAGTTTTGTAATATTCGTTTGGGTGGATGACCGTGTAATACTTCACCACGTAACATTCCCCGCATCATTGTCATAATTAAACCTGCGGGAACTCCTTTACCCATTACGTCACCAACTACTACCCCCCAACGTCCATTCTCTTGAATATCTGTACTAATAGTATTGTTGTTAAGACTATTATTTGTACTATTAATTTTACTGCTTGGTTGAATTTGGTTATGGTTGGTTGGAATAAAGTCGTAGTAATCTCCACCTACACGGTTAGCGGGTTTACAGCGTGCTGCTAAAGCTAACCCTGGTATTGTAGGACATTGACGGGGTAGTAGGCGCCTTTGAATTTCGGCGCCAATTTCAAGTTCTTGGTCTAAACGTTCTTTTTTACGTAATTCAACACCTAATTCATCGTTTTCAATGGCAACTGCGGTTTGGTCAGCTACTAAACGAACTAGCTTTTGACGTGTTTCTGTCCAAGTGTAATCTGGGTCACGACTCAATACATATAACCATCCACGTTCATTATGTTTGACGAGGATAGCGGTACCAAATATTTGTACACCAGGACCCAAACAGCGATGCATTTGGTCGTCTAACATCCCTGTTGTAGCTGTTAGGGGTACAGCATTTGCTAATAAAGTAATTTGGCTACTGGCTGTTTCGAGCGCTTTACGAATATTTTTACGCTGAAGACTATCTTGCCAATGCAGTTGCTCTAACCGCACTTGTCCATTTGGTTTGTAGAGAAATAAGGCACTACCATCAGCGTCAGTGACTCGCGTTGCCATCAGTGGAATTAACTCTAAAAACTGATTTAAATTGTTAAAGCTTCTAAGGGCAAATCCCAACGAACTAAGCAAGTCTTGAATTTTATTTTGCTCGCGATGCAGCCTTGCCACAAGTTCTTTCAGCGCTACCACTGGAGTGACGTCAGCCGTAGTGCTGGTATTACTGTTAGTTGGTTGAGAAGGTGGTTGAGGCACAGGTGTTTATTATCGTTTAAACTTTTAGCTTGGTATTGCTACACCATATTGGGGCAAAGCTTGTAATTTTAGCAAGCGTATTATGACGTAGGATAAAAACTTTATAAGTATTTCATTGTATAATTAAATTTCTTAATATAACGAATTTGATTTCAGCATATTTTTAGTAGTTCTTACTTAATTAGCTTGATTACAACAGTATTTTCTACTACGTACTGAAGGTTTTTAATAATCTCATAACCTGATAAATACATCATGTATCCAAAGGTAGACAATTTATATAACCTTCATTAGTTATTCGGTATGTGTTAACTATTTTTTACAAAGGGGTGAGAGGTATAGGGGGTAAGAGTATTTGTCAAATACATTTTATTTTCCGGCTTTTTAGTTTTATTTGAACAGTTTTATTTGAACAATTTCATTTAAACATAAATTATAACCTTTATTTTTTTGGCTAAAGAATATTAAGAAATCAATAATGTAGGCATAAGGAGACTTAAGACGCTATTCTCAATGAGATATGGCGCCTATTCATGCTAGATTTTCAGGATGCAACTGATGATAGCAGTTCAAGCGCATTTTTAAATAATTAGTTTTGGTAAGTTTTGAATTTTTAATAATTCTAACTCTCCACTAATAGAATGGCTGTTTGGTATACTGTTACATCTCAGTTACTAAGTAAAGCTTCGACAAATTCGTAGCTAGAGAAAGGACGTAGGTCTTCTATACCTTCACCGGCACCAATAAATCGAATTGGTAGACCCAACTGCTTTACAACAGCAAGTGCAACACCACCTTTAGCAGTGCCATCAAGTTTAGTTAAAACTACACCACTTAACTGTGCAGCTTGGGAAAAAACCTCAGCTTGCCGCAAACCATTTTGACCTAACGTTGCATCAAGCACCAACAGTGATTCCACTTTAGCTGTGGGGGCTTTTTTATCGATAATGCGACGGACTTTACTAAGTTCATCCATCAAATTTTTCTTATTTTGCAAGCGTCCTGCGGTATCTACTAACAGTAATTCTGTATTACGAGCGTTTGCAGCCGTTATTGCGTCGAACACCACAGCTGCTGGGTCTGTATTTTTACCCGGATTTGAAATGACTTCAACATTACTACGTGTACCCCAAACTTTGACTTGTTCAACAGCAGCAGCACGGAAAGTATCTGCGGCGCCAATCAAAGTGCGGTAGCCTGATTTTTGGGATAAATGAGCAAGCTTACCAATAGTTGTAGTTTTACCGGCGCCATTAACACCAGTCATGAGCCAAATATTGAGAGTGTCCTTTTCTGGAGCGAAGACAGTTTTTTGAGATTTTTGAATAGGAGTTTCGAGCATATCCTTAAGGATAGTCTTGAGATATGCAATAGCAGCATCAGCAGGAAGCGCTTCCGAGCGTAACTTACTTTGTAAAGCTTCAATAATATAGTCAGTTGCTTCGACACCAACATCAGCTTGTAAAAGCAGCGCTTCAATTTCTGTAACCGCAGCTTGGTTTAGTGGCCCCTTGCCAACAATCGCCTTTAATTGGTTGACTATATTACGACGAGTTTTACTCAAACCCCGTCGTAGCTTTTTAAGCCAATTTATTTCTTCTATAGATACATCTTCTGGGCGCCGACCTTGTGCAGCAAGAACTTCTGCCGACCACACAAACCCCTCATCAAACTCTAAATCTGAATCGAAATCAGATGTTCCCTCTGTTTCAATATCACTTGTATCAGATACTACATTTACATTTGTTATTTCTGCTTGTGGCACCGGAACATCAATGGCGCTTTGCATCAACCGTTGTTGTCTAGCTTCTCTTTCTGCTGCTGCACGTTCAATAAAAGATAAATTAGATAAATTGGTCGCTTCCGCATTCACTGATACAGTAGAATCAACAGTGTCAACTGTATTTTCCACTACAGGCTCTTCAACAGTTTCTTCAACAACTTCTTCAACAACTTCTTCAATTTTCTGTTCTTCAACGACAGGCGCCTCAGTCACAGCTTCAGTCACAGCTTCAGTTACAGCTTCAGTTACAGCCTCAGTTTCTATAGGAGCATCTTGTTGCTTTTGCTGAATATTCTTATAAGCAGCCTTAGCAAATGCCAGCAGGTCAGGAGCAGCATCGGGTGTAGTAGTAGGCGCCGCATCTGGTGTAGAAGGCGCCTCAACTTGAGACTGCTTAGTTTTTTCTTCCTCAGCAGGAGAATTAGAAGATTCGTTATGTTGACGACGGAACCAATTAAAAGCCATTGTGATAAAAAAAATATGGTTTAGTAAGGGCGGGTTAACCCAAATTTTCCAATATTGAACAGGATATATGTAAACCCGCCCCACCCAACATACAATCCCCAAACAAACCAGTAACCCATCCGCGTTATATTCGTTGCAAAATTATCTGCCTTTTATTTTTTGCAAACTCAATTCACTCTTACTCTCAGTAACTCTACGTAGGACTCCATTAATAAACCTGTGTCCATCAGCTTCACTATACCGCTTCGCCAACTCTACAGCTTCATTAATAGCCATACGCTCATCAAGCTGTAAAAATAACATTTCAGCCACCGCAATACGTAAAATATCACGGTCAATTTGGGCGAGACGATTAACTTGCCAATCTACTAATGCCTGAGAAATCTCGTCATCAATAAGAGTTTGATTCTCATTTACAGTACGAACAATATCAATTGCATAGCGTGCAACATCCTTGTCCTGGTTAGCAAGTTGAATTAATTCGGGAAACTCAATAGCAGCACCTAGTTGATTAATTGCCTTTTGGGCATAAGTAACAGCTTCTTTGAGCATAGTGCGCGCGGTGTTTAAATCGCTAGCACGTGTTTCGCTAGTAAGTAACCTGTCATTACTACGTTGTAACTCACCTGCGGCATTATCAAGGGTATCTTGAACTTCAGAGCGGAGGGTACGAACAGCGGCAAGTACAAGTTTTGGTAAGTGTTCTTCGTTTAACTTTTTAGGATTGGTGGGTAACTGACTCAAACATAGGAGTGCCAGTTCACGCGCAATTTGACGAGGTTTACGCTCTTGCATACTTTTTATTTTTTATGAATGGATTTTAGATAGATTAATAATAGAAACCCTTACGGTATTATCTGCCGTGACTCCGAAGAAGGAATTTCGACTTTATGCTCCGCCATTACAAGTGAGGGTATAGGGGTATTTGGGGCAACTATACCGCCTGAAACTATAATTTTAAAGGCATCTTCGATTGATATTGATAGATTAACAACTTCGTTCTCAGGTACTACAGCATACCATCCTGTGGTTGGGTTTGGAGTAGTGGGCACAAAAACACTTAATACTGGTTGCGACATTTGCGCTTGGATTTCGTTGCTAATAGCGCCTGTTACAAATCCGACAGACCAAACACCGCGTCTGGGATATTCTACCAAAACCACTCGCCTAAACTTACCATTTGAGTCTTTGAATAAAGTTTCAAGAAGTTGCTTAAGAGTTTTATAAACCTGTCCAGCTAAAGGAATCGCTTGTACTGTTCGCTCACCAAAATCAAGCAACCAGCGTCCAGCGATGTTACGAGCCATTAACCCAATTAAAAGAATACCTAATAGTGGAACGGCAAAGCCCACCAAAATATTAAGTAAATTAACTAAAATCGGGTGCAGCCCATCAAAAGGATTAAGTTGCTTGGGTACGCGCGTGAGAAAGTCAATTACCCAGTTAGCGATGGTAATCGTCAGCCAGATTGTAGTTGCTAGAGGTATAACAACCAGCAACCCAGCAATCAAGTCATTCTTTAAATCCTGCTTTAAGCGTTCGATTACCAATCTCCGACTCTCCTTGTTTAGGCTAGTAGAACTTTTTATATAGGTACTCATAGAGCATTCTGGGCGCATGGAAGCCATCTACGCGCTCTTCAACAAACTTATAAGGATGTTACTTGTGTGCTTACTGCTTCTTAGAGATGCCTAGAAGCCGTTTGTTACTCTCGCTAACCACTGAAGGTTACAGCAGTTATCTGCCAGATGCCAATATTTTTTAACCTTGTAACTGAATGTTGCAAGTTTTAATATTTATTCTAATATTACCGTGCCAAATTAAAATCTGCCGGAATGCCGAACTTATCAGGATGATAGCCGCCGTATACAGGTATCTTTAGGCAATACAGGCGCCGCAATTCTGATAAAGATAAGAAAATTTAATCTAAATATTAATTTATATTACACTCCCATCTTGTGAAACAGGCATCCCTGCCTGTTCCTAATATCATAATAGTTCGCTTACTAACGATTAAGTCAAAGGGGAAGAACTGTTGATTACTCTTTTCATAATGCAAGCAACTTCACCATAACCAGGGCGCCCAGTTAGCCCTTGCAAGTTATTATGTTCTATATCTTCATCTTGACCTAGTTTACTTGTCCATTTACCGTTGGGTAATTGTCTTGCAACATGCGTTGGTAAATTGTCGTAATCATTATATATAGCTATTTTTTGATATTTTTCTTCCAAAGTATCATCCTGACAGACTTCGTAACCAAGTGTTTGGTATGCCTGTAAGCTTCAAGTGCCAACTCTCTAGGGACATTAGGAGGCCAGTAATGTATACCATCTGCATCTGGCCACCACCATCTCTGGTCATCATCAGCAGCCCAAGCAACACAGTTATAATCAGGAGAATCTTGACTTGTTAATCTATACCCACAAGCACTTAAGTTAGGAAAATCGCGCTCAATTAGCCTTGTTACGTAGCGCACCCAAGCATTATTACCTACCACTGATAACCTCTTTGCTTTCCCCACTCTAACCAAGCTTTAGTCATTTCTTTTGTGTTGCCTTTATGCTCTGGAGACACAGGGTCTACTTTTGTAATAGATTTTAGTGCCCCAAACCATTGTCCGGATTTTTTCTCTAATTCCTTTAGTAACAATGGCACGGCTTCTTCACCCATGCTAATAATTTCTTGATATGCGGGATGCATTGATAGTTGGTGAGTAGATGATACACCATGATTTTCGTCACGCCATTGGTTAACAAGTCTTTCAAAAGTAGCTTCTGTGCTTGCTTGTTTTAATGCAACACCGTGCTTATTTTGACTACTCGGCGCCGTTTCAATACTGTGGGTAGATAAATTTTTTTCTAGCATTCGCCGTTCTTCGTCATTCAAAGATAGGATAACCTGCACTAATGACTCAACAAGTTTAGTGTTCATATTTACACGGGTTGTGTACATTGCCAGTCTTGCATGGCTATAGCTTGCCAGTGTGGGATTAATGGCAGTTATTTAATTTTATATTGGATTTGTGTTGGGTTACGCTGGCGCGGAAGCCAACCTACGATTTGTTAAGTGCTTCTAGGGTTTTGGCTTCTGTGTGGGTCGGCGCCGTGTTTTTGATTTCCCAGACTTTGAGTAATATGAGATATTCGTAGAAGGCTTGTAGTGTACACCAAGCGAAACCGGCGCGTCCATCTAGACAACCACCGAGTAAAAAGTACATATAGATAAAACGAATAATAGGGCGCCCAGGTAAGCGTAATGATAAATCTTTAAGTGCGCGGCGCCGTTCGACTTCGGAGTTGCCGAGAAATAAGTCTCGCCATTTGACGCTACCGTGTTGGAGTTGATTTACTGTTTCTTTGGCTTCGTCGGTGGAATAGCGGTTGTGTTTATCAATCCAACGACTTAATCCTTTGCCGGAAGTATAATGTGGGTAAGTTTCTTTCAAAAAACTAGTGGCGCCGTCACAAACTTCGCGTTCGGTATGACCGTAATCACTAAAC
Source organism: Calothrix sp. HK-06 (assembly GCF_001904745.1). Classification (GTDB taxonomy): domain Bacteria; phylum Cyanobacteriota; class Cyanobacteriia; order Cyanobacteriales; family Nostocaceae; genus Dulcicalothrix. The sequence goes on from NZ_MRCD01000079.1 coordinate 39,716, forward strand.
CAAACTTTACCATGACGGAATAATCGCAGTTGATAGCGTGGGTATTGAGTACTGCGACGAATCCATGAATTCATAAACATGACTCGTTCCGCTACATAGTAACCTATATATTCTGAATTAGACTTGCTTGCTTCGACGCATTCGGCAAATAATTCTGGTGTCATACGCTCATCAGCTTCGAGTATATATACCCAGTCGTGTTTAGGCTGTATATTTTCGAGCATCCAAGTTCGCTGGCGCCCGTGGCTTTCAAAAGCATGTTCAACGACACGCACCCTGTAGCGATTAGCAATTTCGACGGTGCGGTCAGTGCTACAAGAATCCACGACGATAATGTCATCCGAAAGCATTGCTGACTCGATACAAGCAGCAATATCTAATTCTTCGTTATAAGTCAATATGTAAATGGATATCATTATTTTTATGTCGTGGAAATATTTAATTTATTGTATCAAATATTGCTCTGGGTGGGCAGTGCCCACCTTACTTCTACCGAGCGGTAGCTTTTTTGGCGCTACCTTGTCCCATACCCATGCTTCTCATACCAGTCCAACCGATAATGATGTAACCAATAGAAAGTAACAAGCTGCTCATACCAATACGTAAACCAGATTTCCAAGCTTGGTCTTTAGCTTGTTTTTCGGCACTTTCTTTTTGCTCACGAATCTGACGCTTTTGTTGGTCTGCAAGCTTTTGAGGGTCGCTTTGTGAAGCAATAAAGTCATCAAGTACTTTAGGGTCTGTCTTAGCTTTTTTAAGCACATCTTTTACAGCAGGAGGAACATTTGGATTTTCTTGTGCTTGCTTAAATTTCTGCTCGTCTTTAAGAATGTCGTTTAACTGTGCTTTGGTTTGAGCTTTTTGCTTTTCAAGTTCAGCTTTAACTTGGTCGTTACCTAACTGAGCTTGAACCTGAGTTAATTGGTTGTTGAGTCGGGTTTCTTGCTGTTCAGCTTGTCTGCCAATTTGCTCAACGGTTTGTGCGCTAGCTTGACGAACGTTATTTAAGTGCAAAGGAAAAATCAGCAAAAACATCAAGCCTAAAATACTAGATAAAACAAATGCGGGTAATCTCAAGTCAAAACCGCCAAATCTTTCATCACCTTCAAAGCTATCTGCCCAATATCCTGCAATTAATAATCCTAAACCGACCATAGGCACAATACCACGGTCTACCAAAGCAGTAGCCAAACCAATTTGCCAACCTCTATCGGTTGGTTGGAAAGGAAACAGCAAAATTATAAAGTCAATAAGAAAAGACAAAAGTAGGATAATTCCCCCTACCTTAAGGGTTCTTGAAGCAGTGGCAGCAGCAAAACTGTTAATCATACGTTCTAGTTTTTGTAGTACAAGTGATTGTTATTACTTAAAGTTACTGGAATATGGTTCCCATAACCTTATCTGTTCTTTACGTTTACGACAACAATTTATAGATAGTAATAATTTTTTACTTCATTTTTAAGAACTACACCACGCTAGCACCTACTTTTCACAGTGTCTTCAGAAAAACAACGGTATTAAAATATACTTAGATAGAAACGCAATATATCGCACTGTAAAGTTGTAGCGACGCTCATTGCAGCGGCGACAACATAAAGCTAAATTTTGCACTTTATCAGACCCACCAAGAGATTGGGGGACAATATGGTCTACCGTAAAACGGTCTGTGCTTATGAATTCTGGGGAGTGACAGTATTCACAGAGGAATTTTGCTCTTTGAGCGATAATTTTTCGTGTTGCGTTGGAAACCATCTTGATTCAACAGCTAAAACAGAATTAGTATAAGTAAAAATCTGCACTAATTCAGATATACCATCTAACTCAGCTTTTTCTTCTGTTGTAATTAATCCTAATTTCGTTTTCTCTAATAGTTCATCGGAACGTGCCTGAAGTTCATCAGTAAGTCTGAAAACATTAAGATTATTTACTTTCTCAAGCTTAATCCCTGTCTCTAACCAGTATGAAGGCTCTATCATCAATTTTGGATTAATCATAGTACTAACGTGCAATACAGCACTATTTATCTTAGCTTCTGCAAAGAGTGTACTACAACTGAATTACTCAAAGAGTTCTAGCATCAGCATCCGTTACATCCTTATTCATCCGTTGCAAATTATGCCACACCTCCAGGTCTTCGGGACGGTCAACATCAGCAAGCGGCGCCAAGCATTGAAAAGATAGCCCTAAAGTATGTGCAACATTTATAGTCTGCTGTAACACTTCAGAGGTTCCCCAATTGATATTTTTGAATAAATCAGGAATTGGGCGCCGTAACCCGATTAAATAATAGCCTCCATCCAAAGCTGGCCCCAGTACCAAATCAACATCGTTGAGATGTGCAAACGCCGTAGTTAAGATTTGTGCATCAATACCAGGACAATCACTGCCAATAATAATAGTTTTACAGGCGCCTTCTTTAAAAGAATCATGAAAAGCGCGAGCCATACGCTCACCCAAATCACCCTCACCCTGTGGCTGATATACTAAACCAGAACCTAACCAAGCCTGCATTAACCCCAAACTACCACCAGCAAAACGCACCTCCATAGAAACATTCAAGGGTAAAACTTGAGACAAAGTATGCTCAGTCATCTCACGATGAAGATTTGCCGCACCATCGGCGCCAAGTTTAGGAATTAAACGAGTTTTAGTCCGGTTAGGTTCAGGGTAACGAGTAAATAGTATTAGATGATGCATATTGTAGGGGCGGGTTAACCCAAATCCTTCATATTCATCAGGATATAACTAAACCCGCCCCTAAACACGCCCCAAACCCGTGCCATCAATCAATAACAATATCGACCATTTTCATCAGGTTCATCATGTTCAGTACCAGTACGCATGGCGCCCAAAATAGTAGACATAAAAACACAACGCTTAATTTTGCCTCCATACTTAGTAGATAACGTAACCCTTCCCAAAGGTGGATTAACAGTACCTCGAAAATCAAATATGGTTCTACGCACACCATCGCGCATCTGCATTGTAGTCTCAGTATCCAGCACAATACCAGACTCAAGTTCAAACCATTGAGCTAATGCAGGACTAACACTTACAGGATGAACAGCCCATTTAACAACTTCATCCTCAACTTTAAAACTCGCTTGATATTTAATTTTGTCCTTCATCGCTTGGCTTTGAGCATTACGCAACGCCAAATATACTTGGTCACTAGCAGCACCAAGGCGCCGAGCCTCAATAAAACCCAGCCAACTAGGAACAGCAATTGCGGCTAATATACCAATAATAAAAACCACAACCAATGTTTCCAGTAACGTAAAACCACTACTGGTAGAAAAGCTATATTTATTCCGCATTATAGGGTGGTAAATGCATTAAATAATTTACAAGTGGTAAATGCACCCCATAACTCAAGAAACCCGGTTTCTTCGACACTAAGCATCAAAATCTTCAAAGCAAACGAAAGAAACCGGGTTTCTCAAAATAACAACAAAATTCACAAGTAGACGCACCCAACTCGCGCAAGCAAAAAATATTCAAATCAAAAACTTAACAACAGTAAAATCTTAGAAGCTACTACTAATTCCGTATAAGCTCGTTCAAAGTAACTAGATGAGCCGATAATTGTAAACGCGAATCACGGGTCATGCAAACTAAACAAGCAATGGTCATAACTGTGGCTTGTACCAAATTATTCTAATCACG
>NZ_MRCD01000008.1 GCF_001904745.1 Calothrix sp. HK-06
ACGAAAAATCAACGTTTTATAGCAAAGTTTTTGTCAAGAAGCCCGGTTTCTAGGCCTGGTGCAAGATGTGAGTTAAGTCAAAATTTTAGCTGGAATACAAAATTTAAGTTCATAATGGCTGTAATATAAGCCCCGTAAACATTTTAAGCTCCTGATTCCAAACATTTAGCACGCTAATTACACAAGAACTGCAAAGCGGCGCCGTGGTTACATCAGTAGAAAATGCAGTCCAAACTATACAAGCTTTTGAGCAAAGAAAGTTTGATATGCTTCTAAGCGATATTGGAATGCCTCAAATGGACGGTTACGCGCTGATGCGACACATTCGGGCAGTAACATATGGGCAAAACACAAAAATTGTAGCTGTAGCACTGACTGCCTATGCTGGAGAAATGAATCAACAGCAAGCACAAAGCAGCAGGATTTCAAAGACATGTTACCAAACCAGTTGACCCAGAGCATCTGGTAAACGTTATTGTTGATTTAAAAAATAAAAGTAGAAATATTTCCAAAAGTGCATATTGACTCCAACCTCTACCCTATAGAGTAATTAAGCCCCAAAACCAATTAAGTATAAACACTGAAGCAAAAAATACTCGTAATTGCGTATTAATGCTTAACTACTATTAAGGGATAAAGAGGTACTATTATGTTGAATTTTACAAATTGGAAGAACATTCCAGCGCTACCTAAGCGTGAACACAATAATCAGAAATTTTTTACATACCTTATACTGAATAACCGAAAAGGATTCTCTTCGCTACAATGGAAAAATCAGCGGAATTTACAACGTAATATTAAGTTGTATGAACAAATGCATCACAAATTTCGTGATTTATGTCATCTGCAAGATAAAGGGAATGCAATGGCGCAATTTTGGCGCGAAGTTGTGCTGAATGAAGCAACCGCTAATTCTTGGGAACCGACTAATAAAACGCAGTTAGCATGGGAACACTTAGCAAGTTTTTTTGAAGAAAAGTGTTATTGGACTGCTAAGGATTTGTGCAGGGACTCAAATTTAGAAACTTGGGAGGAATTTTTGTGTTTAGCAAGATTACTAATTTATAATCCTCTCAAATTAAGAGAAATTTTAGTTCGGTATAATCCTTCTAGAAAGAATTTAGATGCTTATGTGTCTGAAGCTTTAAGTAATTATGTCAAAAGTGAAACGACCCAAAATAAATTCTCGCGATGGCGCCTTCTTTATAGTAAAAGTGATAAAGAATTGAAAGAAGCGTTACAAGTTTTTGGACGGAATGAACCAGAAATTTCACAACTTATCTTTGCAAGAAAATATTTTAAACAAGTTTATCTTATGAGTAAAGTTAAAAACCCTGCTAGAAAGGTTGGTCAGAAATGGCTTAATCCAGATGCACATGATTTTGAACAATCTGCAAAGTGTTATAATACCGAAAAATCAAGTAAATCGGCGCCATACGAAGTATCAGTTAATTCCATGAAAGTAACTGGTACAGAAATACAACAGTGGATGGAGATTTGTATTCAAGCGTTGGAACAGTATCCAAAATCAATTTTACCTCAGTTTTCATTAGAAGCACTACAATCTACAGGATTTGAAGCTAAATCTGAATCAATAAAATCAATTGAAGAACTTGAATGGCAAAACGCATTAGTCGCAGAAGAAAGTGAACAATTGCACTCATCAGATACAATTAATTCAACTTTGTCTGAACATTTAAAAACGTTAAAGCTCGATGTTCAAAAAATTCTGTTTCTTTACTATGGCTTCAACTTCAATCAAAAGCAGCTAGCTGATATATTAAATATGAATCAAAGTAGTATTTCTCGCTGTTTAACAAAATCTATGTTAAATTTATCAACTGATATATTAAATATTTCGCAACCGCAAGTTTGGACATGTGATTATATACAAAGATGGTTAAAGCAAAGCTATCAGGCGCCTACCCATTCAGATATACTTCAAGCAAGTTTAGTTATGAGTGTGAAGAAGCTCTCAGATGAGGAACGAGAACTTTTACAGGTTTATCGTAATCAACAACTCAATATGGATAAAGATAAAAGTAAATTTGATAATATAATAAATAAATTACAAGATAATTTCCTAAAAGATATTAATAATTGGATGAAAAAATATATTGACAAATGGCTGAGTAAGTATTATAAATCTGTTTCTATATCCCTCTTAAAAAATGCAAATTATAAATACAATGAAAAATTAGATACACAAACAATAGTTTCTTTAGTAGAAACATATTTTTAATTTTATTTCATTAGCCACTGTTTAGTACTTGTGTTAAATACTTGAAATTGTGAGGAAAATACCATGTTGAGACTACCTGATTTTATGTCAATCGATACAGCAAATTTGTGGCTTAATGTTCCGCAATTAGAACAAGAAAAAGCACATAGACAAGCCCAAAGTTATTCTAACCCGACTGCTTGTTATAATGCTTATCTAAATAACATTTGTCTGTATCAATTTTTCAATTGGCTTGAAGATTGGTTACGCGAAGAATATAATTTAAGTGCTTCCGTTTTTCCTTCTGAGCAAGGTCTTGCTTATATTTGGGAAGTTGTAAGTGGTGCAGCTATCCAATTTGGTGATACTCGACTGGTATTAATTCCTACAGAAACGTTAGATTTGGATGTTTTGTGTGTACCTCAAGAGTGGGTGGATATTGGGAGTTGGAAAGCAGATTATTATATTGGTGTACAAGTAAATTTAGATGCTGATGATGATTGCTGGATGCGAGTATATGGTTTTACTACGCACCGTCAACTTAAAAATCAAGGCACTTATAACCAAGATTCTCGCTGTTACTCTTTACCTGTAGAAGCATTAGCAGATAATATTATTTCTTTATTTGCAACATTAGAATTAAATTTGCAGGTTGCAGTACCATCTGAAGTTACCTTATCTGAAGTTGAAGCTACAGATTTATTACATATTTTAGGTGACGCATCAGTTTATAATCCAAGATTGTTTGATATCCCATTTACTCAATGGGCAGCGCTTATTTCTAATGAACAATGGCGCCAACAACTTTACAATCGACGTTTAGGTATACTCAAAAATACTGCGTCTGTTTCTTTACTCAACCAGTCAACAGCTTTAGTCAATCTTAATCAATGGTTTGAACAGTTTTTTGAAGTCGGTTGGCAGTCTGTTGATGCACTTATCGATACACATTTACTCAATTTAGCGCTTGAGTGTAGAGGTTCCCACAGTAAGGAGTTGACACAAAAAGGCGCCAAAATAGTTGACCTAGGAATGCAAATTGATGGAAAATCGGTAGCGTTACTACTTGCTATTTCTACTGAAGCTGAGGGAAAAACAGGAGTTATTGCACAAGTTCATCCTACTGGTAATGATGCCTACCTACCACTGAATTTAAAGCTGTCGCTGATAGAATCTGGTAATGTTTTACAAGAGATTCAATCGAGGAGTCGAGATTGCTATATTCAGTTAAATCGTTTTAAAGTATTACCTGGTGCTAATTTTAGTATTAGACTAGTCTTAGGGGAATTTAGTATCACCGAAGATTTTGTGATTTGATACAAAACTTAGTTAAACACAACAAGCACACGATGAGTAAGTTAGTCGTTATAACAATATTTATATTTCCTGGAGCAGAAACACCTGCTAATTCAATTCTTCCACCATAAGCATTCAACTGTCCACCATCCATTATGACATTACCGCCAATGAGTAGTAAGCTTTTACCGTCAGGTACTCGCAAACCATATGTTTCAAAATTGGCTAAATGAAGTCCAGCAGGTGCGACTGAGTTATTTTGAATTGGTGCTGTAGAGATTTGGTTGTATAAAAAAGCGGAAGGGTTTATTGTTAGTACAGGTGTTGGCGCCTCTGGGTTTGTAGCACTGAATGTACCTAGATTACCAAATTGTAGAGCATTAGCAGTTGTAGCGACGAAAGAACCGCGAATATCTAGACTACCATTTTGCCCAAATACTATTCCATTCGGGTTAATTAAAAAAAGATTGGTGACAATACCGTCTGCCTTAATTAACCCGTTAATATCAGAGCGCGCGCTACCAGTCACCCTTGTTATGATATTTTGAACATCTGGAGAAGTATTAAAAAAAGCTGTACTATTACCAGGCACAGAAAATTCCGAGAAACTATGGAATAAATTACTACCAGCGCGCGTTCCACCTTCAATAAATCGCGTATTATCGTGCAGTCTTACAGTTGACTGATTAGGCAATGTCGCATCTGGAATTATTTGTGCGTGACATCTAACCTTATGAGATTGAATGGTAAAAAATGCGACACAAGAAGCAAATCCAGTTCGTTGTAACCATCTAAATCGCATAGGCACCTCTTAACGTAGGTTGGGTGGAGGAACGGAACCCAACAAAAGTTGATATTACCGTTCATTACATAATCTAGGGGTAGAAAACCTAAGTTATGCGGCGCCTATCGCGCAAAAATTAATTTTCTGATAATAAATTATATGCTTCGTTAATTTGATGCATTTTTTCTTGTGCTTGTCGTTGTTGTGATTTATCTGTAAATAAGTCAGGGTGCCATTTTTTTACAAGTTTTCGGTATGCTTGTTTAATATCTGTAATCGAGGCGCCTTCTTCTAACCCTAACACACTTAGGCTGTGCGTTTGATTGATATTATTGGCAAGGGTGTTTGGTTTAGAATTACTTGGTACACCCATATTAGCTTTCATTTGTGCAATTTCTTCATCGAGTTCCCAATTGCGGAATTTTGCCTCAACTTCTGCTACATTTGTTTTTGGTAACGGTTGTTTTGGTAATGGTTGTTTTGGTAATGGTGCCTCAGAAACAGGTGTTTGATTTTGCTGAGGTATTCCTACAGTTTCTTTGGCGCCAACTCCTTGAGAACGATATACTGTTTGAGTATTTGTATTTTTAGTTACTTCGTTAGTTACTTCTACTTTGAATTGATTCGGTGTTGATATTCCTAAATTGTTTTCTAGTGCTTGGTTGAGTTGAAGTAAAGTATTTTGCCATTGTTGCAATTCTTGACGCTTCTGGATAATATTTGGTGTATCGGTAGGTTCGACAAAACGAATAATGAGGTTTGCTTTGCGTTCGTAGTCATTTAATATAGATAAGCTTTCACGACTAAAGCTACTCAAATAATCATCGACTGCATCCAGACATAATGTTGCAACCTGTTGATGATATGATTGAGTAGATGATTCTTTTCCTTGTTCTTGAATGGTTTTATTGGCTAAATAAGCAATACTACCTAAAACTGCGGCGCCTAATGGGCCACCAAGAACCCAACCTATACCGCTACCTACTGCCAATGAACCAGGTTCACTCAAGTCACTACTATTATTAGTACGGGGTGGTAAAGTAACTTTAGGATGTTTAGGTAAGGGTAATACTAAATCTCCTTTTTGCTGAGATGAGAAAAACTCGTAAGCTTGGTCTAACCATTTGGTGACTGCTAGCTGTAAATTCTTCAAATCTGATTTAAAGGTGTTTTCCCAAGTGGTAAAATTTTCTTGTGCTAAAGCAACTGCTGCATCACTTTGATATTTTTCCCGCAGCTTACTCAATTCTAAATGCGAACGTAGTTTATTCAGACTTTGAGAAAAACCTTGTTGTATCAATCTTTCTGCACGTCTTTTAATTTCATTTGCAGCATTATTTTTATCGGTAATTTTTTTAATCTCATTCTCAAGGGGGGTTATTTTTGCTTGCAAAGCTTGCTGAAACTGTTGTGTTACTGCTACAACTCGCGGCGCCACAACTTCTTTTCGGTTACGCTTGAGTATAGTCGCGACATTTTGTAGCGCTGTTTCAAATTCCACTAACCCGCTACTACTAGCTAAACTAGTATCACCTTTAATTCTCGCACGTAAAGCGGGTAATGCATCAACTCGATATAAGTTGCTAAAACCGGATGGAATATCCGCACGAAAACTTTCGGCAACGAACCGCAAACGGTTTTGTACCTCTTTTTGTTCGTCGGGTTCGAGCAAGTTAATAAAGTTAGCGACAAAAATAACTGTCTTAATACCCCTATCGAGTAACCAGTCGCGTAAATTCTCACGCTCACCCAAAGTCATTAACTTGCGAGCGTCTAATAACTGTACAACTAAGTCGGCGCCTAAAAGTTGCTCTTTAACTAAATTATCCTGTGCTTCGCGGTCATTTGTACCAGGTAAATCCAGAAATTCAATTCCTGTTTCTAAAAATGGATGGGGATAAAACACTTCAACTGAAGTAACATCACCTCGCATCCGTCTATCACCATCTAAAACAGCAAACTCTTTTAATATATCTGTCCCGCTACGATATATTTCACTACCGTTACTAAGTAAAATACGAGTTCGTATATTTGTACCATATTTTACTGTAATAGCGGCGCCTGTAGTTGGAATTAAATCGATGGGTAAAGTCTTGCTACCCAACATCGCATTTAATAAAGTAGACTTGCCGTGGTTGAAGGGTCCAAATACCGCAATGCGAAAATTGGGATTATTAAGATAGTCACAGATAGCAGTTACATCTTGGTTCAGTAACTTCGATACACTCTTAAGGATATTTATTAAATCTTGCATAATTCTTTCTTTTCTTTCTTTGCCTTATGCAGCATCCTTTGCGGTTTGTTTATTAAACCGCAAAGTTCTCAAACTTCGCAAAGGTAATTAACTGTAATATGTAAGGAGATTAGAGAAAGCTGATTCGATGTTGTTTAATTGGGTAAACACGTCTTCAGTGAGTTTGTTCAACCGTTTTAATTCAGCTTCGTTATTAATTTCGCGCGTTTCTTTCTGTTTGAGTAAGTTATCGAGTTCAGACTTTCGCGATAATATATCCTCGTTTATCCGTTTGCCAACTTCACGCTCATAAGCATCAAAACATTCTTTCACAGCATCGTATACTGTTTTAGATTGCTCCTGCGCTACTTGGGGTAAATACTTAACAAGTTCTTTCTTCGCAGTTTTGACTAATTCTTTACGTGCTTGGTCTGCTTGTAACATTCCTACACCTAAACCAAGTACTGCAAAACCTATGGGTCCCAAGAATATACCAGCAACAGTAGATAATAATCCACCGACACCTAATACTGTAAAATAATTTAATAATATATTCTTCCAATCAAACCCGGCGCCTGCCATTGCAAAACCTGCTAAATTACCCCTAGATAACGATAAAAGTCCCATTGCCCATTTTGCCCAACCTGGTGCATCTTCTTCACTAGATACATTTGTATTAAGTTTAACTTTTTCACCAGTGAGTTTTTCGGTAATTTGATTGGTAATTTGATTATATGAGTCACCGTATTTAGCTGCGCTTCTACCTAACTGTACAAACGCACTATTAATATCGCGTTCAGCAGTAAGACTCCATGCGGCAAGTTTATCTGTAATATATTGTTCAAATGCTTTTTGGAGTGCAGCATTAAATGCTTCCCGTTTACCACTGCTGAGAAAGTCGAGTATATTTAACTCTGGTTGATAACGCAGAAAGTCTGTTTCAAAGGTATTACCCAAGTTTAAAACGTAGCTGCGGAACGAGTCTGATATATTATGTGCTTGGGTATCACGGGTTTTGAGAATTTCTTTTTGGAAGTCGTCACGAATATTGGTAAGTTTATTAAATTCGGGTTCAACGGAGTTTATTCGGTTCCGAAGTTCTTCAACACCCTGTTCAAGTAAAGGTATTCGTCGTTCGATACTTTCTTTGGTGTTGTTACTTGCAGTACGTGCAAGTGTACGAACTTGTCGGAGTTCTGAAACAGCACGTTCACGGGTGAGGAATGTATTTAAGGCGCCCATAAACTGTGGAAATCCTGTATCATCTAAATCAGCTTGAGGATTTTTTAAGCGTTTACGAAGCGCTTGGATAGAGGAAAGCTCGAATACTCGTTCATCATATATATTATGCCCATCGATATCGCAGTATTCTGCTAAGTTAGCGTGGAAAACTTTGCGTAACCGTTCTTCAGCTTCACGTAACTCATCTTCATCGTCGGGGTCAATAAGCGCTTCTTTTACTTGGTCCCAAGCATTTATCAGGAAAAATACAGAAAGACCACGATTTTTAATATAATTCTCTAAATATCGTCGTTCACCTAACGTACAAGGTTGTGACGCACGTAAAACGAATAAAATAGCGTGACAGTTATTAATGTAGCCCAATGATAACTCGTTACGTGCTTCGGTATCATTCAAACCGGGACTGTCAACAATTTCAATTCCGCGTTCGAGTAAAGGTAAAGGATATTCTACTATGGCATGAGTAACACCTGGGAAAGCTTGTTTATTATCTTGTTCTAACCTCTTGGCTTCAGCTGGGTCGATGGTATATTTTACCTTGAAGGTTTCAAAGTCCATTGTTTGAGGTGGTTTGCCATCGTCAAAATGTACCGTAACCTTTTTTTCGGCGCCGTAGCGAAGTACAGTTAAGATGGCAGTACAAGGATTAACGTCACTGGGTAAAATCCGCTCTCCAATCAAAGCGTTAAGAAAAGTACTCTTACCTCGCTTCATGTCACCCAACACCATCAAGCGAAATACTCCTGTACGGAGATTATTACTTGCCACACGTATATCATCAATATCGCGTGTACTATCCCCTACAGCTTGATTAATGGTATCAGCCATTTTATCAAGAGATGCAGCCACTTGCGCGCGTACCTGAATTACACGCTCTAAATCATTGAGAAAGTTATCAGTCCCATTTCCTGCCATCTTCAAATAATCCTTGCTATATACTATTTCTTTTTATCGAAAAACAATTTATACCCTACAAATAATAGTGTTCCCACAATTAGCAAATTAGCAACAACCGCAGCAACTCTAACCAAAGCTATTGCCGCAACCCCAACACCAAATAACTTTAACCCTAGAATTACCTTGGGTTTCCATAATTTTCCCTTCGCTTGTTCGCTTTGGTTATGCGGAACTCTGGTAGTTTGATAAAATTGAATCTCTTGCTTATTAGACTTTGACTCTAAATCGCGTAAACGTGATTCAGTTTCACGCTGACGAATTTCGCGTTCGATACGTTCGAGTTCTTTACTGTGTTCCTCCGGTGTCATTTTAGATACCCCCATTAGGTATTCAAAGCATTAATTGCAAAATAGCGCACATAGAAACTAAAAATCATCAGTGCAACCACTACTTAATAAATAAATATTTGGTGACTTTTGATTAAAGGTTAGACACAAAATTAGTTGTAGAGACGTTACATGTAAAGTCTCTACATCAATGGTATATCAATGATGCGTCATTCTGCATATATTGCAATTTCGGCGCCGTTGTCAGAAATACCGATACAACCGATACCATCAGTGCTACTAATACCGCAACGCATCGAAGAGTTCCAGTCAGAAACGATGCTGCTTCCTTGTTGCCATGACATTTGATAAACATAGAAGTCTCGTTGTGAAGCAACATTTGCGAGTTGAGAAGCAGTTAGTTCTAAAATTAAACAATATTGTTGTGAACATAGCTTTAAATTACCACTACCATCATTGAAAGGTCCTACAACTACATAATCACAAAAGTATGTAGTTCCATTTAAAGTAAGTCTACAAGCTGACGGATAAAAGCTTTTATGTACAGTAAAATTCTCAGTTGGTCTAGAATCATGTTGGCGCCATATTAACACAAAATAGACCAACGGATGTAAGTGCGGCTGCTTTCTCAAGTTTCTTCAGCATATAAAAGTACCTGAATAATTAGTTTTAATTGCTTATACTTTTATTGGTCTCTATCTAAGTGAATTTATGCAGGTTATATACATTGTTACAAAACTATATAACTTGCCTCTGGGAACTCTGTGTCTCTATGGTAAATTGATACTAATAATATGATAAGAAAGGTTTATTTAGATGAAATGGTGTGTAATTCTTGAGTAAGACCAAGAAACTGGTAACTGGACAATTTGGTGTTGGGAATTACCAGGTTATGTTTCAGCAGGTTAAACCGAACAAGAAGCGTTAGAAAATATCCGTGAAGCTATCCAGCTTTATTTAGAACCAATTTTATTAAATTATTTTATTGCTGTTGTAGGTGTTTGTTCTTTGTTTTGCAATTCTAAAAGTTCTGGAACTGTCACGAATTTATAGCCTTGTTTTCTAAGTTTACTTATAATTTGTGGTAAGGCTGCTACTGTATGACTACGATTTCCTCCTCCATCGTGCATTAGTACTATACCACCCGGCACCACTTTCATGACTCGTTGAATTAATGTAGATACAGAGGGTATACGATAGTCTTCGGAGTCAGCTGACCAGAGAATGATTGAGTGGTTTTGATTTTTCGCGTAGTCTACTAAACCATTGTTTAAAATTCCTCCGGGTGGACGAAATAGAGTTGTTTTGGCGCCTGTAGTTTTGTATATTATATCTGCTGTACTTTCGATTTCAGATGCTGCTAACTGCGGATTCATATGCATGTACCAGTGATGCCATGTATGGTTGCCAATAACGTGACCGTCTGCGAGTACATTTGTTGCTTGAACAGGATAGGCTTTGACATTTTGTCCTATCATGAAGAAGGTGGCTTTGATATGGCTTTGACGCAGTATTTTTAATATTTGGTCTGTGGTATTGGGCCAAGGACCGTCATCAAACGTCAAAGCTACATATTTCTCTGTCTTGGGAAGTTTGGTGTCATGTACTACTGTTCCAGCAAAATTTGATGGTGCATTAAAAGATATACTATTTACAGGCATCTCTGTTTGAGAGTGCGATGTTTTATTTAATACTTCGGATGATAAAGTGTCTGGTGGCATTTGAATAGGATATTGCGCTTGTCCAAATACTTCTTCTTGATTTCGTTTACTTAATAGTGTGTAAGTTAATATACTGCTAGCGATGATAAGCAATATTAGTATTAATCGGCGCCAAAAAAACTTTCTTTTAACTCTAATCTTTTTTATTCGAGTTTTCATACATTTGTACCCAAAAAACTTCGCTCAATAGTATCACATTTAAGGTAATTTTTCTGTTGGCACCTTAAAGGGTATATTTGGATATTTGATATTTTAATTTTTCTAAGGTTTCTTCGTCGTTGATTTCGAGAGTGGATAATATATCATGGATGAGCGGCACTTCTAAATCTAAGCTTTCGATAATTTCACGCTGGTTGAATACTTTTTTTGGTTCTCCTTCTAATATTAATACTCCAGAATCCATGACAAATACCCAGTCTGCCCAACGATATATTAAGTCGAGGTCATGCGATGCCATCAGTATTGTTGTACCATTTTGATGAATGTTTTTTAGAGTTCTTATAAGTTTACGGGAATGTAATTTGTCTAGGTATGCGGTTGGTTCGTCGAGAAGAAGTAGTTGAGGTTGTAATACCATTACATCTGCTATAGAAACTCGTTTTTTTTGACCTAAGCTCATATGATGAACTGGTGTTTGTGCGAGTTCTATGAGGTCAAACTCTTCTAATGCTTGTTCGACTCGTGTTTTAATTTCTAATTCTGGTAAATTTAAATTACACAAACCATAAGAAATATCTTCTTCGACGGTTGAGGCAACTAGCTGTTGTTCGGGGTCTTGAAAGATTAAGCCAACTTGTTGACGCAGTTGCATTAAGGATTTACGATTGTACTCTATTGGTTTACCTTGCCAAATTACAGAACCTTTATTAGGTTTATATAATCCGTTTGCCAGTAAAAATAAAGTCGTCTTGCCACAACCGTTTTGTCCAATTAACGCGCACTTCTTACCTGTGGGTATTTTTAATGTTAATCCGTTTAAGGCGTTTTTCTTGGCGCCTATATATGTATAATATACCTGTTCAAGTTCAAGTAAATATTCATGCATTGTTAAATATCTCTAAGAAAAATTTCCAATAGAATTAATAATGTACAGCCAAAAATAGATTCTATTAAATAACGCTTGGATGATTTATAGCGTTCTGGATACCAAACACGAAAATCTCCATTAAAACCACGCGATTCTACACTTAATGACATTTGACGATAATTCTCAATAGTGCGTTGGAATAATTGCCCAATTAATAGTGCTAAACTTTTCATGCCAGAATTAAAAGTGCGGTATCCAAACCTTGCTTGTTGTGCTGTCCATAATTCGCTTGCAGTGTTTAGTAAAACAAAAATAAAACGATACATTAGTAATAATAGTTCTGCTAAAAGCTGGGGAAAGCCAAATTTACGTAAAGCTTGTAGCAATTCAACAAAAGGAACCGTTAACATGATAAAGTATAAACATGAAAGTGCAGCTAATGCCCGCGTTAATATTGTTAGTACTTGAATTATTCCGTGAAAACTTATATATATATAGTATGAGCCGATTGTGAAACCTGCTAATGAATCAAGTTGTATGCTAGTTAAATGAGTAATATGAACCGCGTTGACAGATAAAGCAGGTACACTCGTTAACCAGAATAATAAAGCAACGTAAATTAAATTAAAATAAGTGTTGATTGGAATACGTGCGTATCCAACTATCCAAATACTCATCCAGATAAAAATTAAGATTTGTACAGGGGGATGAGAAACATAAGTAATCACAAAAAGGGTAGTTGCCAATATTAATTTATGCTTAACTGGCAACCACCGCAAGTTATTAGTGTATGCCAGTGTGTCTATCTGTATTTTCATTTTCATTACGCTGTTTGCTTTCAGTCCGTCCTTTATATAAACCTATTACGTAACCTATTACACCTGCACCACCTGCTGCTTGTACTGAAAATAACAAACTGGCAACTTCTGAGCTAGGTAACTCGAATACAGGTTGAAACCAAGGTTTGTATTGTGGGTGTAATTCGGTTATCGCTTTTTTAGCTTTGTCGTCTGAACCTCCATATTCTCCTTTTACGAATAGTAATGGCGCCACTGCTAGTGCTATTACTCCAAGGAATAGTAACCAGTTGTTGGTTTTGTTTGACATAATAAATCCTTTTATATTGTAATGAACCAGAGAAACCCGGTTTCTAGAAACCAGGTTTCTTTATTAAATTCAGCATTTCTAATTCTTGGCGCCCATAATTAGTCAACCAGTTCCAGACTAAGACGGTTAGTAGTCCTTCGCTAATGGCTAGGGGTATTTGTGTAATTGCGAAAATACCTGCGAATTTTAGGAATGAAGCCATAAAACCACCTGTTGCGGCAGGGAACGCTAAGGCTAATTGTATAGATGTGACTATATATGTAACTAAATCAGCTACAGCAGATGCTAAGAATATTGCTAACCTTTGTTTACCAGTTGACATTATTAAACGATATATCCAAAAGGCTACGATTGGCCCAACTATTGCCATTGAAAATGCATTTGCCCCTAATGTCGTTAAACCACCGTGTGCTAATAATAATGCTTGGAATATTAATACTAGGGTTCCGAGTACTGACATTGTTAATGGACCGAATAATATGGCGCCTAGTCCTGTACCTGTTGGGTGCGAACAACTACCCGTAACTGATGGTATTTTTAATGCTGACAGTACAAAAGTAAAGGCGCCTGATAATGCTAAGAGTAACTTTAACTCTGGTTTCTCGTTGGTGATGCGTGTGATGCTGCGTAAACCTAATACAAAAAACGGCAAGGCAACTACAAACCAGAATATTGCCCACTCTGGAGGTAAAAACCCTTCCATAATGTGCATTGCATGTGCTTTTGCTTCTGAACCGACAACTAAGTAAAAGCTTAAAAACGTCATTAAACTTAAATTGATTAGGCGCCACTTTCGTGGTGGTATGGAAATATTACTTAACATTCTTTACACCTTTGCTAAATAAAGGAAATTATTTTTTGGTAATAATCCGCAAAAAGTATACTCAAAGAGTATATGATATACCCCCGTTTCAAAATATGCCACTGAAATAAATTATCATTACCAATTTTGGCATATGAAAAAGCAAATAGTAGTTTTACCAAATAAGTAACTATAACGATTTAAACAATTTGCTCAAAACTGCCAAATAAACTTGCTTTCTACTACCAACGCAAGAGCTACTCAAAAATATAAAATACTGCATTTTCACCTATACCTCGTAGATGAGCATTGTAAATATTTATTACAAACACAAATCGGCGGGCATTCTGACTTTCAAGGTTAAAAAGTAAATTTTACTTGATTACAGCTGCGGGACAGTGCCGGATTTTCACCAAACTTTCCCCGTTTCCTCTAATGGCTGACCCCACTAGAACCGATTTAATCACAATAACATGCATGGTTAGATGTGACCATATAAATTATTCACGCTTAAAAACTTTAGGAAGCGAGAAACTTTTAGGCACCTATTTTAGTCAAGGACAGGTATTCTGTTAACTAATAGCTTGACCATGACATAAGTTATCGAATAACCTAGGCGGTCATGCTTGTTTTTTTAAGGAAGGCTATGAACAAGAAATTCATTCTCATTTTGCTTTCAACTTCTACAGTGTTTACCTCATTAATGTCAACACTTTCGTTAATTAATCCTGCACACGCGGTAGAAAAGCGTCTAGAGCAGAAATTAATTCATACACGCGACAATAAAACATGTATCACGAATCCTCACGGACATCATAATTTTATTTGTATTCGTGATTCTGAGAGAAGCCCAGGCGCCAAACCTGTAGTATCGCAGACTGTTGTTAATGGGGCAACAAATACAAATGTCGCAATGTTAGATTTTACAGAAGAAGAGAGCGATGCTGCAATTAAGCTATTTGGCTGTGACTGCCCGTATTGCGTTAATTCTTTACGTCAGTTAACAGGTACAGGTAACTTGGTATATTAAAACGCATATCGTCAATTGGGTGCGTCACAGACACACCCTTTCTAAAATTGGTGCCAGTAATTCTAGTTGTTTATTCTTCTTTTCTCAAAAATATGTGCTAAATATTACAATTTTAGATTTAACAGGACTTACGCATGAAAACCTAAAAACCTGGAATATACGTTGATAGCATATAATAAAAATGACGATTTGTCTGCGACAATGAATGCGCTCGATTCCAGGTTTCTTATTATCTTGGGGGGATGCACGCAACCGCAAATAAGATTTAGTTTAATTTCTTAGGAGATTTTGGTCTTACGTTTTAGCTTCTATGACTTGCCCGATGCTTACACTACTGGTTGTCGAAAACTCTTTAGCGAACCGAGAGCTATATCGTCACTGTTTGCAAGAGAATTCAAGTTGTGTCTATTGCTTTTTGGAAGTTAATAGTGTAATTGCTGGGTTAGAATTGTGCCGGAAGCAAGAAATAGACGCGATTATAGTCAATGATGCCCTACCGGATGCTGTGGGGTTTGAGTTTATAGAGGCGTTGCAGGGCCCAAGTAATGGCAATTGTCCCCCGGTAATTATTGTAAGTGATGAAGGCGCCAAGACTACTTTGCAAAATGCCGTTCGAGCTATTAAGTTAGGGGCTTCTGATTACCTACTAAAGCATAATCTTACGTCCCAAGTGTTGCACTCAACAATACAAAGTGCTATTAAGGACGTGCGCGAAAAGTTTCAAATGCGGCAAAGTGACGAGCGTTTTCGGGTGTCGGTTGAAAATATGCTCGACTGCTTTGGTATTTACTCAGCAATTCGAGATAAATTTGGGCAAATTATCGATTTTCGCTTTGATTATTTGAATGCAGCAGCTTTGGAAAGCAACCAAATGGCGCCTGCTGACATTGGTAAAAGCTTGTGTGAGGTGTTTCCTGCTCATTATGAAACGGGTTTGTTTGCAGAATATTGCCGAGTTGTGGAGACGGGAGAACGTTTAATTAAAGAAGACATGACGTATTCTGATGTCTTTGGTGGCAATCAACGACTGACTCGAGCCTACGATCTTCGCATCAGGTGAACCAATATTGAACTTAGAAGTGAAGGGAACCAACGGCGGCCAGCCAGGAGTCGAGCGTCACTGGCTAGTATCTTACTACCCGCAAAAGGATGGTTTAGACTGCGTGTTGGGGGTAAATGCGATGGTGCAGGAAATTACCGAGCGTAAACAAGCAGAAAAAAAACTCCAAGAAAGCGAAGAGCGGTTCCAGCAACTAGTGCGTTATGTACCACATTTACTTTGGATTTCCGAACCGATACAGCAGCGTTTACTTTATGCAAGTCCAGCTTACGAGCAAATTTGGGGTCGTCCTTTAGTAGAATGCTAAAAGATTCTGTAAAAGAGTCTCCACACAATGTAGTTGTTTCAGAAGAGGCTTGTTTGGCTGGAATTCGTGTTCTCGTGGTCGATGATGAAGTGGATATGCTTAACTTAATTACCTTTATTTTAAACGAAACTGGTGCCGAAGTACAATCAGCAACATCAGGTTTAGAGGCACTCCAACGCTTACCCCAGTTCAAACCTGATATTGTGGTAAGTGATATTGCGATGCCACAAGGTGATGGGTATGAATTGGTACAAAAAATGAAGTCGCATCCAGAAGGGCAAATCCCGGCTATTGCACTGACTGCTTATGCTAGTACTACCCATCAAGAACGGTCGTTGCAGGCTGGGTTTGCACGACACCTGACTAAACCCGTAGAACCTGTTGACTTAGTTGCAGCAATTATTAATCTGGTACAAGGAAAAATAAAGTAATGCCTGGGTTGTTGTTAATGTCAGTATTGCTCTTTCTAATTTCGCTTTTCCTAATTGGGCAAAGTATTATCATTCTCAATCTTGTGCAAAATGATGTTCCTAGTGTTATCGGGGCTTATAAATTGTCAGACTTTGCTCTACCTAACCTAATCAAGCTGTACCACGCAGGTCAACCTGTTGTGGTAGCAGATGTTACTACCCATCCGGATACGGCACCCTTCGCTGATAACTATATTCCCTATGGCATGAGCGCTTATGTCGCAGTTCCTTGTGTTGTCCAGGGAACTTGGGTGGCGATGCTGGTGGTTAATGCCAAAACAGCGCGGAATTGGCGCCAAGATGAAATTACCCTGCTTAAAGAAACCGTAGCTCGTCTTTGGACGCTAATGGAACATACACGAGTCGTAGAAGCACTGCGCGCGCAAACCGAAGAACTGAGCCACACAAACCGTCTCAAAGATGAATTTTTAGCAGCGCTTTCCCACGAACTGCGAACACCGCTTAATCCCATCCTTGGCTGGACTCAATTAATGAAAGCGCAGAAACTAACACCAGCTAAAACTGCCCAAGTGTTAGAAACGATTGAGCGAAATGTACAGCAGCAAATCAAGCTCGTAGATGATTTGTTAGATGTTTCGAGTGTAATTAAAGGCAAAGTAAAGTTAGAATTTGATAAAGTTGATATAGCCAACACAATTAAATGTGCAATTGAAACACTGCATTTTGCTGCCCAAGCAAAAGATATCACAATTAAGTTTCACGGTTTACCTTCATTAACTACAATTGCAGATAGTAGTCGCTTAGAACAAATATTTTGGAATTTATTATCAAATGCAATCAAATTTACATTTTCAGGTGGGCGTGTTGATGTAGATTTATCGATTGTCAGTAATAGTAACACCACCCCAATAGCTCAAATTCGCGTTACAGACACTGGAATTGGGATGGCGCCTGAATTTCTCCCCCATGCCTTTGAACGTTTCCGACAAGCCGACGGCAGTACAACACGCCAATATGGCGGCTTAGGATTAGGGCTTGCAATAGTAAATCATTTAGTCGAGTTGCATGGGGGCAAAGTTGAAGTAAAAAGTCCCGGTGTGGGGCAAGGGTCAACATTTACCGTTAAGTTGCCTTTGCTCGAAAACTTTGAAATATTGGGCGCCGATGCTTCGCAGCTTTCCTTATTGAGTAATAATGCAACAACCTTAATTGGCTCAAAGTATCAAAACGCACTTTCGCTATTAGAACAACCTCTTACTGCTTGCTCTAATAAAGGGCTAATGGGAATTCATATTATCTTAGTAGATGATGACCCAGATAATTTAGACTTGTTGCGCTTTTTACTTCAAGAAGATGGCGCCATCGTAACGGCTGTACCCTCACCGCTACAAGCGCTCGAACTCTTTAGCGCAAATCCTCCAAATGTAATTATTAGCGATATAGGAATGCCAGAAATCAGTGGTTACGAATTAATACGTCGAGTTAGAGCATTGCCACAAGGTCAAAAAATTCCTGCCCTTGCTCTCACAGCTTTTGCTCAGAAAGAAGACCAAGAGGAAGCACTAAAAGCTGGCTTTTGGGCATACATTTCTAAACCTGTTGACCCGCTCCAATTGTTGGCAACCCTCACGCAACTTATACAAACGTGATATTACATTATCAATTTTTCCACTCGTTCCTTTACCTGGTCGCGGACAGTACGGAACTTTTCTATATCGTGTCCTTCTGGGTCATCGAGTTGCCAATCTTCAAATATTTCTCTAGTCACCCAAGCAGATGGTAGGTTAACACCACACCCACATAGAGAAATTACGACATTGTAATCTTGAGGATTAAATTCACTTAATGGTTTTGATTTTTGATTACTAATATCAATTCCGATTTCTGCCATAACATTAACAGAAATGGGGTCTACATGACTCGCTTCCAAACCAGAACTTGATACTTCTATTTTACCTTCACCCAATGTACGCGCAAACCCTTCTGCCATTTGTGAACGGCGAGAATTTTTCTTACAGACAAACATCACTTTTTTCATAATCTTAGTAGGTATAAACAAACACGATTAATTATTTAACGTCTTGAAACTGATTAGAAAGTACTTTATATACAATTACAGCTATTTGTGCCCCTAAAATCGGCGCGACCCAATAAATCCACTGATGCTGCCATATACTTGCTACTAACGCAGGTGCAAACGAGCGCGCGGGGTTCATACTGGCGCCTGTTATGGGCCCCATACACGCAGCTTCCATAAAAATTGTTAACCCAATAGCTACACCCGCAAACCCAGAAGGCGCCCGTTTATCTAGTCCAGAACCAAAAATTACAAACATTAAAATAAACGTTAACACCGTTTCTAACACAAGTGACTGTAACCAATTGCCATTCAATGGTAAAGTTGCTCCCAAATTTCCCACCTTCCCAAAACTCATCAGCAATAACTCAGAAGCTATTACTGCTCCAATTAACTGCCCAATTATATATGGTAATACGCGCCGTCTCGGAAAAAATCCGCTCGTCCAAAACGCTAACGTCACCGCAGGATTAAAATGGGCACCACTAATATGTCCTACCGAATAAATTAACGCGGCAACAACTGCACCAAATACAAAACTTACACCTATATGCGTAATCACACCCTGACTTATCTCATTTACTATCACGGCACCCGTTCCCGCAAAAACTAAAACAAATGTTCCAATTGCTTCTGCAATTACGACACTTCTGCTTTTAAGGAATTCTTGTAAAAATAACTTTACTACACTGTGCTTGTCATAACGACGTATCAATTCAGCCACAACACTCCCCGCAATTAATTTTATACCTTTATCATTTCAAAAAAAATTGATATGTCAAGGTATTTTAGCCTACAATAATAAAAATTAATCAAAAAAAGTTGATGTATTAGCTCTCATTACAGGGAGAAGCACGTACATGACAACAGGAGCGAAAATCGGTGAGATAAGATTCTAAAAGAGTAAATTGGGGCAAGTTGATACTGTAATACATCCAGCGTCCTTGTTGACGAGAGTTCACAAGACCAGCTTCTTTAAGAATTTTAAGATGAAATGATAATTTTGACTGTGTGGCGCCAAGGACGGTACATAAATCGCACACACACTGTTCCTGATGTCGTAAAAGTTCCAAAACACGAATCCGTAACGGGTCTGAAAGTGCATGAAAAGTAGCAGCGATATTTTCGGGGGTAGCGGCAATGGGAGTTGGCATTGGTTGCTTTTACAGCTAATGTTCTTTTTGATTATGAACTGGGGTTTAAAAAAATAACATATAAAAAATAAAGTTACTTAACATAAGTTTTATTTTATACATTTAATTTAGTTTAGGAATATGCGTAAACATAAATATAAGCAATTGTATATATGTTTAGCCCTTACATAATTAACTAAGACCGACATAAAAATAGTACATGAGAATGAAGATGTAATTGCAGAGAAATATCGGATTATAGATATTTTGGGACAAGGTGGAAGCGGTACGACATACGCTGTACAACACTTGGAAATAAATGAAACCTTTGCCCTGAAATGTTTATCGTTGAATTGGGTCAATGACTGGAAGGTAGTAGAGTTATTTGAGCGCGAAGCCAAAATATTGTCGCAGTTAAATCATCCAGCGATTTCACGTTACCATGAGTACTTTTATATAGATACATCAAATCGTAGCTTTTATATTGCCCAACAGCAGGCACCAGGAAAATCTTTAGCAGCGATGATGGAAACATTTGTTTAGTAGACTTCGGCGCTGTGCAGCAAACTTACCACGACACATTTATGCGTGGAAGTACACTAGAATGGAAAATAAATAGTTTTTGCTAAAAAAATAATTGGAAATGCAACAGTCCAAAGCTGTGGTGCTGACAATATTACATTTGAACTTCGGGACGTTGGGCATCAAAGATGAAAATAATTGCAAGTTGGTGTATGTTGGGTTACGCCTGTGGCTTCACCCAACCTACGATATTACGGAACTTAGGCGCCAATGCCAACTAGTTGAATATCAAAGACCAAATCTTCGCCAGCGAGAGGATGATTTGCGTCTAGAGTGATGGTAGAGTCTGATATTTCGGTGATAACGACGGGTATAACTTGACCTGTGGGTTGCTGGAGTTGTAACTGTTGACCAATTTCTGGTTCTAGTTCGGGTGGCATTTGTTCACGGTCTACCTCAATAACCATGTCATCACGATATGTACCATATGCTTGGTCTACGGGGATATGAGTAGTTTTTGAGTCACCAGCGTTCATCCCTACAACTGCATCCTCAAATCCAGGTATTAATTGTCCTGTACCAATTGTAAACTCTAACGGGTCGCCCCCTGACGAAGAGTCAAAAACTGTGCCATCAGTCAATTTACCTGTGTAGTGTACTGTTACTGTGTCACCTACTTTTGCTTGTCCCATTGATGTTTCTCCAAAACTTTTGTAATCATGTCAACCTTGAGGTACAGGCTTGCATACGATCTGACCAACTTTAGGAAGCTATTGACATCCCTCTTTAGTCGGGTATTTGCTACTACTGCACTCAAGTGATTTAAAGGTGTAATTTAATAATGAGCGTGAGTAAATTAAATTAACTCTCGAACCACATTACCCTAGAAATATAGCAGGGTTTGCAGACTCAACAAAAATTTAAGACATTAATTCATATGTAGCTATATGGCAGTACAGTAATTTATGAATTTACATGCTTGAACTAGCTAATTGCTGTTGCTGTAATAATTGCTTGAATTTCTTCTGGAGTTAAATAAGGATTCGCGCTTAACATCAGTGTTGCAACTCCTGAAACATAAGGCGCCGCCATTGAGGTACCGTTTTCAAATTTATAGTTGTTGTCTGGAACTGTTGAGTATATATCAACACCAGGAGCTACCACATAGTTTAGATAACTATTAGAACCTGCTCTATTAGAAAAGTCCGCCATATAATTATTGCTGTCAACTGCACCTACTGCTATTCCCCAATTTGTTGCTAATGCTGCTGGGTATATTGGTTCACTGGCGCCTTGATTTCCTGCTGCCATAACTACAATACTGCCACGCTCAGTTGCGTATTGAATTGCATTTGCTAGTACTTCTGTATATGCTCCGCCGAGACTGAGGTTTATGACATTGGCGCCATTATCTACAGCATAAATAACGCCCTTGGCAATATTTTCATTAAAACCATCACCATATGCATTAAATACTTTGACAGGCATGATTTTAGCATTATATGCAACACCAACTGTACCGTAATTATTATTTTCAGCAGCGATAATTCCAGCAACGTGGGTACCATGCCCATTATTATCGTATGGATTGTTAGTATTATCAACGAAATTCCATCCCATTACATCATCAATATAACCATTACTATCATTATCAATTCCATCGCCATAAACTTCAGCATAGTTGTACCAAATATTATTACTCAAATTTTCATGGGTATAATCAACCCCTGAATCTATAACTGCGACTACAATATCTTGACCTGAGTATCCTTGTTGCCATACCTCTGGTACATTAATTGCATTCAATCCCCAATCATAGTCATCATAATTAGGTACATCAGCAAAACGTTGTGCCCCTATTGAGTATGCAACGGCGCCTGCAGCATCCACTATTCCATAACCGTTATTTTCATCATATTGGTACGATTGCGTACTATATGTCAAGCTGGAAGCGCTATAAGGATGTGACGAATAGTAAGAAGCGTTTAATTGATGAGTATCATCACTAAATAGTTGTGCTACGATAGATGTTGATAATGGTTCACTTGGATTGCTGACTGTAGTGTTATACATGCGGTTGATTATTAATCACTTAAGTTACTAATAACCAATATGGATAAAAAGATTTTACTTATGCATTTTTAAAACACAGGCGCCTACAAGTAGTTTCAAGAGAAGGCAGCGGGTTTGGGGGTGAAGTATTTACCAACACTTATAAACGTTGTTTTCCTGCATGTTGTGTACTATTGGTAAATCGGTGCCTACCCCCTAAAATTAAGGACGTAGAATACAACTTATAAAAAAGAGGTGCCTTCTTCAAGTTCAGCTGCTCTTATTGCGCGCGAGCATACCCAGTCTGATGCAACAACGGCTGGCCATCCTTTGCGTACTGCTTCGGGACATATTGTGTAAATAGTTAGTTGACAGTCGATTAGTTCTAAGCCTGATTTTTCAACTTGTTTTGTTGCTTGTTTGAGAATAGAAGTATTTTCAAATTCTATTGTCATGTTACACTGGGCACACACCATGTGATGATGATGATTAGGTGATGATGTGTTAAGTTCGTAGTGTTTGTGTACTTCTGCTAACTCTAGTTCCCGCAATATCCCCATCCGTGTCATGAGTTTTAAGGTACGGTAAATAGTAGACAGACTAATTCCTTCTTGACGTTTTTCTAGCAGAGCGAATAGTTCCTCTGCACTTAGGTGTTTTCCTTGTGGCAGATTTTGAAACACTTCTAATATTACTTCCCGTTGGGGTGTCAATCGCCACCCTTTGGAGTTTAGTTCGGCTTTGAGAGAATTTGCTGTATACATAAATTACAACTCATGGGCTGGGTACATCAATTTATCATACGATACATAGGTGCCGAGTTGCAATAAACATTGGCTATTGAGAAAAAGAAACCTGAAGAAACCCGGTTTCTTTGTTGAGATATTGTAATAATAACTATTTCGCGTAAAAACCGGGTTTCTGTTAAATAGAATTCTTGACAATATAAATATTGTTAAATACGATGGTTTCTCGATTGCATTTTTTGGAGGCACGCTTTTTTCATTGCGTGTTACATCTCTGTGTTCCTGACACAATATACACATGAAATCTAATTTTTTATTACTTACTTGTTTAAGTGTTATCCTGTTTCCATTGACAGTAAAAGCGGAGCAAACAATAAAGGTAAACGAGCTAGCTAGTTCATTTAGCACAAATACGATACCATTACCAGGACTTCGATTCATTCCCCCAAAGGAGCGAAATAACTCTGTTCCTATCTCGGTTCCAGAAGTAAATAGAAATAATTCTAAATTTGCTGGTGTTATTAGTTTAAGACAAGAAATGTCATTGTTAGAAACTCAAATCAAAACATTGATGAATCGCTACAAGTCGCTGACACCAGGAATCTTTTTTTTAGATTCACAAACAGGTGATTATTTAAATATTAATGGAGAAAAAATATTTCCTGCTGCTAGTACAATAAAATATCCAGTTTTGATTGCATTGTTTGAAGAAGTTGATGCAGGTAGAATTCGATTGAATGAAACAATGGTAATGCAGCGCAGACATTTAGCAGGTGGTTCGGGGAATATGCGCTTTCGTCCTGCTGGAACTAAATTTAGTTTGCTAGAGACGGCAACTCGGATGATGACTATTAGCGATAATACTGCAACCAATATGGTCATCGAACGTTTAGGAGGTATTGCAAAATTAAATAAACGTTTTCGCACGTGGGGACTTGAGCAGACAGCAATGCGAAATATGTTAGGAGACTTTGGGGGAACGAATAGAACAAGTGCAAAAGACTTGGTACGTTTATCAGCTTTAGTGACAAATAGCAATTTACTTAGTGATGCGAGTCGCAATCAAGTTTTAAATATAATGTATCGATGCCAAAACCGTAGATTATTACCTTCTGGTTTAGGGAAAGGCGCCAATATTGCTCACAAAACTGGTACTTTAAGATTTGTGCTGGGAGATGCGGGTATTATCCAAACAGCTTCGGGTAGAAAATATTTGGCTGGTATTTTAGTGAGAAGACCTCATCATAGTCCGCAAGCTAGAGATTTTATTCGTCAAGTTTCTCAATTGGTGTATAACCATCTCGATCAACCGACCATAACACGTTTGCCGTAATTACGCTGTAAATGTAGAGACGTGATTAATCACGTCTCTAGGTCATTCCACAATAACGTTTTTCCGTCAAGTCTCTATACCCCAATAGAAGTACTACTTTAGATAGAGATACATATACACCGAGATATACCTTTGGAGCGAAGATATACTTGCGAATTATGCGTAGTCTAGTAATTGTCAATTCACGCTATAGCCACTTCACGCATAGTTATGAGTTATGAATGTCATGACTCATAGCTGTTTTTTTGTTTATAACAGTATTTTTAATATTTTTATTTTAGACTAAGTTTTGTAAAATTTGATTTTTTTTTAGATATTATATTTCGGACGGTAAAAAATTAGTATATCTCTCTTTAGAGCGAAGCTTTGAAATTATTTGATAGATAGCATAATAAGTATCAAAAATCGTCAACTAGCTCCTTGATATTTATGGGCTATAAGTAAGGATAATTAATATATATTATATTGTTTATTTAGACTTGTAGCTCATATATTTCTTCTCGAAGCGAGTTGTATATGTAGATTTGTAATGCACTAGAAATATATATCCTTAACCAAGATTATGAAGTACGACGAGTTTATTAAGAATGTTCAGAACGCAGCTGGGTTAAACTCCCGTGAGGAAGCGATAAATGTTACTCGTGCAACATTAGAAACTATTCGCGAACGTATTGTTGGTGATGAGGCAAAAGATTTAGCTTCACAACTACCTAAAGAGTTAGGTGACTTTTTACATGGACGTGAAGGTCAAAACGGGAATTACTTCAAGTGTGATGAATTTATCAAAATGGTGAGCGAAAAAGAAGGTGTTTCTACGGAAGTAGCTACCAGTCACGCTCGTGCGGTATTTAGTGTTGTAGAAAGTGCAGTATCCGCAGGTGAGTTTGAAGATGTACGTTTAAATTTCTCTGATGATTACAGTGAAATATTACCTGCTGTAAAAAATGAAGTTAAAGCATAGTTGATATTGTAGAGCAACAATTGGAGACAATATGTCAAGTAATGGTCATCATAAGAAAAAAGTAGCTATTCTCATTGAAGCAAATGTAGAAGATGCAGAGTTTGAGGTACCTTATAATGCTTTAAAGCAAGCAGGAATGGATGTCGTTGTTCTCGGTTCTCGAATGAGCGAGACTTATAAAGGTAAACGTGGCAAAGTCTCTGTAAAACCCGATGCTACGACAAGCGAAGCTATTGCTGCTGAATTTGATGCAGTGATTATACCTGGTGGTATGGCGCCTGATAAAATGCGTTGTAACCGTAATACAGTAAGATTTGTGCAGGAAGCGATGGCACAAAATAAGATAGTCGCTGCTGTTTGTCACGGGCCTCAGTTATTGATAGAAGGTGACTTGCTTAAGGGTAAGAAAGCCACTGGATATATGGCTATCCGTAAGGATATGATTAACGCAGGCGCCAATTATTTGGATGAAGCATTAGTAGTTGATGGTAATTTAATTACATCACGTCAACCTGGCGACTTAGCTGTATTTAGTACAGCAATTTTGAGTCGCTTAGGCTACGGTGGTAAGGATGTAGCTTTACCTTCGGAACGTGATAAAGACGCGGAATGGTGGAAATTAGCTGATGCTTGGGGTGGTTCAACCAAGGGTGAAATAGTTAAAGCACTCAATACAGCTTTAGCAGGTGAAAAATATTCGCTCGAAGCACTCGAACAATATTCGCAAAAAGAATCTGATTCTCAAATCAAATCACTCTTTGGAGAGATGATTCAAAATAAAGGGCGCCATATTCAATATTTAGAAGCGCGATTAAATCAACTGGGTGAAAAACCTTCGTTGACTGCGAATATTGCTAACCAGTATGCAAAAGTAAAAACTGCGCTAACTGGTAGTGATGATATATTCCAGCTACGTTCAGCATTAGGTGACGTACAAACGGGTATTGGCGACCTTAGCAATTTAATGCCTTCTACTACTGACCCAATATCAACTGCTATTTTTGCAGAAATTGTCAAAGACTTAATGATGTCCGAGCAGCGTTTAGTTGAATTATATCGTGCCAAAGTTGGCGCAGATACCAAATCAGCTAACCCAACAACAGGCGCCGCTGTTACTATGTAAACCCTTTCATCTGTGTAGAGACGCGATTAATCCCTACCCTTCGGGAAAACCTTCGGTTTACGTGTCTCTACATACAGCAATATTATCAATATGTATGGAGTAGGAAAGTGGCATCAACATCAGAAAATATTAGTACTAATCAAAACGAAGCAGGCGATACTGAACGCTGGGCTTCATTAATTAGTGGTGGTGCAATGGTATTATTGGGCTTAAAGCAGCGTTCACTAAGAGGAGCATTAACTGCTATAGCCGGAGGTGGGTTAGTTTACCAAGGCGTAAAGAAAAAAAGTACTATTCAACAAGCACAAGAAGCTATAGGAATAGGACAAGTTATTAAAGTTGAAAAAACGGTAACTATCAACAAACCTGCTGATGAGTTATACCGTTTTTGGCGTAACTTGGAGAACTTGCCTAATTTTATGAAGCATCTCAAAGAAGTTAAAGAACTAGATAATAAACGTTCACACTGGGTTGCAACGGCGCCATTAGGTACAAGCATTGAATGGGATGCTGAAATTCTTGAAGACCGTGAGAATGAGTTTATTTCTTGGGCTTCGGTAGAAGATGCAGATGTGGATAATTCTGGTTTTGTCAGGTTTACAAAAGCACCTGGAAACAGAGGTACTGAAGTGAAAGTTGTGATGGAATATACTCCACCAGGAGGTGCCTTAACAGCAGCTTTTGCAAAACTCTTTGGCGAAGAGCCAGAACAGCAAATAGGTGATGAGCTACGTCGCTTCAAGATGTTAATGGAAGCTGGCGAAATAGCCACAACCGAAGGACAACCACGCGGTAAGTAAGGTAAAAATATGAAAGCTGTTTGTTGGCACGGAGCAAATGACGTGCGGGTTGAAACTGTAGATGACCCAAAGATTCTTAACCCGCGCGATATTATTCTCAAAATTACATCTACTGCCATATGTGGTTCGGACTTACATATATATGGTGGTTATATTCCTACCGTTCAGCCTGGTGATATCATCGGTCATGAATTCATGGGAGAAGTAGTTGATGTTGGTAGTAATATCAGTAATCTTAAAGTCGGTGATAGAGTAGTAGTACCTTCGATGATTGGTTGCGGTCACTGTCACTACTGTTCGCATGATATGTGGTCGCTATGTGATAACTCCAACCATAAGGGTTGGATGGAAGAGAAACTATTTGGTAGTATCACTTCAGCTATTTATGGATATTCTCATACTTTTGGTGGATATGCAGGCGCCCAAGCTGAGTATGTAAGAGTTCCATATGCGGATGTTGGCACTCTTAAAGTTCCTAAAGATATACCAGATGAAAAATTACTATTTATCTCAGATGCTATCCCAACCGGATATATGGGTGCCGAGTTATGTGATATTCAACCTGGTGATACTGTAGCCGTATGGGGATGTGGTTCAGTCGGTCAATTTGCGATGATCAGTGCTTATATGATGGGCGCAGAAAAAGTTATTGGTATTGACCGCTTTCCAGAACGGTTAGAGTTAGCCAAGAAATATGCTAAAGCTGAAGTAATTAACTACGAAGAAATAGACGCAGGTGAAGCGTTGAAAGAAATGACGGGTGGTCGTGGGCCTGATGCTTGTATTGATGCTGTAGGTTTAGAAGCGCATGGTGTAGGGTTTGAAGACTTTTACGACCAAACAAAGCAAAAATTGCGTTTAGAAACTGACCGTCCTCATGTTTTACGACAAATGATGTTAGCTTGTCGTAAAGGTGGCACCCTCTCCATTATGGGTGTATATGGAGGCTTCATTGATAAAATGCCTCTCGGCGCCGCTTTCAATAAAGGTCTAACCTTCCGCATGGGACAAATGCACGGTCAAAAGTACATGCATAAGCTTCTCGAATTGATATTAGAAGGTAAATTTGACCCCTCACAAGTAGTTACACATCAACTTCCATTAGATCAGGCGCCATACGGTTACGAAATATTTCAGCAAAAGAAAGATAACTGTATTAAAGTAGTCTTAAAGCCGTAAAAAACAATTTTTTTGGCTATTTTTGCGGAATTAACTTCAAATTTTCAACATCTATCCAATGGAGGAACTTTTCAATGAATATATTACGTAGAGCATTGACTCTATTAATAGCAGCATTTACATTCTTCACAATTCAATTTGGTAACACCAGCATCCAACCAGCATTTGCTGACAACACAGTAGTATCACCCGAAGGCGTATACTACAAAGGTACGCCAAATGATGATATCCACAGAAATCTCGGACAAAATAACTACGGTAGCGACAGCAACAAAAACAAACAAAACAACAACGGTATTAAAGGCGAAAATTACAAAAATAACGCTGAAGAGACCGAGTTTTACAGAACCAAAGTTGATGACGGTACTGTTGGCTCACAAGCTAAAAACAGAACCCAAGCAAGCGGTGCAACAGTAACATCACCTGAAGGCGTATATTACAAAGGTGTGCCAGATGATGATGTTCATAAAAATCTAAAACAGAATAACTATCCTAGCGATACTAAGAACTACAATACTAGCAGCGGCAACATCATAGAAGAAGCTAAAAACAAACTCCAAGAAACCGCTGAAACAGTAACAGAAAAACTCAACCTGAACGAAGAAACACCCCGTGCGACTAAAGAGTTCTTACGTTCTAGTGAAAAGCAAGTAGAAAAAACTGTTGAACCTGTAACCGGAACTCGTAGCGGTTACTATCAACTTCCTTAACTCTTACTTTGTGACCTTTGTGGTTAAAAAATATTAAGCCACAAAGGCACAAAGAAAAGAAAGAAATTATTTACATTATTAATTAGGAATATAATTATGAGAGCATTATGCTGGCACGGCGCCAATAAAGTGCAAGTAGATACAGTGCCAGACCCGAAAATATTAAACCCGCGCGATGCAATAATAAAAATCACTTCAACAGCAATCTGCGGTTCAGACTTACACTTATTCAATGGCTATATTCCCACAGTGCAAAAAGGGGATATATTAGGTCATGAATTCATGGGAGAAGTCGTTGAAGTTGGAAGCGCTGTCAAAAACATTAAAATTGGTGACAGAGTAGTTGTTCCGTTTACTATTGCTTGCGGAAACTGTTACTTTTGTCAAAAAGACTTATGGTCATTATGCGATAACTCTAACCCCAATGGATGGTTAGCAGAGAAGGTAATGGGTCATTCACCTTCGGGTTTATTCGGATACTCACACATCTTCGGAGGATACGCTGGTGGACAAGCAGAATACGCGCGTGTACCATTTGCGGACACAGGTTTACTCAAAATACCTGATGGAATGACTGATGAGCAAGTTTTATTTTTAACAGATATTTTCCCAACTGGATACATGGCAGCAGAGAACTGTCATATCAAACCAGGTGACATCGTCGCTGTATGGGGATGTGGACCCGTTGGACAGTTTGCCATAAAAAGCGCGTTTATGTTAGGCGCCGAAAGAGTTATCGCTATTGACCGTATTCCTGAACGTTTACAAATGGCGAAAGACATATGTAAAGCAGAGGTTCTTAATTACGAAGAACTAGACGTAGGTGAAGCGCTCAAAGAAATGACAGGTGGTCGTGGTCCAGATGCAGTCATTGACGCAGTGGGACTTGAGGCGCATGGTACTGATTTTATGGCATTGCACGACCAAGTTTTACAAGCTGTCAAATTAGAACCCGACCGTCCTACAGCATTACGTCAAGTTATTGTTTCTTGTGCCAAAGGTGGTCACGTTTCAATAGCAGGTGCCTATGGTGGATTTGTTGATAAACTGCCAATGGGCGCCGCAATGAACAAAGGTCTAACCTTTAAAATGGGACAAACACACGTTCATAAATATTTGAAACCTTTACTCGAACGTATTCAAAACGGTGATATTGACCCAACTTTTGTAATTACACACACATTACCACTCGAACAGGCGCCGCACGGTTACGACATATTCAAACACAAAAAAGACAACTGCATCAAGATTGTACTAAAACCCTAGTAAACTTAGGTTGGGGTCTCGTGCCTCGACCCAACATCTTCCTATCTCTACTTATCCCCAACCACCCTAAATGAATAGAGAATTATCACGTCGTACACTTTTACACAAAGCTGGTTTGGGATTAATTGCAGTCGGCGCCACATCTATTAGTACAATAATTAAACCTGCTAGCACCTTTGCTCAAGCTAAAGAACCGCCAATGCCACCGACTAAAAGATTAGGCTGGGCAATTGTAGGTTTAGGAAAATTTGCAACTGAACAAATCATTCCATCATTTGCAGAATGTAAAAGCTCAAAATTAGTAGCCTTTGTTAGCGGAGATAAAGCCAAAGCTGAAAAATACGCTCTTTCATATGGCGTTAATCCTAAAAATATCTATAACTATCAGAACTACGATTCTATCCGTAATAACCCGGAGATAGACGTAATATATATAATATTACCAAACGGACTACATGCCGAATACACAATTCGTGGTTTGCAAGCAGGCAAGCATTTAATGTGTGAAAAACCAATGGCAAACACTGTCCAAGAATGTCAAGCAATGATTGATGCTGCTAAAAAAGCTACACGTAAGTTAATGATAGCTTACCGCGCGCAGTATGAACCATTCAACTTAGCAGCAATTAAATATGCTCGTAGTGGTCAACTAGGTAAATTAAAATTAGTTACTTCAGACCACGGACGTAACCTCGACCCGAAAGACCCAGCAGACCGTTGGCGAATGAATAAAAAGTTAGCTGGAGGTGGTTCATTATATGATATTGGTATATATAGTTTACAAGCAGCTAGATATATTACAGGTGAAGAACCAATAGAAATCAATGCGATGATTTATAGCACTCCAGGTGACGCGCGCTTTCGTGAAGTCGAAGAAAATGTAAACTTTGGACTACGTTTTCCTGGTGGCACCTTAGCTAATTGTAGTTGCAGTTACGGTCATTCTGATGTTAAACGTTTTCAAGTATTTGGTTCAGATGCAACATTAGAACTTGACCCAGCTACCGACTACTACCGTCATCGTTTAATAATCAAACGTAAAAGTGGTATGGAAGAACCACAAATTCAAGAGCAAAATCAATTCGCTTTAGAAATAGACCATTTCTCACAAAGCATCATGGAGAATAAACAACCAAAAACTCCAGGAGAAGAAGGTTTACAAGACGTGCGGTTAATGAACTTAATTTATGAAGCTGCACGTACAGGTAGCACAATCAAAGTTTAATCACGACTATAACAGTAGGAGAAAATAATCATGGCTGACACAAGCGTTAAAAAAGTAGACTCTGCTTACTCACCCACAGGTCAACTCGGACAAAAATATTTAGCATCTGGAAAAACCGTTTCAATGCGACTTTGGGAAGACGAGCAACCAAATGAACCCAAAGAACCAACAACGCGCGAATATGAAACAGTAGGTTACGTCATCAAAGGTACAGCAGAATTACACCTTGAAGGTCAAGTAGTAAAACTCGAACCAGGTAATTCATGGGTAGTTCCAAAAGGAGCATCCCACACCTACAAAATCTTAGAATCATTTACCGCAGTCGAAGCAACAAGTCCACCAGCACAAGTACACGGACGCGACGAAAATTAAATTGTTACTCTTTTCTAAATAAAAACAATCAAAATCTCTTGTGAGGTGGGCATTCTGCCTGCCTCAAAATTCCCTCCATTCGCTCTACTGAGCCATCAATTCTTTGCCTTAAATGCATGATACTCATTAAATCGGTAATAAAAATTAAATGTTGATTGTGTTGGGTTACGCTGTCGCTACACCCAACCTATAATTGTAATATTATCCTTTTAATAAAGATTCTCCACCGTCAATCCAAACTTCTGTTCCTGTAATTAAATTGGATGCATCTGATGCTAGGAAAAGTACGAGTTGTGCTACTTGGTCTGAACTTCCTGGTTCTCCATCGGTTAAGGGAATTTTGCCTTCTGGAAATACGACTGGTTCTTGTGCTTTTTCTAAGTTTCTTTGTTGTGTATTTTCAGATATATTAGTATCTATGGCGCCAGGACATATGACATTGACGCGAATTTTATGTTTGGCAAGTTCTAATGCTGTCATTTTTGCAAATGCTACTTGTGCCGCTTTAGAACATCCATATGCAGTGGCACCTGATTTACTAAAGGTGCGTGTACCATTAATGGATGAGGTAATAATAATTGAGCCACCCTGTTTTTTTAAGTAAGGTACTGTATATTTAACCGTTAAAAAAGTTCCTTTAAGGTTAACTTCGATAGTTTTATCCCATTCTTCGGGTTCTAATTCATCAATCGGTGCCCAAACTCCATTAATACCAGCATTTGCAAATATTATATCTAATCTTCCCCATTTATTAATAACTTCTTGAGTCGCTTGCTGCATATCCTCAACTTTAGAAATATCAGCAATTACTGCAATAGCTTCTCCGTTGGCTTGATTTATTTCTGCAACTGCTGCTTCAAGCTCGTCTTTTGTACGTCCTAACGCTGCAACTTTTGCCCCTTCTTTGGCAAATAATATTGCTGCCGCTTTGGCTATTCCTGAACCTGCACCCGTTATTAATGCGACTTTATTAGCTAATTGCATAAAATTTTAGTGACTTTTTGCATAAATTAGCAAATATAAGAGTCATAAATCATACTGCTATTGGTAGAAATTAGAAATATCTGTATACCTTTAGTCGTAGATTAACTATATCTACTATAAGAGAAACAGTTGTATATTATGCCGTTAGCACGATGACTTGGGATAAAAATAGTTGGATATTGTTTAATGATGCGGCGCAGGTAACAATACATGGTAGTGAATCAACTTTTGTTTAAACAGCATATTGAACGCATTGCAATAGTGCGCGCGTTGCCTGGTTTGGAAAATTTGATGTGTATTATTCCAGCTTTGCGAGCATTACGTGCAGCATTTCCTTATGCTCATATAACTTTAATAGGATTATTCTCTCCAGAGATTATAAGACAGCGATGGCGCCACTTAATTGACGAT
Source organism: Calothrix sp. HK-06 (assembly GCF_001904745.1). Lineage (GTDB taxonomy): Bacteria > Cyanobacteriota > Cyanobacteriia > Cyanobacteriales > Nostocaceae > Dulcicalothrix. The sequence goes on from NZ_MRCD01000008.1 coordinate 33,400, forward strand.
TTTATCGAATTTCCGGGATATCCAGGAATTCCAGAATCATCATCAGTTCACAAAATTCCAGAATTTTTAGCCAAAGTTCAGGCTTTACACTTTGACTTAGCGTTACAAATGCACGATAACGGTACTATTATAAATAGCTTTACTTCTTTACTCGGTGCCCGTATTAATGCCGGATTTTATATGAGCGGTTATTATTGTCCAGACCCCACCTACTTTACACACTATCCTGAGAATGAACCGGAAATATGGCGCCATCTACAATTGATGAAATTTTTAGGTATCCCAGTTCAAGACGACGAATTAGAATTTCCACTTTTACAAACAGATTTTATTGAGTTGAGCAAAATTGAAGGTGCAAATTACCTACCACCAGATAAATATGTCTGCATTCATTTAGATGATTTTCAACGGCATTTGTCTGCTGAAGACTTAGCGAAAATTGCCGACGCAATTACAGAACGCAGTTATCAAGTAGTATTAACAGGTTCAGCAGAACAAACTAATTTAGCGGCCACAGTTGCTTCTCATTCCTCAATTTCATCAGTTAATTTAGTAGGAAAAATCAGCATTGGAGCATTATCAGCGCTTTTCGTAAATACTTCACTTTTAATTTGTAATAATATTTTTGTATCATATTTAGCTGATGCACTACACACTAAAAGTATCGTAATACTTGATAGTGAAGTCGAACGGTGGGCGCCACAAGACCGTCAACTTCATCGTATATTGAGTTCAGATTACAAAATTATAACCGAATGGATTGGTTTTAACAGTGAGGGTAATCTTCGTCAGATGTCTGCTAAATTAGCGGTGACTCCAGCAATGGTCATGACGCAAGTTGACGCACTACTGTCATAAAAATTTTAGCTATTTTGCTTTAACACCCAATCTAAATAAGCCAAAATATCACGGTCTTCACGCTGTTGAAGCATTTTTTGCACTCTGTCTTCTAACTGAGTATCTTTTGCTTTTGAAGACTGGTCATTGTTTTGTGAGTTATCTTTGAGCAAATTATACAATCTCTCAAGATATGGCTTAGGTATGGTTACGGTAATCTCGTTTGTGTTGAAAAATTCTAAGTTAGCTGTGTTCATTATTTCCCTCATATTTTTACGTTTTGTTTTTTATCTTACAAACCTTTGTTATTGAGCAATTTCTGACTTACATCTATAGATATTGCCTTGATTGTGATTACTTAATAAACCGAGAAAATGCGGACTTCCGCATTACACGTTGATACAACGGTATGGATTACAACTCTGGAAAGCGCTTTTTTGCGTCATTACAATATATACAGTAGTCAAAAAATGTTTTGCTAACTTATATAAGTTAGAAACCCGGTTTATTTGTTAAATCTTGTTATAAAAATTACAATCTCCTACAGAAACCGGGTTTCTTTATTGAATCTTGTTATAAAAATCAAGAACTCCCTATAAACCAGGTTTCTCTATCATTTATTTCTTTTGACTACAATGAGAAGTGTCTGTAGAAGGATGCTTACCTCAGTAAGTGTCGAGTATTAATAGAATTCAGTGGAGTTGATGCTAGGCAGTAAAGGAGAGTCGCTTGATATTTAATAAGGTTGTAAGTTTGTTTAAGGAGACGTTAGAAGAGTGGTCAAAGGATAAAGCCTCACGGTTAGCAGCCGCATTATCTTATTACACGATATTTTCCATCGCTCCTTTGTTAATCATTATCATTGCTGTTGTCGGCGCCATATTTGGTGAAGAGGCAGCAAGAGGTGCTATTGAAGTACAACTCCAAGGTTTAGTAGGTTCAGAAAGTGCTGCACTTATTCAAGGCGCCATTCAAAGTGCAAGTCAACCACGACAAGGAACGATTGCATCAGCAATTAGTGTTCTAGTACTATTATTTGGTGCTACTGGTCTATTTACAGAATTACAAGATTCACTCAATACAATTTGGGAAGTACAGCCCAAACCTGGACGTGCAGTAAAAAACATGATTCGCCAAAGGTTTCTATCGTTTACGATGATTTTGGGAATCGGGTTTTTATTATTAGTCTCACTTGTGATGAGTACTGCTTTATCTGCTACAGTCGCTTATTTTCAAAATATATTACCAGGTATTGATGGTATTTGGCAGTTAGTCAGCTTTTTTGTATCTTTTGCCGTCACGGCTATACTATTCGGATTAATCTTTAAAGTTCTTCCAGATGTTAAAATTGCTTGGAGTGATGTTTTAATCGGTGCCTCGTTAACATCGTTATTATTTTCAATTGGTAGATATTTACTAGGTTTTTACTTAGCAAGAGCCACATTTAACTCTACTTATGGTGCCGCTGGTTCAATAGTAGTGATTTTATTTTGGGTTAACTACGCTGCTCAAATTTTATTTTTTGGTGCCGAATTTACACAGGTATATGCACGTAGATACGGAACACAAATAGTTCCCGATAAAAATGCAGTACCAATAACAGAAGAAGCGCGTTTACAACAGGGAATGAAACCGAATAATCCTAAGCGTACATCCCGTAAGAATAATAATTGGTTAAATCGTTTGTGGCGGCAGTTGAAACTGTCTAAAAATAATCGCAGAAAAAATTATTAACAAAATCCTTGTTAAGACTTTACATATAATATCCAGTTAGTTAAATTACCTCTGTGAAGGCTCACAGGGGCATTTTTATGATTTTGTTAAATTTGTTACGGGTTTTGAATTAATGTATCCAAGCAAAATATAATTAACAGGGTTAGGCGCCCCGTCTGACCTAAAACACAGACAGGGTGAATAATACACAGAATACACAGGCAAGATGCCTGTGCTACTAGTTAATATTAGTTTTCCATTCAGGGCCAGCATTAATTACGGTACTTTCCGAAGCAGTGGTACCATTCATGAACCATAATTTATTGTCACCGCTTGTGGTGTCACGCCAGAAAATATCAGTCTTACCATCATCATCGAAATCACCGATAGTATATTTCAACGATGGGTCAGTTTTAGCCAAGAATGCTGAAGTAGAAACTGATGAGCCATCCATTAGCCAAGCTGTATTTTCTCCAGTTCTTTGATTACGCCAAAAAATATCGGTTTTACCATCTCCATTAAAATCACCAATATCAGCTTTCCAATCTGAATTGACTTTCTCAAGGTCACTGCTGAAAAGTAAGGTTCCATTCATTAACCACATTGATGTATCACCTGTGGCTTTATTTTGCCATAGAACATCATTTCGGTTGTCTCCGTTAAAATCTCCTATCTTATAATCCCAATTAGCATCCATTTTTTGCAAGAAGGAACCAGAAAAATCGGTGCCATTCATCAACCAAACTGCCGTCTCAGTAGTATTTTTATTACGCCAAAATAAATCTGTTCTGCCGTCACCATTGAAATCAACCATAGTTGGTTGCCAACCTAAATCCTCTGTTCGAGTCAAATAAGCTGCGGTTTTAACGTTATTATTATCCATCAACCAAGTTGCATTTTCACCAGTTGCGGTATTATGCCAAAATGCATCACTTTTACCATCACCATCAAAATCAGCAATATCTAGTTTCCAATTAGAGTCTATGGTTTGTAGTTGAGTGGAGCTAGCAACATTACCACCATCCATTATCCACAAGCTATTTTCACCTGTTTTTTTATTGCGCCAAAAAATATCACTTTTAGCATCGCGGTTAAAATCACCTAGTTTGTACTCCCAGTCTGAACTCATACTTGGCACAAACTTACCTTCAGATATATTTTTGCCATCCATTATCCAAATAGCTGTTTCACCCGTCTTATCATCACGCCACAATAAATCTTTTCTGCCATCTCCATTAAAATCGGCGTATGTACCAGGATTACTAAAAATAGAATTAGGATTAGGATTCGACCTGGGTATATTATATTGTTGATTCGATATTTTCCCTAAAGATGAATTAGAAGACTTACTAAAATCAAAAGTAAAACCTGGGTTATCTATCAGGTCATTCTTTGGTATAAAAGCGCTAACTGAATCTATATTCCCAAAAGGGGTATTTGCTGATAATTTAGAAGAGTCCATGATACGATTATTGAGTAATTTTCAATAATTCTTAATGTTTTTTACTCAATAATCTGTAAAATAGTAACATACTTTATTTTTGAGAAAGTAGCGTAAATATCAAAAAAATTTATCACGCATAAATATTATAATTATTTCTTAGGGTGCGTGGTGCTTGAAGTCACGCACCAACATATCGTAAGACCTAGCTAATAACAATATTTTGCCCAGCACTAGACGCTACTTCACTAAAATTGAATAATGAACCAGTGTAGCTTCCATTGGGGCCTGCATAGGTTTGTTGAGCAACATTCAAAGTTTTTTGGTAAAAACTATTGTTGGCACTCGACGCAAACCCACCAATATCACCTAGAATAAGAGATAAACCACCTGCAACATTATCAAGTTCATCCAGTGATAGTTCGATTGCTTCATTAGACATTTTTCTAATCTCCTTTATGATTATTTGAATACGTCTGTTTGCTTTCTTGTGTACATACTATAAATTTTGCTTTCGCTTTGGTATCGGGAAAAAGTTGGGATAAAAGGCGCCTCATCTCCATCAAAAATAGTCATCCTTTAGTTTGATAAATTTTACAAAACGATACGTTGCGAAAATTAATGTAAAAATACTTTGCTCTAAAGTACATATTGCATATATTTTAGAAGATGGATAAGATTAATTTTTATTAACCGGGGGGTTAAAAATGTACATTGTACAAATAGCCTCAGAGTGTGCGCCTGTAATAAAAGCAGGTGGCTTGGGCGATGTCGTGTACGGACTAAGTAGGGAGTTAGAGAGCAAGGGGCATTGTGTCGAATTGATTCTTCCCATGTACGATTGTATGCGCTATGACCATATATGGGGATTACATGATGCGTACCGTGAACTCTGGGTACCCTGGTATGGTGGACGAATTCATTGCTCTGTATATTGCGGTTGGGTGCATGGTCGAGTTTGCTTCTTTATTGAGCCGCATTCAGAAGACAACTTTTTTCATCGTGGGTGTTATTACGGGTGCAATGACGACAATATGCGTTTTGCTTTCTTTAGTAAAGCAGCATTGCAGTTCTTGCAGCAAAGTAATAAATGCCCAGATATTATTCATTGTCATGACTGGCAAACTGGTTTAATACCTGTAATGTTATACGAGATATATAAGTATAACGGTATGGAATTCCAGCGCGTCTGCTATACTATCCACAATTTTAAACACCAAGGTATATGTGGAAACGAGGTTTTAGAAGCAACTGGTTTGAACCGTCCTGAATATTATTATCAGTACGAGAAGTTACAGGATAACTTTAATCCCTTTGCACTGAATATGATGAAGGCGGGTATTGTATACTCAAATGCTGTTACTACAGTATCACCGCATCATGCTTGGGAAGCCGAACATACTGATATTAGCTGCGGCTTAGGACATACTTTATACTTACATCGCGATAAATTCCAAGGAGTTCTCAACGGTATTGACTTTGAATTTTGGAATCCCAAAGTTGATAAATACATTCCTTTCAATTACACGACAGAAGATTTTGAACAGAAGCAATATAATAAAAAGGCTTTACGCGAACGGTTAAAGTTAGGCGATAGTGATAAACCCCTAATTGCTTATATCGGGCGCCTTGATGCTCAGAAGGGTGTACACTTAGTTCACCATGCAATTTATCATGCCCTGGAACGCGGTGCCCAATTTGTTTTACTTGGTGCTGCCACTGAACCCAGTATCAACAGTTGGTTTGTTCACGAACAATCTTTCTTAGCAGAGAACCCAGATGTACATATTGAATTAGGATTCAACGAGGAATTATCGCACCTAATATATGCAGGTGCCGATATGATAATTGTACCAAGTAACTATGAACCATGTGGACTCACACAAATAATTGGTTTAAAATATGGCACAGTGCCGATAGTGCGAGGTGTTGGTGGGTTAGTAAACACAGTATTTGACTGGGACTATGACCAAATGCACTCCAAAGAAACACGTAACGGGTTTGTGTTCTTTGACCTCGATAACTACGCTTTAGAATCAGCAATGGGACGAGCGATAGATTTATATAATATCAGTCCTGAACTGTTCCGTCAGTTAGCGATTCAAGGAATGGAGTACGATTACTCCTGGAACAATCCCGGTGATAAGTATATAGAAATATACGATAGTATTCGCCACAAATGGGAATAAAATTCGCATGTTGTAGAGACGCATTCACGTTCACGTAGTGTTCCGCAGGAAAGTGTCCCAAAGGGAAAATTTTCCTACCCTTCGGGATATCCTACCCTTCGGGAAAACTTCGTTAACGGATAACGGAGAAGCTTCACTTACGTGTCTCTACACTTTTTCCAGTGTTTAAAATAACCTACTAACTAAAACCTGAATATTTGGAAAAGCCAATGGTGTAATAACACCTTGTCGAATTATAGTTTCGCTCGTATATTCTCCATTTTGCGGATTCTGCATAACTATTAATTCATTTGCAGACAAATTTAAAACCCAATATTCTCGAATATTAGCGGTAGCATAAATTGATGCTTTTATTTCTAAATCTTTTTTTAAACTTGTTTTAGAAACTTCTATAAGCCAAAAAATATCTTCTGGTTCAGGGTGACGGTTATCGTAGTTTGATTCAGGCAAGCGTACAATTGCAATATCTGGCTCAGGCTCTGAATCTTTTAGTGTAATTGGCCCATTAAAGCGTACTTCTGCTAAACCTGCAAGCAATGATTCTAAATACTTTGTATCTCGTTTTGCAGTACTATAATGAATCGGAGTTTCTGGACTCATTTCTACAATTTCACCTGTAAGCAATTCGACTTTGCGATTCTGTAAAATCCCCGCTTCTATCATGCGGTGATATTCATCAACAGACCATGTAGCTAGCGTCTTCATAGTAAAGTCGTGAGTATTAACTCAAAGAAACTACTTAATTGTACTTTATTATTATGAAAATAACAACTTATAACGTATAACAGGGTCTATGTTTACTGTTGGCATAAATTTATAGATGCAGTATTAATAGTTTGGATACTTGGTGTAGGTGTAGATGCTACTAACATGACTTCTCCAAGTTTATTTTTAACCCAGCTAGTTACTTCGATGATTTTAGTTGTAGTTTTCGGCTTTAGGTTTCGATAATTAGTTACTTTTTCAGGTTTGGTTTTAGGAAAATTTGGCGCCACCCAATCAATAGTTTCAGTTAGGTTAGTGCGAATTGTATCAGATGGGTTAGCTGGTAAACCCGAACGTCCAGTTATTGTAAAATAATTACCTCGTAATGCTGGACAAACTTGAGCTATTAGATTGGAGCGGTCGGAAAAATTATTTGGAAGTTCTATTAATCCTGCTTCCGGATTAACATCTGGTGTGTTAATTTGGATATTGCCGTTAATTCCTCGTTGAGAACTAGCTGTAATAGAGCTATTGGGAGAAAGAAGTAAACCAGAAGCAGATATTTGAATGTTTCCACCACGTCCTTGAAAAGCATTGGCATTAATACTGCTGTTTTCTAAAGCTGTTAATACGTTGGCATTTATTCTAATATTACCTCCGTCTCCACCACCACTAGATAAAGTACCTGCTCGTGTTGAAATTGTACTTTGATTACGCAATATAGATGTCTCTGCTATTTGTAAATTAATGTTGCCACCTTGACCAAAAAGACTGGAGGATGCAATGTCCGCAGCATTCATAAATAAATCAGAAGCCGTAATTTTAATGTCACCTGTAGAACCTTGTCCAAAGGCACTAGTATTAACTATGGCGCCATCGGTAATTGTAAAGCGGCGTGTGGTAACGTTAATGTTACCGCCTTTTCCTGTAGATTTTTCATCGGTGTTAGCGTACAAACCACTTCCAGCACCTTCGTTGCGTACTATTGGTCTACCTATACGTGCTAATCTTTGAGAAAAATTTGGGTCGTTGCCAGAAAAATTAATACTTTCAGTTGCGTTTACAGTAATATTACCTGCATTTCCACTACTGCGACTAGTACTGAGTATTTCTCCGCCTGCTTGTGCTTCTAAACGATTAACTTTAATATTGATATTACCACCGTCACCTTTACCGCGTGTAGTAGTACCAATAACAGCTCCATTGTTAACATTCAAGGTATTTGCTCTAATATTTATCTCTTTGCCATCACCGCTAGATTTTTCTTCTACAGTACTGAACGCATTACTTGAACGACCATTGGCGCCAACTCCATCAAAAATTACATTATATGACGCATTAATGGTTATACTGCCAGCATTGCCTTGTCCGAAAGTCGCAACAAATAATGAAGCACTATCGGTTACAGACAAAGAATTGGTATTAATAACAATTTCTCCAGCGTTTCCCTTAGCGTTTCCAAAAACAGCACTACCTATACCGCTAGATTCACCATTACTTGCCAAGCCATCTAGAAATACTTTTTGAGCATTAATTTCAATGTTACCAGCGTTTCCCTGCCCAAAAGTATGAGCCACTACATTGGCGCCTTCTGATAAAGTTGCTATTGGAGCATTTAAGACTATTTTACCACCATTTCCCACAGCTTCGGGGAAAACCTGACTACCAATACCCGAAGTAAATCCGTTACTACCTAAACCACTGATATTGATGTTGTTGCTAGCATTCACTTCAATATTACCAGCGTTCCCCTCTCCAAAAGTATGAGCAACAATTGTGGCGCCTTTCGTTAGAGATAAATTTGCAGTATTCACAGTAATTTCACCTCCATTGCCTTTGGCTCCAAATAAATTTGCACCTATGACTGTAGAAGAACCATTGGCACCAACTCCCGATAGCGAAATAGTATCTGTAGCGTTAATATTAATGTTTCCAGCATTACCTTCACCAAAATTATTTGCAGTAATTTCGGCGCCATTATTAAGAACAAGCGATTGTGCCGTCAAGTTGATATTACCAGCATCTCCAATACCATCAACTCTATTCGTAATTACTCCAGCATCAACCGTGGTGTTTCCTTGGGAATTAAGAGCAATATCTCCAGGTTGATTATTTAATTGTAATCCTGAATTAATACCAGCTTGAATACGACTAGATAAAATATCAATATTATTACCTGTAATTGTAATATTACCTCTACCATTAAAATTACTTGCAAGAGTAGCATTATTAATTACACCAATATCTTGGAAACTACTTACCTTTTCATAGCCTAGTTTCCAACCAAAACTTGTAGGTACAAGATTAACGGTATTATTGCCACTAATGGCGCCTAACTCTATATTGCCTCCAGGCGCCGTTAAAGTTCCACCATCAATTGTAACTTGTCCACCGATTAAAGCTAAAGTTGCTCCTGATAGTACAGATAAACCGATAATCTCACCGTTTTGGCTAATGGCACGAGAAAAGTTAGTAATATTTCCAGGATTGGCGCCAAACTGTAAACCAATGGGAGTACTTACTGTTAATAAAGGTGTTGATTCGGAATTAGTAGCTTTAAACTCAAAACCATCATTAAATTTCATACTATTGGCAGATGTGCCAATAAACGAACCACCAATATCTAACTTTGCATTTTGCCCAAATATAATCCCATTGGGATTTAATAAAAATAAATTAGCACTACCATTCGCGCGAATCAATCCATCTATATTAGAAACAGATGTACCCGTTACTCGGCTGATAATATTTTGAATATTTAAGGAATTATTAAAATAAGCTGTATTTCCAGAAAATATAGAAAAATCATTAAAACTATGAAATAAATTTGTACCTTTAATAGTACCTTCTTCAATCAGGCTAGTATTTCCCTGTTGTATTACTTTAGAATTCGTTGGCAGCGTACCATCTGGAATAATTCCTGCTGTTGCTGGCTTGACAAGTAATAAAAAGAACATCAGTAAAGATGATTTTATCAATGATGCACGCATTTTTGGGCAAGAGTTTTTTATAAGTGTCTGTTGCCAATTTAGCACTTACACATAAAGTAATATCAAGTACCAGTTAAGTATCTGTCATATTAGATTTAATAGTACATATAGAGATCATCGTATTTTACTACCATCTCATGCGGTGGTAACTTACCGCATCTACCGTTAAACTGAGGATAATTACCTCATGCCAAGCTGGAGGTGCTGCAATATGGTACGACAAGTCACATATAAAGATAAAGATGCCGCTGATGATTTCGTTATCTACCCAGAAAGCGACGGTCAACCAATGGCAGACAATACAGTACAATTTCGTTGGATTGTTTTAATTAAAGAAGGTTTAGAAATATTATTTGCAGCAATTCAAGATATATTTATTGCTGGAGATTTATTATGGTATCCAGTTCAAGGGCAAGATAAAAGCGTAGCTCCCGATATAATGGTGGTATTTGGTGTACCAAAGGGTGACAGAGGTCGTTATTTACAGTGGGAAGAAGCAAATATTGCGCCACAGGTGGTATTTGAAATTTTATCACCAAGTAACACCAAAGCAGAAATGGATAAAAAAGGCGATTTCTATGAGAAACACGGTGTAGAAGAATATTACCTTTATGACCCACAGAAAAACAGCTTACAAGGTTGGTTACGGTCGAAAAAGAGTTTAAAACAAATCACTAATATTAATGGGTGGACAAGTCCACGGTTAGGAATAAGGTTTGTATTAACAACAACGCTCGAAATTTATCGTCCTGACGGATTAAAGTTTGTGACACCTATTGAGTTAGACCAACAGCGTCAGCAAGCAGAACAACGCGCTTTGCTTGAACAACAACAGCGTCAGTAAGCAGAACAACGTGCTGAAACGGAACGACTTAATAAGGAAGCAGCGCAAAACGAACTTGCTCAAGAACGTCAGCGTTATCAAGAATTATTAAAGCAGCTACAAGATAGAGGAATTGATTTGTAAATTTACATCTTGCACCTTACGAAATAAGGCGCCTTTTAATGGAACAGGCAATCTTAAGCCCATTCCACAAGATATCCACTAGATAAGGAATATTAAATTTGATCTTTAGGAAGCAAGCCGAAAATGGTGGCAACTCCTACAGCAGCAGCAAGTCCCCATTTCAGGGTTGGGTTCTTGTCAAGGTTATCTAGAAAAGTTGGTATTGTTAACTTGCCAAAATCACCCTCTATTTTGTCATACCCTTCAATCGGTTCATATAAGTTATCGGGTGCAGCTTCAGATTTTAGTTCGGTTGTACGCTGTCCAACAAAACCTATTGTTGCTAATATTATATCTATTAAACCTGGTGAGAGTCTTTGAAGTACATCTAACACTCTGCCAACATCTCCAGCAATAAAATCGCGCGTTGGATTTTCTGCTGCGTAAAGAATTGCTTCAGCAACAACGTTTGGTTGATAATAAGGTGGTATTCCTGTTGGTTTGACGCCCAACTTGGTACGAATTTTATTGTAATAAGGTGTGTTTATAACTGATGGAAGTATGGATGTGACACTAACGGGTATCTTATCGTGCATTAACTCAACACGCACAGCTTCTAAAAATCCTTCTAAACCATGCTTTGCTGTTGAGTATGCACTTTGCAATGGCAGACTTCTCCTACCTTCCATTGAGGAAACACAAATAATTGCTCCTCCTTGTTGCTTGAGGTAAGGTAAAGCTGCTGTTACACCATTGACTTGACCCATCAATGTTACATCAATTACACGCTGAAATTCTTCAACTGTTACATCTTCAAAGCGACCCATTACACCTGTAGCTGCTGCGTTCACCCATGTATCTAGGCGCCCATATCGTGCTACTGTTTTCTCAATAAATGCTTTAACTTGTTCAATATTGCTGACATCAGCAACAACGTAATCTACTTCACCACCGAATAAATGAATTTCATCTACTAACGCTTTTAATCCCGCTTCCGAACGAGCGGATACCATAACTTTGGCGCCTTTTTGCGCGAACATAAACGCTGTTAACCGACCGATGCCACTGGAGGCACCCATTATAGCAACTACTTGCTGATTAATTGGTTTAAGAAGCATAACTCAGTTTATAATAATTTTTCCCTACCCTTATGTGATAAGTTTTATTACAGATTATTACATCATTCGACAGATTGAGGGTTAACTCTATCTAAAGATATTAAAAAGGGAGCAAAAAGAAGTAAAATACTTTGTTTTTACAGCAACCATACTGAAAAATTCAGTTAATATTTGAATAAATTAACGATTTTTTCAACTATAATAAATTTTGTACCACGTTTGATTATTGTTGGAATTGATGAGAAATGAATGTCCCAAATGTTTAAAGGTATCCAACGGTTAGCTTTTAAATTATTTTTATGATTATTTGAATTTAATTGCTGTTGATGATAATTTTTATTGACCTCGACGGCAACACTTTTAAAGTTGTGCATTTCGGTTTCGAGTTGAGCCGCTAAATAATTAATTCTTTCGGCTATTTGCTCTAACTCTTGTACACCAAATTCGATTTTTGATTCAAGAGTATGCTGTTCATTTTGATATTTAGCTTGTGCTAGTTGATTGCTCATAATTTCTAAGTCGGCTATATCCGCTTCTAATTTGGCAATAGTATCCTGTGGTAATGATGTCACTTCAATTTCGGTATATTTACTAGGGTAAAAACCAAAGTCGTTATATACATACCCGTGAGGGCGAACCTTGATATTGAAGTCTAACACCATCGTTTTAAAATCTAGAATGCAGGATACTACCAACTATGGACAATATCCTAGCTATAAAGTTCCACATCAGGAAGTATTTTGCACAAATATAAATCTAAATACAGTTTATGATATTTTAATAGTCTGTGACGTTTCCTCGATTTGACTTGGTTTGGGCACGTTTCTTTTTACTATCAAGGCGCCGTAACTGTGAAGAACGAGTTGGTACAGATTCTTTTCGTTTTAATTTGATAACGGTAACACTTTTTATAAGTTCTTGAAGTCTTTTTAAAGCTTCTTCACGATTTTGAAGTTGAGTGCGGTGTTCTTGAGATTTGATAACTATGATGCCATCTTGGGTAATTCGTTTGTCTTTGAGGTTTAATAAGCGCTCTTTGTAGAACTCTGGTAAGGAAGATGCTTTAATGTCAAAGCGTAAATGGATAGCAGTTGCAACTTTGTTTACGTTTTGACCTCCGGCACCTCCTGAGCGTACTGCGCTAATTTCGATTTCGTTTTCTGGTATAATTACCTTGCTGGAGATTTCTAGCATAGTGAGTTCTTTGCAACGGATGTAACGGATGTAACGGATGTAATAGGTAAGATTTTTATTATAAGTAAAGTTTTGTTCGATAAAATCAACCATCCGTTACATCCGTTCATAATCCGTTGCCATTAGTATCTTTCGACTCCAGAGGTTTCAAATTTTTTGGCGCCATTACCCATAGCTCTTGCTGCTTCTCCACAGGTGCGGGGGGTGGGGAAGATTTTGGTGGGGTTGGCTAAACCTTTGGGGTTAAATACTTGTCGGACAAACTGCATTGTTTCTAGGTCGCAGTCTGAGAACATTTCGGACATGTAGCAGCGTTTTTCGGCGCCGATTCCATGTTCTCCAGATATGCTACCACCAACGCGGACACATAATTTTAGGATTTCGCCGCCGACTTCTTCAACTTTTTCTAATTCACCAGGTATGGAATTGTTGTAAAGTATGAGCGGGTGTAAGTTTCCGTCTCCTGCATGGAAGACGTTGGCTATTCTATATCCTGATTTTTGGCTTAATTCTTCAATCTCTTTTAATACGTATGGTAGTTGTGTACGTGGAATGACTCCATCTTGTACATAATAATCTGGGCTGACATGTCCTGCTGCTGCAAATGCTGCTTTTCTGCCCTTCCATAATTTTAAACGGGTTTCGGGGTCACTTGCTGAGGTAACGTTACGGGCGCCGTTATTGCGACAAATTTCTGCGACTAGCTTTTTACTATGAGCAACTTCAACTTCTAAACCGTCAATTTCAATAAGTAATATAGCTGTGGCATCTCGTGGATAACAGTTTGTCTTAACGACATCCTCAACTGCATTGATGCTGAGATTATCCATTATTTCCATACCACCAGGAATAATCCCTGCACTAATAATATCGGCAACACTGGCGCCAGCAGCTTCAACATTAGTAAAATCAGCAAGCAGTACGCATATAGACTCAGCAGCTTTGAGAATACGCAATGTTACTTCACACGCAATACCCAAAGTACCTTCAGAACCAACGAATATACCTGTTAAATCATAACCAGGCATTTCTGGAAGCATTCCGCCCAAATCAACAATATCACCAGTCGCAGTAACTATTTTGAGTCCCAACACATGATTTGTTGTCACACCGTATTTAAGACAATGTACCCCACCTGAATTTTCAGCGACATTCCCACCTATTGAACAAATAATTTGACTCGAAGGGTCAGGAGCATAGTAAAAACCAGCACCACTCACAGTCTGTGTAACCCAACTGTTTATAACTCCTGGTTGCACTACTACACGTTGATTCTCTAAATCTACATTCAATATTTGCCGCATCATTGAAGTAACAATTAGCACACATTCTTCGACGGGTAAGGCGCCTCCCGATAATCCAGTACCAGAACCGCGTGCAATAAAAGGTATATTATACTTATTACAAATTTTAACAGCCGCTGCAACTTGCTCAGTAGTTCGAGGTAACACGACCAAAGCCGGGCGCTCACGATAACTAGCTAAACCATCACACTCATAAGTAATAAGCTCTTCACGACGCTGCACAACATTTTTGTATCCTAGTACAGCTTCAAGTTCCTTAATTATTGGTTTCCAATTGCGCTGCTGCGGTTTTTCTTGAATAAGCATAGATTTTTATTTATGAGTGTGATGCTTTGTAAAGTTCGTTTATATATCTATATTAATCCCTATTAATCCCTAGTATGAGCTGTATCAATAAACTCTCCACCGATATCAGCATAAATTCCAGTACCACCTACGTTATGAGCATTATATATTCTGCCACCAACACGGTTCCTTACTTCAATAATATCTACAGGTACTCCAGCTTGTTTTAAACGATAACCAGCAGTTAATCCGGCAATTCCTGCACCTACTATCAAAACTTTAGGAACTGCTGCGATTTGGTTATTTCCATCATGCCATGTTGGGGCAGCTACTGCACTTACAATTCCCAATCCAGAGTAAATAAAACGGCGCCGAGTCGTTTTATGCTTAAACATATCAACCAACTCTGTAACCGGAATTTTTGTTTCGATGGATGTTTGAGCGATTCTGTAACTTCGCTGCAACATCGATATTAGTGTAGATTTTCCCATATATTACTGTAATGGCGCCAATCGTATACAGATTTTCTTAAAACATTAAAAAGGTCAGAGTTATTATTTCTGACCTTATAGATATATTAAACTAACTTTTACTGCTGATTTAACCACGCTTCTAAATCCGACATGTAGCGAAAATAACATTTATTATCAATCAATTTTAAAGATTTAGTTAACTAAGAATATTTTTTGATTAAAGCATATTGTGTAAATTTACTGAATTAGTTAAGTTAATTGCATCTTCAATATTATTTATATTAAATTGAATGAAATTCACTTCATTGTTTGCAGTCGCAGGAATATCTGCTTTTATGATACAAGCGCAAGTAGCTGTAGCGCAGACCGAAAGTCAGGTAGATGAAATGACACAAAAGTTTACAGTTTTAATCGATAGTATAGATAATTCTTCCGGGTCTGGAGTTATTGTCAAAAAGCAAGGTAATGTTTATTCTGTACTGACTAACTGGCATGTTGTTGATGAAACTATTTCTAATTATAAAATTATTACTTCAGATGGTGAGAGTTACGCGATAAATGAAGGTTCTGTAAGTCAATTGCCAGGAGTTGATGCTGCAATAGTTCAATTTACTAGTAATATTAATTACCCTGTTGCCAAATTAGGCAGTTCGCAGTCGTTACAGCGTAATCAAAAAGTTTATTCTGCGGGTTTCCCTGGACGTTCCTTTGCTATTAAAAGTCCCATTTATCATTTTGTCCCTGGTAAAGTGATTTTTAATGCTTCGTATTTAAAGCCAATTTCTGTAAAAGGTTATGGTTTAGTTTATAATAACCCTGTGTTACCAGGGATGAGTGGTGGTCCAATCTTAAATGAGAAGGGTGAGTTGGTTGGTATCAATGGTAAGGTGGAAATTTTTAGCTATGATACTCCAAAGTTAAATCCAGAGTTTTATCGTATTCGCACTGGTAGAAGTCTTGGTATTCCTATTCAAACTTATATTCTTTGGGCAGATAAGTCTAAACCTAATCATACTGTTACCCAGGCGCCATTTATTTTAACTTTACCGTTCCAAACAAACATCAGCGATAAATTTATACCCGTTGAAAATTATTACTTAAATGACAATGCAAAATTTCATACTAATAATTTTACATTAAAGTAATGCAAGAAATGGCTAATTGTCGTTTACAATTAGCCAGGAGCAACCAGGAACGTTTAAATGAGGTAATTAACAGCAGTCATCATCGACTCGTTCGCACTGATAATTACCTCTAATTTCATGGTTAAAATATTTACCAATAGAATCTGTTTCTTGCAACTCATCCCAAATTTCTAACTCGACTCCTGTATATTGGTAAACTGCACCATTATTAAATTCGACTTGCAATATATGGTTTTCTGCATCATAACCAAGAGCATTTGCCATCGATGAGTTTACAGGCAGCATCTGTACCCTTTCTGGCACCGAAGGTAAAGCATTACTAGAAATAGATGCAATTATATTATTAAGTTGCTGCAACCCATTATACGCGGCAACAGGCGCCTCTATTTCTATCAACTCAAGTTCATCTTGAGTTTGTAGCAATAACTGTAAGTGTCCTTTATCATGACCAACAGCTACTACACTGCCTAAGTTTAATCTCGATAGCTTCATCAACTCCACTCCTGTTTATTTAAATTATTTGGGTTGAATCGTTTATAATGCTCTTATCACAAAATTTTTACTTAATACATAAATACTATAAAGTAGAGATTAAGTCAAGGGTTTGACGAAAAATAATTAGAACTTATAGAACGTAAAGTTTTTAAGTTTAGTTTCGAGCTTTGTGTTTTCCCAGAGATTTGGTACAATTCATGCAGCTAAGAAATGATAAACAATGCTGCAAATTCGCGGGTTGGTAAAAGCTGCTCAGAAAGCGCAGGAACAATTGAAGATAGGAGTTAGGGATGCGGATGTCCCAACGTTCGCGCATTTTGTCCTCACTTCGGTTGAGACAGTGGAACGTTTATGTGCTGATGCGAGAGTAACACCGCATCAATTACCAGCACGTTCGCGTCAAGCGTATTATTTTCTTAAGAATATTGATTTGCAGAACTTACCATCTACAGGTACTCATCTACGTTCGATGGTGCAAACGATAGGAATTAAGAACATTAAAACGCAACAGCGAGCGATTTCGTGGAAAATATCGCAGTTAGCTCAAAATTCACATCTTGACTGTAAGCAAATACACGAAGTTAGCGACTGTATACATCAAGTTGTGCAAGCAATAGAAAAGATATGTTTTACTCAGCAAGTCACACCAGCTAACCTTACTAGTTCATCGCGACAAATTTATGCTTGGTTAAAGTACTTGGCACCACATGAAAATGTAAAGTTACATATAGAAGCAACTCAGCGTGTTTACACAATAGCAAAAGAATTATGCAGAAAATATGGACACGAATCAGTGAATTTTGTAGTAGAAATTACAAATTTGGCTGGACTGTATCGAAGTCGCTGGGTTGGGAACGATATAAATTTGGTAATGAGCGAAGGATTTATAAATGCAGGAGAAGAAGTACTAACAGCATTAGTTCAAACATCATTACGAGGAAAAAGTCCTGCAAATACGCGAGTAATTCGTGAATACGCGAGTTTAGACGAATTTAGCGACATTTTATTAGAATTAGATTTAATTGTTGAGACAGTCACCGAAGACGGTAAAGGTTCGCATTACAACTTAGAAACATTATTTGACAAAATCAACAGCGAGTACTTCAGTAACGCATTAACCAAACCGCGTTTAATTTGGAGTCAAATGCAAACTTACCGTAAATTTGGACATTACGAACCAGCACGTGACAGAATAGTCATCAGCCTAACACTAGACGAACCAATAATACCTCAATACGTAGTAGAATTCGTCATCTACCATGAGATGCTGCACAAATATTATGGTGAAAAATGGGTAAACGGTAGACGCATGGTACACACAACAGAATTTAGAGCATCAGAAGCACAATTCAAATATTACAACGAAGCCGAAGCTTGGTTAAGCAAATTGGCACGTAGGGTCTGTCACAGCAATAATAACCACTAAACGAAGCGTAAATTCAACTAGCTGTGACGCACTATACCAAGTTAAGCTGTGACGCAGGATCTTTGTAAATTCGGGATTTATTTGAACTTAAAACCAGGCGCCTCTACTATATAATAAGTCAACGTCGCCAGCACAGACGAAAGAAATATCGTGCCAACTAAAGTTGAATAAAACTGCTCAATCGGAACCTTAGACACAAAATTGGCGCCAACCCGATTTATAATCGGCATATGCCATACGTATATACCATACGATAACACCCCAAGTATTTCCAACGCACGTACTGGGTTTCTAAGAATTGCAGTAAAGGTTAATTTCGCATTCTGAGTATATAAGTTATACACTTTCTTCTCAAATGCGTATATAAAAATACTAGTAATTAATGCAGTTAAAGGTTGTAATATAAAGATTGTAGTTGATGTGCGAAAACCTTTGGTGCCTCTAGAAGGTAGTCCCCATAGTTCTTGGGCATAGAAGTGATGTGCTGTATACAAGTAAAGTATAATTAGCAAGATAACAGCAAGAATTTTAAACTTTGGTTTTAATGACTGCGTTTTTGAATGTTGAATCAACGGGTTGATTAAAAAACCACACAGGAATACATCTAAATTTGTCAGCAATGGTGTATACCAATAAGTAAATGTGTACTGCATTTGATTAGTAATTTGTGAGTAAAGACTTAAATATATTACTAATTTGATAAGTGCGGCTGTGAGAATAATTACTATTATAACGAGAAAAGCACGTTTTTGATTGGATATGAGTTTTGAGAATAACGCATATGCAAAAGGAACAATTAAATAAAACTGTATTTCAGTTGATATTGACCATAATGCATCATTAAATGGTACACTTCGCACGTACATGTGAGGTTGATATGTAAAAGTTAGCAACCTGATGAGATGTCCCCAATTGTCGGTTTGAAGTATAGAAGGATAAACAAAGAGGGCGCAGATGAACACGGTGAAGTAGTATAATGGACATATCCGAATGATGCGGTTTTTCCAAAATTTGATAATTCCTTCAATATCTAAAGTATAGCGGTGAGTATAAAAAGCTTTTCCCATTAGATATCCTGAAAGGCAAAAGAATATCCATACAGCTACTAAACCGTTGCTAAATGTCAACCAAGATATGTCATAATTTTGGTATATTATGGCGTTGCGAGGAGGAGAACAGTGAATTATCACTACCATCAAACAGGCTAATCCTCGTAGTATGAGTAAAGCATCTGGTTTATTAGATGTTACGTTGATTGGTTGATTAGTAAAAGATATATTTTCGACTTTCACGCACGCTCGTTGTTTTTGCTTGCAATGAGATTATCATAGCAGTAGGATTAACAAACCTATGGGGAATTGAGAAGTTAGACAGT
Organism: Calothrix sp. HK-06; assembly: GCF_001904745.1. Taxonomy (GTDB): domain Bacteria; phylum Cyanobacteriota; class Cyanobacteriia; order Cyanobacteriales; family Nostocaceae; genus Dulcicalothrix. The sequence goes on from NZ_MRCD01000008.1 coordinate 53,036, forward strand.
TATGTATAATGAGTATCAGCAGCGTCGCGAGCAATTAATGGCTAAGATTGGTGATGGAACTGCAATTTTTTGCAGTGCGCCTAACGCGGTAATGCATAATGATGTTGAGTATAATTATCGTCAAGATAGTGATTTCTTCTATTTGACGGGTTTTAATGAACCGCAAGCTGTTGCTGTGTTAGCACCACATCACAATGAACATAAGTTTGTGTTGTTTGTTCGACCCAAAGATAGAGATGCAGAAATTTGGAGTGGTTATCGTTGTGGTGTTGATGCTGCTAAACAAATTTATGGCGCCGACGAAGTATACTCAATTGCAGAGCTTGACGAGAAATTGCCATCATATTTAGAAAAAGCGAGTCGTATATACTATCACCTTGGACGTGAGCGCGCTTTTAATGATAAGGTAATCATGCATTGGCAACGTTTAATGCGAACTTATCCAAAACGAGGAACAGGGCCAATAGCTATAGAAGATACTGCTCCTGTTTTACATAGTTTACGTTTAGTCAAGAGCGAATCAGAGTTAGAATTGATGCGAAAAGCTGCTGATATTGCAGTTGAAGCGCATATTACTGCAATGAAGTCTGTTGAACCTGGACGTTATGAATATGAAGTGCAGGCAGAAATTGAGCATATTTTTCGTTTACGAGGAGGGATGGGGCCAGCTTATCCTTCTATAGTCGCAAGTGGCGCCAACGCATGTGTACTGCACTATATCGAGAACCATAGTCAAATGCAAGATGGACAGTTACTGTTAATCGATGCAGGATGCGCTTACGGTTATTATAATTCTGATATTACCCGCACCTTTCCAGTTGGGAAGAAATTCACGTCAGAGCAGAAAATATTATATGAGATAGTACTTGAAGCACAGAAAAAAGCCATAGCTCAAGTGCAACCAGGCAACCCTTACAACCTTATTCACAACGTTGCTGTTCGTACTATTACCGAAGGACTTGTAGAGATAGGTTTACTCAAAGGTGAGATTGATATTCTGATTCAAGAAGAGAAATATAAACCTTTCTATATGCACCGCACCGGACATTGGTTAGGTTTAGATGTACATGACGTGGGTGTATATCAACATGGAGAAGATAAACCCCAAATATTACAATCCGGTCAAATTACAACAGTGGAACCAGGTATATATATAGTACCAGGTACACAACCTGCTGAAGGGCAACCTGAAATAGACCCTCGTTGGGTTGGTATTGGAATACGCATTGAAGATGATGTATTGGTTACACCTACGGGTAATGATGTACTAACCGCAGGAGTTCCCAAGGAAATTAATGACCTGGAAAATAAGAAGGTTTAAATTTTTGTGCGCCAATGGCGCACAAAATTACATGTAGTAGCATATTACTTGGTTTGAAAGATATTTTGCACCATCTTTTTATCTAAGCTCGCGGCAATTTTATCTAATTCTTCAACTTCTGCACCCGAAAGTAACCAACCAATGGCGCCTATATTTTGTTGTGCTTGTTGTGGAGATTTGGCGCCTGGTATTGGTATAGTACCTTTAGCGATGCACCAATTGATAGCAATTTGAGCTAAAGTTTTATTTCTAGCTTGGGAAATTTCCTGCATACAGTCTAATAAAGGTTTCATCCCCGGTAAGATTTGTCTACAAGCTAAACCCCGAATACCTTTGGGATATGAACTTTCAGAATATTTTCCGGTAAGTAACCCCAAAGCTAATGGACTATAAGCAATTATTTTTATACCAAGCTCATCACAAACTTCTTTCAACCCTAACTCAGTCACAGGATAAGTTGATAATAAAGAGTACTGAACTTGGAGCGTAGTAATTGGTACTCCTCGCTCAGTGAATAATAATTTATGCGCCCATTTTAAACGCTTTGTTCCATAATTAGATAATCCTACACCTCTGACTAATCCTTGCTCATATAAATCTGCCAACCCGTTGAGAAGTGCAGGTTCTTGCCAAGGTGCATAATTTGCAGTTGACCAATGCATTTGCACTAAATCAATATTTCTACCAAGACGTTTTGCACTTATCTTACCAGCAGCGACCATCGACTGACGGGTCAACCTCCAAGGATAAGCAGCAAGTTTAGTTGCTATACAGATATTTTCTTGATTGGCACCGTTTGAGTTTGTAGAATATGCTTGAGAGAACTGTCCTAAAAGTTGTTCGCTGCGACCATTAAGTTTACCAGTTCCGTAAGAATCACCTGTATCGAATAAAGTAACACCGTTTGAGACACACAAGTTAAAAACGGCTTGTAAATCATTGTCCATAGAAGTATCATATCCCCAGAGCAAGCGGTTTCCCCATGCCCAAGTTCCGCACCCCATTATTGGCAAAGTAATTTGGCGTCGTAACATTGCCAAAACCAGTAATTATAGAACAAATAACATTTTACCTTTAATTATCCACAGGATGTTGTCCATAAAATGGTAAAGCTTCTGACCAAATAGGGCGCCGACCTTGTTGCCAATCAGAATAAGCAAGTTGTAAAATACTCGTTACCGTTGCTGCTAACCCAGATTTTGCTTCTACTAAGTTATAAGAATCAAAGCTAGCTAATTTAGACTGCCAAGCTTCAGGTGTAAATACGGTATCGTTCAGCAATGTATTTATTCCTGCTTTATCAGATATGTTTTTATATACTGCTCCAAATAGCTGTCCTCGTTGTGCGGGCATTTGTACTGCAATAATATCTGTATCTGATTTCTCATTTCTCTTCATCTTCGCAACTGCTGCCAAAGTAGAAATAGCAAACACAGGTATATTCAACTGTTGTCCTAAAGTACGTGCAGCAACCATACCGATGCGTGTCCCTGTGAAACCACCAGGACCTTTGGCAACAGCGATAAATGCGATATCATTCCAAGTTTGTGGTTTGATAAACTCCATTAAATAAGCGTGTAAATGACTTGATAACTCACGTTCTAAGTTCCAAACCTGAGAACGTGTATCAATAGAATTACTTATCGCTAAACCTAATTCGGGTGTAGTAGTATGTAGTGCTATGCCGTATTTGTTTGCTTCCATCGAGTTACACGCCAAATTTTGATAACGTAGGGTGCGTGACGCTACTAAAAAACTTCAACGTAGCTACAAAACGTGTGGTGTCACGCACCAGTTCATTATTTTAACAAATATTTATGATGTCATAAATATTTAATGATGCGTAACGCTACTAAATTATTTGCTTCATTTAAGTATTTTCATGGCGTTACGCACCCTACTTATACCTACAATAAAATGAAACCCCGATTATTTTGCGAATAATACTTAGAAAAAGCGTAAATTTCAAAATAATGATACAAAAATCTCAAATTAGGCGCCGCTCATATCTAAAATTGTAATAATATCTTTACATACTTCTATTTGCCGAATTCCTAAAAAGTATAAATAGCAAGGTAGGATAACCCACCTTACTATTAAATTAGACGATTTTGGATTTATATTAATTTAAGCGGGAATAACTTGAACAATCAAAGAACGCTTATCGAGAGATTGAACTTTTCCGACTTGGGTGAGGTCACTAACGATACGGTCAAGCATTTTTCCTGCTAGTTCACGGTGCTGATTTTCGCGACCTCGTAAACGGATAGCAAATTTTACGGAATCACCTTTACTCAACCACTCAGCAGCTTGCTTGATGCGTAATTCGTAATCCGCTGCACCGACATTTGGACGGAAGCGAACTTCCTTTACCGTTGGTCTGGAACTGTTGCCTTGACGTTTTTTCTTTTGATACTGAAGCTTGCCGTAGTTTATAATTTTCGCAATTGGAGCTTCTGCTCCTTCCGAGACTATAACTAAGTCTAATTCTAGACTTTCGGCCAACTCTAAAGCTTCGCGAGTATCCATAAGACCACGGTTATTATTTTCGTGGTCAATCAAGAAGACTTTAGGCGCCCTGATTTGCGAATTAATTTGTTGTTTTTGAACTACGATAACGATTACCTCTCTGTTCAACTAAGTAAAAATAAGTAATACCAACATAGCACATGCTTATTATACCTTTCATCCGACTTGGGGCTGAAACGTTGATTTTTCGTAGCTTACCCACTAAAAAAATCATTAATTATTATGTAGGGTGGGTAAAAGCCTTTATTATCCACCAATAGAACCCTTTACTCATCTGCTTTCACGCACCATTTAGTAGAGTTCACTATTAGAAGATTAGATGATGAAAATTTTAGTTACGGGTGGTACAGGTTTTCTGGGTAGAAGACTGGCAGAAAGATTAAATTCTGTTAACCCCAGTGTAGAGGTAACAGTGCTTGGTCGCAACCGAGAAGTTGGGAGACAGTTAGAGACGCAAGGGATAAAGTTTTTAGCTGCTGACATTCGTGATGCGGATGCGGTGTTAGCTGCTTGTAAACGTCAAGAATATGTATTTCACTGTGCAGCGTTATCTTCTACCTGGGGTAAATATAAAGATTTCTATAATATAAATGTAGTTGGAACCCGAAATGTAATCAGGGGATGTGAAATTTATGAAATTCAGCGACTAATCAATGTATCTACGTCAAGTGTGTATTTCAAGTACTCTCATCGTGTTAATTTGACTGAGACTTCGGTTGTATCCCCAATAAATACTTATGCGCTGACCAAGTTCATGGCAGAAAACCTTATTAATAAAGTTTTTCATCGGGGTTTGTCGGTGATAACGATTCGACCGAGCGCTATTTTTGGTTGTGGTGATACTATATTATCCAGGCTTATTGGCGCCAGTCAAAAAGGCATACCGTTAATTAACGATGGTAAAGCTTTGATTGACATGACTTATATAGATAACGTTGTTGATGCACTATTATTATGTCAAACGGCGCCCAAAACGTTATCTGGTAAAATTTTTAATATTAGCAATCATCAACCAATATCTTTAATTAACTTATTAAAAGTACTTTCGGAAAAAATCGGGTACGAGTTAAAATTAAGGCCAGTACCTTACTTACTAGCGGATAAAATCGCACAAGCTTTAGAATTTACATCAAACAGAGTTTTATTCGGGAAAAAACCGATATTAACTCGATATGAGCTATTAGTAATAGCTTTTAGTCAAACCCTTGATATCACCCCAGCTATCGAAGAATTGAAATATCAACCTCGTATTAGTTTTGAAGAAGGATTAGAGATTTTTTGCCAAAACTTTAAATTTAAGCATGAGAATAATCTAAATTCCAAAACCTAGTTATTTCTTTAGCTACTGTGTCTGGGTAAAAGTGGTGGAAGAAGTGACCTCCTTGTGGACATTGCCACAAACGTATGGTTGGAGAAGCTTGTTTTGTAGTGTCGTCGGATGAAAATAAATTTTGCCAACCTTGAATTTGTTGTAGGTCTACAATTACATCATCCTGGCAACCACAAACTAACAAAGGTACTGATACGGGTATTGGTGGAATACTAGCGTGGCCGTAAAGCGAATGAGGTGATGCAGAATTATTTAAATCTCTATCGAGCATCGTAATTAGTTTTTGACAAGCACATTCGTTTTGATAGCCAAATAAAGTCTGAACCATATGTTTTAATATAAATTCACGACTACAGGGTAAGAGTTTACGTTGAACGTAGTAATGCGAATGCCAATCAATACCTGGATTGACTCCTACAGATAGCAGCGTTAATGATTTTACTCTTTCTTTATGTTCTCGTGCGTAGAGTAATCCTAGCAATCCACCGATACTATGACCAATCAAATTAACAGGCTTTTTACGTGTTTTTAAATAATCATGTAATAGGGTGACAGCAACAGCAAGTGAATTAGGGTCATCTGGTTTTTGATGATATTCCCATTGATCAATGGATGTTTGACGAGATAAATGACGTAACAATGCATTATTGAAATATTTTAGCTCTGGACTTGTCGTTAACCACAATGTATCTGGTGTAGTCATTATAATTATGTTTAATAACTTGTTTTTATCAAGTAAGGTAGGCAGTGTCCACCATACGTATTATACTCCAAACTCTTTTTTGAGTTGAGCTACCCATTGTAAAATCCAAACCTCTCTTTGATTTGAGCTACCCAAACTCTGATACGCTCGATACTAAGCTCAGGTTGATTATCTTCATCAATGGCAAGTCCAACAAAATCTCCTTGAATAGAAGCTCTAACCCCATTACTAACGTGAATGACTTGAGACTCTACCAAAGCTATGGAACCATTACTCAATTCAACAGGTTTAAAATTAATTAAAGCTTTCGATTCTTCAAACTGATAACCTTCAGTAGACCAAGAACCAACTCGTATACCTCCCAAGGAAGTAATTTTGGCAGCTAATATACCCATTGCGTCAACAAAGTTACGTGGATATTCTACTTGATCCCCTAAACCAAAATAAGCAACCTTTTTGCCTCTAAAGTTTATATCATCAAGTTTTGGAAAGAATATTTCCCAATCATGCTGCAATTTCCCAAAACCCCAAGTTGGAGAACCGATAATCAAATTATCGTAGTCTGCAAAATCTTGCTCGGTAGCTTCTGCCATGCAATGCAAATCGATTAAACCTTTGCCAAATTCGTTCCGAATAAGTTCAGCGATGGCATCAGTGTTACCCGTTGTACTGCCGTAAAACAGTCCAATTTTTGCAGACATTGTATCTCCCAATTGTGACTTAGATTTACTGCTATTTGTTGCAAATAATAATCAACTAGTATTGAGATTACACCAAAATTGAAATTATTGCAAAAAATTGCAAATTTACTCTATTAGTTATTTAGCATATCTCTTTTATTGAAAATATATTTCAATAATTTTGTAACAAAACTTAAAATCATTTGTCAATAAAACTTTTTATTGCAAATCGAAGTAATAGGGAATAGCATGATAAATGTAGAGATGCAACAGGTTTGGTGCCTAAGTACCATATATACAAGTAGTGACTATGAACACATCAGGTTCTCTCAAATCGGAACTAAATGCAAAAGGCTGGCGTTTTACTTCTCAGCGCGAAGTAATACTACAGGTTTTTGAGAATCTTCCTCAAGGAAGCCATTTAAGTGCAGAGGAAGTACATGAATTATTAGCAAAGCGCGAAGAAAGAATAAGTCTATCAACAATTTACCGGACTCTAAAGCTAATGACTCGGATGAAAATTTTACGCGAGTTAGAGCTAGCAGAAGTACATAAGCACTACGAGTTAAATACCAATTCTCAAATGAATCATCACCACACGGTGTGTATTCAATGCAACATGACTATTGAGTTTGAAGATAGCTCAGTAATGAAACAAGCACTAAAGCAGGTACAAAAAGCTGGTTTGGATATGCTTGACTGTCAGTTAACAATTCATACAGTATGTCCAGAAGCGATAAGAAAAGGATGGCCTGCGATGCTCCCGAATGATTGGGTTTGTGCGCGTGCTATTCAGCAGAACGAGAAAGCTAAATCAGAAATCAAGTAAAATATACTAAGATGTTTATAGTTCAACATAGTTCAGCATAAATAATAAAAATGAACTGGTTAGCGCATCTACTATTGTCCAAACCGGACATTGAAAGCCGCTTAGGTAACTTACTAGCCGATTTGGTTAAAGGAGTAGAGCGCGAAAAACTAAATGACCAAATTAAACTAGGTATAAAACATCATCAAATTATTGATGCTTTTACTGACTCACATTTAATAGTTCATCGTAGTAAACAACGAATAAGTTCAGTATACAGACGTTTTGCTGGCATATTAATAGATGGATTTTATGACCATTTTTTAGCCAAAAACTGGTGCATATACTCAAGCCAGCCTTTAGATAATTTTACAACAGAAATATACGAATCATTTTTAGCTTATCCTGAACCATTACCAAACTACGCCAATCAAGTTATTACACAAATGGCAAAAGAAGATTGGTTAGGAAGGTATCGTAATTTGGAAGGTATTGAGTATTTATTAATTAGATTATCTAATAGACTATCACAAAGATTAAAAAATAAAACTGAAATTAGACTAGAACCAGCAATAAAAGAACTTACAAATAATTACGTCGAACTAGAAAACGATTTTTTAGAATTTTTCCCTCTCTTAATAGATATTCATTAATAAATTTAAAATCGCTCATTGTAGAGATGCAATACACCCTTTTGAGAAACTACAAATCTTTAGGCATATCTAAGGGAATTATATACTATACTAAATTATTAACAATCTCCTCAAAATCTTTTACTTTTATACCTTGTGCTTCAAACTGCGAGATATGATTAAGATTAGTTGTAACTATCATGACTTCATCAAACTTATTTAATTGCATAATAGCTTGTGCAGCAATTATTACATCCCCATCTAGACTATCATTACTTGCTGTGGGGCGCCCTTGTTTTCTAATTATTGACCAAAGTTCTGCTGCTTTTTTCATTGTCGGTGAGTCTAAAGGTATTAGGCAATTGTCAATTAAATTATTTAATCGATTAATACTTTTTGTTTTTCCTGCTCTTAATAGCTCACGTCGCAATTCATAATCAGCAATCTCTGGTACAAGCAATTCAACTTGTAGTCTTAGCACCCATTCGGTAACTTTTGGGTCTGGTTTAGGATGTGTAACTCGTCCCAAAGGACTTGTATCTAATAGGATAACCTTTGCCATTTAGGTTGTTTAAATAGAAAAACGATTATTTTTTAAACCTTCCTTAATTAAAGGATATGTTTCTTTATCATAGTCTGAATCATCTTTAGACCATTGTTCAACTAAACTTTTTATTCGTTCTAAAGAATTAGTTTTACTGTTTTTTTCAATATTCTTTTGCCTCATTAGTTGAACGTATATTGCAGCAAATAATGGACTTATTTCATTGCTGAGATGAGATATTACATCTTGATTGCCATTCACGTCACATATTTTTTTTCAATCAATTCATCAACCTTAACACTGACTTCCAGTAATTGTTCTAAAGTTAATGTATTTAGTTGTTGACTAAGGTTTTCTGAGGATGATGTTTCTAGCATAATATCATAATATATAAGTTTACTCTATTAATTATTTTAAGTGATTTACCACGGATACGGCGCCTTCTTCTCTCCTATTCATAGGCTTTTCCCGAAAATAGTACAAATTTGATTGAATTTAGATTAAGTTAAGTAAAGTATCGTATGTCGTGAAAGGTTCAGTTTGGTCAAGAAGTGAGAATCTCGCAATGTTTGAACAAGTAAAACCTAGCTATTCAGTCGCTTGGACTAACAAAATTGCCGAAGTACCGCAAGCTGCTTGGGATGCTTTAGCAATGCCATTAAAGACTCCGTTTTTGGAGTGGGAATGGCTAAACAACTTAGAAGTGTCGGGTAGTGCAACGGGACGTAACGGTTGGTTGCCAAATCATTTGACTATTTGGCGTAACAAAACTTTAATCGGCGCCGCTGCATTATACCTCAAAGGGCATAGTCAAGGTGAATTTGTATTTGACCATCAATGGGCTGATTTAGCACAGCGCATTGGTGTAGAGTATTATCCAAAACTATTGGGGATGACACCATTTACACCAGCAGAGGGATATCGATTTTTAATAGACAGGGGTGAAGATGAAGAAGAAATCACAGCTATAATGCTGCATGAAATCGATAAGTACTGTACCAAGCACCGTATCGCAACATGCAATTTTCTTTACGTTGACCCCGAATGGCAATCGATTGTGGAACGTCAAGGTTTCACTCCCTGGTTACATCATAGTTTTATTTGGCAAAATTTAGGTTTTAACACTTTTGATGATTATTTAGGGGTATTTAACGCAAACCAGCGTCGCAACATTAAACGCGAACGTAAAGCTGTAGAAAAAGTTGGTTTACGCTTACAACCTCTAACAGGGGATGATATTCCTAAATCATTATTCCCGTTAATGTACGAGTTTTATGCTGACACCTGCGATAAGTTTGGCTGGTGGGGTAGTAAGTATTTGACGAAGCGCTTCTTTGAGTCGTTACATGCACACTATCGTCATCGTGTTTTGTTTATGGCAGCTTACAGCGAACAAAATGACCGTATACCTGTGGGAATGTCGTTTTGTTTATATAAAGGTGATAGGATGTATGGTCGTTATTGGGGGAGTTTTCAGGAAATAGACTCTTTACATTTTGACGCTTGTTATTATTCACCAATCGAATGGGGAATTTCTCAGGGTATCCAACTGTTTGACCCTGGTGCTGGTGGACGCCATAAAAAGCGTCGTGGTTTTCCGGCAATGCCTAATTATAGCCTACATCGCTTCTACAACGCGCGCTTACAGCAAATTTTACGTCCTTATATTAGCGAGGTTAACCAATTAGAACAGCGCGAAATAGACGCAATTAATGCTGAGTTACCTTTTAGTCAAAAAAATTCGCCCGGTGAATCGGAACAAAAAGTATAATATATAGTTCTGTAATTGCACGTATTATTTACATAACGTGTAAATTAAGAAAGCAAGTATTGTTTTATCTATTGGATTCTAGATTTGCGTTTATTCATCAAATCTAGAATTCAACTAAAACAAACAATCGGTGTCCAAAGCCAAATATAACCAGGAACAGGATTTTTTGTTGAAGGGAGTTTATGAACTTGACATTAGAACAAAATTTAGCAGCAATCGATGACAAACTCTCACAACGGCACATCGACTTAGACCCAGCAGGTTATTTTATTATTTACCTTGACCGTGATGCTGGGCTAATTTGCGCTAAACATTACACAAACGTTATTGATGAACGCGGTTTAGCTGTAGACCCTGAAACCGGAAAGGTAATTCCCGCACGTGGCAAAGTCGAGCGCACTCACACAGTTCTTTACACTGGCAGAACCGCTAAGGAACTTTGTGTCAAGCTTTTAGAAGAAACAGAACCTTGTCCAGTAACCATGTTCGACCATGCTGCATACCTCGGTCGCGAATTTGTCCGCGCAGAAAATGCCTTACTTACAGGCGCCGAGTATGTGCAAGACTAAAAAAGTTACAAGAGGGTGAGAGAGTGAGAGGGTGAGAAAATACACTCCCATACTCGCACACTCCCACACTCTAACTATCTGATGATGGTTGGTTGACTAGGTAGATGTAATAGGTTGCCATCGGGATGACGGTGGCAGCTATTAATAGTCCAATTACCCATGCTGTTGAATTGCTTCTTTCTTTTTCGGTTTCTTCAGCATCTTTAAAAGTGCCTTCAACTTGGACATCCTCTACTATTGCTGGAGGTCCTGGGTCGGGTTGACCAGAAAGTACGGCAACTAGGCGGTTACTTGCATCAAGGAATGCTTGATTATATTTGTTTCCATCACGTAACGGCGCCAAGAAAGTCTCGAAGGCAACACTTTTGGCGGTATCATCTGACATTAATGATTTAACTTTATCGCCAGTAATAATCGCGATACCGTTACTAACGGTGTCTATCATCATTATCGTTTGATTTGCTTGCGCTTCCTTATCGGGAAACCATTTATCTAAAAGTTCTTTAGCAAAACTTTCTGGGGTTTCACCATAATCTAAACGGTGAACTGTAACAAATCTAACTTCGTTACCAGTTTGCTTGGCAAGGTCAGCAAACGTAGTACTAATTTTAGCTTCACTAGTGCGGCTAATAACATCACCTTCATCAACAACCCAAGTATCGGGTGTTAAGTTAGGTAGTTCAAACACACTTGTAGCGAAAGCAGGGGTAGCAAATAGGGAAACCGCAAAGAATAAGATAAGCGGCAGAATAATTGCGTGGACTTGCTTCCGTAAGTTTTTAACTTCGTTGAGGAGCTTTTGCATCTGAGATAACCAAAACACAGACTTCAACCAAAAATACTACATAATTACGTGTTCTGTCTCTAAATAAGTAATATCATTTTCCTGAAAGTAACACTTACAGGAGCAGTGCGAAAACTAGTATGGCTATCAAAACTCCATTTTCAACAAAAGGGTCACAGATAATAGATGCCAACGGTAATGCTGTATGCTTGCGAGGAGTTAATTGGTTTGGGATGGAAACCGATGTGCATGTACCGCATGGTCTGTGGAAGCGAGACTATAAAGACATGCTACGTCAAATTAAAAGCTTGGGTTACAATATCATTCGTTTACCTTATTCTGTTCAAGCATTACGCTCTTCTAATATTAGCTCTATAGAGTATAGTATCGGCACCAATCGCGACTTACAGGGTAAAACACCATTACAGATAATGGATATCATTATCCAGGAAGCTGCTAAAAATGAACTATTAATAATGCTTGACAGTCATAGACTCAATGATGTGACAATTCCTGAACTATGGTATGGTGACGGATTCACCGAAGCTGACTGGATAGATACTTGGAAGATGTTAGCTAACCGCTATAAAAACCAAGGAAATGTCGTTGCTGCGGATTTAAAAAACGAACCACATGGACGAGCGAGTTGGGGAACAGGAGATTTGACGACCGACTGGAGATTAGCAGCAGAACGTTGCGGTAATGCAATTTTAGCAATAAACCCCAATTGGTTGATTGTAGTCGAAGGAGTTGCAAAGAATGTACCAAATCAACAGTTATCAGGACATTGGTGGGGAGGTAATTTAGAAGGTGTTGCCGATAACCCTGTACGTTTAAATATTGCCAACAAAGTTGTTTATTCTCCCCATGAATATGGGCCAGGAGTCGCAGACCAACCTTGGTTTAGCGAAGCAACATTTCCTCAAAACCTTTACACTCGTTGGGACAAAGGTTTTTATTATATAGCAGCAAAAGGAATTGCACCAATTTTAATTGGAGAATTTGGAGGCAAACAAATAGATACCACTTCCAAAGAAGGAATTTGGCAACGTCAACTAATTGATTACATTAAAGAAAAAAATCTATCCTTTACTTATTGGTGCTGGAACCCAAATAGTACTGATACAGCAGGTATATTATTAGACGATTGGGTAAATATTAACACCGCAAAACAAGAACTTCTCGCAACCTTACTAACACCGCAACCTTCAACACCCACTCCAACACCTACTCCAACACCTACTCCAACACCTACCCCAACACCTACTCCCATTCCAACACCATCGGCGCCTATACTAGCAGTAGAAGTAGTAATACAAGCAGATTGGAATGCAGGATTTTGTATAAACTTCCGCGTCACCAACAAAGGCACAATTGCAACTAAAAATTGGAAGTTAAATTTTATAATTAATCAAGCCAAAATACTACAAACTTGGAATGCAAGCTACACAACCAAAGATTTAATATACGAAGCAACCCCTGTAGACTGGGCAAAAGTTATTCAACCAGGAAAAACAATAGAAATAGGATACTGTGCCGACAAATTAGGAGCAAACTATAAACCCTCACAAATTAACGTTTCCATATGAGTAGGGTGTGTCATGCCTTAACAAACCCCCAAACAAAAAAAATAACCTTGTAGCATGACGCACCATTATTCAACATGAATAATGCATAACTTTAAAATCGCCAGGAATAGATAAATAAAGAATACTCAAGTGTATAGAAAAACTACAAATTACTCATCATAAGCTTCTATGATGACTATAGCAAAAATCATCGTGGAGCAGGCGCCTTGCGTCAAGCAATGTTAAAAACGATGAAAAAATATCCTAACCCCAAATATTGGGCAACTTTTAGATTGATTGGCACATAACCTATTATAAACATTATGTAAAGATAACTAGCTATATAGTTAGTTTAAATTTTTGTTAGCCAATCTTTAAGGTTGATGTGCGATTTGTAAGAAAGGTCATTGCTGTAAACATAAATACTCGTGGTGAGTTATATGACTTTTCAACTACAAATTCTTCATGCTTCTGACTTTGAAGGTGGTATTCCAGCGCTGAATGATGCAGTCGGATTTTCGACGATTGTGAATGCGCTTAAAGATGATTACGCTAATACACTAATATTATCTTCTGGTGATAATTATATTCCAGGCCCTTTCTTTTCTGCTTCTTCTGACCTAGTGTAGCGTCTGCAATCGGCGCCGCAGGGTCAAACAAGTTTAGCATTATCTGGGGACTTAAAGTTTACTGACTTAACAATAACTCAAGGTGATGGCGCCGCATTAATTAGTGTAGGTGACGAATTACTTGCATCATTATCATGGGTACAAGCAACATCGTTAAATAGTAATTCCTTTGTAATGGTGTAAATCGTATAATGTAGAGACGCTCCGGTTCAGGAGCATCTCTACACCATAATTAATTACATTTAGAGCAGGATTTTGGTTTTATCCAAGATACCCCTATCCACAACCAATGTATTTGTACACCACAACCTTTGTCAAAAGCATTTAAAATTGCAATAAAGAAAATAATCGCAGCTTTAATAGGTCCAGGAGCAGCAAGTGCGGCAATGTTACCACCTGCGGTTGCCCACTGTACAGCACAATGATTGAGTCTTATTCTCACTCCCCACCATTTAAATTTCCAGCAAACTCTGCCGTTACTACACGCTTGTTTTGTTTGTAATGGAAATTCTACAGTTTGTTCATCTTGCTTTAAGTCTAATTCAGTAAATTCTCCTGCTTTCAGTTTTTCTTGAAAAGCTATTACAAGATTATTGGCTGCTTGTTTTTCTTGCGATGTTAAAGATTCTACAGCATTTACTTCTATTGTTGATGCAACTGCACTATCTGATGATGCTTTAATACGAACGAGTTGATTTTCTAATGCATCGAGCGCTGCATCTATTTCATCAGCTGTGGCATTTAATTCTTGTGAACGTCTTCCTACCTCCTGAATATCAATTCGTCTTGTTATTTCTGCTATTTGAGGAATTAATTTTGCTTGCAATCCTGATATTTTAACTGGAATTTTAGCAAAGCTTTTTTTTGTAATACTATTGAGTAACACAAAAAAGGCGCCTGTTATTGAAGACAGCACAAATTGTCTACGTTTGAACTTTGGCATAATAAAATTAACTTGAAATCAACTAATTACATACACGCGACAATCTTTATGGTTATGCACTATAAAATTTAATTTTTACTAAGTTGTAGAGTCGGTACTCCCAATGTAGAATAAAAATGAAAAGGTGTATTCACGTTCATTACAACTCAGCTTGGTGTATACAATTATATGAACAAGACTAAGCTAACTATATTATTAAGTTTTGCTACACTCCTAACTATTGTTGGGCTATACGCAAGGTTTTCTAAGGAATCTAGTAATGCTGTTCCACCCCCTTCAGTTGAGGCGCCACAAAAGACTAAACTACCTGTGTCACCTCTCAAACCAGAAGTTCTGCAAAAAATTCTTGACACGCAAAATGTCAACTCTGGTATTCAATATGTCGAAAAATCATGGCAACAGCAATACCAAGACTACCTTCAAGCTAAGTTACCTTCTAATCAAATATTCGATGCTCAACAAATGAGTCGAATATTAGATAAACTTCATCAAAAATCAGGCAAAAAAAGTGCTTTAATATACGCAATCCCTACGCCAAAACACTTAGAATTAATGTTGGTGGCACCTGGTATAACTCCCATTCATAAACGAATTCCAGCCGGAAAGCGAGATGAATTAATAAAACTTGTTAGTAAATTTCGTACAGCTATCGTAAATCCGAATTTACCACGCGATGAGTACCTAAGTTCTGGTAAGCAAATATATGAATTGCTTATAACTCCTTTGGAAGCAACATTACGAGGACAAAAAATTAATAATTTAATATTTTGTTTAGGTGGTGGTTTACGAACCGTTCCTTTAGCTGCGATTAATGATGGTAAAAGATTTTTAATCGAAAAATACAGTCTGGGCATTATCCCAGCTTTTAACTTACTCGATTTTAACAGAGCCAATATTGCCCAGACTCAAATTTTAGCAATGGGCGCCTCGCAATTTCAAACTCAAGAACCTTTACCCGCCGTACCCCTAGAATTATCGAGTATAGTTAATAACGAGTGGAAAGGCAAATCTTTATTAAATCAAGCTTTTACACCAACAAATTTAAAGCTACAACGTGCAATATATCCGTTTGGCATTGTACATTTAGCTACTCATGCGGAATTATCACCCGATTCTGTAGAACATTCGTACATCCAATTTTGGGACAAAAAGGTTCGGTTAGATGAACTCAAAACCCTAAATTTAAACAAACCCCCTGTACAGCTATTAGTACTAAGTGCTTGTCGTACTGCTTTAGGAAACCCGCAAGCTGAATTAGGTTTTGCTGGGTTAGCAGTACAGTCAGGTGCGTCTTCGACAATAGCAAGTTTGTGGTCGGTTGATGATGCGGGTACTTTAGCTTTAATGTCTCAATTTTACCAACAACTTAAAGATACCCCAATCAAATCAGAAGCACTGCGACAAACTCAAATTGCTATGATTAAACAGCAAGTTAGCTTAAAAAATAATCCAGCTATTCGTGGTAGCAGTAATTTGCCCACAGATATTACTAACTTAAACAGTCGAGAGTTATCACATCCTTATTATTGGGCAGGTTTTACCTTGATTGGTAATCCTTGGTAGGATGTAGGGTGCGTGACGCTAACAATAATTTTGAAACGAAGCAATAATTTAATAGCGTCACGCACCTATTGACAAATTACCAAAAAATTTAATTTTATGCGTGTACGTCAAAATATCACTGAAAAATTTTCTACATTTTTACTGTTTTCGGATGACAGAGCTAGCGGTTGGGCAACTGATGCTAGACTACATCGCAGTATCAAAGCTTTTTTAGGTAATTCAGATAAATATAAAGAAGACTTTTTAGCTGTATATTGGCACAAACAATCACAAACGTCAAAAAATCCTCAACTAGCATTAGGACATATGTCCGCTTACTTGCAAGAACCTTGTTACTGGGCTATATATAAATTGATGCCTCGATTACAAGAGTCTCAAGAAAAAATATCAGACTTTTTCCAAATTGCTATTGCTGGAGTTCCCAAAATTCTCCACACTTGTAACCCTGATGTTAGTGGTAGTCTCAAAGCATACGCTAGTACTACTTTTGCAAATATTATCCGTAATTATTTACGTCAAAACCGAGAAACTAATTTTTGTACTGATTGGGGTTTATTACTCAAAATCAGTCGCAAAATTTTGATAGAGTCATTACAAAATTCTGGTTATGACACCTCAACGATTGAACGTTATGTATTAGCTTGGAGCTGTTATACCCATATTTACCTACCCCAAAAATCTCCACAACTCAGACAAAGAAAGGCGCCTGACCCTGAAATATGGCAAAAAATCGCTGTATACTACAATCAAATGCGGCACCAACTTTCTTCTCCTGGTACTGAATGTACTAAAGAAACTATAGAACGTTGGATAAGCGAATGCGGTGCCCAAGTTCGTAAATATTTGTATCCTTCTGTAAAATCTCTCAACTCTCCAAAACCAGGATATGAAGAAGGAGAAATTCAAGATGACCTTGTAGATACATCTTCGTCTTTACTTACAGAACTAATTGAACAAGAAGAACAAACCACACGTCTTGACCAAAAAAATCAAATCAATGCTCTTTTACAAGAAGCTGTTACAAAACTTGACGAATCCGCTCAACAACTACTCCAGCTATACTACCAACAAAATCTCACTCAACAACAAATAGCAAAACAGCTAGCAGTACAACAGTACACCGTATCCCGTAAATTATCCAAAACCCGTGAGTCTTTACTACTAACTCTAACTCGTTGGAGTCAAGAGACGCTGCATATTACCGTAACTTCAGACGTGGTTAAATATATCAGTGCAACCCTTGAAGAATGGTTACAGACATACTACACGCAGAAATTATGACTATCCTATTCGATAACCCCAACCAAATAGAATTAGAAATTTCTCCAGACCTAGTAGAACAATTATGGCGCCATAAAGGTGCGTCATGGAATATATTTCTCAACCAAGTTTGTTTACAGACCTTTTTACCAACTTTAGAAGAGGATGTAACATTAGACGAGATATCAGTTCCTAGTTTTTGGACACATGTTAACGGCGCCGCCTTTACTTGGAGAAATAAACGTATAATCTTAATACCAGAAATATCTATAGATACAACAGAATGCACAATACCCCAAGAATGGGTAGATATTCCTAAATTAGCAGGAGATTACTATTTAGCGGTTCAAATTAATCCAGATGAACTATCGCTACGAGTTTGGGGATATACCACGCACAAAGATATAAAATTATCAGCTACCTACAACTTTGATAGAACATACAGTCTAGATGCTCAATATTTTATTCCCGATTTAAACGTGTTATGGGTAGTTAGTCAATTAAACCCGAATGAACCAACTCGTGTTGATGTCCCTGCTTTATCTCCGGTACCTGCAACCCAAGCAGAGAATCTACTATCCAGATTGGGAAATTTCAATATTATTCAACCTCGATTAGAAATACCTTTTTCGTTATGGGCAGGGTTAATAATAGATGATAACTGGCGCCAGCGTTTATATCAACTGCGTCAAGGAATATCTATTAAAACTAATCTTGGTCAGTGGTTACAAAATACTTTTGCTGATACCTGGCAATCGTTGGATACTATATTATCACCTAACTTAGGCACCAGTTTTGGGTTGAGAACAACTGAAAACGACACATCTATCAAAAGGGTGAAATGTTTAAATTTGCCAGGTGGTGAAGCTTTTTTAGTGTTGGGATTGGAAACTGAAGCAGATGGTAGAATTGCTACTCGTATTCAATTACGTTCTAGTAGTCAAGATGAGTATTTGGCATCTGGGACTTGCTTGAAGTTGGTTTCTGCGAATGGTGATGTTATTCAGTCTGTTCAATCGCGTAATCTAGATAATATTATTCAATTGAAACGGTTTAAGAGTCCTGTTGGTGTTGAGTTTAGTGTTCGAGTTGAAGTTGGAGAGTTTGTGGTGATGGAAGATTTTGTATTGTAATTTGAAATGTTTTTAATTTTACCACAAACGACACAAAGAAAGAGAAGATGCATAGACTTATTGTTTTAAATTTGGGACAAGGTGATTTGTCACTAGGGTTTCCAACTGTAACTGTACAATTTTGGGACTCTGAGAAAACCAGTATGCAATTTACTGGGAGTTTACCTCCAATGCCAAATCTTGATATAGTCTATCAACGTTGGCAGTTATTATACAAATCATTTTACGCGAACTTTCGCATTTCCCATGTAAACGCTTATAATCAAAATCAATCTTTGGATTTTGAGATTGATGAGGATGATGAGGATATTGGGCAGATTTCTCACGCTGAGTTTCAAGAACTATGTCGAGATGTACAAGTTCAATTTAACCGCTGGTTATGTTCTAGTTCTTTTTTAAGTATCGAGCGCAAGTTACGAACGCACTTAACACCATTTGATGAAATTTCTTTGGTGATTGTCGCGCCTTCGCCGATTTTAACATTACCTTGGTCTTTGTGGGATTTTTTATCTGATTATCCGCTTGCTGAAATTGCTCTTAGTCCTCCTGAATATGCACGTCCCTTTAAAACTAATACACCAAATGGCGGCAAAAAAAAGGTAAAAATTCTCAGTATTTTGGGTGATAGTACTGGTATTAATGTAACTCAAGACCAAAAGATACTCGGAGAAAAACTTCCAGAAGCAGAAATTACCTTTTTGACAGAACCAACCTCACAAGAACTAAACGAACAACTTTGGCAATTGGAATGGGATATATTATTTTTTGCAGGACATAGTTCGAGTCAAGTAAAGGGTTCTATAGGATGTATTCAAATTAACTCGACGGAAACTCTTACAGTTGAGCAATTGAAGTATGGTTTAAAAAAAGCCATATCTAACGGTTTAAAATTAGCTATCTTTAACTCTTGTGATGGTTTGGGGTTAGCTGTTAATTTGGCAGATTTACATTTACCGCAAGTCATTGTAATGCGGGAACCTGTTCCTGATAAAGTTGCCCAGGAATTTTTGAAGCATTTTCTTACTGCTTTCAAACAAGGAAAGTCTCTTTATATTGCGGTTCGAGAAGCAAGGGAGAAGTTACAAGGGTTAGAAGCGCAATTTCCGTGTGCAACTTGGCTACCTGTAATTTGTCAAAACCCTGCGGAAGTACCCTTTACTTGGTTAGAATTGTGTGGAAAGCACCCATCCATTCAATTATTCCCATCACGTCGTGCGTTACAGAAGATTTTGGCATGTAGTCTGGCAAGTACGCTATTAGTCACAGGAATCAGATTTTTTGGATTATTATCTGCTGTAGATTTGTGGGCATTTGATTTACTAATGCGTTCGCGAACTCCTGAGCCGCCTGATGATAGAATATTAGTTGTTACCGTTACACCCGAAGATATTCAAGCCCAACCGAAAGAGCCTCGTTATGGTTCTTTATCTGATAGTACACTCAATCGACTACTAACTTACTTAAATAAACATCAACCTACACTGATTGGTCTAGATATCTATCGAGATTATCCTAGCTTGAAACCAGAATTAGCATCCACATTAAAAAATTCAAACTTAATAGGTGTTTGTAAACGTCCCGATACTAAAGATGACCCCATAGGTACTTTACCATCACCAGAAATTTCTGCTTCGCAGTTAGCATTTAGCGATTTTGTCCAAGATAATGACGGTGCAATTAGGCGCCATTTATTATTTATGACACCAAATACAACTTCTCGTTGTACAGCATCATATGGATTTAGTACAAAGCTTGCAATTCAATACTTATACGCTCAACATAATATTAAAACAGAATTTACACCCAATGGAAATTTAAAACTAGGTAAAAGTGTATTTCCATCCATAAGCGCACGTACAGGAGGATATCAAGGTATAAATTCGTCAGGGAGTCAGATATTATTAAACTATCGGGCAATGATTGACCCTAACATGATAGCACAAAGAGTCACACTTAAAGATGTTTTCAGCGATAAAGTAAATCCGCAAGCTATCAAAAATCGTATCATCTTAATTGGCATAGTAGACCGTAGTGCAGGTGATTATTGGTCAACTCCCTATGGTGCGAGTTCAAACAAAATACCCGGTGTGTTAGTTCATGCACATATGTTGAGTCAAATACTCAGCGCAGTTTTAGATAACAGACCATTACTATGGGTTTGGTCAATCTGGCAAGAAATTATTTGGATTGCTTGCTGGTCAACACTTGGTGGATTTATTGCTTGGAGATTTCGTAAAATATTATTTATGGGTATTGCTGTGTCTATCACAGTAATAATACTATTTACTACGTCTTGGTTAATACTAAATTATAGTGGTTGGGTGCCTTTGGTGGCGCCGTTATTAAGTTTTATGATAACTAATGGTGCCGTTGTTTTTATATTATTAAAGAATTAAGACATTTAATTATGGCACCATTTAGTTAAAATTTATGAATGATTAACTAGCATTTTTATTAGCTTGGTCAATTCGCTGCTTAATTGCATCTTCATCTGCTTGCCATCAATAACAAACTTTACCTAAAATCTTTGTGGATACACTCTTAATTATCACGTCTTTACATATTTATTGAGAATCTATAGCAATAGATTTTGAATATATCTTGCATATTTTCCTTTTTCCAACTGTTGTAGGTAGTTGGACAGGTTTGAACAGTAAGGTGTAAAGATGGGAAGAACGATAAAAATAAATCTGAAGCGGATAATGTGGTTACAAGTCGGCGCCAATTTTATTTTACTTTTACTGACTGTTGGTACATTTAGTCTTATTATGAATGGTGTAGTCCCTTTGGCACGATCGCTTTTTACACCGCAACGAGCAGGTTTAGCTGTAGGAACATATTTTGCTGGTGCTTCTTTAGGAGGAAGTTTGCTGTTGGTTATATTTCCCCAGTTAGTTAATGTTGCTGTTATACCTGAAGCATTTATTGGTGCTGTAGCTTTTCTAGTGGTAGGCGCCTGTGTTAAAGCAAATCGTCCAATTTCTGCATAAACGCTTTAACTAAACCGTATCAAGATATATTACGAAAATCTATAAATTATGACTACATTGAAATTTTACACCCAAACAGTGAAAATTCTTTTATTTACAGCAATATCTACAAGTTGCGGAAACCTTTCTAACGCTGAGTCAAAAGAGCCACTAAATACTAAAAACCCCAATTTAATATTAGCATCGATAAAGTACGAACCACCCCCACCACCAACAACTAGCGGTGAACCAACAGGAAGGGGAGGACAAGGAGGTGCCGGAAGGGGTTGTGAACCAACAGCGTTGGCACCTACAATGTTGGGTAAGAATGGTAATTATTTGTGGGGACAAACAGTTTCTTCTAGACCTCAATTTTGGTTCGCATTACCTAGAAAATTAACTAAAAAAGATGCTATAGAGTTTGTTTTGAAAGATAACCAGGGTAAAGAAATTTATAAAACCACGTTAAAATCAGAAGTCCCACAAGGAATTGTTAGTTTTAGCGTTCCTAATACAACACCACCCTTACAAACGAATAAAATTTATAGCTGGTCGTTCTCAGTTTATTGCGATGTTGAAACTGTTGAAGACAAACCAGGCAGTGTGGAGGGTAGTATTCAAAGAGTAAGTATATCAACAAAACTTAAAAATCAGCTTGCAGGCGCCAAAACTCCTATTGAACAAGCAGGTATATACGCTCAAAACGGTATATGGTTCGATGCGTTGACTAGTATAGCAGTCAGTATGCGTGCTACTAAGTCAAAGGATGCCTTGTTGGCTTGGAATGAGTTGCTAACGCAGGTAAAGTTAGAAAAAATTGCCAAGCTTCCTGTGACGAACTGTTGTACAAAGTAGAGACGTTACATGTAACGTCTCTACCATTTCATCCTGATTCACCCTAAGTTAAGCTGGATAAAGTATTTTAGATGCACCCTGATTAAACCATTTACCCCGAACATTTTTGTTTGGGGCTTTTTTAATTAAATTAAAAAAAGTAGTTAATTACACGTATAAATTAAAACTACTTAATTCCTAATTTAGTCTGAGCTTAATTTGAAGAAATTACCCTGTATTTTTATGTGTATACAATGATGCAAGGATACTTCAATAATTCGTAAAATCTTCCGGATGCACCAATGGTTAGAATGGAACAATAAAATAGATGCACCCTAATTCATCGAACTCTCAGTCTTGAAGGCTGAGGGTTTTTCTCTTGGAAGATGACATCCCATGATTATTTGAGCTAATTCAAATCTTGGCAGATGTAATGCACGTAGTAGAAGTACCTGCTTTGTAATGCGCTTAGTTTGCGCCAGACTCCATACAGCCTGAATTTAAATATAGAAGATTCTGTGAAAATCTTGCTACTGCCAAAAGGAGTATTTCTTAATTTACTCAATTCATATATTATTTATTGTTACTTAGGTACAAATACTTCAAGTGCTTTGGGAATAACCCGAAAACGTGCGGGGGTATAAGTAGTAATTTCACCATCAGTATTTATTGGACGTGGTTTACGAGTTATTACTTCTATTTCTTGTCCAGATATTGCCCGAACTTGGCGCCAGTTGACATGGTGTCCACTACGCATTGCTGGTAATATTAAAATTATTTCCCACCAATGTTTAACTTCTAAGCTATACATATCAAGTTTTTGGTCGTCGATAGTAGCATCTGGAGCTACTGCCATTCCACCCCCATAATAACGACCGTTACCAACTGCAATTTGAACAGTTTTACCTTGATACGATTTGTTATTGACACGAATTTCAGCAGTGAATGGTCGAGATTTTAAAATTACTTTGAGTGCTGCGACTGCATAAGCAAATACTCCCCAGCGACGCTTTGCTTGCTTTGTGAGATTTTGCGTGATTTTGACGCTTAACCCTAGAGAAGCAACGTTAAAAAAGTGCTTATCGTTAACCCACCCTAAGTCTATCCGACGAGTATTACCTGCTGCTATGACTTTACACGCTTCGGGCAGCGAGGTGGGAATACCTAAAGTCCTAGCTAAATCATTTGCAGTGCCCAGTGGTAAAATACCTAAGCGTAACTGCGTCTCTACTAACCCGTCTACAGCAGTATTCAGAGTCCCATCTCCTCCACCTACTATTACCAAATCTACTTTATGCTTATATTGATGGATAACATCTACCATTTGATCCGGTCGTTCCCATGACTCTTTGATTAACTCAAAGCCTAATTTCTCTAGGTAACCTATAGCTTCTGGTAGACCCTGACTTCCTTGCCGTGAGTGATGATTTACTAACAGCAGCGCGCGCTGATTCATAACTTATTTTGGTAGTAGTAGTTAATAATCATAAACTTAAATTAACCTCACGAGTTGCTTAATTTAACCAGAAATTATTCTTCACCCCTGCTTATAGAAATTATCTTAATTCACTTAATCAAAGAAACCGGGTTACTAGGCAAAATCGTCATTTTTATTACAATATCTTAACGTATAAACCCGGTTTCTAGAAGTAATAAAATTTGGCACCGTAAATCTTTTATGTGTTAAATATTTGACAGTATACTTTTATTTTTGTAGTATTTTTGCACTATTAAGACAAAGCACCAATGCTAGGGGGAATAATAAATTGATTCAATCAATGGAACATATAAGAGTAATTTAGCGTCAGCCTATGGGATGATTGTGGAAAAATTGAATTATTGAGACTTTTGGGGAATACGATAGTTTTTTTTAAGCTTCAGGCTATTTTTATGAAAAATCTTTAACCAACAATGGCTCATATGTGGCAATCTGAGAAGCAGAACGTTTAACATCTGATATTTTCGCTACAGATAATTACCGATTCATGTTATGCAAACACTGCCTTCGCTGACTACAAACAACACAGTACCTACCCAACCGACTTTTGACACTACAATCAAAAGGCGCAAAACTCGTCCTGTCAAAGTGGGTAATATCACTATTGGTGGTGGATACCCCGTGGTGGTACAGTCGATGATTAATGAAGATACCCTTGATATTGAGGGTTCTGTTGCTGCTATTCGGCGCCTGCATGAAGTTGGTTGCGAAATAGTTCGCGTTACGGTGCCAAGTATGGCCCATGCCAAAGCATTGGCTGAAATTAAACAAAAACTCAAACAAACCTATAAAGATGTACCTATCGTTGCCGATGTTCATCATAATGGAATGAAAATCGCCTTGGAAGTAGCCAAGCATATTGAGAAGGTGAGAATTAATCCGGGTTTGTACGTGTTTGAAAAGCCCAACGCAACCCGTACAGAATATACACCACAAGAATTTAAAGAAATTGGTGAAAAAATTCGTGAAACTCTCGAACCGTTAGTTATATCACTACGTGACCAAAATAAAGCGTTGCGTATTGGTGTAAATCACGGTTCATTAGCAGAGAGAATGCTATTTACTTACGGTGATACACCCGAAGGGATGGTAGAATCCGCGCTCGAATTTATTCGTATTTGTGAATCGCTCGATTTTCATAATATCGTTATTTCAATGAAAGCTTCGCGCGTTCCTGTAATGGTAGCTGCCTATCGTCTCATGGCAAAGCGCATGGACGATTTAGGAATGGACTATCCTTTACATTTGGGTGTCACCGAAGCTGGAGATGGAGAATACGGACGCATAAAATCAACAGCGGGAATTGCTGCACTACTTACCGATGGTATTGGTGATACTATTCGTGTGAGCTTGACTGAGGCGCCGGAAAAAGAAATACCAGTATGCTATAGTATCCTGCAAGCATTAGGTTTACGTAAAACAATGGTGGAATACGTTGCGTGTCCATCTTGTGGACGCACATTATTTAACCTTGAAGAAGTGTTACACAAAGTCAGGGAAGCAACAAAACACCTAACAGGACTCGACATAGCAGTAATGGGTTGTATTGTTAACGGACCTGGAGAAATGGCAGATGCAGACTATGGATATGTAGGAAAAACACCTGGTTACATTTCCTTATATCGAGGTCGTGAAGAAATTAAAAAAGTCCCCGAAGACAAAGGAGTCGAAGAACTAATTAACCTAATCAAAACCGACGGACGCTGGGTAGAACCGTAAGTGGGAGTGTGGGAAAGTGGGAGGTATTTTCTCACCCTCTCACCATTCCACCCTCTCACACTCTCAGACTCTCACACTCTTTGTAAAGTTTGTATTATCTACCACACAAATCACCGGATATAAGCGACAATTTTGAGAAATAGCAAGATATGCTCACTCAGTACAGCAGTAGCGTGTGTTAGATTGAGCATACCGACTTATAAAATCTCCCATTCCGCGCAACTGTGTATTATGGTAATTACTAAAAATGGACTTGTTTTGGGTGCTACGGCAGTAACGCTAACTACAATCGCATTTACTGGCCTAGGCATTCACTCACGAGGACAAGCACTGTTTAAAGAAAGTCCAAAAGAGTTAGTGGACGAAGTATGGCAAATTATTAATCGCCAGTACGTAGACGGTACATTCAACCAAGTAGACTGGCAAGCTACTCGTAAACAGTATTTAAACAAGTCCTACAGTAGCAAGCAGGAAGCTTATAAGTCAATTCGCGAAATGCTCAAAAAGCTCGATGACCCATACACCCGGTTTATGGATCCCGAAGAGTTTAAGAACATGCAAGTTGATACCTCTGGAGAACTCACGGGTATTGGTATTCAAATTGGTCTTGATGAAAAAACCAAAAAACTTACTGTAATCGCACCAATAGAAGACACACCAGCGTTTAAAGCTGGTGTTTTAGCGAAAGATATCATAACAAATATCAACGGCAAAAGCACAGAAGGAATGGATACCAACCAAGCGGTATCTTTAATTCGAGGTGAAGCTGGTACTAAAGTAAAATTAACAATTTTGCGGAACGGTCAGCGAAAAGATTTTGAAATTGCTCGTGCGAAAATTGAAATTCACCCAGTTAAATTCTCACAGCAAAAAACACCAATTGGTAATATCGGTTACATACGCCTTAACCAGTTTAGCGCCAATGCAGGAAAAGAAATGCAAGCCGCTATTAAAGCTTTAGAGCAAAAGCAAGTGCCAGGGTATATTCTTGATTTACGCGGCAACCCAGGTGGTTTACTCTTCTCAAGCGTTGAAATTGCTCGTATGTGGTTAAATAGTGGTACTATAGTATCAACTAAAGACCGTCAAGGAGAGCAAGAGCGCGAAGTTGCTAGTGGTAGAGCATTAACTAACAAACCTTTGGTAATATTAGTTAATAAAGGTTCTGCAAGTGCAAGTGAAATCTTATCAGGCGCCTTACAAGACAACAAGCGTGCAGTTTTAGTAGGTTCGCAAACCTTCGGTAAAGGGTTAGTACAGTCAGTGCGTCCATTAGATGATGGTTCAGGTATTGCAGTGACTATCGCGAAATACTTTACTCCTAACGGTAGAGATATTAATAAACATGGTATTGACCCTGATATCAAAGTCGAGTTAACACAAAAACAAGAACAAGACTTGTGGTTACGCGAACGTGATAAACTTGGCACCCTCAAAGACCCACAATTTGCAAAAGCTGTAGAAGTCCTAGGTAACAAAATTGCAGGTAGAAGTATAACCAATACTGCCGCAGGAAAGTAAAAGCATATAAGAGTGGGATGGCATATAAGAGTGGAATGGGCATCCTTGCCCGTTCCAAATAGTATTTGTTTTTACCACAGAGACACTCTTGACACAGAGAATAAACGCGAAGCAAAGGCGCCTACTCCCCAAAATTAGTGACATAAAGCACTATTGCGGTTGACATTTTCCAGCACGAATTAATCCAATGCGACGAGCAATAGCGTCTCCTTGCGAATCAAATGGTCCCCACTTCTCAATAACTTCGCCGTGGGTTTCAACATTATCATTAACTATTTCACAGTGCCCAACTGGGCGCCTGACTATATACCATTTTTGTACATCTAGTGTATCAGTCATATAATATTAAGTTCAGGAAAGATACATTTTACAATTCATCAATTGTCACTATTCCACCTTACTACGTTCAGGTCTAGATTATGTCAATCATTTACAAAAACAATATTTAGTATAATTTGTACCATTGCCAGAAATATATTTTATTATTAACTTAATAAATTTTTACATATAGGTATATTTGTATTCGTAGGAACGTTGAGACGCTGCCTTCGTCTTAAAGGACAGCTCAGTTCAGGGCGCAGGTATAAGCATCTACTAAGAATAAAAGGCATAACTATAATATTTATTAAATA
The DNA here is from genome assembly GCF_001904745.1 of Calothrix sp. HK-06. Lineage (GTDB taxonomy): Bacteria > Cyanobacteriota > Cyanobacteriia > Cyanobacteriales > Nostocaceae > Dulcicalothrix. The sequence continues at coordinate 80,976 of NZ_MRCD01000008.1, forward strand.
TTGGGCGATGATTAATAAGAATATTGTAACTTTACCTATGACCCCACAGCAGCGTGTGTGGTTACGAAAAAAAGCGTTTGCACCACTGATTGTATTAATTATTGGTTCAATTGGATTTAGTTTTCTGTTTGGATTTGTGCCAGTACAGATTTTAGCAAAACCAAATGTTAGTTTTGAAATGCAAATGTTTGCTAAAACTTTGATTTTCTCGCTACTTGTATACACAGTATTCTCGTTTGTTACTTGTTGGCACCATATTCGTAATCATCTTGCTGACGCACGACAAGGTATTTTACATGTGGAAGCTGTACGTTTAAAGAGTAAACGTCGAAGATTTCGCTCCAGTTTACGTTACTATGGAGAATTTGAAAAAGTTGGTTCACTAAGATTGATACGAGATAACCGTGAAACTTACGACCAACTTGCTGAAAGAAATTGGTATCGCGTTATTTATAGTCCGCACACGAAGTACGCTTGGGTTGTTCAACATTGTCCAACCTGGTTAGAGTCGATATACAGACGCTTCTAATATCACGTCTGTATAAAAATCTGTTACCCTAGGTTGGTGTTGTTCATCAACTCAAATGTAAAATATGGGACTTAGTAATATATTTGCTGCGGGTGGGGTTGTAATGTACCCCCTGCTAGGGTTTTCGATTTTGGCAGTATCGCTAATTATTGAGCGTATGTTATTTTGGATGCAAATTAACGGGCGCCAAGAGCGTGTTGTCAAGGAGGTTTTAAGTCTTTATAAACATAATAATGTAGTTAGTACCCTCGATAAGTTAAAGCAAAATACTGATTTACCAGTTGCTCGTATATTTTTGGCAGCCCTTGAACTTGAAGAAAGTACCCCCGAAGAGTTTCGACTTGCGCTTGAAAGTTCTGCTTGCGCTGAAATTCCTATTTTAAAACGCTTTCAAACTGTTTTTGATACAATTATTTCCCTGGCGCCTTTACTAGGTCTCTTGGGAACCGTACTAGGATTAATTGCTTCCTTCGCTTCTTTAGGTAGTAATGGTATCGGTGGTGCCAGAACTCTTGGTGTGACTGGTGGCATAAGCGAAGCACTTGTTTCAACGGCATCAGGTTTAGTAGTAGCAATTTTTACTTTGTTATTTGCTAATATGTTTCGAGGGTTGCATCAACGTCAGATGGCTTTTATTCAAGAACATGGTGGACAATTAGAATTGCTTTATCGGCGCCGTTACGAAAGAGGAGAAAAGTCTTATGCGTCTTCCCGATGACCAAGATATTCCAGCACAGATTAACATTGTGCCAATGATTGATGTGGTGTTTGCGATTTTAACATTTTTTATATTCTCTAGCTTATCATTAACAAGTACCGGAGGATTACCCGTCGATTTACCAAAAGCCGGAACTCAGCAAGAACAAACTTTAGGTGAAGCAGATATTATTCTTACTATTGACTCGCAAGGACAAATTACTGTTAATGACAAACAAGTTGATATACAAAATTTAACCCAGGAAGTCCAGGGTATAGTTGGAAATAGCCAAGGTCAGTTAGTTGCAGTTAGCGCAGATCAAAACAGTAACTACGGTAATTTTGTCGCAGTTATGGATAGTCTACGTCAGATACCTGGTTTACGTATTGCGGTAGAAACCCAAAGACAATAATTTGTCATCAGCGGTTATATTTGGAACAGCAGGTCAACATCTAGCTAATATCCAATTCATAAACATGACTGACATGACAAGTAACCGTGATTACACACTAATTATCGACAAAAGCGGCAGTATGTCCACCCCTGACCAAGTGGGAGGTAAAAGTCGCTGGGATATCGCGCAGGAGTCTACGCTTGCCTTGGCACGTAAATGTGAGCAATTTGACCCCGATGGAATTACTGTATACGTATTCTCAGGGAAGTTTAAACGTTATGATGATGTAACTTCACAGAAAGTCGCACAAATATTTATCGAAAATGACCCAGCAGGAACTACAAACTTAGCGGGTGTGTTACAAAATGCGACAGATAATTACTTCCAGCGTAAAGCTTCCGGTCAAACAAAACCAAATGGTGAGACTATAATAGTAGTAACAGACGGCGAGCCAGACGACAGAAAAGCCGTATTCGAGGTAATAATTAACGCATCTCGACAAATGGAGCGAGACGAAGAATTAGCAATTACTTTAATTCAAGTTGGTTCAGATCCCTCAGCTACAAAATTCCTGAAAGCGTTAGATGACCAGTTGACTGGAGTCGGCGCCAAGTTCGATATTTGTGATACTGTGACGTTAGATGACATGGAAGACATGAGTCTTGCAGAAATTTTGATGAACGCAATAAACGATTAATATTTACGTGCATAATGTCAAAATTAATATAGGAGAATATAACGATGTTAGAAAATCGTGATTACACATTAATTATTGATAAAAGCGGTAGTATGGCAACTCCCGACCAAAAAGGAGGAAAAAACCGCTGGTTCACAGCACAAGAATCTACTTTTGCACTAGCGAGTAAGTGTGAACAATTTGATCCAGATGGCATTACAGTTTACGTATTTTCAGGTAAATTCAAACGTTACGAAAACGTAACTTCTAACAAAGTCTCACAAATCTTTGTAGAAAATGATCCTTCAGGAACCACTGACTTAGCAGGTGTCTTAAAACACGCCACAGATAACTACTTTGAACGTAAAAACGTCGGTCAAACCAAACCAAATGGAGAGACCATTTTAGTCATAACCGACGGAGAACCCGACGACCGTAAAGCGGTAATGCGAGTCATTATCGAAGCATCTCGACGTATGGAACGTGACGAAGAACTAGCACTTTCTTTTATTCAAGTTGGAACCGACCAGCAAGCAACACGCTTTTTAAAAGTATTAGATGACGAACTGCAAAGCGCAGGCGCCAAGTTTGATATTTGTGACACAATTACAATGGAAGATATGGAAGATATGAGCTTATCTGAAGTTTTGTTAAATGCAATAAACGATTAAATTCTATTATATAGGGACAGGCAATAATGCCTGTTCCACAATAAAAGTTTATGGGATACACAACTACATTTACTGGTAACTTTGAACTTGACCGTCCTTTATATGACTTTCAAGTATTTTACCTATTGGAATTTGCTCGGACTCGAAGAGTTAAGCGCAATGAAGCAATGCTGACTACAATTCCTGATTCACTTCGCGATGCTGTTGATTTACCATTAGGTGAGGAAAGTTGTTACTTTATTAACGAGTCTCACCCAGAAGCAGACGCATCAATTATTGACGAGAACCGTCCTCCTAAAGGACAACCAGGACTATACTGTCAGTGGCAACCCACTTTTAATGGACGTGGGATAGAATGGAACGGTCATGAAAAGTTTTATAAATATGTTGAGTGGTTACAATATCTAATTGTTAACTTCATTGTTCAATGGAATTATGAATTAAATGGGACTGTCACTTGGCAAGGTGAGACATCATCAGATATTGGCAAAATTATAATAGTAAAAAACCAAATTGTAGAGCCATACGGCGCCGCAGCTAAATAAAAAACTATTACTAGTCCAGTTATAGTACCTGGAAATATTTGGCAAGGACTCTACGCTGTACATCTACATGATTCACATGTATTAGCAAGTTGGATAGCTGCTCTACACTCATGTAACGAATTAGCCCATCCTGAAACTGCTAAATGGATAGAAGATAATCTAATTGGATTATACGGCGCCGGAATCAATAGAGCGTTTCAAAATCAAGAAACAGGAGAAGCTTTTGTTCCCAACTGTTATCCAATGGGCGCCAGCTAGGCAACGGATTATGAACGGATGTAACGGATAGATGATTTTAAATAACTAGAATTTGTTTAGAACCAATTACTTTTTATATAAATAAAATTTGTTTATAATCAATAACTGATCTGTTACATCCGTTGTATCCGTTGCAATGACATACACCACTAGTATTATTGGTTGCTATTGTAATTTGCCCTTTGGGTAGAAGACTAGGATATATAAATAAACATAATATGCATACGTAGTAGGGAGTAGTTGAGTATAAAGTTGAGAAAACTATGCGTTGGCAACTGGGTCGTCGAAGTGATAATGTTGAAGACCGTCGTGGCGCCTCGATAAGCGGGCCTGTAGTGGGTGGTGGTATTGGGGCATTAGTATTATCGCTAATTGTGGCGCTGTTAGGTGGCGACCCTAGTGTAATATTACAGCAAGGAGGTTCGAGAACTAATAATCCCCCAGTAAATTCTCCTCGCTCTCCTCGTTCTGCTTCAGAAGACCAAGCTGCTGAGTTTGTATCTGTGGTTCTAGCTGATACAGAAGATGTTTGGAATCAAGTTTTTAGGGAAAATGGACGAAATTATGTTGAACCTAAATTAGTTTTATTTTCAGGTAGAGTTGAATCTGCTTGTGGTTTAGCTAGTTCTGCGGTTGGGCCTTTTTATTGCCCTGCTGATGAAAAGGTTTATATTGATTTGAGCTTTTACCGAGATTTGAAAAATAAATATCAGGCGCCAGGAGATTTTGCTCAAGCGTATGTTATAGCTCATGAAGTGGGACATCACGTCCAAAACCAACTTGGTATTTCCAATAAAGTTCGTAGTTTACAAAGTCGAGCGAGTAAAACACAAGCAAATCAGCTTTCTGTACGATTAGAATTACAAGCTGACTGTTTTGCAGGAGTTTGGGCAAACCGCGCACAAAGGTCACGACAAGTTTTAGAACAAGGTGATATTGAAGAAGCAATCAACGCTGCAAGCAGTATTGGAGATGACCGTTTACAAGAACGTTCACAGGGTTATGTAGTACCCGACTCGTTTACTCACGGTAGCTCTGCACAGCGAGTAACTTGGTTTAAACGTGGTATTCAATCGGGTAATATTGACCAGTGCAATACCTTTGGACAAAATATTTAATTAAAAATTTAACTAAAATGGGATAAAATTAGATTCATCTTTATCCCAGTCGCGACCTTGGCAAAATTCGTCAATCCAATTTGCTAACTTACGACGGTTGACAGTTGATAGTTGATTTACTTTTTCGCGTATTTCTGGCGCCAGCTTATAATTACTAGTTATTGGTGGTGCAATTGCTACTGCTGATACTGGTATATCACGTATAGAACTTTGAGTTACAAGCGCTACTGATTGTAATGATTTAATATCATTTCGACACGAAGTCGCGACTGCTACCATCTGATGTTGTAATGAATTATTCGGTGTGATATGGATAATTTGTTCTGGATTATTTTCAGGATGTTTATAGCTAGTTTCTTCTGTTACTTGTGTACGTTGATTTAAATTATCATTATCATTATTAAGTTTTTTAAGTTCGTTTTCAGGATTAAAATTAAGACCTAATGCTGCTATCATATCGTCTGGATTTGTATTTAAATCCACAAGCAGTGGTAAAATTTCAACTAAGTTTGGCTCTAATATGGAAACTGTAGCTAACACAAAACTAGATAATGGGCGCCGTTCTCCATCAAACACTGCCCAAATTTGCATTTTTTCTAACCAGTGGCAATTTTGTTGGTAGTAGCACAGCCACTTTTGTTTTAACGATTGACGCAACTCCTGGATATTCATTGATTTATATTCATTAATTAGAAAGTCTTAATTATTTTCTCCCTTGGGATGGAAGCGAGCATAAAGCATTTTTTCAACTCTTTCATTTTTTTGTAAATGCTGCTCAACAACCAACGGTACTTCCTCTACTCGTACACCACAATACCATACCATATCAGGTACAACTAATACCATCGGGCCATTACCGCATTGTCCTAAACAACTACTTGCTGTAATATTGACATTATCAACAGGATGTGATTTAAAAGCTTCTAACACAGATTTGGCGCCAGCTTTACGACAAGCACGGTTTTGACATACTCGTACACACCGAGAATACTCTGACTCTGGTGTAGGCAAAGAATTGGAAGAAGATACTGCGCTCATTTAAAATTTTAGATTTTGAGATTTAACAATGTAGAGACGCGATTAATCGCGTCTCCGATATCGCGTCTCTACATTATTTAATTATCTGGTGAAAGTCCTTTTGATTGCAGCCACTCAGGGTTGAAAATTCTAGACTGATAACGGGCACCGCTATCACAAAGTATAGTTACAATGGTAGACCCAGGTTTCATTTGTTTCGCCAAAGCTACGGCGCCTGCTACATTAATACCTGTGGAACCACCCATTAATAAACCTTCTTTGCGTAATAGCTGGTAAACTGCCTTAATCGCGTCTTCGTCGTGAACTTGAATTGCATCGTCTGCAATAAAATCCTCCATATTTGCTGTAACGCGACTATTACCAATACCCTCAGTAATCGAACTACCCTCCATATGTAACTCACCAGTCTTAACATAACTATATAGGGCACTGCCCATCGGGTCAGCGAGTACGCATTTAATGTCAGGATTCTTTTCCTTTAGAAACATCGAAACCCCAGCAAGCGTTCCACCCGTACCCGTCGCACAAATCCATCCATCAACCTTACCATCCGTTTGTTCCCAAATTTCTTGTGCTGTAGTCTCATAATGTGCGCGACGGTTTGCCAAATTATCAAATTGGTTTGCCCAAATAGCGTTTTCCATCTCTGACGCAACTCGACCTGAAAGTCGAACATAATTATTTGGGTCTTTATATGGTACCGCTGGAACTGGTCGCACCTCCGCACCTAACGCGCGTAATGCATCCATTTTTTCCTGCGATTGTGTATCGGGAATAATAATCAAACATTTATAACCCTTAGCATTACATATATGAGCTAATCCAATACCAGTATTCCCCGCAGTACCTTCAACTACAGTCCCACCAGGTTTAAGCAAACCTTTCTCTTCGGCATCTTTAATAATATAGAGTGCAGCACGGTCTTTGACGGAACCTCCAGGATTAAGAAATTCTGCCTTCGCTAGGATATTACATCCTGTTTCCTCACTAAAACTCTTGAGTCGAATTAGGGGTGTATTGCCAACAGTACCGACAAAACCGTCTTTAATGTCCATTTTACTTACCTTGTGTCTTCACATATAAAAATTCTCACTCATAGAGGTAAGTTTCTGGCATTATTCAAAGGCGCCGATACTGAATTTTTTGATTTGCGGGAATCCATATCCATCCATACAAAGGGATAAAAATCAACATCAAACCGCTACAAACAATCGCTGTAGCAATTCTACTTTGTTTACTACCCAATTTATTCGATTCATCTAAAACAATTTTTCTTTGTTGAGTAGCTCTTTTCAACTTGTCTAACAACTCTTCCTGCTCAACAGTCAGGTTTTGAGGAATTTCGACTTTAGATAAACTATCGGGAGGTGGGTCTTGGTATCCAACTACATACTTTGCAAAACCCCAAATACCTCTTGACTTTTTAGCAGGAAAGCTCTTTAACGCTTCTGAATACACCTGATTATATGTAGTATTTACTTCACCCAACTGTTGCTCAATGATTGAACGCTGCTTACTAACTCCGATATTATCGTAAATATTAAAACCCATCCATGCTGTACATACTACAGATAAGGCGCCTAACCCTATACGTATACGACGTATATTTTTATCATGCTGGGCAATTCGTGCCAACATGATATTAACTTTAGCTTTTAAAATTTCTGGCGTTAACTCATAATGATGAGCAGTAGATTCTACCCATTGCTCAACCAGCTTTACATACGGTTCGTACAATTCACCCGCATCGCTAAATTGCGCTATCGACTTTGCGAGATGGTAATCGTTCGCATACGACTTGATATGTTGTATCAAATGAGCAGTAGGTGTTTGTATGTTGATTAATTGGTTAGAATTATCTAGGCGCCATTTATTTTTAAGCTTCACAGACTGCTGCCATAATTCGTTATCAACTAACTCAATGGCTTCGACAACTCTATTCGGGCTGCTATCGTAGATTGAGACCATAAGCATACGAACAAGATAAGCTTAAATTATTATCCCGCTTTCTTACCCTTAATTTAACTTAATGAGTCATATGTTTATATAACTATACACAGAGAGGAATTATTGAATATTTGTATTACATTTTTTGTGCGCCATTGGCGCACAAAGGATAGTAACAGTATCTATTTTGTGCTATTTGCTACTTATTTTTGTGTACCAATTAAAAATCTGGCATATATAGCCAACTAGTAAATATATTGTAGATAGTATCTTCCTACTTAATGATGCGGTGGAAATTTCCACATTAGGCAATTACAAGAAAGAGGCATTGAACTATAATGTTTGTTTAAAAATTCCTATCATCATGATAATGAATGACATTATTCCTTTTGTTTCAAGATTATTTATTTATCCGATTAAGGCTCTAGATGGAGTTGAAGTTGAGAGTGTAAGGGTTTTGAATAGTGGCGCCTTACAATTTGACCGTCAGTTTGCTATTGTTAATAAATCGGGAAATTTTGTCAACGGTAAGCGTAATCAGCGTGTTCATGCTATACGTTCTCGGTTTGATTTAAATAATAGCACTGTTACTGTGTCGGCGCCTAAATTTGATGAAGCAACGTTTCATATCAAGGATGAACACGAAGCTTTTGAAAAATGGTTGAGTGAGTATTTTGGTTTTCCTGTCCAGATAAGACAAAATTTTGATATGGGGTTTCCTGATGATACTATTTCACCGGGTCCAACGATTATTAGTACTGCCACAGTTGAAGCTGTTGCATCATGGTATCCTGAACTCGATGTGGAAGAGGTGCGTTTACGGTTTCGTAGTAATATTGAAATTAGTAGTGTCCCTGCTTTTTGGGAAGATTGTTTATTTACAGAAGCAAACCAAACTGTTGATTTTCAAATTGGAAATATAAAATTTATTGGTGTTAACCCTTGTCAACGCTGTGTTGTTGTAACTCGGAACACCCAAACAGGTACACAGTTACCTAATTTCCAAAAGACTTTTGTTGCACAAAGGCGCCTGACTTTGCCAGAATGGTCAGATAAGTCACGTTTTAATCATTTTTTCCGTTTAGCAGTTAATACTCGTATACCAACCTCTGAAGAAGGAAAATTAATTTCAGTTGACGATAAAATTCATCTTTTGTAAGAAACCGGGTTTCTAAGTCTTGCTAAATTATTAAGTTTTTTTAAGTTTTGATTCATATGTACACTAGCTATACAAAACTTAGTACAATGCGAGGTATAGAAAGAAAGAAAAGTAAAGGGCTTTTCGGATAGATAAAGGTTTATATTCAAGTAATTATCAAACGCTAGGAGCATCTATGCAGACAGTTGCATACATTAAAGAAGAAGAATTTGACTCAATTATAACCGCTGATAGTGGAGTGGTTGTATTTGATTTTACAGCTAGTTGGTGTGGTCCATGTAAAATGGTCGCTCCAATGATGGATAAGTTAGCTCAAGAATTTGAAGGTACTGTCAAAGTAGCAAAAGTAGACTTAGACCAAAGTAAAACTCTTGCCAAAAGGTTAGGTATCCGCAGTATTCCAGCAGTAATGATTTACAAAGATGGAAACTTAATGGAAACCATCGTTGGAGTATCACCTTATGAAAAATTCAGCGATGCTGTAAAAACTCTACTTTAACAACGTAGAAACGTAGGTTGGGTGTAAGTGAAGCTTTACCGTAGGGTAGCGACAGCATAACCCAACATAAAACTACTTATCTAAGACATAGTACATTTCACCAAAATCAAAACATCAAAGTCCTAAAAGCAAATGATATTATAAAATATTTGAACTAGGGATTTTCTAATGCAGTATTGGACTTTTCAAGCTAATCCCAAGTATAGCAATATTAAAGATGCTATATGTAAGTTAGATAGTATTTACTGGCTGGTAACTCGATACACTAAAGAGATTAAACCATCAGATAATGTTTTAATTTGGATTGCTGGAAAAGATGCAGGAATTTATGCAACTGCTAAAGTCATTGATACTCCTAGCTTTATGGATGAACCTCCAGATATTGATATCTGGACAATGCCCATACGTGCAAAAGGCAAGTTTTACGCTCCAGTCAAATTCACTCAAAAACTCCTTGATAAACCACTATTAAAAAATAAATTACAATTTGATTCTGTTTTATATAAATTACAAGTTATACAAAGACCATTTGGAACAAACTTTTCTGTTACTCATTCCGAATGGGAGCGAGTTCAAGAATTGATAATGAGCGTTTGAGTACGATGGCGCCAATTTCACTATTTACTGAAAATTGGTTAAGTAGCAATGAACTTGTGGTTAAGGTGCGGAATGTGGTTTATTGCAACAACAAAAAAATTCACAAGTTAATCAAAAGATTGTTAATAGCAAACGAACTTAGGATTTGATATTTATTAATAGGTTGAGTAAAAAAAGCTATTTAATCATTAACTCGTGTACAGATTTCAAGATATTGTAATGGATTAGATGCGATTTATATAAGGGTGGTTAGGTCTGGAACGTTTACCCATTGAAATTTTTCGTTGGATTCGTGGGCTAAGTCCATTAATAATTGTGAATACACTCCTTCACGCAATGAGGGTGTGACTGGTTGTTGCTGGTCGATGGCTTTTACCCAGTTGTCGATGACGCGAATAAATGCTGATATTCTACCGTCTGCGTAATTTTTGGGAAATAAGTAGTGGTTGGGTATTTCTATTTCTGCTTGCGGTTTCCCTACTTTATTTCCTAGAACATGAAATCCATTTACATAATCTTTCTGATTTTCGCTTCCTAATACTAATGTTCCTTCATCTCCATATACTTCTACCCAATGGGGACGATGTGCGTGTACGACTGCGCTAATTGTGAGTTGACACGGTGTTCCGTCTGCTAGTTCCAGCATTAACATACATGTGTCATCGCTATCTACTGCTTTTAGTTCGCCAGTACTGGAGTCTACACGATTTGGAATAGCGGTGGTTAGGTTTGCACTAAGTTTATTTACTGGGCCAAATAACCAATGTATATAATCAAATGCATGAGAACCTAATGAACCTAATGCTCCTCCTCCCTGGTCTTTACATGAGTACCAGTTCCAAGGACGACTTGTATCTGCACGTGAGGCGCCTAACCAGTCTATTCTAATTAAACGCTTGTTTCCTACATATTTTTGTTCTAACAGTTCTGCAAATAATTGCCACCCAGGTATAAACCGGAATTCAAAGTCTACTGTGCCAGTTACTCCTTTTTGATTTGCCAGATGATATAGTTCTATGGCTTCATTTACATTTAAAGTCACTGGCTTTTCTAGCAGTAGATGTTTACCTGCTTTTAAAACAGTTTTTGCCATTTCGTAGTGGAGGAATGGTGGTGTTGATATACTAACTGCGTCAACATCGGGTAAACTTACAATATGATTTATATTATCGCTGGCATAAAGTATATTGTTCGCAGCCGCAATTTGCTTGGCTTTTTCTAAATCGCGATGATAAACTGCTGCTACTTGGGTACGGTGGTGTGCTTGAAATGCTGGAATATGAACTTTATTCCCAAACCCCGTTCCAATTACTGCTACACCAATTGCACTTTGATTTGATTCTGAAGTTGGCGCCATAAATAAATTTATTTTATAAATGTAATTCTTAATTCTCCTGCTTTATATAACTTTACCTGAATACGGCATATTAAAATAGCCTGATTGTAAATATTAGCTCCATATTCATAAAGCTTATGGCAGACGTAAATGGCACTTGGTTAGGTACCTACTGGCAACAAGGAACACCAACTCGCTTTGAAATAGCACTTATTCAAAGCGGTAATACTTTAAGCGGTAGTGTTCTGGATGACTGCTATTTGGGTGAAGCGCGTCTTCAAGGTAGAGTAGTTGGACGAAGTATTAGTTTTACTAAGCGTTATATTACTACTTCTGCCGCAGCAATAACATATACTGGCACAATTTCAGAAGATGAGAATTATATGCACGGAGAGTGGAATATAGGAAGATGGGACTTCGGCACCTGGGAAGCTCAACGTGATAGTGATAATTTGGTGATAGACTTGCAAAAAAGTCGAGTCGTCGAAACTTTAAAATCTTAAAATCTCTTGGTCATAATTTTCTGGAACTGGTTCAATTTCCCAAACTATTCCTTCCCCTGGTTCTAAAGCTACTTCTACGAACAAATGTTCTGTAGCTGTCGTGGCAATATCTTCGTTATCAGGAAACGCTTGTAAATCTTCGGTTAAAAGTCTCAGCTTAAAACCTCCAGGAATAATACCCACTCCAGCATTTTGCAGTTCAAATCGCCATGTTGTATATTCTTCGTTAATTTGAGGAATTATACGCAGTTCATATATTTGTCCTGCTATTGTTAATTGTCGTGCCAAAATACTTGTTGGCGCCATTTGCTCAATACTTCGTGCGGCGCCAACATGTTGTAAATTAAGATTGCTCCAACCTAACTGTTGTGCAGCTTGCGTCACACCGTTTCGTAGCCACTCAATTATAGATTGTTCTGGTTGCCCAATTCGATGCTGATATAAACTTCGGCGCCAACCACCATTTTGAATTAAGGCGCCCCATGTTTGAAAAGGTATTTCCAAACGAGGTGATACAATATCAGCATTCCCAAGACGCGCAATTAAATTTTGAGCAACCGTAGTAGATAAAGCGGGTACAGATGACACTTCTGCACGAGTTGGTTCAACAAATTCAGAAGATATGGCAAAAGTTAATATATTTATGTCATTAACATCACTCGCATTAACCGCATAAGTCCGAGTATAAGAATCGTATATTCCTGACATTTTAAGTTGTAAATGTGTACAGTAACCCCAAACACGAATACATCTATCTTCAGGTATAACTTGCACTCCTAAATAATAATCTCCGACCCAATCGGGTATATCTACCCATTCTTGAGGAACTCGTAACTCGCTCAAATCAATAGTTTCTTGTGGAACTAAAACAATTCTCATCGAGTCTACATTTATAACGGTTCCATTAACCAGTTCCCAAAAGCTGGGTGATGCAGTGGTATTATAAAATACCTTTGCCTGAGTAGCTAAATCTTGTTGTAACCAGGGCAAGATACTACTTAGGCAAAGTTCATTTATATACGCTTGATAACGTGCTATCGGATTAGAATAAACTTGACTATCCCAAGCTTCTGATGAAGCTTGCTGTGCTATTTCTAAAATTAAATCATTAATTACTAACATAGGCGCCACTACTATAATAAACCTGTAACCATTGTTCAATAACCGAGTTCATACTTTTTAGTATGTCCGACGTAATAGTTATATGCAGTTTTTCTTTACTCCAAGTAAAAACAGCTTTAAGTAAACCTTCGCGTATTTTATTCAGGCGCCGCGATACCGTATACTGTGGAATATCGAGCTTCTTCGCAATTTGCTGCTGCGTAAGTCCTTGAATATAATAAAGCTTTAAAATTTGTTGCGCTTCTAGTTCAAGCTTATTAACTGCCTCAACTAATACTTGACCAATTTCAGAAAGCTGAGAATCACGAGCTTGCTGTTCTTCTTCGGCTATTATTTGTACTAATGGAGAATTTTCATTACTAGGTATATTATCGATAATTTCATAAGTATCTTCGCTTCCTGTGGGTGCATTTATAGAAGTTACTGGTGGATACAAAAAATTACGTATCGATGAAGCACAGGTTTGCATCCAGCTTTCCAGAGTTTGGGCGTTGACTTTAGAAGGCGCCTGCATATTGTATGCTTTTGTAATAGCATCCCACGTTTTATCATCGGGACGTGCAAGCTTACGGCTGGTATTGGTTTGGGATGGAACGTATATTAATTGATAACAGTGAAAAGCATTAGTATAGTTAGTTATCGTTTCTTTAGATAACCCTGCTGCTTCTAAAGACTCTATCAAACGTTTTTGGCTGGTTTTCCGCAACATTCCCCAAGTCGAACAAATATCAACTTCGTGACGTTGACGTAGTGTTTCGCGAATAATCGAACTAAAAATAGTACTAGCATAATTCTTAAGGATAAAACCCTGACTAGGATTAAACCCTTTAAGTATACGCTCAACTTGTGTAATTCCAATTTGGAAGAAGTCAGCTAAAGAATATTGAGTAGCACTAAAACTTTGTGCTAGCTTCTGCGAACTCCAATAACAAGGTTCTTGGAGATACGCATTCAAATGTTGCTGGGCAATACCTAACTGTTCTTTTTGCCAGCGTTTATACCAATATATAGCCCAAACATTATCTGAAGTCTCTTCTGGATTTTTATTTATACAGCTTTGTATACTCCGACGCAACCCACCATCTTTTACCCAAGTTTGGAAACGTTCCGCATCGAATTGGATAAAAGTTGAAAATTTGTCAATAATGCTTTGCCGGGAATACATAAACTCACGCTTAATTATTAAATTATTTAGTTAGGCAGGCGCCTGCCCGTTAGTTTACTACAAGAATTCAATTATACATTTCGTCCTGATAGCATGTAGGTTGGGTGTCAGCAAGTGGGGAACCCAACATTCCCAACATTGAAATCTTATTAAATTATGATATATAATATTGTATGACCGAAGAAAAGCAAGTAGCCGTTGAGTTCCGTAATGTTACACTGCGTCGTAATAATCGTGCTTTAGTATTTAATTTAAACTTTAGTATATATAAAGGTGAGGCGTTGGTGTTACTTGGGCGTAGTGGTAGCGGTAAGACTACGACGATGAAGTTGATTAACCGACTTTTGGTGCCTACAGAGGGTGAGGTATTATTCGATGGTATACCAACAACGCAATGGGATGAAATTAAATTACGGCGCCGGATAGGGTATGTTATTCAAGAAACAGGCTTGTTTCCGCATTTTACAGTTGAACGTAATATTGGTTTAGTACCATCACTAGAAAAATGGAAACCAAAGCAAATTAAAACACGCGCGCATGAGTTATTAAATTTGGTTGGTTTGGAACCTGGACAGTTTGCCCAACGTTATCCACATGAACTGTCGGGAGGACAAAGACAACGAGTTGGTGTTGCCAGAGCGCTTGCTGCTGACCCTCCTATGTTGTTAATGGATGAACCGTTTGGAGCATTAGACCCAATAACAAGGTTGGAAATTCAAAGAGAATTTAAGCGTTTACAGCAAGATTTGGGAAAAACGGTTGTTTTTGTAACTCACGATATCCAAGAAGCATTTGTTTTATCTTCACGTATTGGGTTGATGCACCAAGGTGAATTAATTGTACTAGAGGCACCGCAACAGTTCCGCAATTCTCAACATCTTGAAGCTAAAGCGTTTTTGCAATGCCTGGAATTGTAGAGACGTACAGAAACCCGGTTTCTACGCAAAATGCTTGTTTTATTACAAGTTATCGGACAATAAACCGGGTTTCTAAGAGTCCTAATAAATTATATTTTAATGAACCAGCGTTGACGGTACATTATCCAAGCGGCGCCGAACCATAATAATAAAGTAGCGAAGGCAAATAGGAATGAACCGTTTACTGCTCCTGCCCAAGATGCAAAGTAGTTTTTATAGATGAAATTATATGCGCTAGACGCCTCCGAACCTGTGCCTATAATAGTTTTGACTAACACTTTAATTAATAATACTGAGGCCACAAAAATGGCAATAGCGTTCATACCTAATATTTTAAAACTCTCTCCCCATTTTTTTATACCCTGTACTTCAATTAGCTCATAGCAAGCTGAAAGTAATAATAAAGCGGTTCCCGTTGTATATACTACGTATGAACTTGTCCAAAGTTTTTTGTTTATTGGGAATACAAAGCTCCAAGCTAAACCAACTATTAAACAACCTATTCCAAATAATGCTAATCCTATACTTGTACGTGTTTTAACAGGTTCTGTACGTATCCATTGACCTGTGAAAAAACCAAGTAAAACACTAACAATAGCAGGAATGGTACTAAATAACCCTTCGGGGTCGCCTAAATTTTTAAAGCTTGCGTGTAAATGCGCGGCAGGTATAATAGAGCGGTCGATAAATGCTGCAAAATTTGCACCTGGGTTACTTCCATCTAAAACACCCGCTCCAAAACCTGGAACAGGTATATACATCATTACTAACCAATAACCAACGAGCAGTAAACCAGCAACTACCCATGTTGCTTTTCTAGGTAATGTCAAAACTATGATTGACGCAAACAAGTACGATAAACTAATGCGTTGCAACACTCCCATATAGCGAAGACTATCAAAATTGAAAGTCCACGGCCCTTTGTTCCAAAACCCGTTCAGAAATAGTCCCAAGGCAAATAATATTAACGCACGACGAAATATTTTTCCATAAGGCGGAGTTAAAGACTTTTGTTGTGCTGGTGCTTTAGATGACATTAGTATACTGGCGCCGGAACCTTGATATGCTACATTCGCATCGCGTTCTCTTGCCACTTGGATTTTTGCATCAGTATACTTAGCGAACGAAAAAGCCATTGCTACACCAACGATGAATAAAAAGAAGGGAAACACCAAGTCAGCGAGTGTACACCCATTCCAACTAGCGTGAACCAAGGGAGCATATACATCCGGTTCAGCAATACTCGCCATATTAACAAGAATCATCCCAGCTATCGTGATGCCACGAAAGACATCGAGTGAGGTAAGTCGCATAATAATCCAATTTCAAATTAAGTACGTTATTAGGTAGGTTATTTTATGGGGAGGTAATTTATTACTCAACTGTAAAATACTACAACCATTCACCTAGACTCGCACGCATTACTTACAGAGCCAAAACTAAGTTAAAATTTTGTAAAGAAATATATCCAATCGTTAACGAACTTTAAATAACCTATGGCTATCAAAGTTGGAGATACAGCTCCCGATTTTACCCTAACCGACCAAAATGGCACCTCTGTAAGTCTTAGCAGCTATCGCGGTAAACCCGTCGTCTTATACTTCTACCCTAAAGACGACACACCCGGATGTACTAAAGAATCATGTGCTTTCCGTGACCAATACGAAGTCTTCAAATCAGCAGGCGCCGAAGTTATTGGTGTGAGCGCAGACTCTAATGAGTCACACCAAAAGTTTGCCGCTAAATACCAGTTACCTTTTTTGTTACTGAGTGATAAGGGTGACAAAGTACGTAGCTTGTATGGCGCCAAAGCTTTGTTTGGACTGTTTCCTGGTCGCATTACTTATATAATTGATGCTTCGGGTAAAGTTCAACTTGTGTTTGACTCAATGCTTAATTTTGAAGGACATGTATCAGAAGCTTTGAAAACAATTCAAACACTTCAAACGGTGTAATAATTGGCAACTAATGTAACAGATGATTGTATTTGTTACATACGTTGCAAGGAATAATTGGAACAAATGTAAGGTGCGTGATGCGATAACAAACTTACAGCGTAATAATTAACTTGTAGCGTCACGCACCAGCTACTACAGAAAAATTTGGGAGAAACAATATGTTAGTAAAACTTATGCTATGAAAGCTTTTCGAGCGTGGGTAAGAACAATTGACAACAGATAACTGATTATCCGTTACATCCGTTGTATCCGTTGCAAGTTTAACCATGCCAAGTTTTATAAAAATCAAGGTAGGTCATTTTTTCAGCGCAATACCAAATTAATTTATAGCAATGGCGATGTTGTTCTATTGCTTCCTCGCTCTCTAGGTTAGAAAAACAATCTTTTATTGATGCTATTAATTTAGGTATTTGCTCATCACGTAGAACTTTTTTAAAGTTATCTGCTGCATGTTTGCGGATATTATCGCTTTTTCCATGCTTTACTAGTTCTATTAATGTGTTAAAAGCTATTACGTTATTAGGCTCAATAAGTGCTAGTTTTGCTGCTTTTTGCGCTTTTATATCTTCGTTTTGAAGACGGTTTAATCCATCTTCCAATGCAGCTATTAATCGAGTTATATCGATTTGTTTACGAGGTTTTCTTGATTGTCTTGATTTTTCTAGGTGTTTTTCGTTTTTTGTTTCTTCGTTTACATGAGAATT
Organism: Calothrix sp. HK-06; assembly: GCF_001904745.1. Classification (GTDB taxonomy): domain Bacteria; phylum Cyanobacteriota; class Cyanobacteriia; order Cyanobacteriales; family Nostocaceae; genus Dulcicalothrix. The sequence goes on from NZ_MRCD01000008.1 coordinate 98,809, forward strand.
TAATAAGTTTGCTAAGGTGGGAATAGCCTTAATATGGGATAATATATTGGGGTTTTCTGTAATTAGTGCGCGGATGTTTTCGGCGACGAATGCGCGCATTACAGTATTTTCACTTTGAGCAAGTGTTTCAAATGTGGAAAATGCTGTTTTGTTTTCTGGGTCTATTTTCGCAAGTAAGTAGGCGCCTTTACGACGCACAGAGTCTTTTTTGCTGGACTCAATAATTTCAGTTAGTGCATTAATGGCTGTTTTATTTCCTGGTTCAACCTTTCCTAAACTGTCGGCAGCTTGTAAACGTAATGGTTCTTGACGAATTAATCTTACTAGTTTTTCGAGAGCAGCAATAGCTATTGTATTTCCTGGGTCAAATGTTCTACCCAAACTATATGCAGCGCTCCAAGTTTCAAACTCGTTTGGACAGTTTTGAATAAATTCAGATAACAATGAAATTGCACATTTGCGGTCGGTTTTGAGCAATGCGACTCTCGCACCTTCTTGTACTGGCGCCGGAAAACGACACCATTTATTTTGTGCAGCTGGATAACCAAATCGCCATTTAATTAAGGAATTTATTATTTCTGATGATAAAGTACTAAGGAATTCGGCGACTCCCGCAGCAGCTAAAAAGTATGCGTGATAGCTGTAGTATTTACCAACACCATCGTCAAATTGAATTAAAGCTGTAATGAATTCGTCTTTCGTTTGTCCAGATATATCATCCCTTCCTAACCATAGTAATATAACCTCGCGCCATTGTGGTTCAAATATTCGATATGAAGTAGGAGATACCGTATTAAAGAAAAATCGCCAGTCGTTTATTGCTAGGGCAGCAAAATACTCTTGGAATGTTGGATGATAGAAGGCATAGACTTTTTCTCCTTGAGTTTCTGATATACCTACCTGGTTTAGCCAGCCCAATAATAATGCTAGCTGAAATAATCCTTCATCCGGCGCCCCTAATACTTTACATACAAAACTATGACTGAGACGAAATTTTGTATCAGCAGTAGATATTGCTTGTAGTGCCAACTCTCCCAAAGCTTGGTTTAACTGCTGTCGCTGTGTGCATGTTGTGGGAAACCTATCTTGCTTCCATTCGTAAATTGCTTCTACAAATTGTTTATATAGCGTAGCTTTCGTGGAAGGAAACTCACCTTGACTAAGTGCCCAAGTTCGACACATTAAAGCTAAACGCAAAGGATTTTTTACTGCGTCTTTGATACGCTGGCGCCCAGGTTGCTCTAATTCGGTTTGTAGTCTTTCTCCAATTATAGGATTGTCTTGAAACCAACGTTGAATAAATTGTCCTACTAAATTGGGAGATTGATTAGATTTATAAGTAAAATTTAGGTTTCTATAGGTTTGAAAAGATGAGAGGGCATTTTTACCTGCATCCCAAACATTCAAACGGCAAGTTAATATAACGTTGGCAGTACCTACCCATCCCGTTAAAAAACTAGCAATTTTACTTAAAGCATAACTAGATTCCATAGCCATTTCATCGACTGCATCAAGCAATAACCATACACGTCCTTGATAAAACTGTTCGCAAAACTCTTCTTCAATTTCTACAGGAACATGACGCTTACGAATAGCTGCACGTAACCAATCTTGTATCAAATAATCTTCTAAGCATCTCGCTTGTAAATCTGCTAACGTTACCCAAATAGGCAAATATTCACTGTTTTCAAGTATCCAACAAGCAACTTTCTGCAACAACGTTGTTTTACCAGCACCTGGTTCTCCAACTATCGCTATTCGATGTAACTCTTGACTATTGTTTGAAGCTAGTTGTTTCAAAAACGAATCAAGCGTAAAATGCATGATTTCCGTTTCTTCAGACTCATACAAACGCGAACCTTGTGTAGGTAGTATATCTTCCCGGCGCCTATCTCGTTGTTTACGTTCAACCAAGCCCAACGGTACATATACAGCATCTAACTCAAAATTCATCCCATCTATACTAGTCAACGGGTTAGTTGTTAACCGTAGCTGATTATGTAACATTCCTTTACATATATCTTTCCAAGGGTTTTTTTCTTCTACTGCACTCGAAACTTCTAATACTTTCCCTGAACGGCGCCGTTCCCATTCTTGTTCAAAGCGTTGTAAATTAGCTTCAGTATCGTGACGATGGTGCCATAGATTAAGAGTAAAATGCCAATTTTCGGAGCCACCGCGAGTCGAGCGGTTATCTTCTAATATTTCGACAAAATCAGCTAAACGTCTTAGGCTTTCTTTGATTTGCTCTGCATTAAGTGGGTTTTGGTTGGTTTGCAGCCCAGTTAATGCTTGTAAAAACCTAACTTTAGTACGTATAACCAAACGAGTCTCAGACAACCAGCGAATTTGAATATTTGGTTGCAGCGCATTAAGTGCCAACTCATCGCAGTCCAACGCATCGTTCGCATAAGCTAACAACGCTTCAAACAAACGACACGTGCGTTTTTTCGCTTCCGGTCCTAAGCTAACTCTTGCCATCGCAGCGCAAAAAGGAATTTAACCAAGTTTAACAACTTTTTTGGGAACAATATAGTTGAGGGATTCCCTTGGGTTGTTGACTTCCCCCAGGTTTTAAGTCTTGAGGAAAGCTAAGTTTTTTATGCTGGCGCCTCATTTTTAGCTAAGGGGAAGAGGGTGCGTTTATATTCAAAATATTAAATCCCCCCTAGCCCCCCTTAATAAGGGGGGAACAAGAGTTAAGATTTAAAGCCTTTCTTAGTTAAAAGGGGACAAGAGTTAAAATTTAAAGCCCCCTTATCAAGGGGGGGGTTGGGGGGAGCAAATAACAATATAAAGAGTGATAATTATGTTAAAACTTACCTACGCAGAAAACAGCTTTGACCTTGAATATATTGACCAACCTTGGGAAAATTGGATAAATACTAGAGTAGTTTTAGCTTTGCAAAGCGGTTGTAATATTCACGTACAAAATACTACAGCTTCTTTTACAATCAAACTAGACTCGTTTGAATTTTATGAGTTGAGCAAAGCTGTTGAAAATGATAATAAAATTGAAATTTTTTCTTGTGATGTTGATGTCGTTGAGATTTCGCTTAAAGGTGTGTGGTTAAGCTGCAATATCGACAGTGAAGAAGGTGTATTTGTTACTTCGCTTAATACTTTAACAGAGTTTTACTTAGTTGCCGTAGAACAAAAGCAGCACTCTTGTTATTCTGCATTATAATGTTGGTGTTATATGTTGCCTATTATCCCTATAACACCTGCTGCCACTAACGGTACACTAAAGTTATCTGTACCATGTGGTGATATTGCTTCAATAACTGTTGCCACTCCTGCGCTTAATAACGATGCAATAATTATCTTCCACATTTCCCACTGTAATGAATTCTGACTTAATAATGAACCTGGTAATAGTTTCAACACTATGAAAACTACTATCGTGCTAACTACAAACATTACTGCTGAACCTTCAAACGATTTAATACTTTGCCCAAATTGATACTTATTTTTACCGTAATATTTCCCAATTAAGGCAGCTAGTGCATCACCCCAAGTCATTACCATTATCCCAGCAACCGCAATTGGTACTTCGTCATCATGAAGCGGGCGCCAAAATACCGCAAATAATAGTGTTACTGAAATCGCAAAATACACAGTTCCAGGTGAAGAATTAGAAGAATCTAACGCACGCACCACTTTATAACGATATAGTATAAAATTAATAAAAATAAATGAAGCAAAAGGTATTATACCGATTTGCCATGTATTAAATAGTGCTAGTATTCCGAAAACCCACATTCCGGCGCCAATGTGTACAAATTTTCGTGTTAAATCAGCTTTTATACCTACGATACGTTGCAGCGCTTCGCCAATTAACAGCAATGTTACTGCATAAGCATAAGAAATTCCAAGACCAACAAAATCACTAACTGTCATTGTTTGTATATGTGTAACGAATTTTGTATTAATTCTATAGTTTTATGACTATAATTGCGCGGTGCCTTATAAAGCGAGTTAGATTAAATTTATCTCTCTTATGCATTGGGGGATTTATGATGCATAGCAAAATATTGGTTGCGGTTGAAAATAATCAAATTGGTGAAGCTGTTTTTAACGAAGCGTTATCAATGGCAAAAACAAACGGCGCTTGCTTAATGTTATTACATGTAACATCACCGTTTGAAGAACGATATGTAAATCCAATTTCAATGGACCCGTATAGCTTTTACCCAACGATGCATTCAGAAGCTATACTGCAAAGCCTCAAAAAGTGGGACGCATTGAAACAAGAATGCACAGACTTTTTAATGGCACTATCACAACGTGCTGCTTCATATGGCATTACCGCCGAATTTACACAAAATATTGGCGACCCAGGACGTATAATTTGCGATATGGCTCGAAACTGGCAAGCTGATTTAATTATTGTCGGGCGCCGTGGACGTGTTGGACTCAGCGAATTTTTCCTAGGCAGCGTCAGTAATTACGTACTGCATCATGCCCACTGTTCGGTCTTAACTGTTCAAGGAGCATTAAAAAATACAGTAGAAACCTTGGCACAATCATATGAAATGCCAAGGGTCGCTCCATTGTAGGATAATTAATTTAAATGTACTGACGTGATTGTAGAGACGCGATTTATTTCCTGCGGGACACTCCGTGAATGCGTCTCTACATTTATTGGCGTGCTAAATGATGTTTAATGGTTAATGAAGAATTATTGAGTTTTGTTAAGTTAATATGACTAGGTTTTGGCAAATTTTAGCTTCTATCGTTTTAGTATTTGTATTGCTGTTCCCTATGGAGGCAAACGCTGCGAGTTCATCGGGTGTTACTAGTACAAAAGTTGGGGGGAGTCTTATCGGTAAGGATTTCTCTGGACAGAGTTTAATTGCAGAGGAGTTTACCAGCGTTAATTTAGAGAAAGCTAATTTTAACAATGCTGATTTACGGGGTGGAGTATTTAATGGTGCTTCAGTCCACGATGCTAATTTGCACGGTGTAGATTTTAGCGAAGGTATTGCCTATTTGTCTGACTTTAAAGGCGCCGATTTTAGCGATGGTATATTTACTAATGCGATGATGCTGCGTTCGGTTTTCGATGGTGTGAATGTTACTAATGCTGATTTTACCAATGCTGTACTCGATAAACCAGAGATTATCAAGCTTTGTGTGAATGCAAGTGGCAGCAATCCTAAAACAGGTGTATCAACACGCGAGTCACTCGGATGTAAGTAAAAAGTGCTGAGTAAAGAGTGCTGAGTAAAGAGTAATACTTTCTACTCAACTCAGCACTCAGCACTTTCTACTCTTTAAATGTTATTATTGCTCGATATCTGGGTAACTTGTAATTGGAATGGTATAGTTGTGTGGCAAAAGGCACAATCCCAAAATACGATGAAGTCTGTTGCAGATGCTCCCCAGTTTGAATTAGATAGTCAAGAGAACCCACCTGTTGTTCTTACGTCTGAGCTACGAAAAGTCTATACTACTGGCTTTTTTCTCAATCAAAAGGTTGAGTCGCTTAAAAGTTGCTCGCTGACTGTTTACAAAGGTGAGACTTTTGGTCTGCTTGGCCCTAATGGTGCCGGCAAGACTACGCTGTTAAAGTTGTTACTCGGAATTATTCGTCCTACGTCAGGACGAGGTTTACTGCTGGGTAAACCTTTGGGCGACCATACTGTTAAGCAACGCATTGGGTATTTACCCGAAAATGCATATCTATATGACTTTTTAACTGGTTGGGAATTTTTAGAGTTTGCTGCTGGTATATTCCAAATTCCTAAGAAAATACAGCGAGAACGTATTCCTCAGTTGTTTGAGTTAGTTGGTTTATCGCTCAAAGATGCACGTAAAAAACAAATGCGTCGCTACTCTAAAGGGATGTTACAGCGTGTGGGAATGGCACATGCTTTAATTAATGACCCAGAATTGGTATTTTTAGATGAACCAATGTCTGGTCTTGACCCTTTGGGACGCTATCAAATGCGCGAAACTATTTTGACTCTCAAAGCTTCTGGTAAAACTATTTTCTTTAATAGCCATATTCTTAGCGAGGTTGAAAAAATCTGTAACCGCGTCGCTATTCTTGCTAAAGGTGAGTTAGTTTGCTCTGGTTCGCTCGATGAATTACTGGGCAGTACAAATACTTATCGTGTTAAAGGTACTGGTGGTGACTGGGAAGTTCTCAAAAAGTGGGCGCCGAATATTGAGTTCGGAAGAGATGGTTTATGGGAAGGTGAGTTAGAGGGAGATTACTATGATTTTCTCGCTAGTCTCCGTTTAATGGGTGGTACTGTTGTTTCTATAAATTTATCCCGTCCTTCGTTGGAAGAATTTTTTATACACAAAATCCAAGGGTAATCAGGCAACGAATGTAACGAATAATACACAACAATCATCCGTTACATCCGTTGATAATCCGTTGCCAATTTGGCACCAATTTGAATTTGAAAGTAGATATTGTTAAAATGGTGTTCAATTAAATATATTTATATAAATGTTCGATAAAGTAGTGACTATTGACAAAAAATTAAGCTATAAATACTTAATCTATAATTTTATCTGTCAGTTTGTATGTAAAACAGATGCGCGTAATTAGTGTCAACTTAATTTAGTTAAATAAATGAGCTTGACAAATAGACAATTTTAGTATTTGGAGATGTAAAATTATTAAACTTTAAGGTAGCTTCATTAAGATTTTAAGGACGCTGAATGTTCTAGTTCCTGATTGTTGAGTATTTTTCAAGAATACAAAAATGATAGGGAACTTGGATACTTACGTATAGTCAAGATTACAATGTTTGGAGCAGAATTACTTATCTATGATGTTGGGAAATTATGATTAATACAAAAACGTTGAAATTATTGTCTAAGCCTGTTTCTGGGCTGATGGTGTTAACGGCAATTACTGCGGCATTTCCTAACCCAAGCTTCGCTCAAAGACCACAAACGCAACAGCGTCCCCCTGCCCGCACGGCGCCTTTTTCTACTGGTGCAGCTTCTGGTGTCTTGAACACAAACTATACACTAGGTGGGGGCGACTTAATACGGGTTAATGTTTTTGAAGTCGAAAATTACAATGGTGACTATCAAGTTCCACCCGGTGGCTCTATCAACTTACCGTTAATAGGTAGTGTTAACGTACTAGGATTGACTATTGAAGAAGCTTCGGATGAAATAACTCGTAAATATTCGAGATTTCTCAAACGTCCAATTATTTCTATAAATTTACTTTCACCACGTCCAATCAACGTAGTAGTATCAGGTGAAGTTACACGTCCTGGTTCTTATAGCTTGAGTTTACAAGGTGGTGCAGGTAATAATCCTGGTGTTCAATATCCAACTATTTTAGCGGCAATTCAAACTGCACAAGGTTATACACTCAGTGCTGATATTACAAGTGTACAAGTACGGCGCCGTTTAGGACGCAGTGGTGAGCAATTAGTTAATCTCAATTTAAGACAGCTCATTGAAACAGGTCGCACCCCACAAGATATTACTTTACGTGATGGCGATACTATTTTTATACCTAGAGCTACAAACTTTGATTTAGCAACCTCACGTAATTTGGCAGCATCTAGCTTTGCCGCTGACCCAACTCGTCCACGTTCAGTTGCGGTTATTGGCGAAGTTTTGCGTCCAGGTTCTTATTTAGTTACCCCAGGTTCAACTGAAGCAGGTGCTGGAACTACACAAACTAATTTGCCAAGTGTGACTGGTCAACCAACTGTAATGCGTGCGCTACAGCTTGCAGGAGGTATTGGTGCTAGAGCAGATGTACGTAACGTTATTATTCGTCGTCAAACACGAACCGGGGCGCCGCAAGATATTAATATCAACTTGTGGCAATTACTCCAAGGCGATATCGACCAAGATGCCATACTTCAAGATGGTGACACAATATTTGTTGCCACAGCTACCGAAGTCAACCGTGCCGAAGCAACCCAACTAGCAACAACAACTTTATCACCAACCAGAATTCAAGTTGGTGTAGTTGGAGAAGTTAAACGTCCTGGACCTGTAGATATTCAACCTAATAGTTCTTTAAACCAAGCTCTACTGGCAGCTGGAGGGTTTAACGACGCACGTGCATCACGACAAACTGTTGACTTAGTGCGTCTCAACCCTGATGGTTCAGTAACTAAGCGTGAAGTCAAAGTTGACTTAGCAGCTGGTATCAACGAACAAACTAATCCTATTCTCAGCAATAACGACGTTGTGATTGTTAGCCGTAACGGTATCACCAAAACAGGTGACACTCTTGGTACGGTTCTTAACCCATTGGGAGGTTTGCTCGGTATTTTCCGCGCGCTGATTGGGTTCTAATTTAATTAACATCAGAAACCGGGTTTCAATCAATAAACCCGGTTTCTAAGATTTAGCAACTTTACCAATTCTTTTATTTACTTTCAGTAATTACTCTCAAGGTATAGCAATTAAGTTTAAGTTAATCTGAGGAAAAGCTATTCTAAAAAATATTAAATTATGCGTCCTCCAACTGGGATTCGTGCTATCTCGCTTTCTTTTCCAAGTATAATTCGTAATAACGATTATTACAAAGAAAAATACCCAGATTTATTTGCTCGCTCTGAGCAAAAAAGCTTGGCAAAATTATTTACACCTGCAAAGAAATCTGCTTTAACTAGTGAATATGATTTGGAGATGATGCCATATCTCAAAGACCCTTTTCGTGGCGCCGTTCAAAGGCGAATACTTGGCCTAAATGAGTCTTCAATAACACTAGAATGTCAAGCTGCTGAAAATGCACTCAAAGCAGCAAATCTTTCTGTAAATGAAGTAGACCTGTTGATAGTTTGTTCTGTACCACCTGAACATATTGGTTATGGTAACGCTGCCTTTGTTGCACGTGAGTTAGGTTTGAAATGTGGTGCATGGAATTTAGATGCAACCTGTGGTAGTACTCCAGTCGTATTACAGACAGCTACCGCTTTAGTACAAGCGGGAGAGTACAAAAATGTCTTAGTCGTTGTTTCTTGTACTTACTCTCGTACTGTCGATGAAAGTGATACCCTTGCATGGTTTTTCAGCGATGGAGCAGGAGCTTTTGTTATTAGTGCGTTAGAAATTAATCAAGGCATTATTAGTACACATGTGATTAACACTGCTGTATTGTGTGACCAATTTAAACTCAAAACCACAAATGACGAGGAAGGAAATACTCGTCTTCACTTGCAGGTAGCCAGAAATACAAATAAAATCATGTCCTCCGAAGCTACAGGACTATTGCGTACATGTTGTGAAGGAGCTATCGAGAAAGCTGGTGTAACGCTAAACGATATTGACTTTTTCATTTTCAATACCCCTACTGCTTGGTTTTCTAGCTTTTGTATTCGTGTGCTAGGCATAAACCCAGAGCGTACAATTAACGTTTACCCGTTATACTCCAATATTGGCCCAGCATTGACTATTGCTAATCTTTATCATGCGGCATATCAAGGTAAAATACGAGAGAATGATTTAGTTTTGATGTATGGTTTCGGCGCCGCTGGTAGTGCTGCTGCTTTGGTTATGCGTTGGGGTAATGTTGCCCTAGGTTCTTTTCCTATACAATAGGAGACGCGATAAATCGAGATGTGATAAATCGCGTCTCTACATCTACAAATGACAGTCTCCACGAAGATTACTAACACGAGGGTTCATACCAATTATTTGTGCTGCATCTACTGGCACTTCTATTAAAATTGATTGAGCAGAACTGTCATAACAAGCTTCCATTATTTCTGATATGTTGCTCAGGTCTGGTTTGACAAGGTATCCGTCCCAACCATGCGCTTTCGCTGCTGCAACAAAATCGATATTTGGTAAATGAGAATGATATCGACCCTTATCTAGTCCTGGAATAATAGACGGCGCCCCTTGTTCGATTATTCCATAGCAGCTATTATTCATGATGAATAAACGTAAGCCTAATCCAGAAGCATCTGCTAATGCACCCCCATATAGGCGCCAACAACCATCACCAGAAAATACAAATGTATGTAATAATGGGTTTGCTAGCTTGGCGCCACAACCGAGTCCAAAAGCACCACCCATTGCCGAACCATGATACATTGAGTAAAATTTGATGTTTGGATGGCGCCGTTGCATTAAATATGGTCGGTCTTTATAAGCCATACATATATCATCGAAACCAATGCTGTTGGGTTGCCAATGTTGTTGTAAGTTTTCGTAGAAAGATACTAAATCTACTGTATTAGAATTGACATCGCGAGATAAGTTACGGGTGTTTAAACTTTGATGACTGGGTAATGAGTAGTTTTGATAATCTAAAATAGGCAATCGATTTAATATTTCCTGAAGCAATATAGTTAAATTGCCACTTATTTTGTTGTATTTAAAAGCTGTACGATGTTCAAAAGTCTCATTTTTATGACCATAAGGTTTTTCAAAATCTGTTAAATGCCATACTTGTCCCGCTTTGATTTGTTCGCAATTTAGTATATACTCATAAGGGTCAAACCCAATCATTATCATCACATCATCTTCATTTATACTTTGCCATAATTTCAACGCGCGGTCATTGCCACCGAACAAAATATGCCCATATCCATAAGGATTTGTTTCGCTTACTGCATTGGCGCCATTAACAGACCAAATTATGGGAGATTTTAATGAGTATGATAGTTTATCGATTAATGGAGGAATACCTTCGTATCTTGCAGCTTCTTCTCCAACATATAATATAATACGTTGTTTTTTTTGTTGAGTTAGTTGACTAACTAACGCTTCGATGTCTAAGCAATTTATTAAGTTTGGTGGATGTGCTGGAGACAATGTTAGTTGATTAATATCTACATCTTGCGAGAGTATATCTGGGTGGAATGCAATTACCACTGGTCGCGACTGTTGTAAAATTTTATGAACTGTACGGAATTTTTCTTCAATAACACTTAAATCGTCAATCACTATACAACCATCACCCAACTCAGCTTCTAATTGCGGTAATAAGTTCATTCCATGTTCAGTGACATCTTGTAATGGTGAAAAGTCGTGTACGTTGGTCGAATTTAACGCTACTATAAACACTGCTGGGATATTATGCAGTTTTGCTTCACTTAATCCACATAAACCTAACTTAGTTGCGGCGCCTGTTGTTAAAATAGTTCCAGCTAGAGTACCTGTTGCTAAAAAAGAGCCAAGGGGAACGAAACCAGCGATATACTCGTTCATTGTCAGCATTCGTGCGCTTTCATCAACTTGGCTAAGATGAGTCAATGGTAGCAAGTGCTGCGCTAGTTTTATAACACCACCACCATTTACTCCTGCGTAATGCTTTATACCTAATGATTGTAGAAGTTTGATTAACGCAAAGTTTCCAGATGTGGATTTACTAATTTGTTTATTAAATAAGTTTTGAGTTAGTAGCATTTTTACATCGAAAACTAAATTTATTACTTAATCATATTTTTTAAACCGTTAAAATTGGTGAAAAGTAGATAAAAATCAAATATACAATTATAAATATAGTTTAGTAATTTTATTGTTTTCTCTTTACGTTACTCGTAAATTTACTGAATTATAGAAATCGGGCTTCTTCGTTGAAATATTGTAATAAAAACGATAATTTGTCTGCGACAATGAATGCGTAGAAACCCAGTTTGTGTTATACAGGAATAGAAATTACAAAAGCAGTTCCTTCTCCAATTGTAGAATTTACCTCAATAGTTCCTCCATGCTTTTCTACTACTATTTGACGTACTATGGTAAGTCCTAACCCTGTTCCTTTGCCAACACCTTTAGTAGTAAATAAGTGGTCGAATATTTTGGCTTTGGTTTCTAGTGTCATTCCTGTTCCATTATCTCTAATCGTAATCACAACGTGACTTTTATTGTTGTTCAAGCTGGTAGACACTGTAATTAGATTAGGTGATTGCATAATCTCGTTAAAAGTACGTCCTGCATTTGATTCTTCTAATGCGTCGATAGCATTAGCTAATAAATTCATAAACACTTGATTTAGTTGTCCAGGAAAACCATTAATTTGAGGTAAATCAGCATAGTTTTTGACTACTTGAATTTCTGGATGACTTTCTGACGCTTTTAAACGGTGTTTGAGAAGCATTAAGGTGCTGTCGAGACCCTCATGAATATTAAATAAAATCTTTTTACGAGTATCTGCTCTAGAAAAAGTACGTAAACTAATACTTATCTCGTAAATTCGGTCAACAGCTTGTTGCATTGAAGCAATTACTTTTGGTAAATCTTCTTGTATATACTCAAAGTCTATAGCTCTAAATTCTTTTACAATTTCTGTAACTGGATTCGGGTAATGATTTTGGTACAAGTTGATTAATGAAAGTAAATCTTGTACATAGTCATGTGCAGGTTTTAAATTGCCGATTAAAAAATTAATTGGATTATTAATTTCATGTCCTATTCCTGCAACTAAATTTCCTAAAGCAGTCATTTTCTCGCTTTGTACCAGTTGTAACTGTGCTTGTTTTAGACTTTCAATCGACGACTCTAGTTTTTGAGCATAATCTTGAGACTGTTGATATAACCTCGCATTCTCTAAGGAAATCGCAACTTGAGAACATAGTAGTTTGATAAAATTTAGTCGGGTGTCTGTAAATACTCCTGCTGTTAGAGTGTTTTCAAGGTATAAAATTGCAACTAATTTTCCTTGACTTAATATTGGGTTACATAGTAAACTTTGCGGTTTTTCCCCAAGTATATATTCGTCTTCATAACTTGTGAGTTCGACTGTTGCGTTATGAAAAACTATGTCTTCTTTTGTGCGTGAAACATAGTTAATCAAACTTACTGGTATTTCTCGACTTTCTTCGATTGGAATTGACTGTAATAATGATGTGACTTCTTTTGTTGATAAACCAATCGCTTCTATTACTAATTTATCAAGCTTTGGTAATATCAGAACTGCTTTGGAGGCGCCTGCATTTTCAATCAGCACTTGCATTAAACTAACCAGTAGCTTTTTTATCTCAATTTCGCTACTGATGACTTGGGATACTTTAACTAAACTAAGTAAATCCAATGAATTGGAAACATTAGAACTACTTCCAGTCATGGTGAAACTAGTACTATTGGTAGTAAAAGCAATAGTTTCGTGAGAATTTAAGTTATAACTACGCTCTTTAATTGAACCTAGTAAGTGCGGATAACGTGTTTCTAAATCTTGGATTTTTGCCGACGCACCCCATCGTGCATAGCAGTAGTAAGCATTAATTAGATAAGTTTGAGCAATCGTGGTTTTGTTCCATCCTAAATAAAATTTTGCTGCAAGTTCGTTAGCTAATGCCTCTTCTTGTATATAATTATGTTGTTTGGCACACGCTATTGCTTGCTCATAACACTCCATTGCCACTAGTTTGTTATCTAATACTCGATGTCGTTCAGCTTCGACGAGATAATATTTGTGCAGAAAATTCATTGGTGCATGATTTGACCAATGCTGCATTTTCTCTTGGTTATTACCGACTTTTTCCAAAATTTCACTTTGCTGCAATGGCACCATCTCTGAGTATACCGCCAACCTGACCAATGAATCATAAAAGTAAAAGGCCGGAAAAATTACTAACCCTGTTAAACCACCCAAGTATTGCTCTGCTTTCACTACATACTCTAAGGCAATATCAGATTTATCAACCAAATAATTTAGTACACATTTATTAAAATATACCATACATATTGCCGTGATGTCATTCATCTCTTCGTGTTGCGGCAACATTTCTTGTTCATTATATACTGTCCCAACTAAACTACATACGTCATTGCCATGATTCATTAAATTCAAAACTGTTTGCTGCCAAATTTGCACGTAGCTAAGACCTGTTTTTTGTTTGAGTTGTCTAAGAGTCTCAGAATATATGGACATTTCCTTCTCAAGTCCAATTAATTCTTGACCTGTTAAGTACGAACCAAACGAGTAATTGTGCAATGCGTAGGAAGCAAATTCCAAATCCCCAGTTTCTAAACCAATTCTGTAAACTTCTTGTAATGGTTTCAAAAAGTCGCGTGCGTGATTTTTCCAATGTCCCACCAAGCTATTATAAAGGAGTAAAGTTTTGGCTTGCAGTGAAGCAACGTTAGTTTTGGATAAAACGTTTAAAGATAGTTGAGCAAACTCATAACCTGTCTCAATATCACCAATGACACAACACAATAAAAATCCATACGTACAGTATCCGTTTGCAGAAAGTCCTGTATTACCATACTGAATCGATAAGTCAACCATTTTTAGGGTGACTAAAGGAACAAATTCGGGACTACCAAGATAAGCAGCAGAAAACATACTCGACAAAATACGCATAGCTGCTAAAATCCTAGGGTCGCTCATTTCGGGTAGATTAATTAAGTCAGCAACATTTCTACCTGCCAATAATTCTGCTGTAGTTTGAAACGCTTGTTGAATGTCTGACTGTTTTGGCGCCAAAGGAAATTCAATGTTAAGTAATTTTAGCACATCAAGGCTAATATTTAAGCCCTCAATTAATTTATTTTGTACAATTTGAGCTTGAATAATGATTTCGTAAACTCGAATTTTATCTAAAACTGTCTCTCCCCGATTAATGACTTGCTGTGCGAACTCCTCCATTTTGTCATAGTCACCACATAGATATGCTGTATCACATGCTTCTTCATATAAAGCTAATACTAACTCATATTGTTCGCAATCATAGTCACCGAGTATTTCGAGAGCAACATCAAAGTAACGAGATGCGGCAATATTTGCTGTTGAAGCTTTAGCTTTACGTCCAGCATTTAAATTTAACTGCGCTAGTTCTAAAAGTTGTTGTGGGTCATTGATTAATTTGATTCCATAATTTAATTGATTGACAATATCAAAAATTTTCTCTTCTTGTTGACTTGTTGGAGTATTCTGTAATAATAATTTCCCAATATTTAGGTGAGTTAATTGTTTATCTGTTTCAGGAATGAGAGAATAAGCAGCTTGCTGTACACGGTCATGGACAAATTTATAAGTAACTAACGTTTGATGCTTACTAGCAATTGATAGTTTATCATCTTCAGCTAAATCTTCTTGGAAAAACTTGTAAATTTCATTTGTTGGAATCACGAGTTCTTCCTGCAGTGCTTTCCATAGATAAAATGCAGTTGCAGCTTGAGTTTTACCATTCACGATAGATAAACTTGGTAAATCGAATTGATTACCAATGCACGCTGCAAGTTTGAGAACTGACTGTGTAGCAAATGGCAATTTTTTTAATTGTACTGCCATAAATTCTACAACGTTATCGGTAAATGCCAATTCTTTAATTTTGGAAAGATTACACTCCCATCCTCCCCGCTTCTGTAAATGATATTCATCTATATTAAACGATATCAAACCGTCTTCGTATAGCGATTTTAAAAATTGACTGCTAAAAAAAGGATTACCCTGTGTTTTCTGATAAATTATACTTGTTAACGGCGCCGCATTTTCTAAACTGCAATTTAATGTGTCTGCGACTAAATGCGTTAACTCATTTACAGATAAAGGACTTAATTTAATTGTATTAATTTTGACATGTTCTTTCTGAATCTCATCCAGCGTTAATAAAAGTGGATGTGCAGCAGAAACTTCATTATCTCGATAGGCGCCAATAAATAATAAATGTTCAATGTCAGTATTTGCAAGGGACTGCAACAATTTTAAAGAAGCAAAGTCCGACCACTGCAAATCATCCAGAAAAATAACCAAAGGATGCTTGTGGCATGTAAAAACTTGAATAAATTTCTGAAATAATAAATTAAAACGGTTTGTGGCAGCACTACCAGTAAGCTTTGCACATGCAGGTTGTTCCCCAATAATGCGCTCTAATTCTGGAATAAACTCAATAATAACCTGACCTTGTTCCCCCAAAGCTGCCAAAATTCGAGTTTTCCAATAAATTAATTGCGTATCGCTTTCACTACTTAATTGCTCCATCAAGTCACGAAACGCTTGCAAAAACCCTGAAAATGGAATATTCCGCTGAAACTGGTCGTATTTACCTTTAATAAAATAACCTCGTTGTCGCACGATAGGTTTATGTACTTCGTTAACAACGGCAGTTTTACCAATACCAGATAACCCTGCAACCATCACTATTTCAACTGCTCTTGGCTTTTTCGCAAACGTCGAAGGGTGGGGATTTGCAACTCGCTCAAACGCAGCAAGAAGAGTTTTTACCTCATTAGAGCGACCATAAAGTTTTTCGGGTATTGCAAAACGGTCAGATGTATCTCGCTGTCCCAACTCAAAGTATTTATTAACCTGAGAATTAACGTGATAACTTGCTTGTTCCAAGTCATACTTGAGTCCCAAAGCACTTTGATAACGGTCTTCGGCATTTTTCGCCATCAGTTTGGCGATAATATTAGAGAGAATAATTGGAACATCACTATTAATACTGTAAACTGACGGGGGATGCTTGGCGATATGGGAATACACCAACTCCATCGGATCTTGACAAGTAAAGGGTAATTCCCCAGTGAGAAGTTCAAAGAAAGTTACACCTAACGAGTAAAAATCGCTACGCCAATCTACTAAACGGTTCATACGTCCAGTTTGTTCTGGAGAAATATAACTAAGAGTACCTTCTAAAAAATTGGAGTATTTTAGAGTCTCCATGTCTTTGGGCAATAAAGAGGCAATACTAAAATCTATAATTTTTACTTGTTTTGTAATTGGGTTAATAAGAATATTGGCGGGTTTAATATCTTTATGAATAATTCGGTTGCAGTATAATCCATGAAGGGATGTAACAGTTTGTATCGCAACGTCAAAAAAATCTTGTAGACGAATGCGGTTTGTCTCTAAATCTCGTAAACACCAGTTTTTGAGCGAAATTCCCCCAAAATCTTCCATTATCAACGCATAACTATTTTGGTAAGGTTCCAAGCTATAAGTTTTGATAACACCTGGGAGATTAAGATTTTTAGCAATGGTGTACTGGTTGCGAAACTGGACGAGTTCGCTAAAGGTAGGATATTCGTGTCGTAATAGCTTAATTACAACAGGCTTAGAGTCAGACTTCCTAACAGCACGATATACTGATGTTCTCACACCAGAATATATTTGCTCAAAAGTCTCATAACCAGGTAGTGTAATCATATTAGCCCCTGCTCAACTGATAATTCATCTTGTGTCACATAGATATAGGTATTATTCCCATTCATTAGTCAGATGCAACATAGCACGTTCTTTTTCTTCTACAATATTGGCACCTGTAATCCCTGATACTACATTAATTTTATTTGTAATTATTTTTACCTAAAATATTTTGGTTAAAAATAAGCTGTTTTTTTACTACAGAGAGGCAGAGTACACAGAGACAGCTTTGGTGGTGAAGATTAAGCATATTATCAATTTTTAACCCAATTGTGAACAGGCGCCTTTTTTGACGATTAAAAGGAACAAAATTACCATAATTAAGTCTGACAAACAGGTGTGTCAACGCGCGTGTCATCTATAATAATTATGGTTTTATTTATGAGTTCTATTCATCGGCAGAAAAAGGTATCTTTTTTCCAGGGGTTTTTGTGCAGCTTAAGTATAATTTGCAGTTGGGGTACGGTGGCGCCTGCGATTGCAGCAGAATCTATTACTATACAGTTGGGACCATTCGAGCAAAAAATCGATGTTGATGATTTGGAAAATTTCGCCAAGAACGGGAAATTACCTAAAGAGCTACAAGTATTTTCGTCCTTTTTAACACCACAAGTCAAGGAAGTATTGAATCAAACGTTGAAGTTAAATCCAGAATTTGCCGATAATTTTATTGATGGACTTGCCAAAACTCCTCAAGGTCAGCGATTAATTTCTTCTTTAGGTGGGATAATACCCGGTAGTACGGCTCAAAGTCTTAAGGATACTCTCAATTTAACTGCTCGTCGTTTTAATGGTTTAACGGTTTTAGGATTTCTACGTTCCTATCCTGGTGAGAACATTACCGTTGATGCGACAAAAGCGATTGGTTTATCACTCGAAATGAATGCAAATAATTTACAGAGTCAAGCGTTCGCTGCCTTGCTCGAACGTGAGTTACCCAAAAATGATATAATATCATTACCTAGAAATATCAATCCAGGTAGAAGAGGAAACGAGCAAGTACAATTAACTAGTTTTACATTCCAAGACCGTCAAAGAAATCGCATTCTGCCAGTTGATATTTATTCTACTACGGGTATAACACAGAAACCATTAGTTGTAATATCTCATGGTTTCGGAGCAAACAGGCGCCATTTACAGTATCTAGCGCAGCATTTAGCTTCGTATGGTTTTACTGTCGCAGCTTTAGAGCATCCTGGTAGTAATGCAGTCGCAGTTAACCGTGTCACCAATAGTAGTTCTGACTTATCAAAACTTATTAGCGCAAAAGAATTTATCGACCGTCCCCAAGATGTCACCTTTTTACTCAACGAACTTTCAAAGTTAAACCTACAACCCAGTCAACTCCAAAATAAACTCAATACCGATAATGTCACCGTTGTTGGTCACTCTTTGGGAGGTTATACTGCGTTAGCTTTAGCTGGAGGTAAATTGGACTTAGATAGTCTACGTAAATTCTGTAAAAATTCACTCTTATTTGGTGAGGCACCTGGAGACTGGTTACAATGTGCAGCAGTGGAACTTAAAGATAGTGATATCCGAACCCCACTTCAAGATAAACGTATTAAAGGCGCCATTGTTTTAAACCCACTAGTAGGTAATTTATTTGGTAGAAAAGGTTTAGAAAATATTAATACCCCAGTATTAATGTTAGCAAGTAGTGATGATGCTTTAACACCAGCATTAAAACACCAATTTGCACCATTCACAGAATTAAGAGGCAATAAATATTTAATTACAGCAATTGGAGGTACACATTTAAGCGTCAGTGACCCCACATACCAAACAGCCGATATTACCAATATAGTAAAAGAACGGCGCGGTGCCGAAACAAACAACTTGCGTGAATTAGTATCTGGAGTCAGTGTAGCGTTTATTAAACAGCAAACCGATGAAGCAAAAACCTATCAACCGTTTTTAACCCCCCTCTACGCGAAATCACTATCCACAACACAGCTACCCCTACGCTTAGTATCAGAACTACCAGGTAACTTGAAAAAATGGGCAGAGTTCGCGGCAAATTGAGCCATCTTGTGATAAGAACTTTACAATATCAACTTATTAGACTTAAAGTAGGGCACAATCTACGTGTTGTCCCATAAACGATATAATTCCTCAAACACCATTCTAAGGAGTATACATGGAAGCATTTGCAGCTATTGTGTTAGTGCTTATCGGCTATGCATTAGGTTCGGCTAAACTAATTAATGAAGGAAACGAAGCACTTGTAGAGCGGTTAGGTCGATACCACCGTAAGCTTCGACCCGGAATGAACTTTATTGTTCCCCTTATCGATTCCATTGTGATGGAAGATACAACAAGGGAACAAATACTGGATATCAAACCCCAAAACGTCATTACCGCTGATAACGTTTACATCGAAGTTGACGGTGTGATATTCTGGCGTATCAATGATATGGAGAGAAGCTTCTACCGAATTGATGATATTCAAGTAGCACTAGGTAATTTAATTCAAGTTGAACTGCGTGCAAACCTTGCAGAACGTACCTTTGAACAAGTAATTGCCTCACGTACCGAAGTCAACCAAGCTTTACTCAAAACAGTAAACGTAACTGCTGCTGACTGGGGAGTGCAAATTATTCGGGTAGACATTCAAAGCATCACACCTCCAGAAAGCGTTCAAAAATCTATGGCAGACCAAAACGCTGCTGTAATTAGAAAACGTGCAGCAATTACAGCAGCAGAAGGTGAGCAAGAAGCAGCTATTAAACGCGCACAAGCAACTAGAACATCCGTTCAAATTCTTTCCGAAGCATTGCGTACCAACCCTGAAAGCAAAGAGATTTTAAAATACTTGGTAGCTCAAGAACAGGTAGAAGCAAGTCATAGGTTAGGTACAAGCACCAACGCAAAAGTTGTTTTCCTCAACCCTGGTGTTAACTCAGATGCTTATGCTCAAATGGTTGGTGACATTGGTAGTAGCGATGTAGCAGAGAATAATAACCCCCCTGAAAATGGTTCTGCAACCGCATAAATGTAGAGACGTGATTAATCCCTACGGGAAATCCTGCGGATTACACGTCTCTACGACGTGTTTCTGACTAGTGCGTCTGTAACTAGGCAAACATCGCGTATTTCTTTGACATCGTGAACTCTAACGATATCAGCACCTTGAAAAATAGCAGCACTACATGCTGCTGCTGTTCCCATCAGGCGCCCTTTGGGGTCAGGTTGGTTTAGAATACGACCAATGAAACTTTTACGCGATGGGCCTATTAATATCGGACAATCAAGTTGATGCAATTCTTTTAAACGATGAAATATTTCTAGGTTTTGCTCGTAGTTTTTCGCAAATCCTATTCCTGGGTCTATTATTATTTGATTACGTTTTATACCAGTGTTTACAGCGATTTCTATTTGCCCCTTCAAAAAGCTAATTATTTCCCCCACTACATCATCATAATTTGTTAACTTTTGCATCGTTGCGGGTGTGCCCCTGATATGCATTAAAATAATAGGCGCCTGCATAGAAAAAGCAACTTTAAATATTTCAGGGTCATATGTACCGCCCGAAATATCATTTATAATATCTCCGCCAGCTTCTATTGCTAATTCTGCTACTTCTGACCTAGTTGTATCTACTGAAATTATTTTATCTGTAACTGTACGAATTGCAGTGATTACAGGTATAACTCGATTTAATTCTTCTTGTAAAGTAATTTGTTCGGTGCCAGGTTTTGTGGACTGTCCACCAATATCAATTATATCGGCACCTGATGATACCATTTCTTGAGCTTGAATTACAGCAGCATCAACGCTGTTAAATTCACCACCATCACTAAAACTATCGGGCGTAACATTTAATACACCCATAATATAAGTTTTAGCTCCCCAATCAAAAGTATGATTACGTATATGTAGTTGACTGGACATAAAAATAAATTTTGCCTAGGGTTTGACCCCTAGGATATGTATTATTGATAATTGACAATTCTGGCAAAGCTGTCTGCTTCGAGACTTGCACCTCCTACCAAAACCCCGTCTATTTCGGGTTGTGCCATAATTTCGTCGATGTTATTTGGTTTGACTGAACCACCGTATTGAATGGGAACGTTTTGGTTTGTTAATTGGTTACGAATCATTCCAATCATATGGTTTGCTTCTTTTGTTTCGCAGGTGTCACCAGTTCCAATAGCCCAAATTGGTTCGTAAGCAATAATTAAATTACTTTGGTCAACATCTACTAAGTCTTTTTTGAGTTGCATCGATATCAACGCTTCTGCTTCTCCTGCATCACGCTGCTGTTTGGTTTCACCGACACACAAAATTGGTGTTAACCCGTATTTTTGTGCTGCTCTCAAACGTAAATTAACTGTTTCGTCGGTTTCTCCAAAGAATTGGCGCCTTTCGCTATGCCCGATAATAACGTAGCGTACACCAATTTCTGTCAGCATTTCGCCCGAAATCTCACCTGTATAGGCACCGTTTTCTGCCCAGTGGACATTTTGGGCACCAAGTTGGACTCGACTACCATGTAGATTTCTCGATAATACGTTCAAATCTGTGAAGGGGACGCACAAAATTACTTCGCGCGCTTCGGGTGTTTCCTCCAACGTAGGCAGAAATCCTTTTAAAAACATTTCGGACTCTGCCTGGGTTTTGAACATTTTCCAGTTACCAGCAAGAACTTTCTTTCGCACAGGCGCCTTCGTCAAGATTAAATTAATATTAAATGCATCTTTTACTTTAAACCATGACGTTACACGTGCGCTAGCTTTCACCCGATGCGGTTATGATTAGCTCCTATAAATACAAATTAACGAACAAATTTTGATTATGAAGTTACCTAATCATCAGCAGCTACGCGAATTCGTCAACATGAGTTGTTTACTCACTTCTCATAAATTCACGCTGAATATGATTACCACTGACGAGATGACTATGAATGTCTTAATTCTCGCAGGTGATCAGTTGGAGATACTTATACCCCCAGATGGTCATGTTTATTACAATACGACTCTCAGTGATGATAATACAGGTAAGTTGGAACTAAAAAATTATGTTCTGCGACACCGAGAGCAGATGAATGAGATACATAAGCTGTGTGAAGCAATAAAGATGGACGCTAAACCTTTAGACGCACATGATTTTATCGAGATTTTGCATCGTCAAAGTCAATCTTAATTAAATGTATGATTAACTTTCCAATTTTACAATCAAACGACGCAGGCGCCAAATGAACGCTCCTGCTGATGTACCAACACCAATAGCTTGTCCTATCCACAAACCTACACCATCTAAACCCAAGTGGAATCCTAGAAAATAACCGCTTGCTAACCCAACTAGCCAAAATGCAGCGAAACTTAATAACATTGGTACTTGTGTATCTTTAAGTCCACGCAAGGCGCCTTGTGCTGTGGTCTGCACTCCATCTAAAATTTGTGATACTGCTGCCACAGCTAACATTGATGTAACTAATGGTATCAATTTTGCGTTCTCTGGGTTGTTAATATCTAAGTAAAGACTAATAATCGAGCGTGGAAATGCTAGTAATAACACTGTCATTAAAGTCATAAATACTGCACCCATACACATACTAATATTAGCTGTACATCGCACTCCATCATAATTATTTTGTCCATTCCACCATCCCACTCTAATTGTTGTGGCAAAGGATATTCCTAAAGGAACCATGAATAGTACAGCAATAGTTTGAAATACAATTTGGTGTGCAGCAAGTGTTTCAGTACCTAATAACCCCATTAAATACGTTGTAATACTAAACAATCCCACCTCAAAACCAAATGATATACCAATCGGCGCCCCAATCCATATCATTTCACATAATATCTTGGGTTCAATTTGATATAACTTTTTAAATAACCGAAAACTTCTCAGTTCCCTGTGCTTGAGCGTATAAACAATCAAAGACACTAGCATTATCCACTGTGATAATACACTTGCTATGGCAATTCCTGATAACCCCAGCGCTGGAAATCCTAACTTGCCAAAACCTAGTATATAGTTACCAATAGCATTGAACAGAGTTCCGATAACAACAATAGTAATGATGGGTCGAACTTGAGAAAGTGAAGATAAAACGCTTTTGAGCATTGAAAAAGTTAAAGCTGGCAGAAAACCCCAAACGATAAAATCGAGGTAATTTTTTGCTAAACTTACAACTTGTGGCGCCTGACCCAATTGCAACATCAGCGAATCAGCATGTGCAAGTAGTATCATCAAAGGTATCGATAAAAGTAAACATAACCAAAATCCTTGTCGTGTAACTTGTTGAATTTTGGCATTATTACCACTCCCAAACGCTTCTGCAACTAGGGGACTAACACCCACAACCACACCTGTTGCCATAACCAACAACGTCGTAAACGTAGTAGTTGCCAAACCTCCTGCTGCAAGAGTTTCTTGTCCTAACCAACCCATCATCACAGTATCAACAAAACCAGTAGCAGCTTGAGCTATTTGTGCAGATGCCAAAGGAATAGACAAATGTAACAGTGAACTAATTTCTGTACGAGTATTAGGTTTTATAGGTTTAACAGGTAAATGCACCATAATTATCGAAATAATAAAATTGCGATACAACTCTTATATTTTTGCAGGGGCGCCGCAAGTTGATCTAGATGCTGATATAGTTAACGAAAGCTTACGCGAGCAAATTAACCGGGACTTGAGAGTTGAAGAAAAAGAGCTTGAAGACGACATTAAAGGATTTAAATTTTATCCAGTTGTTTCAGTAGGTGTTTCGTATCAGTTCTAGGCAACGGATAAAACGGATGTAACGCATGAGTTAAAATACATCCGTTGTAATCTGTTGCCAATGTTATAAGTTTGTAGAAATTGCCTGTACTGGACAAGTAGGTATACATTGTTCGCAAACGATGCAACGTGAGCGTGTAAATACTAGTTTATAAGTTTCTGGGTTGAGGGTCAGCGCTTCTGTAGGACAAACCCCTGTACATAACCCGCAGTCTACACAAATGCCTTCATCTACATATATTTCGCCAAGTGTCAACGATACAGCAATATTTTGAGCGCGCATCCAGTCTATTGCTGCGTCTAACTGGTCAATATCTCCCGAAAGCTCTACTACTAGTTTACCGATTTGATTTGGCGCCACTTGTGCGCGAATGATATTTGCCGCAACGTTAAAGTCTTTTGCCAGTCGGTATGTAACAGGCATTTGCACTGCGCGTTTGGGAAAGGTGAGAGTAACTCGTTTTTTCATATATATATGTATATTTCGTTAAACTAAATGATGATAGTACCTTAATATGTTTTAATAATTTTGCTATGGCTGGTGAAGAGCAAATTAATACGCAGCAAAGCGCTGTGTCAGTAACGCGCGTTAGAAATTTCCTAATTGCAATCGTAGCAATTGTTTTGAGTGTTGCGCTAGTTTTGGGTTTACGTACTGAAACAACTACTGCAACATTGACTACTTTAGGTGAACAGTCTACACCATTGGATGTGGCATTGAGTAACGGTAAACCTTCTATGGTAGAGTTTTATGCTAACTGGTGTACTGTTTGTCAAAAAATGGCGCCGGATATTGCAGCGCTAGAGAAAGAGTACGCAGGCAAACTTAATTTTGTGATGCTGAATGTAGATAATACTAAGTGGTTGCCCGAAATGCTGCGCTACCGAGTAGATGGTATACCTCATTTTGTGTTTCTTGATAAAAATGGAGAAGCACTTGCTCAAGCAATTGGCGACCAACCCCGCGTTATTATGGCTAATAATCTTAGTGCATTAGCCAATAACTCTCCTTTACCTTACGCTACTGCTAGTGGAGAAGTTTCTAAATTTTCTGCTCCTGTGACCCCTACTGGTAGCGAAGAAGACCCTCGCAGTCACGGAAGTCAAGTTGTAAATTAGTCAACGAATAACTAATTAAGAGACGTGATTTATCACGTCTCTACGAGGATTGATTTTATTGATTTTGACATTTTTTTAGAGTGTCGCGGTCAATTTTGCTCATTTGATCAATTTGATGAAAATCGCGCAACGCTATTGAGTAAGCATAGCTTGTTGGTTCGTCTGTGTTGAGTTTGGGTTCTTCTTGGTCTGTAGCAACTTCAGTTTGACCACTTTCTGATGCGTTAGGGTTAACTGTCATTGCTATTTCTCCTGATTCGTCAACGCTACCGTTAAAACAGCTATATTCTGAGTCTGGCATATATAAGGCGCCAACTACGCGACCTTGTTTTTTCTCGAACACTACATAACCTTGTCCCAATTGTCCTGGTTGAGGTGATTGTCCGTAAAGATATATCCCGTCTTGTTGAGGATAATTACTGCTAGTTCTAACTGTTGACTTGCTTCTAGGAGTCTCGACTTCGGGAACAATTGCTGTTACCATTGACTGTTCCGGGTTAGGCACATTTTGAGCTAGAGTTGAGGGTTGGTCTTTCCAGGTTTCAAAATATGCTCCTGAGTCAGGTAGTTGCACTCTATAAGAATATGGGTCGTTATCGAGTTGATTACTAAATACTGGTTTTGAGCGGTCTGTTACTATGCCCAATACCAATGCTAATCCGACTAAAGGAAGTCCCCAACGACGAAATAATTTTGTGTTCTGTGTAAATTTTCGCACCCTCGGCACCTCCTCACAAATCTATATCTAAACTTTTAAGCCTTTACATTAGACTTTATATGTTTTTGTTTTAACTTACATAAATATACCTAAGTTAATGTACGTAGACACTCGGTCTAAGGTTTGATATTTTATTCTCTCAAAAAAAGAATTTTAGCAGGTAAACTTTTTGTAATATTTTGACGATAATGATTAAAATACCATGTTTTTAGGTTTTTTTTGCTGTTCCCGCACGATTATTTACACAACAACCAGCTTTACTTAAAAAATGATTAGTTATTTAAATATTTCAACCAATTACGTAATTCTTTTTAATGAAAAATATTTATATTTTCTTCAGATTTTTTAAATAAATATCTTCAAAAATCTATTAAAAGACAGTTTTTACAAAAAAACCATAGGCTTCACTTAGCCTATGGGTTAATTAATTAAGCGTAGTGGGGCTTTGCCCAAAAATCTAGCTAGCTACATACTCTTTAACGTTAGCTCGGCGCCGACGTAAGTGAGCAAGAGCTTGATGCTCTAATTGACGGACTCGCTCACGACTTAAATTTAAACGTTCGCCAACTTTGGCAAGCGATAATTCGTGACCGTCTTCTAAACCAAAACGTAAAGCAAGAACTTCGCGCTGCTGAGGAGTTAACTCAGAAAGCAAATTGTTTAAATCTTGGCGTAGGAACTCTTGAGTAGTGTAATACTCAGGTGATGGGCCATCATCCTCAAGCATTTCTTGCAACTCAGTATCTTGGTTGTCACCAACTCGCACATCTAAAGAAACTGGCTGACGAGCCATATTCATGTACTCGCGGATTTGCGCTGGCTCTAATTCGAGTTCCTTGGCAATTTCCCCAGGTGTTGGGGAGCGGCCTAGCTGCTGCGCTAACTCTCGTTGTACTTTTTTGATTTTGTTGAGTTTTTCGGTGATGTGAATTGGCAAGCGAATAGTACGTCCTTGCTGGGCAATAGCACGGGTAATAGCTTGACGAATCCACCAGTAAGCGTAGGTAGAGAATTTATAACCGCGAGTAGGGTCAAATTTCTCAACTCCTCGCTCTAAACCAAGCGTTCCTTCCTGAATCAAATCCAGAAATTCCATATTCCGCTTTTGGTATTTTTTAGCAATAGCTACTACCAAGCGCAAATTGGCTTCTATCATCTTCTGCTTGGCTCGCTTACCTTGATGCACAGTCTGCTTGACATCAGCTTCTGGCTGTTTGACATGTTCTGCCCATTCTTTTAAGCTAGCTTCGCGATGTAGTTTTTTCTCTAAAGCTTCTTTGGCTTCAACAAGCGTCATCATTTGCTGGACTTGCTTACCGAAAACAATTTCTTGCTCGCGGGTTAATAACGGTACACGACCAATCTCGCGCAGATAGGTTCGCACCATATCAGCCGTGAATTTGGCGTTCGTATTTTCTTCGGTTGAAATGTTTACTATAGGCATTGGTGCGCTTTTCCTCTACTCGCATTAAAGAATAAATATTGAATTATTAAGGCTGGTTGGGAAAGGCAGTTATAATCTTACGCAGCTGTTGGATAACACGGGTGTGACAAGAGTGTCTATACAGGTTTTGTCAAGACGAGCGGTTATCCAAATTTGTTCCCCTACTTTCCCACTAGTTGAAAATTATTTAGAAGCACGCTGTATTTCGTTTAAGAGTATCTATAGCTCTTGGTCGCTGGCGGCGACGGTAAAATACGAAGTCAGTATGAGTTTTGCTTTAATCTAATAGTACGACAAATTTTAGCGTTAGTAAAGTAGCATAGCCAAAACTTCTTATTATAGTTTAAAAAGTGTACTTACCAAAAAATCTGGTTGAGAAAATACAGTTCCTCATAACTCACTATATATATACTGACGTGAAAATTCCTAGTTCCATACTTACTCTCTATCCGGATAACCGTAATGATAAAGCTGGAATATGGGGGGGATGTTACTAAACATACGAATTCTGGAATTGCTTATGGTGGTGTTGTAGTTTATAGACTTTTACACTAAACATTTTTACTAAGATTTATAAAGAAACTTCTCTGCCTTCAGAGTGGTTTATTCTCTAAACTGTTCCCGCTTTTCTATGTAATCGCTCTCACGCGCGTTTTTGAGGGTAGGGTATATAACTTTTGGCGTAGAATGTACGGCGCCATTACAAAATTTTAATTAGATGGTGCGTGAAAGCACTTTAATTTCGTCGTTTCACTTTTTGATTGTAATGGCTTTCACGCACCCTACTTTATGTACCAATTGCGTGAAAAAGCTCAACTTCAAAGCGTTGACCTGGTGCCACTTCTATTACTTTTGTGTTCATATTTTTCTGTGCGAGAAGATTACGCAGTTCTGCGGCGCCTCCTTTTGCTCGTAGTGCTGATGCTAACAACCCATCAAATTTGACATCTCCACCTGCTGCTGTATTCATTATTACTTGTGGTTTTAGCCATTCGATTAATTCTAGGGCACTACTTACACCTTTAATAAATGACCCAAGTAATACTATTTCTATATCTATTATTGGAGTTATTACTACATCGATTGGCGCTAGTTTTTTGAGGATCGGTGAGTGATAACCATGAGGTTCGTAGTATAAACTAGTTTGATTACTTGTATCTACCAACACATAACCGTTTTCTGTGAGCATTGGTCCAATTGGTGAACCTGGAGTCGCTTTGATAGTGACTTTATCTGCAAAAGTAAATGATTCTCCATGCGCTAGGGTTGTGATTTTGGTGTAACCCAATTTTGATACTACCTTGGCTGCATTTACAGAAGCAATAACTGGTATGTTACGGTCAAGCTGTTCTAATGTTGGTGGATGAGCGTGGTCTTCTAAACCTTGTGATAATAAAATTAAGTCTATTTTTTCTGGTATTGAACGTTGTTGGGTTCGTTCTCCTTTGAAAAACCAAGGTGCATTCCCAAACACTAATGGCCCAACTAACCAAGGGTCAAGCAAAATTTTTAAATCAGCTATTTCAATTAACCATGAGTTGCTATCAAGCCAAGTTAAATGCATATTGTTGTGCTTTTTGCTAGTGGTTGCTAAAAGTAATTAATAAACAATTAACACAAATTGTGTAGTTTTGTAACTTGTACGGTAATTAGTATACGAACGGTTGTGAAATCCAGACGCGCGCTGTCTGGGCTGTAAGTGTTACTCTAGGAATAATAGAGCAATGACTATATACGCCACTTTATATATTAATTTGGAATTTTAGTACTATGGCGCCTTCAGATAACAAACCTATACGCTCTTATACCCAAGAAGACATACAGCAAATTCTTCACCTGGCAATTACACGTCAAGCTTCAGACCAGGAAAAAGAGTTTAGTTACGAACAATTACGAGAAATTGCCTCAGAATTAGAAATTTCTCCAGAATTGCTAAAGCTTGCTGAAGGTGACTGGATAGTTCAACAAGGTGATGTACAGCAACGACTCGCATTTTCTAAGTACCGTCAAAAACAGTTTCATAAACGTATAGGTAATTATGCTATAGTAAATGCGTTCTTTTTAATGGTGGATTTTGTCGGTGGTTGGAATATTTCTTGGGCCCTATATCCTTTGCTAATATCAGTATTGGCAGTTGGACTAGACGGATGGAACAACTTTAACAAAAATACCGAAGAGTACGAGTTGGAGTTTCAGAAGTGGAATCGTAGACACCAACTCAAAAAGTCATTTAATACTTTGCTGTCAAAGTTTATCCGAATCGTGAATGGATAATATTAAACAATTAATGGATAATAGTTAGACGGCTAATTGTCGATAGCTAATTGGCGATAGAGAGTTAACACGTTAATTCTTTATCTGTCTAGTCGCCTATGACATCAAAGCCATTTTTTAATGTAGTGTTTAGATATAATCAAGCCTGTGACCACAATCGATGGAAAAAAATCTGTAGATGTTGCCGCGTCTGAAACGTTTTACCCCACTTTAAGCGCGCTAGTTTCTGCATATCATGCATACCGCAGTTATTCTGATGCTCACGTTCGTCAGCTTGGTTTAACTTCGTCCCAATTCGATGTGATTTGCACTCTGGGCAATACTTCAGGTATGACTTTTAATAAGTTAGCAAAGAAAACCCTAACAACTAAGGGTGAGTTAACTGGTATTATCGACCGTCTGGAAAAAAAAGGTTTGGTGCGTCGCGAGGTTCCCCCAAATGACCGTCGTAGCTTTTTAGCTGTTTTGACTCCAGAGGGTGAGCAAATATTTGAAGAAGTTTTCCCTGCACACACCGAATATCTTAAGGAGTGCTTCGCGACTCTCGAAATTCAAGAACTTGAAGAAATTCGTCTGGCCATAGAAAAACTCAGAAGCTTTTTCCCTAACTAACTCTAGCTTATATCCTCCCTTCCCTCTCTGTTAATGTTCGTATCATTTATATCTATACACTTAGGTAATTAGACTTATGTATCTAGCTGTATTGATTGTAAATACTCGAAATTTCCCAGTTGCGGAATTACTCCTTAGCACATAAGATTACTCGTAAGAACAATAATTATTGTTTGAGCTATGTGGAAATTTTTTAAGCATTTGGTGTTGGGGGAATAATGGCACGTCAAAGGGTTGTGATTGTAGGAGCTGGGTTTGCTGGACTATCAGCAGCACGCGCTTTAGGAAATTCCCCTTGTGAGGTGCTGCTAGTCAATCGCGAAAACTATCATACTTTTGTACCTTTACTGCATCAAGTGGCAACCTGTGGACTGGCGCCGGAACACATTGTTTGCTCGATTCGGAATTTAATCAAAAAATATAGCAATATTAAATTTGTTACTAGCGAAGTTGACAAAATAGATTTAGGAAACAAAATTATTGAAGTCAATGGTGTCCTAATTACCTATGATTACTTGATTTTAGCCTGTGGCAGTACTTCGCGTTTTTTTGGAGTTCCTGGTGCTTACGAGCATTCATTAACGCTAAAATCTTTGCAAAAATCAGTAAATATACGTAATCATATATTACATTGTTTTGAGATAGCGCAAGAGGAAGTACGGGTATCTCGACAACAACAGCAATTGACATTTACAATTGTGGGAGGAGGCGCCACTGGGGTTGAGATGGCAGGAGAGTTAGCGACCTTAGTTTACGGAACGCTAAGTAAAGATTATCCAACTTTAGATTTTCGTAGAGTTAGAGTTTTATTACTGCACTCAGGAGAAGGACTACTTCCAGATATGCCAACTCGTTTGAGTAATTATACTGCGCGACAATTACGGCAGTTGGGAGTAGAAGTACAATTAAATTCTCGTGTCACTGGGGTGACAGAAAACGCGGTTTATTTAGAAGACTCGCGCGTTATTCCTTGCCATACAGTAATATGGACTGGGGGAGTTGAGGGAGATAATAAAGTTAATAAATGGGGACTGTTAACAAATCGCAACAATCAAGTGAAGGTTTTCTCCACATTACAGGTTCCCGAACATCCCCAAGTATATGCCGTTGGAGATTTAGCAGCACTACACGATAAACAATTACCTTCTTTGGCGCCAGTAGCAATACAGCAAGGAATAGCTGCCGCAAATAATATTTTACGGCAAATCAAAGGTAAAAATCCTCAACCACTGCACTATCAACACCAAGGTTCAATGGTCATCATCGGGCGCCATATTGCAGTGGCTCATATTGGTAAAGTTAAATTAACAGGGTTTCCTGCTTGGTTGTTGTGGTTAGTAATTCACCTCGCTTGTTTACCAGGATATTTAAATCGTTTACACGTTTTAATTAGCTGGGGATGGATATACTTTTTGCGCGAACATCCTATGCGGTTAATCTTTAGGCAAGATAATTTAGCTAAATATAATGATGTCCCACTTCCTAACCTCGACCGTGTACAGGGGAAGGATTGATTTTTTTGGCAGTATCAAATTCAATGGCATCATGACTACAAAACAAACGTACCTCATTACTATGTGCTACAGATAACGCACGTAATCGTTCTTGATTCAAAAGTCGAGTTTTGCGGTCAACTTCCATAAACCACTGATAAGCGCGTAAACCAGGTGTACAGTTTGGTTTATTTGTTCCGACTTCATCTCGGTAAAAATAAGCATCACCTGCGTGTAAAAGCCAACCTGAAGATGTTTCAATAGCAATACCAGCATGACCGCGCGTATGACCTGCCAAAGGAATCATTAAAATAGATTCAGGTAATCCATCGAGGTCGCGAACTGCTTCAAAACCATACCAAGATTCACCTTTGGCACTATATAACTTCCACTGTTTAACTTCATCCCATTGATTTGGACGGTAGCGTTGCGATGATATAAAACCTTTTCGTTCCTGCGCTGCATCAAGCTCTGCTTGCATTACGTGTATAGTCGCTTCTGGAAAATCTTCTAAACCCCCTGCATGGTCAAAGTCTAAATGCGTAAGCACAATATGACGTACATCACTTGTTTTAAATCCTAACTGCTCTATTTGAGCGCGCGCGGTATATTTTTCTTCAAACTGAATTCTATTTAAATTCATGAAAAATGGGCTGAGTCGTGATAGAGGCGCCTTAACGTCACGTTGCCCAAATCCGGTATCAATAAGAACTAAGCCCTGATTAGTCTCAACTAGCAAACAGTGACAAACAAGACTCGCAGTAAGTCCACGACTAAAACCGTCAAAAAGGGCGCCGCCTATAGGGCACATACAACCGCAGTTTAAATGGTGAATACGCATGAAGCAATCCTTCTATAATTCACAACTCCTACATTGCATTCAGAAAAAGAGCATTACATCTAACTACTGGGGGATAGGATGCGTAGGTTTTGAATTTTGATTTATTTTGACCACAGAGACTTCTACGGCACAGAGAGAAGAGTGTAAGAGAGATAAAATAAATCTACAGAATTTTACATAACTTCTCAGTTATAAATCATGTAACTTTGTGTCTCTGTGGTCAAAATCTCTTCCACCTTGAATTAATAACATACACCAGGAGTTTTATGCAATTAACAGATTTTCTTGGACTAGTTTATCCTGTACTTGCTGTTTTCTTTGTTTTCCCCTTAGTTGGTATCGTAGTTAACTATGCATGGGCAACACGTCAGCGTCGTTTACAAGCTAAAAGTGAGAATAAAAATAAAATTCCTGCTTCTTCTGGTTTGGAACACAAGCGGTTAGGAAGTTGGCTAACGGGTGCAGTTGTTGGTGTGATATTAGTAGGAGTGCTATTTCCCATTGGCAAAAATATTATCACGAATCGAGTTTGGGACAAGGCGCCATTTCAAGTAATTTTCATCCTATTTCTGATGTGGGTGTTTCTATTTTATTTATTTGCTATCAATACTTTATTTTTATATTATTTCCGGTTTATAAAAATCTATAGCGAATGATTTGTTTACGTTGGTGCATTAATAACTTTGAGCAAGTTGCAATCATGAGTTAGTGCGTGATTACTAGTTAGTGTGTGACGCTACTAGTTTAATAATTACACTTCCACTCTTCTAATCTCATCTAAAAACTTTAGCTGCTGGTATATGCAACTAATTTGCGGTAAATTCACACCTAATAAATGAGCTTTCCGTAATGGGTTTCCAAAAATTGCTTCTACTTCTAAAGGGCGCCTTTCATCATAATCAATTTTCATACTGGTACGATAAGGCTTCATTTTTACAGTTTTAAGAGTAATAATATTTTTACTCTACCGGAAAACTATATTACAAAAAAATTATTTAATTAAATACAGTATTTAATTAAACCATAAAGGTTACAAAGAACACAAAGAAAAATATCTAACCATGTTTTTATGCAGATACAATTAATTTAAACCTACTATGGTGTTCCTATATTCACTGAAACTCTTCTTTTCTTGCTCTATGCCCTTTGTATGCTTTGTGGTTTAAAATATCTTTAACCATATGTATCTACTTGTATATGTTTACACAAATATTGATTTGTACAGACTTTTCCGACGGTTTACATCGCCTAGCGCATTTTGCCCCTAGCTTAGAAAAAGCAGGAGTAAAGCAAATAGTGTTTCTCCATACTGTAGCATTATCTGATAAAGGAGTTATAGTACGAGTCGATAGTGCCAAAATAGAGCAAGCTCAAACTCGATTAGCAGAAGCTATCGGTGAAAGTCGTGCTGGTATAGAAGTAAAAATAGAAGTTCAATCAGGGAAACCAGTAGATACAATTCTTAAAGTAGCTCGAACATATCAATCGCAATTAATTATAGTGGGTTCGCAAAGCCGTAGTTCTATAACCGAGAAATTCGTAGGTAGTACAATGGCTGATTTATCGCGTCAAACCAAGATTCCTTTATTAGTACTACGTCCGCAATTAATCGCTGCATATACAAATGAAGAACTAGCGCTTCGCTGTCAACATCTTTTTCGTTCCTTACTAATTCCCTATAATCAAAGTCAAGTAGCAGATATTTTAATCCAACAAATCAAGCAATTAGCTCAAAAACCTGGAGAATATCTGCAAAAATGTAAGCTTTGCTGGGTTTTAGAATCTAGTGGTCGTCGAGACGCACCAGTAAAAGTCTCACCGCAGCAAGCACAAGAAACTTTATCTAAAATTAAAGCTGATTTAGAGAAACTTAATTTACACGTGGACACAGAAGTGCGGGAAGGAAGCTCTGTTGCTACCATTTTAGATATAGCTGTAATGGAAGATATTACTGCTATTGCAATCTCATCAGGAACAATAGGTAAACTCCAAGAATGGCTTGTTTCCAGTTTTGCTGCTGAAATTTTACGACAAAGTTGGTACCCTGTTTTATTTTTTCCATCTTAAATTGCATAAGTTATGAAGCGCCGGATATAGAGATATTACAGACAGTTGGTACTAAACAAAATGGTACGACGTTTAAATCTCGCGTCTCAATTTACACTGATATTATCAATAATCTTCGTTATTGGAATTTTTATCGGTGGTTTGTCGTTATCAAAAGCCCTTGAAAACAAGGCTCAAATCGAAATGACCTACCGCGCACAGTTGGCAATGCAATTAGTCAACGCCGTTAAAAGTTATACCAGTAATGATATAGCACCGTTGCTAGCTTCGGTGACGAATCCAGAATCGCGTTTTTTTCCCGAAACTGTCCCAAGTTTGAGTGGGAGAAGAGTTTTTGAGCGGTTTAAACAAGATTGGAAATACAAAGACTTAATATATAAGGATGCAGCATTAAACCCTACAAACCCCCATGATAAAGCTGATTTATTTGAAGCTAATTTAGTCGAAAAGTTTGAACAGAACAGAGATACTAAAAATTTTTCTGGGTTTAGGTCTGTAAAGGGTGAACAATTATTTTACAGCGCACAACCACTAACCGTTAATAGCCTCACTTGCTTAAAATGCCATTCTACACTAGAAATGGCGCCGAAAAGTCACGTTAAGCTGTACGGTACTAAAAATGGATATGGATGGAAACTCAATCAAATTATTGGCACACAGATAATTTATGTACCTGCTAGCGAATTATTTGAAAACGCACACAAAGCACTTTTAATGTTTGTTGGCATATTTATCATAATTTTTGCATTAGTTATAGTCTGTATTAATTATTTACTTAAATGGAGAGTAATTCAACCTTTAAAACCAATGGCTCAACTTGCTTCACAAATGACTCAAGATGCAGCAATGAAAAGCGAAATTTGGGCACAAGAGCGTTCCGTACTAAATAAAATAGCCAAACGCACTGATGAATTTGGATATTTAGGAAGAGTATTTCAAAAAATGATGCATGAAATTTACCTGCGTGAACAACAATTAACACAACAGCTACAACAATTACAAGTTGAAATAGACCATAGCAAACGTCAACGTGAAGTAGCAGAAATTGAAGAAAGCGATTATTTTAAAAATCTTCAAAAAACAGCAAAAGAAATTCGTAACCAGTGGGATAAATAACAGGACGTTCAGGACAATGACTAAAATTATATCAATTCATTCTTTCCGTGGTGGTACAGGAAAATCAAACATTACCGCTAACTTAGCAACAATGATTGCGCGGTCTGGCTACCGTGTTGGTATAGTAGATACAGACATTCAATCTCCAGGTATTCATGTTCCCTTTGGCTTAGACGACACCCAAATTAAATCCACTCTCAATGATTACTTGTGGGGGAAGTGTAAACTCGAAGCAGCTACCTACGACGTTAGCTCAGTTTTTACCACTCGACAAAAAACTGGCTGGTTCAGCAATAATAAAGGCAAAATATATTTAATCCCATCAAGCATAAAAACCAACGAGATATCGAAAATTTTACGTGAAGGATACGACGCACGTTTACTTAACGATGGGTTTCGTTATCTTACACAACAACTCAAACTAGATTACTTATTTATAGATACCCACCCAGGAATAAACGAAGAAACCCTGCTCTCAGTAATTATCTCCGATATACTAATAGTCATTTTGCGTCCCGACAAACAAGATTACCAAGGAACCGCAGTAACTATAGATGTCGCACGCAAACTAGAAGTCCCAAAAATGCTTTTAGTCGTAAATAAAGTATTACCAAGCATCAACCAAGAAGCGCTGCGAAATCAAGTACAAAAAAACTACAATGCCACCGTCGCGGGAATTTTACCAGTATGTGATGAAATGTTTCAACTAGCAAGCAGCGATATTTTCTCACTGCGTTACCCAGAACATGTTTGGACACAAACCGTAAGTTCAATAGCCAAACAATTAACTGATAAACAACTTGCTACAAAACTTTATAAAGAAGCGCGCTAAAATTGTGGGCTAAAATATTGTGGAATGGGCATCCTTGCCCGTAATTAATATCAAGGACAAAGCTTATTAGTCCAAACTTGGCTGACTTTTCCTCTTGCACACTTATTTTGCTCCCCAACCCAAACAACCCGCCATTTATTTTGACTGCGTTGCATCTCAACCCTTCTTCGTATAGCAGCTACAGAATCATCTGCCAAACCTTCTTTAGTCATCACAACTACTGCTGTATCGCGCGTTGGGTACTTAACTTCAACATTTTCTGATTTTCTTCCCTCTGCTTCATCAGTATCAGCAAATAATTTAACCGCAACTTGATTTGGATTTGAGGTAGATATTTGATTTTGAGCAACAAACTTTTTCACGTCTACCACCCGATAACCAGAACGGGCAGAACTTTGAGCAGTTGCAGCAACAGAAACAAGAGTAACAGCCAACGTTGTTAACACAACTGATTGTTTTAACATAATATACACGTAATTATTTGAGTTTATATAGAGTAGCTTTAAAAACTACTCAGAAATTTAAGTTATACAATATACTACCAATACTGTAGCAGCTTCAAGACATCTCTTTACATACGTGTGAAACACATTAGCAATGTAGGAAATGTAACCCTCGGCATCTCTGTGGTAATAAAACTTCACTAATTTAAAGATACTTGCATTCCAGGCGCCTAACATGCCACCTAGCAACAAGCTGAATTAATCGAAAGTGCTTTGTCTATATTATAGAATCTTGTAGAACAGGCTAATTAACAGAAATCCCCTAACCAAAACCAGGGGAGTGTTGAAAAAGAATAAACAATCCCCCGTACTACTATGAACATCAGTACTGTAGCAACAACGCCATTTAGCGACCAAAAACCCGGTACCTCTGGGTTACGCAAAGCTGTAACAGCTTTTCAAAAACCACATTATCTGGAAAACTTTGTTCAATCAATTTTTGACTCACTCGAATGTGTTGGGCAAACTCTAGTGCTGGGTGGTGATGGTCGATATTATAACCGTCAAGCCATTCAAGTCATCTTAAAAATGGCAGCTGCCAATGGCTTTGTGCGTGTGAAAGTTGGACATCGCGGAATTTTGTCTACACCAGCAGCTTCATGCGTTATCCGTAAATATAAAACATTAGGTGGAATAATTCTCTCTGCCAGCCATAACCCAGGTGGGCCAAATGGTGACTTTGGCATCAAATACAATATTGGTAACGGTGGACCTGCACCAGAAAAAGTTACAGAAGCTATTTACGCGCGCAGTAAAGTTATCGATAGCTATAAAATAGTAGACGCTAACGATATTAATCTGGATACGCTTGGGGAATCGAAAATAGCTAACATGACAGTCGAGGTTATCGACTCAGTACATGATTACCAAGAATTAATGGAGTCACTCTTCGATTTCGACCGCATTCACCAAATGCTGACAAACTCCAAATTTAAAATGTCTTTCGACGCAATGCACGCAGTAACGGGACCTTACGCACGTAGCATAATCGAACAACGGCTAGGCGCCGGGGTTGGATGCGTTCAAAACGGAGTACCATTAGAAGACT
The DNA here is from genome assembly GCF_001904745.1 of Calothrix sp. HK-06. Classification (GTDB taxonomy): domain Bacteria; phylum Cyanobacteriota; class Cyanobacteriia; order Cyanobacteriales; family Nostocaceae; genus Dulcicalothrix. Next base: position 136,655 of record NZ_MRCD01000008.1, read on the forward strand.
TTGGCAGTGGACACCCAGACCCAAATTTAGTGTATGCTCATGATTTAGTAGAAATATTATTTGGTGAATACGCTCCTGACTTCGGCGCCGCATCAGATGGTGACGGTGACAGAAACATGATATTAGGTCGTAAATTCTTCGTCACTCCCAGCGACAGTTTAGCAATAATTGCCGCTAACGCAAAACTCGTACCTGCATATTCTCAAGGAATTAAAGGAATAGCACGTTCCATGCCAACTAGCCAAGCTGCTGATCGTGTTGCTGCGGCGATGGGTGTCGATTGTTACGAAACACCAACAGGTTGGAAATTCTTCGGTAACTTACTTGATGCAGACAAAGCGACACTTTGCGGAGAAGAGAGCTTTGGTACTGGTTCAAATCATATTCGTGAAAAAGACGGATTGTGGGCAGTATTATTTTGGTTAAATATATTAGCCGCGCGTCAGAAATCGGTAGAAGAAATAGTTCGCGAACACTGGCAAACTTATGGTCGTAATTATTACTCACGTCATGACTACGAAGAAGTAGATTCCGACCGAGCAAACAGACTTGTAAACAAAATACAAGCAATATTACCTAATTTAAAAGGTAAAAAATACGGCACTTACGAAGTAGACTACAGCGATAACTTTAGTTACACAGACCCAATAGATAATAGTGTTAGCACCAACCAAGGAATTCGTATTGGTTTTACCGATGGTTCACGTATTATCTTCCGTTTATCTGGAACAGGAACACAAGGCGCCACACTAAGAGTTTACCTAGAAAGTTATGAAGCAGACAAAACCAAGCAAAACATCGAAACACAACAAGCATTAGGAGACTTAATAAACATCGCCGATGAAATAGCACAAATTCGTGAAAACACAGGTATGGATAAACCCACTGTCATAACCTAATATTTAAACCCATGTAGAGACGTGACATGTCACGTCTCTACATGGGCAATCAACCAGACACAGTATAATGTCATCTCGAAAAACGAAATATAATGTCATGCTGAGGAACGTAAACGTAGTTTTCCCAAAGGGTAGGGTAGGGTAGGGTAGGGTAGCATCTAAAAAATTTAAATGCTTATTACAAGTAAAATTTTAATCCATATTTCTGATAAATTAAAAAATTTACATGATAAGCAAGGATTGATTGATAAAGAGGTCAGTGATGATTTTTTATCACTCTATAGCGTTGCTAAAATGACAGTAGCAGATGTATGACAGAACTAACAAATGCTTTAGGACAAAAGTTTAGATTTTACCCGTTTACAGTATAATTAAGCTCCTTTAAACAACATCTCTGTTTGATATTCATCTTTTGACTGATGATGCATAGCTAAAAAGGCGCCACCAATTTTATCAGGGTCAAATGGAGTATCAGGAGCAACTTGACCCATAATACTGACCATACCAATACGAACATTAGTATTAGCAAGTTCTTGTGAAAGGGTAAATGCCAAACTACGCAGTCCAGCTTTACCAATACTTATAGAAGCAGCTTCATCCCAAGGATAATGTGCCCAACCACCACCTGTAAACAAAATACTACCACTTCCTTGAGAAATCATAGCTGGCACAACAGCTTTTACTGCAACCAAGGCGCCTACAACATTAGCACGAAAATCTTGAACAACTTGCTCGGCGCCTAAGCTTGTGGGTTTACCATATGTTGGGGATACGACATTGTAAATTAAGACTTCTGCCTTTTGAGATTGCTGAAGTTTAGTAATAGCATCTGTAAGCGAGTGTTCATCTGCAACATCAGCAGTTTCAAAAGTCGCATCAATACCTGCTTCTGTTAGAGATTGTAAGGCGCCAGTATATTTAGAAGGATTTCGAGCAATTAATCCTAATTGAAAACCCGCTTGACCAAATGCGCGCGCAACACCTAAACCAACACCTGTCCCAAATCCAACAATAATGCAAAGTGGCTTCATTTGATTTTTACCTATTTTACAAAAGCAATGGAAGTTTGATTGTAATGCTGCATTTCTTGTATCTGTGGAATATAAGGCTGAACAAGACCAAAGAAACCTTTAAATTCTTCACTGTTGCGGAATACTGTGAGATGTTCTTCTGTAGAAGTCCAAAGAATTCGCAGAATATAACGTTGAGGTTCTTCTTCGCAATGCGTCAAATCATAGCCTAAACAAACCGAAGATGCTCTCAAAAATTCAGCAGCTTTAGCATAATCAGATTCAAATTGCGTGTTTAATCCAGATGGTAAATTGTAGCGAATATATTCAACAATCATAAATAGCTCCTAATTTAAGATAGTTGGGGCATAATATTGAGAAAATTCATCATAGGAAGTTGCTTTTTTATTGGTGATTTGAGCAATAGTATCGTTTACAACACTGCCTGCACCTTGTTCCCAGCAGGCACATAATTCTAATTCCGCATTCAAATACCATTCTGGTTCGCCATTGGCAAGTCGTGCTGCTTTCAAATCTGCGGGTGGAAGGTCAACGTAGTTTACAGACCGACCTAACGCTTTACCCAAAATATCAGCAACTTCGTTAAATGTAATTGCTTTATCGCCAGTCAAAACATAACTTCTGTTTTCATGTCCTGTTTCAGTTAAGCAAACCCCTGCCACTGCCGCAACGTCGCGCGCATCAACGTGAGAAATTTTAGCATCACCAACACAATTATAAAAGGCGCCATTTTGAGCAATAGTCTCTGTAAACCATCGCATGTTTTGCATTAACATATTCGGTTGAAGATGCGTCCATGCAATACCTGACTGTTCTAACTGCACTTCAATCTCACGATGCCATTTTTGAAAAGTACTAGGCAACTCACCTGCACCCATAACAGAAAGCTTGATAATGTGCTTTACTCCTGAATGTTTTGCCGCTTCAATAAAATTGCATTCTAGTTCAACTTGATTTGGTAAATTAGAAGATACAAGAAATGCCTTTTCAATACCTTGGAATGCCATGTCAAGACTTTTAGATTGCGAAAAATCCCCTTGAGCTAGTTCTACACCTTGTTCAGATAATTTGGCACCTTTCTTCAAGTCCCGAACTAATCCACGAATAGGAACATTCTGACCAAGTAAATGTTGAATAAGCTCACCACCAATATTCCCAGTGGCACCAGTAATAAGAATCGTCATAATTTTCCTTTAGATTTTTGGATATAACCATCCTGCAAACAATTTAGTTACACGTGGCATTACCACATAAGTCATTAAAGATAACAACACAACCGTTGTAATCAAGCTACGAAGGAGTGGAGGAAGAATAACTAACAATGGTTGCAGAATAAGATTAATTAGATTGAGCGTTGGGAATGCCGCTACACAGGTTATAACTAACATCTTATAACGAGGTGGCGGCACAATCGCGCGCTGTGTTGGTAACGTAAACCAAGTTTCTAAACCAGTCAGAACTTGCATTTTGCGCGAACCCATCGTCAATTTTTCTGCTCGCTGTAACCAAGTGCTACGAATTGCAGAATTTTCCCACCGTCGCAAGTTACTCAAATGGTCAAACTTAAAAACAATTCGATATTCAGGGTGTGTAAAATCTGTAGGACGAAAAACATTTACCCCTAAATGTCCGTCAAAGGTTTTTGCAGCTTCTGTTAATCCTAATAATATTTCTTCAAAAGCTTGTTCACAACCAGGTTTTACCTCTTGAATTACATCAACAGTTGTTGGTGGGTCGTTAGAATTTGAAATCATGGCGCCACCTACGGTTGCAATTTTAAAGATAAACCAACGGTGCCTACATCAAGACAGACAACTTTTCCACTTTCAATTCCGGTAGCAGGTGGCAGCGACATACCCCCATTAGTAACAACATATACCTTTGTTTGCTCACCTTCAATTCGACCAAAAGCTAAAGCAGTAGTACCGATCATTCCTTGTTCGGCTTGAGCAATAGTAATAATACTGCCATCTGGGGTAATTTTAACAACGCTATTGTAAACATGCGTGGTACCGTAGAGATTACCATCGACATCAAAAGCGAAATCATCAAGATTGATATTTTGCAGAAATATCTCTGGTGTACCAGGTTGACCATTAAATTGCAATGGTATTTTCACCAATTGCATCTTTTCAGTAACGGAAGCGTATAAAATATTATCATAAATCTTCAATCCATTTACTGCTGGAAAGACACTCTCAGAAGAACTTCGTGCTAACATCGGATGTTCCAACCATATCCCCACTGTTTTAAAAACTACATTCAATTTCCAAATGGCACCACGATAAGAATCAGCAATTAAGTAAATATCATCTTTAAGATAAGTAAGTCCATTTAAAAAAATGGCATCAGGCAGCGTCACTAACACCTCCGCTTTTCCTTGCGGAGAAACTATAAACACAGTGGGAACATCTTGGTCATCCCAAGCACTAAGTAATAAAGTACCATCTTCTTTAACAGCTAGCCCAGTTGCTTTTCCAGCAATTGCTGCATGTAAAACAGGTACACCGTCTGCACCAATCCGAAATATTTTTCCATCGTAGTGACTGGTAACAAACAGAGTGTTATCTTTTCCAACAGCAATGCTTTCCAAAAAAGTATTAACTGGAAACTCAGCAATTTGGCGCGCTGGAACCAGAGCAATTGGGATTTCTGCAAATATTGGCGGTAATCCTGGTGGGGTGGACATTGAAACTCCTTCGATTTTAGGTTTTTCTACGATATAACGAACCGGAATAGCCTAGGGTTTCAACCCTAGGGGAGCAAAGGACACTGCATAAAGAAAAGAAGTACTTTTTTGACTTTTAGTGTTGCTGAGTATTTTTTACTTACAGCTAACTACAAACTTATCAAGATGTTGTACATTAATCAAATCGATTGCAAAAATGTGATATATCAATGAAATCAATTGACTTAGCGTCCATCGATTTAAATTTGCTTGTTGCTTTTGAAGCGTTGTTTGAGGAACGAAGTGTGACGGCAGCAGCCAAACGGCTTTATCTAGGGCAACCTGCAATGAGTGCGGCATTAAGGCGCCTAAGAATCTTGTTCAACGACGAACTATTTATTCGCATCGGTCGAGAAATGCAGCCCACGAGTAAAGCATCTGCAATTGCACCGGGAATTTTTGCTGCACTTGGACAAATTCGTGCTTCTATCGAGTCTAGTCAAAGTTTTGACCCCAGTTCAGCACAACGATATTTTACAATTGGCAGTGCTGATTACATTAGCTTTGTGATTCTGCCAAAATTATTAGAATATTGTCGCGCAAAGGCGCCTTTGCTAAACTTTCGGATGATTGGATTTGACAAAGACAGTGTGGGTGAGATGTTAGAACAAGGTACGATTCACGTAGCATTGGGTGTTTTTCCAAATCCACCTCGGCAAACAATTTGTGTACCACTATTTCAAGAACATTTCATCGGAATCGCGCGTCAAAAACACCCAGCAATCACGGATAAACCAATTTCTCTGGAGACATTCGCCAATTTATCCCATGCATTAGTCACGATCCGGCAAGATGCAACAGGTGAAATTGATAAAATCCTGGCAACTCACAACCTCCAACGCCATATTCTGTTAACCACACCACATATGTTAGTTCTACCAGCAATTATTTCATCAAGCGATATAGTTGCCGCAGTACCGTATCGAATTGGCGCCCATTTCTCTAATAATAGTAGCATAAAGCTTTTTGAACTCCCACTGGAGATGCAACCTTGGACTGTCTCAATGATGTGGAGTCAATTAACCGACAAGGATGATGCAAATCACTGGCTACGGGAAACGCTTAAAACCGTATGCGAACACATCTAAATACAGTTTCATTGGTGAAAGTTGCATATCTCTTAAGAAACGCACTTTCTTAGGGAATATTGTACTATTCACTTTATAGCTATTAATCTTTATAATCATATATTCTATATATATTTAATTATTATTTAATAATTAAAGTTATAAGTTTTGTATATTTTTTTCTTCGTTTCCACATTTCAATATTTATTTGCTATAACTTAGTATCATAAGCATCTACGTCAAGCAAGCAACGGTATTGTTCTGCTGTAAAAAGTATGTACAGCGAATCAAAATCAGATGTTTTTTATACAATTCTGCTGTCTGTTATTAAAACAACGCTGTACTAGTAACTGTGTCATTTAATTATCATAATCTTGGCAAAAATTAGACAAAATGATCTGAAAATAACTGCATATTAGTATCTTAAAATATATGCAAAAATTCTGATTGCGTGAGCGTAATAGTTGCTGCTGGCGCTGTAGTTATTTTGCACTTTATTTAAGATTTTATAATTTGTAAAAAAATGTTACACAGTTTATATTCATATATATTGTGAATATTAATAAAGACATATAAGTTGTGCTTTTACAGGCAATATGTGTGTTTTGAATGTGTGTAAACTATTTGTTTTTTTCAGCGCATTTAGTGAAAAAATAGAGAATACAAATTTTACTACACAGCATGGAAAATATTTCAACACCTGTAATTTTTTTTGATATTGGCGATACTTTAGGTATGCCGATAATTTCAGCTTCGTCTTACCGTCTAGAAAACTTGAATCTTTACGCTTACATCCCTTCTGTATTGCAGCAGTTGCGCTCTCGTAATGTTCGCATTGGGATTATTTCAAATATTGGAGAAGATTCACCTGAAAATATTAAGCGAGTGTTACAAGACAGCAATATTCACGAGTTTTTTGATCCAGAGTTATTAATCTATGGAGAAAAAAACTCCTTGTCCATATTTGAACGTGCTGCACGTCAAGCGGGTTATGCAAACAACCCAAACCAATGTCTATTTGTTGGGGAGGATAGCCAAGAACGAAGTTATGCGCTGCAAGCAGGTTTTAGGGTAGCTCCTCATCCTTGTTTGGCTTTAGATGTACTGAATGGAAGTTACTTAAAATATATTCGCATTAAGGTTCCTAGCGAAGAAAGCGAACGAAACTGGCGTTCGACAATTACAGAGTTATCTGTTGTGCCATTGTACGTGACAGGTACCCAAGGAAATCAAGTGTATGCCATAGCTACTGCAAATGCAGCAGCAAGACTCGATGATTTAGGTTTCGAGGTAGATAGGCTTGGTTTTGAAAATCAGCCGCTGACAACAGAGGTGTATTTACTGCGAGATGACCGCCAAACGCGCACGGGTTTTTTGGCGCCGCAAGGTCATTCAGCAGAATTCTTTCACCAGGACGAAGAGTCGAAATGGGTGTTATCTTCATCGCGTGAAGGGTTACACATTGCCTTACCTGCCGGACGTTCGATAGAGGAATATCACTTTGAGGAAGCACATCACGGGCATAACCTGAAGCTGATGGCTGACATGAGCTTACTTTCTCATCAAGGAGAGGGGACAGGGGTGAGGTCAAGTTTTTTAAACATCTCAACAGCAGAACCAGCTTTAACGGCAGACGAATTAAAACATTTTCAAGAAATTACTCCAGAAATCATCAGTGAATACCTTGACCGTTATAGTGGAGTTAAAGCATTAGACGCGGAAGGAAAAATCCAAATCAAAAGCCGTCATATTCAACATCCAGATAATGCCATAGCTACAGAAGCACTAGCAAAAGATTTTCTCGATATCGGTGGCGATAGCTTCACTGTTAGGCTTTATCCATTTATTCACGAAGGTCGTCTGCTGCATAATGTTGAAGCCCAATTGCAGGGTCAACAATCGAATGAACTTGTTTTAATTACCGCGCATTTAGATTCTACCGCTGCCTTTAGTGACCACTTTGAACCCCATGCAGATATTGCTCCGGGTAGAGATGATGATGCAAGCGGTGTTGCAGCAGTTTTAGCAGTCGCAAGTGTGATTAAAAAATTAGCTGCTATCAAACCACCTAAGCGTTCAATTCGTTTCGTTTTATTTAATGCCGAAGAACACGGTTTAATTGGCAGTAAAGCTTATGCACGCGGACAAGCTGCTATTAAGGCGCCGATTGTAGGAGTTTACCAAATGGACATGATTGGCTACAACGTCAATCCACCCCGTTCTTTTGAAGTTCATGTCGGCTATTTACCTTCGCAAGATGTTCAAACTCGCTCTCTATTTTTGGCAAAACGTCTGGCAAGCGTAACCGAACAAATATCACCTGACCTAAAACCATTACAAATTTATACAAGTTCGGGTTGGGCAGATAAAGATAGAGACCCAGCAGAAGGTAGGAGCGACCACGCTAGTTTTCATGAGCGTGGATATGCCGCATGTGTAGTTTCTGAAGACTTTTTTGCTGGACCAAACCCAGATTCACCCCCTTCAGAAGCAAATCCTCACTACCACATGAAAACCGACACTTTCGTTGATGCAGAATACGCAAGCGATATTGCTCGTGTAATAGGGGCAGCAACTTGGGTAACGGCAAATTTGTAAATTTATGTTTCTATCTGTTTTCAAGACTTGAGTTTTTGAATTACTCGTCTGGAAATTAAGGTCGAGAACTTGTTGCCTAAATAAGCAGATAGGTATAAGTAAGCGCCGTTCGTGCTGACTACGAACCAGTCAAAAATTGTTATACCTTCAAGGAGAATTACCATGACTAAATCAATTACTAAATCAGATAGAACTGCGGCAATCGAAACATTTCAACAAGTTGCAAAACAGAAAGGGAGGGTGCGCGCTATCGCAGAAAAAATGTTGGAATTGCCTCCACAAGTAGACCCACCAGTTGTTGGTTCGCGATTACGCATTTGGAAGCAAGACCCGTCAGTTAAAGGCATAGACACACCAAGAACTATTTACGTTCACACTCAGGTAAATGATGGCCCGAGTGACTCCCAAATTACTATCCAGGGTATTCCTTCTGTCCCTGCGGATTTAAATCGAGACTTTTTACTCGAACCTGCTGCGAACGTAGATGCTTTTGATGCAGTTCATACATACGCGATTGTTCGCCAAGTGTTGACTATGTATCAGCGGGTTTTAGGTAAAAAAATGGATTGGCAGTGGAATAGTGATACTCACGAGGAAACTATTAAGGTTTATCCCCACGCTGGAGAAACAGAAAACGCTTACTATAGCCGTGAAGAAAAAGCTCTTAAATTCTTCTATTTCACACCACCTAGAGATTCGGGCTTAACAGCAAAAGTTTATACATGCCGTTCAATAGATGTTGTTGCTCACGAAGCCGGACACGCTGTACTGGACTCGTTAAAACCACAATGGCTATCATTTTCATCACCAGCACAAACAGGCGCCTTGCATGAATCATTCGGCGATTTGACATCTCTGTTTTTGATTTTGTCCCAAATGGATCAGGTAGAGTATATTGTGGCTCAAACCAAAGCCGATTTGCATCAAAAGAGCATACTTTCTCAACTAGCAGAAGAATTTGGGTTAGCATTCAAACTGACCAATGGCTTGCGAAATGCAGATAACGACCTGAAACTGAGTCAGGTGACATTGGAAGTACACAGTTTGTCGCAAGTCTTTACAGGCGCCATTTATGATGTAATTGCGGATTTATTCACCGCAGGTAGAGACCCTTATGTACGCGATAGCGCTGATGTTCTCTACCAAGTAGGAAAGTACATGGTTGGGTTAACAGTAAAAGCTTTTATCAAAGCACCAGATACTAATGCTACCTTTGCTGATGTTGCAAACGCCATGATTGAACTAGCGAAAGCAGACGGAAGAGAGGACTGCGCTAAATTTGTTCAAAAGCATTTTGAATTTCGGGAAGTATTAGGGGCAAAAGCGTTTATTGCTCAGTTTGACTTATCAAATTTTGGGCTATATGCAAGTCGTCGTGGATGCTGCGGAACAATGCAACATCCACAGTATCAACATCAACATTCTTCTGAGAATGGTAAAAACGGTAAGTCGAATTAATGTTGTTGAAATTTGAATTTCTTGTAGAGACGTAAGAGGTTGTTTGAAAAGTATCGTAATTGTAGGCGCCTTGCTATTAAAAAAAACTAAGTACAGTTAACCAGACTAACTGTACTTAGTATTCCATGTCATTAATTTTGGTAGGTACGTAGTAGTGCTTTAGGGCACGAAAACGCCGAAACAAAATTTATGACAGTCAGTAGCGCCTGTTAATAGCATTGACTCAAAGCTTACTTGAATGCTTTAACAGCAGAATTAAGCGCCCACTTGACTACATTAGAGGTTCGTCCTTGGCGATTGCTCAATAGTGCCCGTTCTGATTTACTAGCAAACGTCCAAGTTTTAGAAAAAGAATTTCGATTGTTATAGTTAGGCGCGTCTGCGTGTGCCCATTCCTGGCTAAAAGCATAGTATCTCCAGGGTTCTGCAAATCCTGGGTCTTGTCGATTAATGTTATTAAAGTTAGGCTTCCAGTTAGATAAAGCCATAAATTCAAAGTTGTCAAATTCCGTAAGATTTCCTTGATGGTAAACCTTATTTGCGTGCGCGGGCACTCCCATATCTTCAATCATGTGAAGCATAACACCTAAGAGGAAGTACGCTTGTTGTTTATTACCTTGACGGTAAGCATTCAAACTATCTTGCCACCACCCTTGAATATCATCGCAGCCTTCGTTTGTGCCTTTATGTTGTATCCGTTTAGCATTTAAATCAATACCATACTTTGTTCCTGATACTGGAAGTTCATGTAGTTCCGCGTTGGCGCCTTCAATTATCTGTTTGCGGAACTGCTGTAATTCTGGCGCCCCCGCTTTGAGTTGATCAATCGCCCATTCTGTTATGTAAGTATGGGTCGGATGAGTAGGATTCTTCGATGAATCACTGTCCCAAGCCGAAGCAGCAGGAACAAACAAGCTACTATTTGTAAATAGTAATGAAGCGGAGATTAAAACTGCTTTTAATATATGATTATTATTCTTAAATGACTTGGTTCTCATAAAGCTCCTTGAGCAAGTATATTTTGACTCCAAACTTTTATTATCATATTTTTATCAAAACGATTTATAAGAATTATTATCGCTTATCACCTGAGCGCGCTTATTGGCACCACCTTCTTAAGGTTTATTGAACAAAAAAGAGGCACCGCTACATCTGTATTAATATTTATTGCAAAAATTACTCTTAGCTGGCAATTTTCTTAAACGGGATTCAAAATAAAGGTATGAACTTTTTTTGGGCGCCCGTAGTCCCTAGTTCAAGAGAAAGGAGGTTTAAAAATGAATGAAAAAGTATATCTCCTGATTTCAGCAGCCATCTTTGCTTTTATTGCGATATTACATATTATTCGGCTAGTTAATCATTGGTCGCTTAATATTGGAGCGATTGCTGTTCCGTTATGGGGTTCATGGTTAGGACTCGCAATTGCAGCTGCACTAAGCATCTGGGCTTTTCGTCTGGTAGCCAAGTGGAATGCTAGCCATCAGCAATAGTTCTTTACAATCTAATTATAAATAAGTAAAAAAAGCTTTTTTTGGTGACAGGCGCCAATTGGTTATATACCAGTGGCGCTTTCAGATTTTACTTTTATAATCTGAGTTTGTAAGCTTTTAAAATTTAGTACTTAATTTTATCCTAATTGAATTTACAATTAAAGAATAAACATTCCCTCATAGCTTGTTAGCGAATGTTGTTGTGTTAAGCATCAAATAGTTAATGGCGCTCGCGCGTTTGGAATGCAGCGATTGCAGTGTGTAAGGTAAGAAAAATATGTTCAGAACCAATCTGAAGTAGAAGCTGCGACCGCTTCAATTGCCTATATAAATCTTGTTTGACACGTGTCATGGCAAAGGTAATACCCCTGGCGGCTAGTTCGCTATGCAATTCTGTTAATGTATCGATAGCAGTAATATCAACTTCAACAATTGCTTCTGTGTTCAGCACAAACCACTCTACAGGTGTTGTTTCTGCCTCAATTGCTTCCAATGCTCGTTGTTTGAAATGTTCTACATTAGCAAAGCAAAGGGGAGCGTCATACCGATAAATTACCAATCCTGGGATAGTTTTAGCTCCTTCCCAATCTTCAATATCGTGTAATCCTGGTAAACCCGGCACTTCACCCAAAACTGCATCATGGGGTCGTGCTACCCTTGCAAATAAATCAATAACAGATAAACCCACCGCTACACCAACACCGACCAAAATATCTGTGAACAGAACTCCAACAGTTGTAGCTAGAGCTAAGAATAGCTCAGTGCGTCGGAATTTTGTCAACCTGAGAAATTCTGGTATTTCAATAAGTTTGGTAGCTGCATAAATGACAATGGCGCCTAACGCTGCCTTGGGGAACTGTGCCAGCAACGGTCGTAGAAATAACAAAACCAAGATGACTACAAATAGGGCAACTAAAGAGAACACTTGACTTTTACTTCCTAATGAGTTCGCGATTGCAGTGCGACTACCACTACTACTAATAGGAAAACCCTGCATCAATCCGTTTGCCAAGTTGGAGGCTCCTAGTGCCAATAGTTCTTGGTTAGCATCAATTTTGTAGTGGTTGCGGGTAGCAAATGCTCTTGCTGTTAGGACATTATCTGAATAGCTAACAACCGCAATCCCAATGGCTGAAGCTAGAAATTTTGATATTTCTCTAATCGATAACTGAGGTAAACTAAAATGCGGTAAGCCAGATGGAATTTCTCCTACAACACCTACTCCTTGTCGGTCGAGATGGAGTAAACTGACACTAGCCGTTGCCAGTAACACCGCCAACAGCGGACCAGGTGCATTTGGGAAGCGGCGCTGAATTATAAATAAAAAAGCTAAAACTATAATTCCTAAAATCAGAGTTGGTTGGTGAATTTGATTCAGCTTTCCCAAAAATTCACTCAGTTCCCCGAAAACAGTATTCGCTTCAATATTAATGCCACCTATTTTACCTAACTGCCCAGCAATCATAATTACGGCAACCCCTGTCATATAACCAACTAAAATTGGTTTAGACAGCAAATTTGCAAGAAAACCCAGACGGGCAATGTAGCCAATAATGCATATAGCACCAACCATTAAAGCCAGCAGAGAAGCAAGATTGGCATAGTTACCACCATTGGATGCAACCAAAGGAGCAATTGTTGCCGCTGTCATTACCGCAGTCGTCGATTCTGGTCCCACTGAAATTTGTGGCGATGACCCAAGCATTGTATAAATAATCATTGGCGGTAAAATTGCCCACAATCCCACTACAGGTTCCAATCCTGCTAACTCACCATAAGCCATGCACTGTGGTATCAAGTAAGCTGCTACCGTTACACCCGCTAGTATGTCTCCACGCAACCATGCTCGCTGGTAAGATAGTAAGCGTTTCAACCCTGGTATACGTGGTAAGTTTATTCGGTGCTTTTTCAACATGGCATTCACAGATAGGACTGGGGCTTAGTTCAAGAAAACATTAACTAGAGTATAAGAAAAGTTTATGGTAATATTTTAGCTAAAAACAGGGGCCGGATTGGTTAAACTTGCCCGAAGCTGAAAGTAAATCATTGCAACTAACACTTTGTAAGTGGCGCTAGCAAAAGTCGAACGAACTCGCTGATATCGCGTGCTTGCTGATGCAAGCATTACAAATAAATCAGCAAAACTAAAAATACACTATCTGTGAAGCACCATCTCTAACATCCCTACCCCTGGCGCCTTCAGAAAAATAGAGCGAAAATATAATCTGGTACAGTTGAATGGTGGGGGCAGTATGAAATTAATTAAGCGGACAACGCTGCATTATCGTGAAGGTACATCTGACAAGGTTTATGAAGTAGATATTTGCCAAACTGGTGAAGTACAGTATGTTGTTAACTTTCGTTACGGGAAACGCGGCGCCAATTTAAAAGAGGGTGTAAAAACGACTCAAGCTGTACCCTTAAATGAAGCAGAGCGAGTATTCGACAAGCTTGTTCAAGAAAAAACTAAAAAGGGATATCAAGATGTATCCACTCCTGCACCTACAGATCAAACACAACCAGTAGTAACGAACAAAACTCGCGAAGAAGCTATATTAACTCGTCTTGCTAACAACCAACCAAGTAAATGGAAGTTAGAAAGAGCAATATGGCGCGCGGGTGAGCTTAAAATAAAAGAAGCGGCGCCTCTACTCATCAAGCTTATTGGAACAGGCGAGCCTTTACGTGATTATTGTATAGCTTGGGCATTAGGATATTGTGGAAGTCAAGAAGCTATCCCTATACTTATTCAACTTTATCAAAACGCATCTTCACCTGAATTTGTAAGTCGAATAGCATTTGAAGCCCTATTGCAACTTAGTGACGCTAGCACCAAAGCTGAGTTACAAGCAGAAATGATAGAGTTTTTGCCCAAAAATTTACAAAAATTAGCGCGTAATGGTTCGGCAGAAAAATTTGCATCTGAACTCGACCATTATTTTAAGCGTGGAGATTACAAAAGTTTTGCTGTTCTAGATAAACTCTATCAAATAGATAATAATCATATTCGTCCAGTATTACTAGAAATCTTACGCACAGCCCCATATAAACCTAATTATTTCAAGTATTTGCGACATATATTTAAAATGGCAGAGTATCGTAATGATGCCGAAGTATACAGTATTTTTGCTTATCGATTTGAAAAAGAACCAGGAACATTTGAGAATGATAGTAACTATTGGGAATGGAATCCTACTACTCAAAGGTATAGTAAAGTTGATAAAAAACGCTATGAAGAGGAACTAAAAAGTCCAACCTCAACAAAAGCATATAGTAATCAAACTCAAGCGTACTTGCAGCGAAGAATTTGGCGTACACTCAAACAATTGGGAGAAGAAGGCGCCGTAGAATATGTAAATATGGCAGCTAGCGTCTTGCTTCAATATTCTGATGCAGACGCAGAACCAATTAGAGAGACTACTTTTCACCGTTGGAATTATTCTAATTGGACTCGAACGGAATTTCGCAATACGTGGGATGCATATGCTGGTTACATAACTTTTAATCATATACTTTATGAGAACAGCGCGCGTTACGAATTAAAAACAAACTCCAAAGCATGGAAATGTAAAGCAGGATATAAACCAGGTACACCAGAACCAAAACGCGAAGAAGCATTTCCACAACTATGGGAACAACACCCGCAGGTATTATTTAGACTATTACTAGAAAGTCAATGCTCTCCAGTTCACGAGTTTGCTGTCAAAGCACTGCGAACATGTACCAGCTTTTGTACATCTATAAATATAGATAATATTATTCAACTACTGCAAAAGCCCTATGAAGTTACTGCACAGTTTGCATGTGAATTAGCACAGTCTAAATATAACGAGCAAGAACCTAATATCGAACTTGTCTTAGCTGTAATTAACAGCGCATCTCAAACTGCAAGAAGTTTAGCCTATCAATGGGTAGAAAGTAACCGAGAGTTTTTCTTACGAGATACCAACTTTATCACAGCTTTAATCGTCAATCCACATGATGACACCCGTAACTTTGCGAAAAAACTTTTAAGTGCAACAGTAATTAATGACACAACCGCGCGAGTTATCCTAGGAAGAATAATTATTGAACTGTTAGCATTTACACCCGAAGTATCGGCTGAAATTATTAAAGAAATTAGCGAAATATTACTTATAAGCTTTGCTCCCCAACTGCGAACATTAGGGATGAGTGTAATTAATGACTTACTAGCACATCCAGTATTAGAAATTCAAGAATTAGGCGCCAGTATTTTACTCAACCACCAAACCAGTGCCGAAAACCTACCCAGCAATATTATAAAATCATTACTAGCATCATCATACGAAACATTGCGAGTTATAGGAATTCGATTATTTGGACAACTACCCGATGCCAAACTGTTAGAAGACAGTACCTTAATTATTGCAATGGCAGTAAATGGCAACTCTGAAATACGCAATGCCATCAAACCAATTATCCATAGATTAGGCGCCGCTTATCCAGACTTCCAAATAGATGTAGCACATGAAATTATCGAAATATTACTTACTCCAGAACAACACGAAGGAGTGCATAGTTACCTACTCCACCTCCTCCAAGAACAACCAGGATGGATGACAAGTATTACTAAAGACACAGCATTACCCTTACTCCAAACCAAATCATCAGCAGCACAAGAACTTGGAGGACTAATACTTCAAGCCAACCTAACCGCATGGGTATCTCAATTTACAACCAGCGAAATAGTTAAGCTGAGTAACCATGAAATAATGGCAGTTCGGCAAGTAGCGCAACAAATGCTATCGCACAACGTAGAAAAACTTCGCAACAACCCCCAAGAACTAGCTATTGCGGTCAAAACACTAGAAGCAAAATGGCAAGACACACGCGACTTCGCATTTAATATATTTACTACCCAATTCGGCGCCCAACAATTCACCCCCCAAGTGTTAATCTCCATCTGCGACAGCGTAAGAGAAGAAACCAGAAAATTTGGTAGAGACTTACTAACGCAAAACTTCCAAACCCAAGACGCAGAACAATACCTACTCAAATTTAGTGAACACCCATCTTCCGACATGCAAACCTTAGTCACCAACTACCTAGAAAACCACGCCAAAGACAACCCACAACGCCTACAGCAACTAACACCATACTTCACCACAGTACTATCAAACATCAACCGTAGCCGAACAGCCAAACAACGCATCTTCCAATTCCTCAAAACCGAATCACAAAAAAGCGAACAAGCAGCGCAAATAGTAGCAGAAATAATGACCCGTCAATCCCTCACCATAGCAAAACAAGACAAAGCCACCACCCTGCAAATAATGCTAACAATCCGTAAAAAATACCCTCACCTAACCCTCCCCCTCAACATCCTTACACTGACCGAAACCAGAATATAAAATTAACCTAAAACAAAAACAATGCAATTTAACTACACCTACAAAAACAACACAACCGTCCAAGAAAATGGCGCCAACACCCAAATGTCATTTTCACCTGACACCACCCGTCCCCCAACATACTTCATCGGCGAACTACGACAAAACATAGCATTTCGCGAAGCAATAAGCGCCCTACATGATGTTGTCATCTCCGACCTACGTTTCAAACCCAAAGACAAAACAGCATACAAAGAATGGCGCCAACAACAAGAAGACCTCAACTGGGACTTAATAGCAGCAATGCGTCAAGACGTAACAGCAAAAATTCAAACCCTGCAACAAGAATACAACCAACTAACCAAACAAAGTTACGAAAGAATGGCGCCATTTTACACAGCCAGACAAAAATACTTTAACTACCTATACGAAAAAGACCTAGACGCATGGTTTGTCCTCGACCCAGTAATCACAGTACATCCAGACGAAGTATTCTTTGAATGTTTTAGTATAGACGAATCAAGCTACGGGCGCCTAAGTGCCAGCTACGAAGTCTTTAAAAACATCAACGAATTTGCTTGCGGAACAACCAACGTAGACTACTCAGCAGCACTATACGAAGAATTTCAAAAAATCCGTACCTACAAAACCACCGAACTCAAAGTAGACCCATCTGGCTTTGAAATAGAAACCACCAACGAAGAAGCATACAAAGAAGTAAAAATAGACTTACCCGACACCTGGGTACGAGGGTTTCTACAAGTAAGTTCAGCAATGTGCTTACCTACAATCCAATTCGACCTACACCCAACTGACATCTATAATATGTGCTTTATACTGCGGCGCCATAAAGAAAAACAAGGCCCCCGCAGTATGCGCTACCATCTCGAACCAGGGAAACCCATCCGTATCGTATTTGAACCGTGGAACATCGAAGTAATCTGTCCCCGTTCACCATACCTTGGTTCAGAACCACAAACAATAAGAGTATGGGGACGTAGGCGCCTCTTAATCCTCGAACGTCTCATACCCATAGCCAAAAAATTCACCGTTCATCTACTAGGAACAGGAATGCCATCATTTTACATCTCTGACTTGGGCGACATGTCATTCACCCTAGGACTATCAGGATGGACAGCAAACGACTGGTCAACATCAGGAAACTTCGACTTGATGGCACCGCGCGCAGATGTAGACGAATGGACACAAAAACAAATCTTTAACGCGCTACATGAAAACTGGGTAGAAACAGCAGACGATTTAGCAAAACGACTAAAATTAAGTCGCGCCGCTATTACAGGCGCATTAAGTGTTTACACACAAGCAGGACGTGTAATATACGACTTAAATAAAAAAGTTTATCGTATTCGTGAACTTAGTCGTGACCCCTTACCAATGGACAGATTACGCTTTGCAAACGAACGAGAAGAAGGCGCCACAAAGTTTTTAGCGAACAACGCCATTCAAATAACATCAGTCGATGACAGCAATAATAGACTAACAATACAAGGTAATGTTAAAGATAAACAAAAAACTTACACACCATCTTTGACGATTGATAATGACGAGCGTATAATTGGAGCAGAGTGTACTTGTAACTGGCACCAACAAAACAAACTGTTCAAAGGGCCATGCGAGCATATTCTGGCACTACGAATGCAACATAGTCGTGGGCGCCAATAGATAAATAATCGTGTAAGCGCGCTGGTAAAGATTCCTTGCAAATTGGGCGGTGTATCGCCGTCCGTGCATTCAGTCTAAACGCGCATCACTAGTCTACTCTTGACTGTGCGGTCTTACAGCACTACCCGTTATTCCGGTGTGACTTTCATAAAGTGAATGAAACGGGTAGTGCTGTGACCGCTTGAGTTGAGTAACCTAGTCCCCAGAGATTTACGAAGGGAAACCAGCGCACCTGCACGATATTTTCGTAAGTTATTTTAATCGTAGGGTGCGTGACGCAACGAAAAAATTTCAACCTAGTTATAAGACTTGTAGCGTCACGCACCGCTCTTGTAATTATGATTAACACCCACCATAATAAGTAGCAAAACAGCGCTCAACATGAGAATCAAGTTTAATTAAAGCATCCCAAGACTTAGCGCCAACAACACCATCAGCAGTTAAACCAGCATAAGCTTGAAAATCCTTCACAGCTTGCACAGTCTTAGCCCCAAGCACACCATCAATAGCACCATTATAAAAACCAGCCGCAGACAAAGCTTCTTGAAGAGACTTCACAACACTTCCAGAACTATTTAACTTCAAAACAGGTAAACTAGCGGCGCCATCGCAAATAAAATTCCAAGTAGCAGCATCAGTAACGCCAGTATTATTAATAAAACCAAGACATTGTAAATATCTAACAGCAGTCTCAGTTCCGGCGCCAAAATCACCATCAACATCAATTTCCAAAGCAGGACTATAAATAGCAGCCAAACGTTGATTCAAACGCTTTTGCATCTCCTTAACATCTTGACCATTATTACCAAGTCTTAAAGTAGGCTTAAAAGTAGGGCATTGAATAGCAGTCATGATTTTAATCTCAACAAGTTTTTAATTTACATAACTAAACTACAAGCACCCTCAAGACAATTCCAGAAAAATAATGGTACCCTCAAGGGTACCTTACTGTTTAATAAAAATTAGCACATTTCATCCAAATCAACCCATTCATCGTAAGATGAATCGTAACCAATATACTGCACAAAATATTGCTGACCTTGGGTTTTTCCAATAATTGCTGAATACCAATCTTCATTATCTTCATCCCAAACTTTGACTTTATCACCGACCGCGTACCCATTTTCATCAGAGGAACTTTGGTTACGAATACGGATATCTTCCTCATCAACCCATTCATCACCAGATGAACCTTGACCAACGTAATGTACAAAAAACCGCTTCTCTTCCATTTTCTCAATCGTTGCTCGGTACCAATCCTCTTCTTCTGAATCCCAAACCTCTATTGTTTGACCTAACGCATACTTATTGGTTGTATCTGAGCTTGCAGCAGATAAAACATCTTGTGGAGCTTTTGGAACTGCTTGAATTTCTGCCTTGGCTAAAGCATGAGCTTGCAAAATCAACTTACGAGCTACTGTTTGAATTCCTGTATGTTCGTAATAATTAGTAGTTTGGTCTAAGAATGCAGCTACAAAATCTAAGTTATCATCTGCAATTTGAATAAAATTACCCAAATTGCTAAAAATGGATTGGGGTGTTACACCTGTCTTAGAAACTAAATTACCCATCCAACCCTGTACCGAGTTAAAACCCTGAGTCACAAAACCCAGTTTATCAGAAGGGCTACCACCTGGAAGAGAACTGCTAATAGTTGAGAAAAGAGGATTTTGAGTAATTACGCTTGTATCGGCGCCTTGTATAATTTCTTGAATTTTGGTGAGAAAATCAGGACCTAAAGGTAAAATTCCATCAAGACAAACCAAAGCAACCATCCGCATTAAAGACGCATCTTGGTAGTGATTGCCGAGAGAATTAGCAAATTCTTGTGGATTTGGTTGTGGAATACCGTTGAGTTTGGAAAAAGCAATGATTTCAATTGCGATTTTTAAAACTAAATCAATTGTTTGAGTTACATCTGCCTTGGGAGTAATGTTGCTCAAAAAAGAGAGAAAGCCAATTTTTTCGCCAACTTTATTTGCTAAGGCAGCCGTTGCCATCGCCGTATCAGCTTTATCAATCGTTTGATACAATCTTACCGCTGTTTGGTAGCCTTGTTGTGGGTCTTCATACAAGCTAACAGCGTTCTGACGAATTTTTTGAATTACATTAGCATCGGTTTCTCCCGTAATAGTACGGATACTATTGTCAAATCCCAGCAAATTACTCCACTGACCTGGCGCCACAAAATCAAGAGCCTTTAATACTTTGACAGTAATATTATCATTGGGTAACTCATCAATCAATTGAATTATAGATTTATCCATAGCCAATTATTAAATCCTCACATAGTGTTTACTATCACAATCAAATTCAGGCGTGTCCAGAAAGTAACACAATTAACTGAACCTATTACTAGGGTTCCCATATATGGAAGCAAAATAACTTTTTATTACTAATTTTAAGATTCATTACAAACAACCTGTAATATAATAATACATCTGTAAAATAATCCTATTTTCTATTGGGCATGTGCTGCCATAAATTCAAAGGCGCCAATAATCTAACAATCTTCTTATAAAATGATTGAAACTAAAATGATTGAAACCTAGAAGCATATTTATAGTTGTGAAAAAAATATTTTTCCTCCACACCTACCCAAAATAGGGAGACTGCGAATACACTGGATAAAGCTCACGCGGATTATCAGCGAGTAACAACTTGCAACCCGGACGGTGTATCGTCGTCCATGCATTAAGCCCTAACATACTTCACTAGTCTGTTCTTTACTGTGCGGTACTTCACCTAGGGGTGACATATACAGTTCGATTTCCTAGAAATTATAATGTCACCCCTAGGTGGTACCGCTTGAGTTGACCAGCCTAGTCCCCAGTAACTTACGAAGATAAACTTGCTAATAACCCGCGTCAGCTTTACTCTATATTTGCTTATATATACATCTTTCTGTACGGGCGGGTTAACCTAAATTTTTCATTATAAAGCAGGATATAGATAAACCCGCCCCCAACAATAACTCTTCATTCTGCACTACCGTTATGTCTGACCAACCTCGCACCCGTCAGGAACTCTACGACCGCATTCGCCAAACAGGAAAAGACGAATTTATCCTGGAAGAAATGATACGTTTCGGATTTTGGGCGCCCCAAGGCACAATACCCGAAGACCCAGCAGACGAAATTCGGCGCCAAGGAGAAATACGACGCGAGTTAGAAACACTACGTCAGCAAAGTAGTCAGCTTCGCAATGAAAAAGAATTGCGAAAGCAAATGTTAAAGCAGCGTTTAGAAGAGTCGCGACGTAAGCAGAAAGAAACCAAAGAGCGACGCGAACAAGAGCGCCTCGAACGCGCAGCAGCATGGCAAGAGAAAAGACAGAAAGATATCATCTACCTTGGGGAAGATGTATCAGGCGGGTTAAATAACACTGAAGCAAACATCGAAAGATTGCAAAGTCATAACTTACCACTTTGCAACACAGCCCTAGAAATTGCAGAAGCAATGGGAGTCACTATTGGCAAACTCCGTTTCTTAGCCTTCAACCGTAAAACTTCCACAATATCTCATTATATTCGCTTCAAAGTTCCCAAAAAAACAGGTGGAGAAAGACTAATATCGGCGCCAATGCCTAACCTCAAGCAAGCACAATACTGGATATTAGAAAACATACTTAATAAACTCGAAGTACACGATGCTGCACATGGGTTTCGCGAAAATCGTTCTATTATCACCAACGCAACCCCCCACGTCGGCGCCGATGTTATCATAAACTTCGACCTCAAAGACTTTTTCCCATCAATATCTTACAAACGTGTCAAAGGACTATTTCAAAGCTTTGGTTACTCAGAAGCAGCAGCAACAATTTTTGGCTTAATTTGTACCGCTGCCGAAATTGAACAAGTCGAACTCGACGGTACAACATATTACGTAGCTTTAGATGACAGACACCTTCCCCAAGGTTCACCCGCAAGTCCAGCCATTACTAACTTACTCTGTCGTCGTTTAGACCGACGTTTACAAGGTATGGCAGAAAATATTGGATTTACCTATAGTCGTTACGCGGATGATTTAACCTTCTCAGCCAAAAGCGAAAATCGGCACCACATATGTAATATCATGAGACGCACAGAATCAATAGTAACCCACGAAGGTTTCAACATAAATCACGATAAAACTCGCGTTCTGCGTAACACAAATCAGCAAGAAGTTACAGGCATCATCGTCAACGACAAATTAAATATATCCAAAAAAGTCCTCAAGAAATTTCGTGCCACCTTACACCAAATCGAACAAGAAGGACTTCAAGGAAAATATTGGGGCACTTCCCATGATACACTTGCAGCAATCACCGGATTTGCCAACTTCGTTGCAATGGTCAACCCCGAAAAAGGCGCCGAATTTCAACAGCAAGTGCAACGCATCAAAAAGAAATATAAACGCAAATAACTCAAAATCCTGAATAGCTACGTTCGAGAGGCTCGTTTTTATCCATAGTTTTGATAATCTGCCTCGCATGTTACCTTTGTCAAGCCCCTAAGACCAACTGCAACATTTTTCATATACTTTTTTATTTAATTTTTTTGGCACAGTGACCCCCTTTGGGGGTCACTCGCTTAAGCTTTTAGGAAGGAGACACCCACTGGCGATCTGAATCCTTACAACAATAATAACAGAACTTTTCCTTAATTAAGATAATTTTTTCTAATTTTTTTGACTCCAGAGAAAGCTATAAGTGTTGTAATAATGGCGACTATGAGTATAAGAGGATGATGTAAAAGTTGAGAAACGAGTATTGTGACCATTGTGAGGATGAATGCAATAAAGAAGCTTAAACTTAGCGATATTTCTTCTACCCATTCACCTACAAATGGTATTAACTTAAGTAAGGTATTTATTGGTTGTAGTGCGAATATTATTCCAAAGGACATTGCCGCAAACCCGATAAGTCGAAGTACCCATGTCCAAACAGTATACTCAGAGTTTAAAATTTTTATTGCTTCATTTCGACTAGTGGCAAATAATTGGTAAAATTTGGTGTTTTTGGGAGCGTTATAAACAGTTATTTGATTCGATGGTGCAAGTTTACCAAAAACTGTTACGGTTGAGTTAGACGGTATCACATTATAGCAAATACGTACATCTCCAATACTAGGATTTTCAGGCACCCCTTTTCCTTTGAAAAGATAATTATTCGTTAATTTAACGTCGTCACCACTTGATTTAATTGACTGTGCAGATAATTGTAATCTACTGTTACTATTTAAATAAATACCTTCTGCTGTTGGATATGACAATGCAGTTGAGTTACTATCGCATGAGGTTTTACGTTGCATTACCTCTTTAAAATCAGTCATGTTAATATCGTATAACCCAACTTTGGCGCCGGATGCAGTATAATGTTGGTCTGAATATGCTTTCTTAGGATTGTAATGTGTTTGCGAATAGTTGAAATCACTTGAATCGCTAGGCTCGTTTGTCCATCCTTTGGTATATTTATAAGTAGTTGTCTTAGTCACTTTACCGTCTAACATACTTTTTCTTTCTTCTGTTCGCTTCTCCTCTCTCCAAGCAAACATTTCAACGGTTCGATCTACAACGCTATATGAACCTGGGATTAAAAATAAATTATCACCTAAAGCTTGATTTGATTTAATCGTTCCAGTTGTAGAAATAAATTTTCCTATTGCCTTTTGATTTGGTTGCGTTGCTGAAATTTCCACAGCAGTTTTAGCAATTTCTGATAAATTTAATCTACCCTCGTTCCAGAATAGCAAAATAAAAGATCCAAAAAATAAGATAAGCCCTAAAATTACTGCAAATAGAGAGCTACCGAACCTATCACCCCAACTATTGTCTACGACCTCTGTATATTCTTCGCTCATTGATAACCTCCTGTCAATATAACTAAAACTCTAAATTATATCTACACAGCGTCAAAATAATTTTTAGCATAACTACCGAAAACTTCTACAAACTTTATAATGTTAAGTATTATTGCGCGATTCACCTTAATAAGAGAAAATTATTAAGTTAGTTTAATTACACTTCAAGGAATATACTGATAATGCCTCGCCTTACTGCAATTATTTTTGGAATATTTTTGATTTTGGCAAGTATAGCACTTCCTGCTGATGCTTTAGGAATCAACGAGGGTCATCTTGAAAATTGTCCAGCTTCTCAAAACTGTGTCGTTAGTCAAGATGCTGACATCAAACACACAATTGACCCAATTTCCTATCATATAGACCGCAACAAAGCAAGAGAAACAGTATTAAAAGTTTTGACAGTTGTTCCACGTACAGAAATTGTAGAACAAACAGATAACTACATCCATGCTCTTTCCAAAAGTCGTATCTTTCGTTTTGTTGATGATGTAGAATTTTATTTTCCTGAAAACGAAAATTTAATTCATATACGTTCAGCATCTCGTTTAGGAGAATCTGACCTTGGAGTTAACCGCAGACGTATGGAGCAAATTAGACTTGCGCTACGCGACCTAAATATTTAACAAACTGCCATAAACTTCCATCTCTTTCTCTGCGCTCTCTGCGTCTCTGTGGTAAAAAATATATCACCACAGAGACTATTAGGACACAGAGGTTAGAAGTTACATCAAAATATATTTATATAATTTCGTAATTTCGTAGTTTCGTTTTTATGATTATGATTTACTTTTTTCTTTACTAGTTATTTGTACTTAAATACTTAGAAACATGTAATAAATATCTAAAAGATATTCGTGGATATTACTCAGGTTACTATAATAATCATACGAATAAAGTAGCTACATTCATTCTCACACACTCAGCTACTATGAATTTCAAATCGCTTCTCAAGCAAGTAAATTATTCAACCGTAGTATTACTAAGTTTAATTAACATTTCTAAAGTAAACGCACAAACATTGGCGCCTACCAACACTCCACCACAAGTTATATTATACGTGAATCCACAGGTAGGAACAGATGGCGCCACTACAGGAAAAAGTGAAACGACACCCTATCGAAGCATCTCATACGCACTCACACAAGCAACACCTGGAAGCATTATCCAGCTAGCATCAGGACGTTATTACAGCGAAACTTTTCCCCTCATCATCAAATCAGGTGTCATTCTCAAAGGTAATGAAAACACCCAAGGTCAAGGAGTAGAAATCATCGGTGGAGATTCCTACATGAGTCGAACCTTTGCAAAACAAAACGTAACACTCGTTGCACAAGACAACTCTCAAATAGCAGGTATTACCGTTACCAATCCAAACGTGCGTGGTACTGGTGTTTGGGTAGAATTCGGACAACCCATCATTCGTAACAATAATTTTATTAACAGCAAACGCGAAGGAGTATTTATTACAGGTAACGCGGCGCCTACAATAGAAAATAACCGATTTTTTCGTAATGATGCAAACGGAGTTTCCGTTACCTCCGAAGCAAAAGGTGAAATTCGTAACAACATCTTTGATAATACAGGTTTCGGAGTTGCAATTGGTGGCAAATCAACACCCTTACTATCCGATAATCAAATCCGTGGAAACCGCAATGGTATAGTACTAACAGACTCATCTCATCCCAAACTATTATCCAACTTAATTGAAAACAATAGCGATTACGGTTTAGTAATAATCGGACAATCCGAACCTAGCTTAGATAGAAACACCTTCAAAGACAACAAAAAGCAAGACCAATTTCGTGTTATTCCAACATTACAACCAGAGGCACCCATCGAACAATAGCAACGTGGCAACGGATAGAACGGATGTAACGGATAGCTCATCCGCTACATCCGTTTATAATCCGTTGCCTTATTTACTCGCAGTCGAATTAGAAGAACACAAAGAAACAATAAACTTATCACGTTGTTCTATAAAAGAAGCAGAAGGTTTATCAACTTCATACAACGACTGCAACGCATCCGACCAAGGAAGATAAGTTCTATCGCTGTTTTGATGTTTGATTTGATAATCTAAGAAATAGTGTGCTTTTTTGAGCGCAATATCTTCCGGTGATGATTTGGCTAACTTTGAGCTTTGCTCTAATGCTTGTAATCCGCTTTGAATTTTAGCACGTTCAGTTTCGGACATTATTTGGAATGTTACAGACTCATTAAGTCCTCGTGATTTGTTCACTAACTGCCATTGATAAAGCTTACCTGGTTCCAAAGCTTTTTCGGCGCCATACAAAAGCTTTTGTGCTGATGTATTAACAGGTTGTCTCCAAACTTCGGTTTGACTATCGTACCCACGTACCACTAAATTAGCGTCTTGGTTTCCTGATGACTTCCATACAAATAGTGGACGTTCGTGCCAAAGTAAATATGTTTCAAAGATACCTGGTGTTATTGGGCAAACTCCACCAGAACGTGATGTTCTTGAAACTTTGCGCTCATCTTTCCGGCGCCATAACCCAAAGAAATCTGCTACTCTAGGTTGGGCAAATGTTTGAGTTGATGTCAGGTTAGTAAAGCTATCCGTGGTGACAAAACTAGTTGCGAACAGCAAAATCAACATGAACCGTAGATATTTTTTGTTAAGCATGGTTTTGTCTCCTTGTTGCAGATAAGACATAAGCTAAAAATACTGATGATGGTAGGAACCAAGGAAGTAAAAGTGCCGCAGTTACATATAATTGCAACGCTGCTACTCCATATAACACAACTCCTATTAAGCTACCTGTGAGGATTTTCATCCTAAGTTTCGGTGTTAAATATGACTTATCTTTGAGAGCATATACAGCAATTTTACTGACTAAAATTGCAAGCGCGATTACCCAAATATCAGGTATTGGAGTAATTAAATGGCGCCGCATAAAATGGTGAGTTGTATATGCTAAAGATTGACCCCCAGTCATCCACGTCTGTTCCGTCCAATATTTCATTGCTGTCGGTATTGGCATTCGGTCAGGTTGACCTGGTGCTTTTCCTAAACGCTCATCGTTTCCTGTAGCTATTAATACAGCTTGTTTTGATATCAATGGAAACTTGTTCGCGTCTGGATTCTCTATTAATTGCCAAGCAGGTATTTTGGTGTATGCTTTGTCTGGAGGTATAGAAAAATCTATTATTGGTTGCTGTCCAAATAATGGGCGCCATTGTTTTAAAGCTGTTAAATCACCTTTTTTAGGTAATTTTGTTTTAATTGTATCAAGTAACTGAGTTCTTAAATCAATAGTTCCACCTGTGTTGGGTTTGGGTAAATCTGTTATTTCTTGGGTCGCTAATTGAGTTAGTGCCATCAAATAAGAAATCGGACATGTTTCCCGACACTCATTTTCAGGCAATTCCACGTAAGAAGGAAATGATTCTGTGTAACCTTGTAAAGTCCAGTTACGGTTTCTAATTCCGTTAGCATCATTAACACTCGCTTCTTTACCATCGTTTAAAATAGTCCCAAAAACAACCCATTTATTTTCATTGACTGCACGACTTACTGCTGTTCCTAAGTCTTTATCTGCTGTTGGTGGATACTTTTGCGGTGTATCAATTAAAAAATCTAAACCTATAACGGGTGCATTTAATTTCCGTACACGTTCCATTAGCTCCGCTATATAACTACGGTTCATTGGTAAAATTTGTGAACTTGGTAGTTTGCGTTTGGCAATGGACTCACTATCTATTTCTACTAATGCGACTGGTGGCGCCTCATCGGATGGAATTTGATTCGTTGTGTTACGATAAACTGCTTGGGTAAATACTCTACCATCAAGTAAAAACTCCTGAACAGGAACCATTGTACCAACAGCAATAGTGACAGCTAATGCAACCCCTTCAATAATACTATTAGGTAAAACCACCTGCCGAATGCGCTGACTCCACGATAATGAAGGTGGAATTTTATATAACTCGGCGCCTGGATGACAGAATAAAGAAGGCAGTAAATAAGATGATGGATAAGTATGGCTTTTATCTAAACGTAAAAATTGCCGTGCTTCCATCATCGACTCGTACACATTTAAGTGTTTACCCAAAGAAAGCAAAAACTTAACTAAAAATTCCTGTGCGACCAGGTTGTGGACTGGTTCACGCATCACCATTACTTGGCTAAACCCTATGTCTATCAAAGATTCAGCAATATTTAACCCACTGCACGAATTAAATATAGCAACTTTTAACCGACGTTGACGTGCTGCATTCAAAAGCGTTGCTATTTCTTTTATAGATATTGATACCCCTGGTGCAATTCCTAACTCACCTCCAGTTAAATCTGTTTCATTGCTATGTCCAGCAAAGAACAGCACATCCCATCCACGTTCATCAGCTATTGCATTCGTAATATTTTCAATTACCTGTGAAGCTGTTTGCTTAGGTTGCCACCCGACAAACTCCACATCTGCAATTTTTGATAATTCTTTTAAAGCTTCTCGTTCTGTTTGAAAGTCTAACCCAGTATCATCACCCAATATCGTTAAAATACGAGTGCGTCCTTTTTGCTGTAAAGAATGGTTAGGAGCGCTTATTTTTTGAGGAGAACGAATAATTTGAATTTTTCCTGCACTTTCCCAAGCTTCCCACGGAAATCTATCTAACTCAATAGGTGTACAAGTTAAAAATACCTTTATCGCTTGAGCTTGATTTAAATTACTCCCTTCTTGATTCAATTGTGCGCGAATCTCGTATAATTCAGCACTACGTAACCAACTATTAAATTCATAAGTCAACCTAGACTCAGCTTTAACTAGTTCTGCGTGCCAGTCAACCGAAAGCTCCGCAACTCCTCCACCAACTGCCTTTCCCCGCATTTCATCTGACTGGTAAAAGTTTAAATACGCTCTCTTCCAATCTTGATATATTTGAGTCAAAACAGTGGGATAATCAACTTGTGCAGCTAACCTTTGTCCCTGTCCCCAGGACAACTCAAACAAGCATATTTGTTCTACTTTTTGAACTTTTAAATTAAATGAATGTTCCATAGCTCAGACGTAAAGGGAAAAAATTATCTTATTATTATGTATTTTTACTTACAGTTATATAACGAAAGTTTAAATTAAAATTTAAATTTCCGGTAAGAATTATAATTAATAGTAAACAGAGCGTTAATTAACCTTCTAAGCCAAAAGGCTCAATTTCAAACACACTGGTATCATCAGCAGTCACCGTCACCCAGAAACGGTCATTCGAGTCACCAACAAGACGAGCGAAAAGAATTTCTTTGCTGCTGTCACCTTCTAGAGTTTGGTCAAACAATTGTTGCGTTTTATCACGAATTTCCAATCTTAAAGTTTGCGGGACTAGTGAACTTGAAATTGAGCGCACAACTATTAGTAACATCCACTCTGGGTTATCTGATACTTCATTTAATTCCCATATAATTGCATAAAGTCTTAAAGCCGCACATTCTGAGTTTAAATCACGTGAGGCGCCTTGAGCATTTGAAGGAATGTAAATTTTTTGTTTTTCTAATGCTTCCCGAATTGGTTGAAAATCTTCACTTGTTCGTAATGCTGATGGTGCTAAAGTAGGCATTAACATCCATCCTAATTCCTCAGCAACTATATCAATTTGATTACGTAGCCAACGTCCAACATTGATAAAAGATTGTATTGGCTGACTTTTTGGCACATCTGTAACAACTTCTGCCCGTGTAAGTGCATATAACCAATCAATTAAATGAGGATTACTAAACAGTGTTTTCGCTTCATCCACCGTCAAAAACTGTGAAGGATGCTTTCTTAATTCAGATTGTAGCCTAGTTAACTTTTGCTGTAGGGCTATGGATGTGTCAGTTTGCGTAGTTGGTATACTAGACTCTACAGGTAAATTAATTGCCCTAGTATCTAAACACCGTAAATTTAGTAGCAGTGCATCAACGTCAAAACTAAGTACCTCATTTGGCAAACAATAAGTGAAATCTTCCTCAACTTGTAACGAAACTTGTTGCTTATAGCTTTGAAGCTGTGGATAACTCATAAACCCGAACACATTAGCTTGCTGTAATTCTTCCTCAACATGCATCAGCACATAAAAGTGCGCTGCTAATTTAGGCACATCGACAACAGCAAAAGGAATACTTTGTAAATCTCCAACCTTACTTGCCGTAATTACACAAACCTTAAAGGCGCCGACTTGAACATTACAGGCAGCAGCAAGTATATTTGAGTAAGCAGGTTGCCAAATAATTGACTTAGACACATCAACTTGTAAATCAGGCGCCCGTTCAACCATCCATTGTTCAAAGCCAATAGTACCTAAAGCATTAAGGTAAACTTGCCAACTTTGCTCAGGAGCAGATATTCCCAAACTTAATTGTGCCGCACGTTGAATTTGAGATGGCGCCAACTCGGTGCTATCATCACCAAGCGAGGAAAAATCGAGCCAGTCAGTGTCTGTAAAGTAAGTAGGTTGGTTCATAATATGCTGGTATATTGGTTCATAATATGCTAGTAGGGTGCATGACGCTATTAACAATTCTCATACGAAGCTAGCCATCTAGTAGCGTCACGCACCAGATTGACCAGTTCCCGTTAAACCTCTTTTATCTAAACAAAGACAAAGACGGTGTGCAAAGAGACTCTTGAGAGGTTGATTCCGAACAGGGTTTCTAGCTTCAGATTCTGCTTGTGCAATAATTTTATTAATTTGCTCATCTAGTGCTTCGTTAATTTTTTGGTCTAAGCATTGTAATTGTTCGATATCGGTAAATTGTTTTGCTATATCAATAACCTTGCTACGTAAAATCATTAATAATCTTTGTCGAACATCCGCACGCAAATCATTAAGTTTTAATAACCGTGTTACTTTATACTGTTGTTCGACTCCAATTTGCCGTGCAATTTGAGTCATACACTCACCTCGACAGTGAAACAACTCTAAACCTTTAATAAATGGTTCAACTTCAGACGGGCGCCGACGCTGCACTTTTATGATAAATTCTTCAATAACTTGAGCAAGTGCTTGGTCTAAAGATTCTATCAATTGTTGTTGATATAAATGAATAAACTCATTTTCTTCTTGGTCTTGATTATTGGACATTACTTGTTGACGCTCAAAAATAGGCTCAACTTCCTCTTGGTGATAAGATAACGTTTTAATGGCGCCACCTCGTGCAATAATTCGGTACTCTCGTAACTTAGCAGCAACAAACTGTAATTGCTTTAAAACACCTTCATTACTAAAAGTTTTTCCCGTTCGAGTTTTTAAATCTTCGGCAATACGAGATAACTGCTCACCAGTTGGAGGTTGACAGGGTAACGTCGAACCCGCAAGAAACTGTAAACGGTCTGCACGGTATACTGCATGATAGCTAACCAGCAACTCACAAGCTTGTTGAACCTCAAACGTAGCTAAATAATACATCCCTGTTAAAATACGCTGTAATTCTTTAAGATTTGTATCATTCAACAATGCCCAATCGCTAACTAAAAACACACCATGCTGAAGTAAAAAATGCTTTAACTCTGAATGCTGTTTTACATAGCGACTCACCCAAGTATTAAGAGAACCTTTATCAGGGTTATACGTCCTTAATATCGTCGTTGCCAAAGATTGGTAAGAACCAGTTTCCTTTTGATGCTTAAAACTTTGTAGCACCTCATCTCCCAATACAATCGGTAATAAATCGTTATGATTAAAACCGTGTTGCCTGCCAAACTTAACGCCTAAATCAACGCAAGTCTGATAAATTTGATGAGAGATATAGCAGCGCAAACAAATTTCAGCCATGCTGTTACTTGCTTGCTGTTCGCGCATTAAATGCCAAAATTGTCGCTGTAATGCAACATCCGAGTCATCAGCAAGCGTAGGAAACTGTTTGTGTAAGTAGTCTTTAGCTGCGTTAACCATTTCCCTAGAGGGACTACCATCATTGGATAGCTTGACAAATTCACAATACTTAGATATAAGAGCCACAGTGATTTTACTCAACGCTAATCATTATCAATTGTTTCACCTCCTTCTAAGAATTGCAATTTGTACTATGACACCCTTGTGGGCGCCTGTTAATGCTCTATTTCTGGCAACATTAAGCTTATGCAGTTTTTTCCAAAACATCTTGCAGCTTGTGGCACAGGCATCCTGCCTGTGCAGTACATGTGTTTACTTTTACACCACAGCAACAAGCCTAAAGAAACCGGGCTTCTGTACAAAAAATCAACGTTTTATGGCAACATCTTTGGCAAGAAGCCCGGTTTCTGTTCAAGCTGCAAAATGTAAGAAGAGGCAATTCCGGAATTTAAGCTAAATTAGGCGTAATCAGATTTTACCGATTTTAACTATTTATACTATCTATGGCGCCAGTTCTGATATTTTGGCTATATAACAGCTTTTTGAGTTTCTACACTGGGGGATTGATTGGCATTGGATTTATGAGTAGTATTGTAGCTTTACCGAAAGTATTAGTGGCGCCTGTCATTATTTTACTAGGAGACCTGATTGGAGCAGCTTTGTATTGGTTGTTATTAATAATTTGGGAAATTGTAGAAAATAAATTCAATCTCCCAAAACCACCAGATAACATCGGAACTTTCTTACTTTTTATCATGGCAATTGCAGGTTTTGGGCTGGCTGGATTAGCTAGTGGTGGTTTTTTAGCTATCTCTTCGCATCCCAAACGCCGCATCTGCTTAATTTTATCTGTAATTGCTTCGTTTATCGTAGGATTAGCAAATATATTAGAATATAGAATTAAGTAGTTACAAGGTGTAAAGGGCAGTGTAAAAATTTATACTTAGAAAATCATCTAATATCCTGTTCGTATAGTAATTTAACAGATATGGTTAGAGACGCTTTTTATCAACAAGTCAAGAATGCTTTAATTAAGGATGGTTGGAAAATCACTGGTGACCTAATTGTATAAAAAATTTACGTAAACTGGCATTCATGCACTAGTCTTTATATGTAAAAAATTACATATGTATTATAAATAATACCTAAAAATTACGTATGTTTATTGGCGCCGACTTGATTAGCTATAGGGCTTACGCATTACACTAAGTTCAGAATAACAAAATTTTTGTGCGTAAGTTTTGTATTAAATAAATTTTTTAGAGCAATAGATTACTAGACCTAACCGACATCGCTATGGTCTAATAATCTATTGCTCTAAACTAGTTGAATACTCTGCTACTTTTGCTCTTTGTAAAGAGGCTAAAGAGAGTTAAAGCTATTTATTTCCTGGTAACTGCTGGGGAACAGAGAGAGGTTTGAAAGCCTTAAATGTGTTGATATCAACGCAGTTGGTATTATCTAGCTTAACTCTAAGCTCAGAACTGAAAGTTACTAACTGTTCAACAAGAGCTTGACGATCGGTTAAGCAACCTTTAATAACCATGAGTTCTCCCAAAGTCCACTCATAGAGATTTCTGTCTGAATTGTTAACGAACACAGTTAACTCATTTCTAATTCTCCAGATTTGGTTGAGCAGCTCGTCCACTTTCACGTTAATCATATTTGCGATGTGAATATTGAACGATTCTCTACTACCGATGACAGTAATCAGTTCATCAACGTACTGTCTCACCAGAGCGATGAATGTTTGATTCCACTCATTGCGAATGTTCTCAATCTTGATGTCAACATCTGTGTAGATGTTATTAATCTTGTTGTTAATTTCCGTGCTATTGACAACAAAGTTGAGAATTCTATTGTTAATTTCAGGGCTGTTGATAACAACACTCTCAATCTTTTGGTGAATTTGAGAATTATCGATAAAGATATTCTGGATTTTGTGGGTCAACTGATCATTATTAAAGATTTGGTTAATGAAGACGTTGTTGTTGGTTACATTGTGGTGTAAGCGTTGGTCAACATACTGGTTCAGTTCCGTATTGTTATTGATGATGTTCTGGGTAATCAGACGGATGCTGTTGTGGATGTTATGCTCGAATGAGTTATTAATTTGCTGGCTAACGTACTGATTCATCTCAGTATTGTTATTGACAATACTTTGGGTAATCAGGTTGATGAATGCTTCTCTACCACCTATGACATTAATCAATTGATCAACTTGCTCTGTCACCAGACTGATAAATGTCTGATGTAAGACGCTCTCAATTTTGTGGTTAATCTCTGTACTGTTGTTAACGATGTTAACAATATTGTGGTTAACTTCTGTGTTGTTATTAACAGACTGTTGCACACGTTGGTCAAGGTACTGATTAAGCTCAGTATTGTTATTGATAATGCTTTGGGTAATCAGGTTAATGAATGCTTCTCTACCACCTATGACATTAATCAATTGATCAACTTGCTCTGTCACCAGACTGATAAATGTCTGATGTAAGACGCTCTCAATTTTGTGATTAATCTCTGTACTGTTGTTAACGATGTTAACAATATTGTGGTTAACTTCTGTGTTGTTATTAACAGTCTGCTGCACACGTTGGTCAAAATACTGATTAAGCTCAGTATTGTTATCAATGATGCTTTGCGTAATCAGGTTAACGTTATTGCGGATATTCTGCTCAAACGAGTTATCTACTTGCTGGCTAACATACTGATTCAACTCAGTGTTGTTATCGATAATGTTCTGCGTAATCAGGTTAATGTTATTGCGGATATTCTGCTCAAACGAGTTGTCTACTTGCTGGGTGACATAATGATTCAACTCAGTGTTGTCATTGATGATGCTTTGTGTAATCAGGTTAACGTTGTTGCGAATATTCTGCTCGAATGAGTTGTCTACTTGCTGGGTGACATACTGGTTCAACTCAGTGTTGTCATTGATGATGCTTTGCGTAATCAGGTTAACGTTGTTGCGGATATTCTGCTCGAATGAATTATCTAATTGCTGGTTGACATACTGATTCAACTCAGTACTGTTGTTGATGAGATTTTGGGTAATTAGGTTGATATTGTTGCGGATATTTTGCTCAAACGAGTTATCTACTTGCTGATTAACTTGTTGGTTAATGTGCTGGTTGAGTTCTTGCCTATTAACAATGTTGTTGATAATTAAAGCAACGTTATTTCTTATCTTTTGCTCGAATGAATTGTCAATTTGCTGATTAACGTGTCGGTCAATGTACTGGTTGAGTTCTTGCTTATTGACAATATTGTTGATAATTAATTCAACGTTGTTTTTTATCTTTTGCTCGAATGAATTGTCAATTTGCTGATTAACGTGTCGGTCAATGTACTGGTTGAGTTCCTGCCTATTAACAATATTATTGATAATTAAACCAACGTTGTTACGTATTCTTTGCTCAAAGGTTTGGTCAACATACTGATTAATTTGCTGATTAATCTTCTTCGATATTTCAACATTAATCCTATCTTCCAAAATCTTTTCTAAATACCCAGACCAACCTTGTAATTGCTGATTTAAACTGTACTCGATTTGCTGCAAATAAGCATCCATCGAAAACCTGACTTTTGCCACTTCTACAGAAAGGTTCTTGAAGTGTTTCTCATAGTTCCTTAGCAACCACTGTTCTAGTTGATCCCAGTACTTAGCTTCTAGCGTTATATCAGTTTTATTTGTAACATTGATCGAAGTATTAATCTGCTGTAACTGCTCTTCCCACTTCTTCTTAAATTCCTCTTCATTAAAACGGAAGGTGAATTCTACTGAATTTTTTGCACCTACCAGTTCACGACCTACAGATTGACCATTACTTTCACTTGTTGTGACAGTTCCGGTTGTAACAGTTTTTTCTGACTTATGTTCACTAACTTGATTATTCTCTTGCTTGCTATATTTCTCAGTTATTTCATCTACAGTTATTGATTCAATCGCTAGAATAATTTGCCCTTCGTTATCTTCTTTGTAGGTGTCAAAAAATAAACCTGTAAGTGTAGTTTTTTCTTTGACCTCTAAAGTTACTTCATCCTTTAGACCATTTAATGAAACCCAAGTTTCTTCAATTTCAATGCCAGTCAGTTTTGTAATAAATTTTCCTTCCCTGCACAAAATTAAAGCCCAAGGTTCTATATTAAATTTTTTCTTGTCTGACCAATAGCTGGCATTGCCTTCATGAATTTTTATCCGATAATTTCCTGGATTTAATTCAATTGAGTTTGAACCGGATTGTTTGAGAGTAGACAAGTATTTTTCATCAAGTAGATAACAGTTGCGTTTGCTGTCTACTGTTAGATTGACGGGATTAAAAAATTGCTTATTACTAGTAATTAACAAGTCAACTGAACCGCCATTATCTTCATTGTTAAAATCAAAGAACAAAGCGCTGAGGACTGCTCTCTCTTTTACTTCTAGCTTTAAAGTATCATTGTACCCATTTAAAGTAGTCCAGGTTGCACCTACTTCAAAACCTGTAGTTTTATTTACAAATGTACTACCATTATCTCCATATATCCAAAGTAGGACAAAAGGTTCTCCTTGTGTTTTACTCTTACTGTAGCTATAACGACCCCCAGCAATCCTAATCTCAAAACTACCTTTTTCAAAGGTAAAAGAGGTTGCAACATTCTGTTGCAAATTACTCATCTGGTTAGCGTCGATAACATAACAATTAGTTTTGGTATCGATGGTTAGAATGCTCATGTTTTCTTCCCTAACAATTTTACTTTCTTGTGTAACTTTGGTCTTTTCAGGTTTTTCCTCTGGCTTTACTTTTGGAGTAGTTTCGGGTACTACTGCCGTAGCGGGTTCATAAATACTAATCCCCGCCCAACGACCTATAGGATCGGTTAGGGTAACTAAACTTCCTTTACCAGTTTTGGTATTAATACGGATTAATTGACCATCTTTACCTAATTTAAAGAAGTTACCAGTTACGCCGTACAAAACATCATCAACAAATTCTAGGCTGGCAACATCAGCGAAGCCTATATCACCGATGATTGTGACTTCACCTGTGTCGAGGTTGCAGCTTGCTAATAGTTTCTTTTTGTCGTAACTAATTAAGGTAATATAACCTTTGCCATTAGCATCAAAAGCAACTTCACCACAATTGTAGTCTTTGCCTGCTACTGTTACAGCTGGTGTACCTTTACCAGTTTCGATATTAATGGCAATCAGTTGTTTGGCAGTTGTAGCGTAGAGGATTTGGCGCTGGCGATTGTATGCTAAACCTGCACAAGGAAAGCCAATATCACCGATTGTAATTGCATCACCTGAATTTATGTCGATTTTAACTAATTTCGTTTTGTTACCTTCACGATCTAGTCCATATAGTTGTGAACCTACAAAAGCAATGTCAGAAACCTCTGTAAATATCTCACCAAGAAAGCTAGCTTTACCTGTGGTTAAATCCAGAGCATAAAGTTTGCTTAATTCATTGGACACGCAATCTTGGATATAAACTTCTCCTGGTTTAAGCTTAATATTAGATGTACGGTTTCCGGATTTTTTATTCATACCTGATCCCTTTTTTCTTTTTTGCATGAACCCAAATACTTTCATAATTACAGAACCTTACAAATTTCCATGTCCATTAATGAAAACGCAAAGTCTTACATATCACCTCGATTATTTTATAAACATTTTATTTGTCCA
>NZ_MRCD01000080.1 GCF_001904745.1 Calothrix sp. HK-06
TGAGATGCACTGCCTTAATTTTTATTATACCTCATTTGGCTGGGAAACGCTATATAGAGCCTAAGAAATATTCAGCTTCACTAACTGATTCATTTTCATCATATAGTTCATGCAAAATATCTTCGAGTAATTTATCAACATTGTCTTGTTCCCATACGTACTCTCTTTGGAAATCTGGTACTGCATAAAATTCTTTAAACAAATCAGCGATGCTTAGATTACGAGATTCGATTCTAGGTACTGTAGCCATCTTAAATAGTTAACAAAATAAATTCCTATAACTATAATTCCCTAAATAACGCCCAAAGTAACAAAAATGCTTAGAACTTTAGTTCGGTTAATGCAGGGCAGCACAATTTTGTTTGACACCGAAAATTGCTATATAAACCGCCGATTTTTAAGTGTGTAAACTACCAAATTTATGTTTTATTGAGAATTAAAACTTCTTATTGATAGAAAACACATATCTAATAAAATAGCGTCGCTCCCCAATACTGCTCAGTTAACGTATGTAGAGAGGTTACATGTAAGGCTACTGACAAGGGTTTGACGTTTCACAATTTCCTTAACCGAGCAGTATTGCGTCACTCCCCGCTTAATCTTCATAGCAGGAAAAATTAGTAAAGTTTTGTAAAATATTGTGTTGTCAAGTAAAATATATCCGAATGCGGGTAATAGCTGAGTCCAGCGCTGGACTGTGAACCCAACCTACAAAACCACCATAAACCATTCGGTCGTTTCTATCTGCGACAAATACATGGTCTACTCCTAGAGGATTTTTCCAAGTTCTCACAGTTGAACCATCTCGCAGCCTTATTATTGGACTTGAGCTTTTAAAATCTCTATGGTGTGCGCGTGTAATACCAGGTACCCTTTCTAAAATAGCTATAACTTCTTGGGTATCGGCTGTTGTGTCGGATGTTACTACAGTTGCACAACCACACCCATCTATAATAGTTGTTTTTAGTCTTTCTTTTAAATCACCGTCGAATAAAGATAAAGTATCAATTTCTTCTAATAGTTTTCCGTGTGGCTCAGACTGGCGCCGATGGCAATATACTTCTGTTAACAAATCTTCTAATCCAACTTTGGTTAAAGCATCTGTTATCAACCCGGTCAAACCTAATACAGCAATACCACCTAACATTCCCGCAGGGCCACCGAGAAATGCAAGTGCTGCCGTAATTGCTGCGGCGCCTGTTAAACCTGTTGCTGCCATCGTTAGGACTAAAATAATACCAGGTAATCCCAGAGCAGCTATTTTCTTTGCAACCTCATCCATATACTTTTGCTGTAACCATTCACTCACTTATTCCTTTTTAGCAATTTTCTCAGACCTTTCAATGCTATATATCACCAATGTGTGGTCGAAGAATCTCCAATTCGTTGGTACTAACCCAACCGTTGCTCATAAGTAAATAAAAAACCCCAGCCCCTAACGGACTGAGGTAAAAATTGAATCAGGGTGCATCTACTATCTTTGTATCCGCTATGGTCTGTAGGGTATCAGGACAAAATCGAACAGTTATCCTGTATAAATTATTACAATTGGATATATTATTGTTCGTGAAAGCAGCTTGCGGCGCCTACCATGAGACGAACTTGAAATTTAGTATGTGTAAGTACTAATAAGCGGTACTTTATCTGTGTCGCACGCTTAAAGA
This sequence comes from Calothrix sp. HK-06, assembly GCF_001904745.1. GTDB lineage: Bacteria > Cyanobacteriota > Cyanobacteriia > Cyanobacteriales > Nostocaceae > Dulcicalothrix. The sequence goes on from NZ_MRCD01000080.1 coordinate 1,665, forward strand.
TGTGGAAAGGCGCCGCAAGCGTGTAAGTTAATATGAAAGAAACACAATTTTGTATAAAGCTGAATATATAAAAGTTTTAAAATGTGTTTCTTGAGAGCCAACCTGACGATAACACCACCCTAAGAATTCTGTCTGCAAAGTCATTTTGTGAAGATTTTTTACGAAAATGGAATTTTACCGTAAAGAAAAAGCGTAACTTTGAAGTAGTAGTCAAAGCTTAAGATTATTAATTTTTTAGCTTATAGACACACCGAAAGAAAATTCAAGACCTATGCCAGATTCTTCTTGCAGTCCACCCTATTTCGGTTAATGACTGTCGCACGTCAGAATGTCTAACAAAATCCTAGATTAATCCTCGGACAGGTTGCCGAGTGCCAGGGTGTCCGGGAAGCTACTACTGAAAGTGCTTCATAAGTACCTAAACAAAATAAATTTCACACTAACTTATAGCCGAATAATTCTTTAGCCGATTTTCACGGATAATTTAATTTGCATAGGTACTTAGCTAACACAAGATACCATTTCCGCAAAAGCGTCTTTCAAAGAGCCTTTTGAGAAAACATATGGTCTTCACTGAAAGTTATCCAAGGAGTTAACTTTTACCGCTCTCTGTAGTAACTGCTGCCAATGACCTATGACATTAGGTCGTAACAACCAGCTAAATAGCAGTCTATAGCAGCCTCATTGTCAGCATTATGTGGCTGTTGTAAACGTAACCCCTGTCTCGCTACGTATGTTTCGACATGGGGAAGCCAGTTTGTGCAAGCTCCTGCAATCGGACACTAGCTTAAGCAACAATCTGCTAGTGCAAACTATACAGCCTTGTCAAGTAATTATTCAGCTTAAAACTTTCTTTGGAGGAACCAATGAAGGCAGAAAATTCGGCAGAATTGGACAGTTCTATCTCAACGCTGACTTATCACATCACAGCGCTTCAAATAACGATCTATTTCAATAGAGAAGGTGACCACGACCACAACGGTCTCATGTTCGCGCTTACCGAAAATGTTCCAATTCTGAAATATATTCGGGCATTAGGAAGAGTCGGTTTACCACAAGGAACAGATGACCATAACGGCGACGATACGCCGGAAAAATGGTACAAGCAGGCTCTTGAGCGCGCCCAGAAGATTGGTGTTTCTCTACCATCTAGCCCTGAGAAAGCGCGCCAACCTCATCCTCTCGTGCGTCCACTTGTACTACGCGCTCGGAAGTGCGACCGCCTTCAGGTGGTACTCCACAACGAGGTGAGTGGGCGATATGTGGGCCTCCATCTTGTTGGGGGCGGATACGACGTGACAACGGATGATGGTTCCCAGGTAGGCAAGAACGATTCCAGTCTCACGCCTCCCAATGGGCAACGAACATATACATGGATGTGTAACGATGAAGGCGTTTTCCCCTTCCATGATGGTGGAAACTATTCCGGTGGCGAGGACGGAACGAACGTTCATGGTCTCTTTGGCGCCCTGGTGGTGGAGCCAAAAGGTTCAATTTGGCGTGACCCAGTTACTGGTCGCCGTTCCGAGGACGAGCGTGGCGCCTTCCAAGAGTTGGATGGGCTGTACCTAGACATCCTCCCGCCGGGTGAGGCTCAGACAAAGCCGATCCAGGAGTCACACACGACCCTTGAAAATCATCACTGGTCTGACCCATGCCCATACCCTGAATTCGATAAGAAGGCTCATCGGGAGTTCGTCGTCATCTTCCACGACGAACCGGAGTTCCAACCGCCCCACGGTCTGTTAGAGCGTGACCCTTGTGACCAGGGCAGTAGTATGGGTAACAATGGCGGAGGACACGGTGGTGGGCATATGGATCAACTGCCGATTATGCCCATTTCATACCGCTCTGAGCCGATGATTAACCGGGAACGAACTCTTTGGCGCCTCCAGCGTGAAGGGCATTTCCTAAAGCGGCCTGTTCTCAATGAGGAGCAACACCATAGTTCCTGGATGTTTGGAGATCCTGTTACTCCCATCCTCAAGGCTTACATTGGCGACCCCGTCCGAATTCGGCTCGTACACGCCGGGGTGAAGGAGACGCACGTCTTCCATCTCCACCTCTACGAATGGCACGCCGTACCACAGGACAAGAATTCCCCACGTATAGATGCCATCTCCTTTAGCCCGCAAACTGGGCATACGATCGAACCCGTATGGGGTGCTGGTAACCGCCACCAAGTTTCTGGGGATGTCATCTGGCACTGTCACCTCTATCCACACTTCCACGAGGGCATGTGGGGCATGTTCCGCACCTTCGAGACTCGGCAAGATGGGAAGGACGGTGACTTTATCCAGAGTACCAACCCGATTTACCAGGGGCGCCGCATCGGGTATTACCCCGATGGCACGAAAATTGAATGCCTGCTGCCCCTCCCTGACCGAGACCCGCCTCCCCGTCCTACACCCACCCACCCAGGTTATCCACTCTACATTCCTGGGGAAGTTCGCCAGAAGTCACCCACACCCCCGTGGCCGCTCCGAGAAACACCCATGCCAATAGACTTCGACTATCGACTTGTGCCCACCAATCTCGAGCGGAACGCATTTAATGATCAGCCCGTTCCAGGCGAGATGTTTACACGCAACCCCATTGCCAAGCAGCAGGCTGAGGAATGGGCGAAGCATTCGGATTTTAAGTATAACGACGCTAAGGTAGTCCGCCACAATGTGGTTGTGACGAGCAAGAGGATCGAATACAACGACCACGGCTGGTTCGACCCGAATGGGCACCTTTACTACCTTGCCGCAGAGGGCGACCCTGACACCCGCTCCAGTCCTCATGAACCGCTGTTTTTCCGGGCGCAGCACGGACAGATCGTAAATCTCACACTGGCTAACCACCTACCACCGAAGACCGAAGGCACCGCCTTTGACCTGCCGTTCCCCCCATGTCCCAAGCGACCGTGGGAGGGCGAGTGTTCCATGCACGTCCACATGGTCAAGTTCGACCCCGTTTGTGGCGATGGTGCAAGCGTAGGCTGGAATTACATTAGCGGTCCCCGGATTGGTAAGAAAATGGTCTACCGCTGGTGGGCGGATCAGGATTTTGGGACGATTTTCTTCCATGACCACCTCTTCGCTAACTACCGTCAAAAGCACGGTCTGTTCGGCGCTATGATTGTGGAACCGATTGGTGCCAAGTTCTATGACAACTTTTCCAACCGTCGGATCGTTAGTGGTCTACAGGCTAGGATCAAACTTAATCCAAATGTGCAGACCAACGTTCCACCTATATCAGGATTTCCCCACAAGACCTGGGTTCGCGAGTTCTGCATCGCCATTGGGGATTTTATACCTATGTTCGACCGCACTGGAGAGCCACTTAACCCACCGAAACACCCTGGCGGTCATGGAGACCAAGGGGTTATGGGTCTGAACTACCGTAACGAGCCGATTCGCGAGCGTAAGGGTGATCCTGCTTTTTGGTTTAGCTCCCATTACCACCCGGATCCAGCTACTACTAGGTTTGCTGCGTTCGAGAACGACCCGATCTGGTTTCGGTTAGTACAGGGTTCCCATGAGGAGCAGCACAGTTTCCAAATCCACGGTATGCGCTGGCGCCGCTTCCGCGTGAATCTAGGCTCCCCCATTCGCAACCAACAGACATTCGGAATTGCAGAGGCTTTTACCTTCGTCAACTATGGACTGTTTGGTTCTGGCGACTACCTTTACAAGCTCTCTGGCGCAGACGATCTGTGGCTCGGTTGCTGGGGTCTCATTCGCTCGTTTCCAACCTATGCCACGCTTGCGAAGACCGGAGGACTTCGTAGGTTGGAGGAGAAAGACCTAAATATGCAAGAGGTGGAGACGACAACCGAGGATGATCCTGTCGAAGTTGAAGCGGAATCAGTAGATTCGGCGCTAGCAGAGACCGTACAGACCTTAGAGATGGAAACGCTGGTTCCAAAAGACGCCGTAGTTAGGCATTTCCACGTGGTCGCCGAGCCAAGGCGCCTCGTCTACCGCGACTCAGACCTGGTGGATCCGTTCGGTCTGATCTATCGGCTGGTCTCTGTTACCCACCCCGATGGAACAAGCTACAACGTCCCGACCCCGACCGTGCCTGAACCGCTTATACTACGGTGCCGAGAAGGAGAATGGGTAAGAGTCACCGTTGACAATCACCTTCCCCGACGCTTGCAACCGGAGCCATTTGCACCAGAGGTACCAGTCGAGGAGCGAAACCCCCGCACGTTCCAACCGGATCGCCCCGTCTCTAGCCACGTCTCCTTGCACGCAGATCTCCTAGAGTACGAAATCAGGCGGGACGACGGTGCGAACGTAGGATTGAACCCTGAGCAAACAATACCACCCGGAGGTAGCCGCACGTATATTTGGCACGCCACCCGTCCCACCGATTCCAATGCGAATCAACCTCTCGGTCCGGTACTATTGCAGGACATGGCGGACTTCCGCAACCATCGCCACCACGGTCTGGTCGGCGCCCTGATTGTGGAGGCATTCGACGCAACTCCGCTCGCGGTAGGCAAAGATGAAGCAACCGCCGTCCAAGACGCCCCAGAGGCATGGCATGGGACGCGGGTAACAGTTGTTCGTAAGAACGCGAGCTTGAAAGAAAATGAGAAGCGCTTTGAAGAAATCGTTCTTCTACTCCAAGATGGGCTGCGCCTCTACTTAAACGGTAATGTTAACTTTCCTATCTCTGATGCACCTCCTGGCGTGGGGGAAGATGAAACCGATCCTGAAGACCAAGGACAGAAGGCGTTTAACTATCGCACGGAGCCGATCGGATCGAACACGAAACCGGATGGAAACCCGGTGCCTTTGGGAGACTGGCTAGCCAATCCAAACCCCGCTACGCCAATATGGCGCGTGCCGGTGGGTAAGCAGGTGCAGTTTCACTTGGTGGGTGCGTGCGACAAACCGCGCAACCATAGCTTCACCATTCATGGAGTTACCTGGCCAGAATGGCGCTTCCTGTCACCCCAAGAACTACCTAAAGTTGCCTCCGAGTCTGCCATCACCTGCGGCACAGTTCGTACCTTCGAGTTCACACCCGAACACTCAGGTGACTACGCCTACCGTAGTGGTGTTCTGAAGTGGGCTGTTTCGCAAGGACTCTGGGGAATTCTGCGAGTCTTATAGGGTACCGATATTTATGGATAAAACAATGCTGATTAATACTGCTCAATTCTCGTATTAAATCAGACATGTAGGCACCATGTTTATTTGATAAACAGGTGCCTATGAAAAGCTGGGTTTCAGGTTGTTACCAATTGTCAGGTACTTCAAAAAGTTATAAGTAAAGAGCAAATATCTTCACTCTAAAACAAATAATCTATGATATGTAGTATACATACACAAGTACCAAATTATATAGTTAAATCCCAATGCAACAACCAATTCACGTTATCGGAGGTGGACTAGCTGGAACTGAGGCAGCTTGGCAAATAGCTGCTGCTGGTATACCAGTAGTTTTACATGAAATGCGCCCACAACGCTTCGGCGGCGCCCATCACACTGAACATCTCGCCGAATTGGTTTGTAGTAATTCGTTTGGGGCAATGGCTTCAGACAGAGCATCGGGTTTATTGCACGAAGAGTTACGGCGCCTTGGTTCTATCGTAATTGCAAAAGCAGACGAACATCAAGTTCCGGCAGGTGGCGCCTTAGCTGTTGATAGAGGACAATTTAGCGAAGATTTAACAAATACCCTCGCGCAGCATCCATTAATAGAACTGCGACGAGGTGAAATACCTGCCATTCCTGAAGGAGTTGTAGTTATTGCAAGCGGTCCCTTAACAAGTCCTGAGCTTGCAGAAGATTTGCATCGTTTTACAGGAATGGAGTATCTTAGTTTTTTTGATGCCGCAAGTCCTATAATTGTGGGAGAATCAATAAATCGGGATATTGCTTTTATGGCTTCGCGCTACGACAAAGGCGAAGCCGCTTACTTAAACTGTCCAATGAATAAGGAACAGTACATTCGGTTTAGAGAAGAACTTTGCAAAGCTGAACAAACCGAGTTGAAAGATTTTGATAGAGAAAAAGTTAAGTTTTTTGAAGCTTGTTTACCAATCGAAGAATTGGCACTGCGTGGAGAAGACACCATGCGCTATGGTCCCCTCAAACCTGTAGGGTTATCTGATACCCGTACAGGCGAACGTTCTTATGCAGTTATTCAATTACGCCAAGAAGATAAGCAAGGCAAGTTATGGAATATGGTAGGGTTCCAAACGAACTTACGTTGGGGCGAGCAAAAACGTATTTTCCAAATGATACCTGGTTTAGAAAATGCCGAATTTGTACGATTGGGCGTCATGCACCGCAATACATTTATTAACGCTCCCCAATTAATGCATCAAACACTCCAATTCAAAGAACATCCAAATATATTAGCCGCAGGTCAAATAATTGGTACCGAAGGATACACAGCAGCATCCGCAGGTGGTTGGTTAGCTGGAACAAATGCCGCACGTGTTGCATTAGGTAAACAACCAGTAACACTACCAAACACAACAATGATGGGCGCCTTATTTGAATTCATCAGTACCGCATCACCCAAACATTTCCAACCCATGCCCCCCAATTTCGGAATATTACCTGATTTAGGCGTAAAAATTAAAAGCAAACCAGAACGATACGGAAAATACCGCGACAGGTCATTGCAAGATTTAGAAAATTGGAAAATATTACTGTAGGGGCGGGTTAACCCACTAACCACATAGTAAACGAAAATATCGTAAACCCGCCCCGAAAATATAGAATGGTCATCCCAACCATCCCATATTTAAAATCGCACGTAATTTACATTGTTAACCCTGACCGAGAGACCGAATATATCTGGTCTCTACATTACCCCAATTAACAACACTCCACCACGCCTTTAAATAATCTGCGCGTCGATTCTGATATTTAAGGTAATATGCATGTTCCCACACATCGTTACCCAATATCGGATGGTGTCCCAAAGCAAGAGGGCTATCTTGATTTGGTGTTGTGACAATTTGCAATTTTCTGTCTTTATCAACCACTAACCAAACCCAACCGCTGCCAAACTGCTTCAACCCAGCATCATTAAACTGCTGCTTAAAATTGTCAAAGCTTCCAAACGTTGAGTTAATAGCTTGTGCAACCTCACCACTAGGAACTCCACTCACATTAGGCGCCATACTTTCCCAGAACATCGTATGGTTAAGATGTCCCCCTGCGTTATTCCGCACCACCGTCCGAATAGCCTCCGGAACCGCATCTAAATTCATTACCAACTCTTCAAGTGACTTCGCTTGCTGCTCCGGATATTTTTCCAATGCCGCATTTAAGTTATTTACATATGCTGCATGGTGCTTATCATGGTGCAATTGCATTGTCTCAGCGTCGATATATGGTTCCAACGCTTCATAGTCATAAGGTAACGGTGCCAACACATGTCTCATATATTTCTCCAAATCAACCAACTAAACAAAAAATAATCTTAATAAGCTTAAAACATAAAACTCTTGTAAAACAGGCATACTGTCTGCTTTATATACTTAGTTGCTTCCAATCTCTATATAAATCATACTCGAAATGACTATGACTTGCAACAATTTTTAAAAGATTTTCCGGTGCCAACAATCTAGGTATAGGATAAAATACTTAAAACCCGCCTCAAAGTAGAAGCGGGCAATATATAATTTTCAATTTTTGCGGTAGTGATAATGATTATTGAGCTTTCTTTTTATCTTGCTTTTTACCAATAAATCCGAAGTCATCTTCTTTCATAGTAATCATACCGTGTACACCGAGGGCTGCAATTGCGGCGCCGATAAATCCCCAAGTGCCATCGGTGAAAGCATTGATGCGGTGTGATAAGCTACGGTGGTAAGCAAAATCGAGTTGTCGAGTACTGCCGTTACCATCGCGCGCAAGCCTTTCGATGTAATCTTCAGTTCGTTCTAAAGCGTTATAATCAACATCGTAAGCATAAAGTGATGACCCCATGACAATTAAGCCGGGAATCACAAGTGCGATTAAAAGTATGCCTCTGCCTGAATTCATACGACCTCATGTCAGGTAATATATGCAATTAATGCTGACATACCCGTATTTTTGCGTTAGTATCTGGCAAACAATTGCAAAATTAGCTTCTGCCGTTAGCGAACAGATTTTTTTGGGAATAATATTCGTGGTTGGTTGAATTTTGGATTTAAAATCCTCAGTAGTCTAACAATATGAAAGCTATATATATCCCAAAAAGACGAAATTATTTAAGATTTACTCTTGCTTTACTGTGTATTTTATGTATAGTTTTTACATGGTTTCCAGCATTATCTCTACAAACACAGACAAAAAATACATCTATTGATGCACTACAGAAACAGCAGCAACAACTAAAATTGCAGCGTGGGCAAGTTAGTCAAGAACGTAACCGTTTGGACAACTTACAAAATGTCGCACAAGATAGACTCAACAATTTAGAACAAAACTTACAAACGACCACCACACAAATTCAAGACAGCGAAAACCGTTTAAAGCTAGCGACCGAACGTCTAGAACAACTAATCGCCGATTTATCAGTGGCTGAACGTTCGTTCAAAGAAAGACAAAACGCAACCGTAGGAAGATTAAGGTTTTTACAGCGTTCAACAGCGAGTCATGGGTGGACTGTGTTATTACAAAGTCGAAGTATAAACGATTTTCTAAGTCGGCGCCAACATTTAAAGATGGTATATCAGGCAGACCAGCAAATACTAGCAAAACTTACAGAAGAAGCAAACCGAATAGTAGAGCAAAAAACAGCAGTTGAACAGGTAAAAAACGAGATAAGCTTAATTCGTCAGCAACTCTTAGCACAAAAAAGTGACTATCAGTCTCAAGCTGCATCACAATCAGAATTAATCAACAGATTAAATAACGACCGTTTAGCATTAGCAGCAGCACAAACTCAACTCGAACAAGACTCTATTGCCATCGGTAACTTAATTCAGCAAAGAATAGCTGCTCAAAAAGCTCGTGAAGCTGCCGAAAAAGCAATTGGTAAACGCTTTACCGAAGGTACAGGTATATTTGGCTTTCCTAGCGATGCACCTATTAGTAGTCCCTTTGGTTATAGAACTCACCCTGTACTTGGTTATCGGCGCCTACATGCTGGTATCGATTTTGCAGGCGCCTACGGTAGTCCAATTCGTGCGGCAGATGCAGGTACCGTAATATTTGCAGGATGGTACGGTGGTTACGGAAACGCAGTAATAATCAGCCACGGCAAAGGAATTACAACCTTATACGGTCACAGTAGCCAGTTATTTGTATCCGAAGGGCAAACAGTACAACGCGGACAGCAAATAGCAGCAGTAGGTTCCACGGGTTTATCAACAGGCCCCCACCTACACTTTGAAGTTCGTAAAGACGGCACACCAACCGACCCAGCACCCTATTTATAAACGTAGGTTGGGTGGAGCGACTTTTCGCTTCCCAACTAATCTAAATAACACCAATCACTTCAACCAAACAATTAAAACATATGATATAATTGCAGGAACGAGGGCGTGTAGCTCAGTGGATAGAGCGTCAGGTTCCGGTCCTGTAGGTCGGGGGTTCGAGTCCCTCCACGCTCGTATAACAAATCATTAGATTACTTGTTTGTACTGACAGATTAGCGTTTTGTTAATAAATTAAGTGTCAAACCAACTAAACGGTTCTCTTAATTAGTAAGAATAATATATATTATGAGTTCCGCTTATAGAAAAGAAAGAATTCTAAATCCAAATCAATCTTACACGTTTCGCAGTTACTTTGAGATGCGTTTTCCAATAGCGGATATTTTACAGGAATTAGGAGTTAATTTTAACAAAACCAATATTAGTTTTCCTCAAGGTATTACGGTTGAACCTAACCGTTTGTTATCACTACGTCAACATCTTGAAGGAGCTGTTTTGAGGGTACATTTAACTAGCGAATCAGCTAGAGTGCCTACCGACCTAGAAATATTATTTAATATTTTAGTGAGCATTTTAAAATCTTCATAGCGCGGTATATATACTAAATGTATAGCATGATTTCAATACCTTCTATCACAGTTCGGCGCCAAATCTGCTCAAGTGCCAACTCTGAGGTTTACCTTGCCACTTTAGAAACAGAGAAACGACCATTAATTTTAAAAAAACTTAAACAAGATTATCCGACATCGGCAGAAGTGTACCGCTATCAGCAAGAATACGGAATTACTCGTTCTCTTAACTTAGAAGGGGTGATCAAAGCTTATGATTTGCAAAAATACAATAACACGGTTGTGATGTTATTAGAGGATTTTGGCGGAGAATCTTTAGAAATATTGTTGTCACGCCATCCGTTCTCTTTATTGGAATTTCTCCATGTTGCTATTCGGATTACAGATATTTTAGCCAGTATTCATAATTGTGGCGTTATTCACAAAGATATTAACCCATCCAATATTATTTTTAATCGAGAAACTCAAGAGTTAAAAATTATTGACTTTGGACTTTCTACTGTGCGCGTGCGAGAAAACGTCGCCATTAAGAGTCCTAACCTGATTGAAGGAACATTGGCTTATATTTCTCCAGAACAAACTGGTAGAATGAATCGAGATATCGACTATCGTACAGATTTTTACTCGCTGGGTGTTACTTTTTATGAATTACTAACAAAAAAGCTGCCTTTTGAGTCTATTGACCCAATAGAATTGCTACATTGCCATATTGCTAAACAGCCTGTACCTCTCCATAAAGTAAACCCAGAAATTCCTTTAGCTTTATCAGATATTGTGATGAAATTAATGGCAAAAACTGCTGAGTCACGATATCAGAGTGCTTATAGTATAAAAGCTGATTTAGAAACTTGTCTGATACAGTTAGAAAGCGGGACTATCAAAACATTTCCCCTCGCGAGACAAGATATTCCCGACAAACTTCAAATTGCCCAAATACTGTATGGCAGAGAAAAAGAAGTAGAAACTTTACTAGCAGCATTTGACAGAGTTAGTGACCGCACGAGGTTAAATAGTAACGGAGATACACCTAACAAAATTGAAATGATGCTGGTTTCCGGATATTCCGGTGTTGGTAAGTCAGCTTTAGTACAGGAAATTTATAAACCTATTACAAAAGCGCGCGGTTACTTCATAACTGGAAAATTCGACCAGTTACAACGGGATATTCCTTATAAAGGGGTTTCACTTGCATTTCAAGATTTGGTACGACAGCTACTAACGGAAACTCCAACCCAGTTGCGGCAATGGCGAGAAAAAATTACAGATGCTTTAGGAGTTAACGGACAAATTATTATTGATTTTATTCCGGAGGTTGAACTAATTATTGGCTCTTGTGAGACTGTACCCCAATTACCACCACAAGAAGCACAAAATCGCTTTAATCTAGTTTTTCAAAAGTTTATCGGTGTTTTCTGTCAACAAGAACATCCTTTAGTTATTTTTCTCGATGACCTTCAGTGGGCAGACTCAGCTACTTTGAAGCTAATGCAGAGAATAATAATTGATAGTGATACTCATTATCTTTTTTTGATTGGCGCCTATCGAGATAACGAAGTCAGCGATGCACACCCATTAATGCTAACTTTATCAGAAATTCAAAAGCAAGGAGTGGTTGTCAATTATATTCCGCTTTTACCGTTAAAATTATCTGATGTTAATCAGTTAATTGCCGATACATTAAAAAGTGAAGTAAGTGAAACTCAAGCTTTAGCAGAGCTAGTAAGCAGCAAAACTCAGGGAAATGCGTTTTTTATTAACGAGTTTATTAAATCTCTGTATATAGAAAAACTTTTATATTTTGATAATAGCCAACATAAATGGCGGTGGATGCTAGAGCAAATTCAGCAACTAAGTATTACTGATAATGTTGTAGAATTAATGGCTAGTAGAATTAGAACTTTACCAGAGCAGACGCAAAATATTTTAAAGTTAGCTGCTTGCATTGGCAATTATTTTGAGTTAAAAATTCTGTCCATTATTAATCAAAATTCTCAGCAAGAAACGGCTCAGGACTTATGGATAGCTATTCAAGATGGGTTAATTGTACCGATTGGAGATGATTATAAATTGCTGGAAACAGCTTCAAATATTTCCGAGTTAAAAATTGCTTATAAATTCGTCCATGACCGCATCCAACAAGCTGCATATTTTCTAATTGCAGAAAATCAGAAGCAAGCTATTCACCTTTCTATCGGGCGCCTGTTAATAAATAATATCTCAGAACGGGAAAGAGAAGAGAAAATATTTGATATTGTTAATCACTTTAATTTAGTAGAAATACTTGAAACCCCCACAGAAGCTTTAGAGGTAGCTAATTTAAATCTCATTGCTGGTAGTCGAGCTAAAGCCGGAGCGGCCTATCAATCTGCCTTTACCTATTTTATATATGGTTTACAATTATTAGCTGCTGATAGATGGCAGACACAATACGATATTACACTGGCTTTATATATAGAAGCAGCAGAAGCTGCATATCTTTGTGGTCATTTAGACGAGATGGAAAGATTAGTTTCCGTCGTGCTGCAACATGGTAAAGTAGTGTTGGATAAGGTAAAAGTTTACGAAGTTAAAATCGCTGCTTATGCGGCACAAGGGAAATTAATAGAAGCTATTGATATTGGTATAGCAGTTCTAAAAGTTTTGGGAGTAAATTTGCCGAAAAACCCTAGCTATTTGGATATTTTCTGGACTTTTATCGAGACAAAGTTATCTTTGTTAGGAAAACGAGTTGAGGACTTGGTATATTTACCAACAATGACTGCTCCTGACAAAGAAGCAGCGCTTTCTTTGCTTGCTAATATGAGTTCTGTTGCTTATCTGGCGGTTCCTAATTTGTTTCCTATCGTAATATTTAAATCACTCAATTTATTGCTCAAATATGGTCAAACCGAGTCAGCAAATGTTGTATATGCTGGTTACGGTTTACTTCTTTGTGGAGTGTTGGGAGATATTCAAACAGGTTACCGCTTTGGGAACCTAGCTTTAAACTTGTTGCAGTCATCGAATCTTAGTAAAACTAAAACTAGCGTACTTTTCACGGTTAGTTCTTTTATCAAGCCCTGGCGAGAACACACGAAAAATTCATTGCAGGCTTTACGTGAGGCGTATACTAGCGGGTTGGAATCTGGAAATTTAGAAAGCGCGGCTTACTGTGTAATGCTTTACGCTTATTATTATGGTTTTATTTCCCAAGACTTAGGGTTAGCAGAACAAGAAATAGCTAAATATATAGAGGGAGTTAAAAAAATTGGACAACAGCGAAGTGCTGAAAATATTAATATTCACAGACAATTTATTTTGAATTTATTAGGTAAAGCAGAAAATCCATGTCAGTTAATTGGGGAAATTTACGACGAATCAGAAAAAATACCCTTAGCAAAGCAAGCTAAGGACTACGCTACACTTTTTGATTGTTATAGTTACAAAACTACACTTTGTTATTTGTTTGGGGAGTATGAGCAAGCGAGAGAAAGTGCAAACTTGACAGAAAAATATTTAGATGGAGGACTAGGGACACAAGCTATTCCCATCTTTTATTTTTACGATTCTTTAATCAAACTGGCGCCATTGGCAAATGTCAAAAATTATTATGAACAAATACATTTCTTACTTCGGGTGAAGGCAAACCAGAAAAAAGTTAAAAAATGGGCCCGTTATGCACCTATGAACCACCTACATAAATTTTATTTGGTGGAGGCAGAAATCTATCGAGTTATAGGAAAAAATACTCAGGCTATTGACTATTATGATAAAGCTATAGAACAAGCGCGCGTAAACGAATATCTCAACGAAGAAGCTTTAGCCAACGAACTAGCTGCTAAATTTTACCTCGCATGGGGAAAAGAGAAAATTGCCCAAACTTATTTTACACAAGCTCACTACTGTTATCAGCGTTGGGGAGCAATTGCTAAGGTTAAGGATTTAGAAGAACGTTATCCAAAGTTTTTCAAAAACTTGACAACAGAAAATACTCCCATACCCACCCGCAGCAGTTTACCCAATCGTTCTCAGGGCAGAGATTTAGCAAAAGCTTTGGATATAGCAACATTGATGAAAGCAACAAGAGCTATTACTAGTGAGATTGAGTTAGATAAACTGCTTACCACCTTGATGACAATCTTGCTAGAAAATGCTGGAGCGCAAACGGTTTATTTAATTTTAGAAAGTGATGGTGGGTTGAGGGTAGAAGCATCAGGAAATGTAGACAACGAGCAAATTAAAGTATTGCCGTCAATTCCGATTGAAACTTGCTTGCCTTCGTCTATTATTTATTATGTTGCCCGCACGTCAGAATATATTGTATTGGATGATGCAGTAAATCAAGTTCAAAATCTGAAATCTCAAATTAAAAATTCTCACGACCCCTACATTGTAACACACCAACCAAAGTCAATTTTATGCTATCCAGTGCTGAATCAAGGGCAATTAATTGGCGTTGTGTATTTAGAGAATAATTTAGCAACCCACGTATTTACACCAGAGCGGTTAGAAATAATTCAACTGCTATCTACCCAAGCAGCTATTGCACTGACTAATGCTAGACTTTATGCTAAAGTGAAACGCGCGAAAGAATTAGCGCAAGCAAATGCCCAGTTAGAGTTAGAAATTGTTTCACGAAAACTTGTAGAAGTAGAACTCGAAAAGGCAAAAGAAGTAGCGGAAGCTGCTAACCAAGCTAAAAGTACTTTCCTTGCCAACATGAGTCACGAATTACGAACTCCTCTAAATGCAATTTTGGGATTTTCTCAACTGATGAACCAAGATGCAAATCTCTCGTCTAAACAACAAGACAATCTCAAAATTATTCATCGTAGTGGCGAACATTTACTAACCCTCATCAACCAAGTGCTTGACCTCTCAAAAATTGAAGCGGGACGCATGACGTTATCCTCAAATAACTTTAACCTCACAAGCTTACTAGCAGATGTGGAAAATATGTTTTCTTTGAAAGCAAAAGAAAAAGACTTACAATTACAATTTGAATCTGCTACTGATGTTCCTAAATATATCCGCGCGGATGAAATTAAATTGCGCCAAGTGCTAATCAACCTTATCGGTAATGCAATCAAATTTACTCCAAGTGGCAGTGTCTCTGTATCTGTGTCCCGTGGAACAGGTGTCCCGCCTGTCCCACAGTACAACTCCCCTGTCCCACACCACACCCTAACATTTGAAGTAAAAGACACAGGTGTTGGTATTGAGAAACAGGAATTAGACAAATTATTTCAACCCTTTGTACAAACGACATCAG
The DNA here is from genome assembly GCF_001904745.1 of Calothrix sp. HK-06. GTDB lineage: Bacteria > Cyanobacteriota > Cyanobacteriia > Cyanobacteriales > Nostocaceae > Dulcicalothrix. Next base: position 16,870 of record NZ_MRCD01000080.1, read on the forward strand.
GGCAAAAAGCGCAGCAAGGAACGGGATTAGGATTAACTATTAGCCGTCAATTTGTTCGCTTAATGGGGGGAGAAATGACCGTCATCAGTGGTGGCAAATTTTTTACCTCTGAAACAGGATGCAGGGAATTAGACGAGGATACAATACCCTTATATTTAGACACAAGATTTAAAACTATATTCAAATTTGATATTCAAGTAGATGTCGTTGATGCCAACGAAATTGAAAACCAACCCCAAAAACGTCGCGTTATTAGTCTCGCTCCCAACCAACCAAAATATCGCTTATTAGTAGTGGACGATAACGAATATAATCGACAACTGCTAGTTAAACTATTCCAACCTCTAGGTTTTGAAGTCCAAGAAGCGAATAATGGTTCTGTTGCTATTGAAATATGGGATTCCTGGTTCCCTCATCTTATCTGGATGGATATGCGGATGCCCGTGATGGATGGTTATGAAGCAACTAAACGCATCAAAAGCACGACTAAAGGTCAAGCCACTGCTATTATTGCCCTTACTGCCAGCGTATTAGAAGAAACAAAGACGGTAATTTTATCTGCTGGCTGTGATGATTTTGTACGGAAACCATTCCAAGAACAAATCCTTTTTGATATAATAGCGAAACACTTGGGAGTTAGTTATATTTACGAGGATACTAAGCCTGAAACCCAAATATATCATGTCTCAGCCGAGGCGTTAAATTTCTCTGACTTACTAGCAGCAATGCCAGATAAATGGATTGTCAAATTGTATAAAGCCGCGCTGGATGCAGATTCGGCATTAGTTTCTCGACTGATTGAGGAAATTCCTGCGTCTTATACTCTAGAGTTAATGACTCTTAAAGATTGGGTGAATAAGTTTCAGTTTGAAAATATTTTAGATTTAACTGAAGCTTTGATAATCCCTGATAATTTTAACCACCCAAAAAGCAAATATCCGACCTTTCCGACTTGATTATCCGACTTTGCCGACTAGCAAATGCGGAATAAGTAAGTAACCATTAGAACAGATAAAGATGCTCGATGATTGATTGCATGGAGGGTGCGCTAATTTTATCGGCTATAGTGCGTATGCCGTCAGCTAAGGAAAAGCCCTTACTCTGGCGCCAAGCGCGCGAAGCTGAAGCTCTACACCCTCATTCCACTCAATAAGAGCGCAATATCAGTCGCTAGTGTTCTATGTCATCAATTTTGGTGAATTTAGAGACGTTACATGTAACGTCTCTACAGGGTTTTGATATTTAAACAACCCGCCAAAATTAATGACATACGCCACTAAGTAAATGTAATTTAATTTGTTTAATTTCTGTGATATTGCGAACGTTTATCGAAAAACCATCTCCAAATTTAACGGCAACTAAATAATACCATTTCTGAATTACATCATCTGACCATAAAAATTCTTGCTCTAATAATTCGTTGATTTCCACTACTTGTACTAATGAATCAAACAATCCGGGATAAAGTTGATTAAACTGTTCTTTCAGTACGGATTTTCCCATAAGATACTCTCTGTTCCTACCAAATACTTTGGCAAGGGTAGGATTAATTACCAAACAGCGAAAGTCATGTATTTCTCCAGTTATTGTATCTCTTACCGCCTGCATGGCTGCAATTCCATCCAGGGAACTGTTCAATAAACTTGCAAGTAAAGCGCGCGATTGGTAAACAATTTCTACAGTTTGTTGATGTCGCTCAATTTCCTCCCGTAGCTGCTGTTTTTGTTGTTGAATAGTTAGTTGAGTTTGAATACGGGCAATAACTTCTTCTGACTCAAAGGGTTTTGTAATGTAATCAACCCCCCCAACTTGAAAAGCTTTAACTTTATCAATAACTTGATCGAGCGCGCTCAAGAAAATAATAGGTATTTCTGCGGTTAGAGCATCAGCTTTTAGGGCTGAACAGACTTGATATCCATCCATCTCTGGCATTTTAATATCTAGCAAGATAACATCAGGTGGATTGTTACGGATTGTTCTTAAAGCCATGTTGCCGTTGGTAACGCTGCGAACTTTATACCCCCGCTTGGTCAATAGGTGGGTTAAAAAATGCAGGTTCTCAACCAGGTCATCAATAATTAAAATACTACCTAATCGCTCTAGAGAACCATACTGGTAACTTAATGCTATTTCCTCAGCATCAGACAGGGGGATGACACTTCTCTCGTTTAATATATGGCGAAAGTTATTCTTAGTTACTTTTTTCCCAAATAAATCTGAAAGACGCTGCCATAAGGGGTAAGCTAAATCCTTGATATGACCGACGCTCAGGTATAAGCTTTCAGCGACGTTGCTATAAGTGTCGTTATCCCAAGCAGCTTTTAAGATTGCTTGTTCGGTTGCGGTCAATTTTTGACCTGTTTTGGCTTCTAGGGAGGCTTGTATAAATAAGAGTGCTTCTTCCAAGGTCATGAGCGGTAATTATTATTGTTATGGTGAGGCTTTTGATTTTTGCACCTTGATACAAGCTGTATTTTAAGCTACTATCTATCGCTTTGTGTATCCTTTTTTGTGGATAATACTTAAATTAAATTAATTATTGTAATAGATATAACTCGTGTAGGGTAATATTATGGTTGCTATTTAGCAGGTATCGCTATTTGTTCAGTTAGCTTAATACTATTAAAATCCTTCTTTTTCCGACTTTAATATCCGACTTTTCCGACTTGCAAAGGTTGAGAGGGTAAGTAATTATAAATACATTCCTATAAATGCAGCCTCGAAACAAAGAGTAACTGCAAGAATTCAATCTTAAACTGGATAAATACGGTGCCAAAAGTACTATATTTTCGATGAAACAAACAAAAAGTAAACTAACAGGTCATTTCTCGCTGTTTAAGACAAACAGTGAAGCGCGTAAATACTTAGGGCTTGGTTGAGTAAAAAGGTATCCCAACTAACTCGGCAAAAGCTAAATAGCGCACGCGAAAGAGAAATAAAACGCACGCTTGCTAGATTTTTTCTAGATAAAGACCGCAAGGAAAAAATGAATAGTAACAAACCTTACAAAGAAGGTATTTCAATGATAGTAAGTAAAAAATAACCATGATTAATTGCAATAGAGGTCAAGAAATTACACAATCGTATACTATTTTCTTCCACAATATTGCTGGGAACGAGAAGGATACCCTTGTGCGAGTCCGAAGCACGAATACTGAACGCTTAACAAATGAAAAACTAGCCGACCTAAAGACATATGAATTCAGCAGATACCGTCACTACTATGCCCGAATTGGTCTTGACATTTAAAAACTTAGTTTAAGTTTACGGTGCCGAACCCAATGTAGCACAGGCTTTCTTCCCCTGTGCGTTCATGTCATTCAAACCAGTAGGTTAGATGGAGTCAACTAGTACACCAACTAAAAGTTGAGCAAAGTCTAAATCTACTGTTAGCAAAATTCTTTCTTCAGTACGGGCTTTAATCAGAATCTCATCATCTGGCAACCGTTGTAAACCTTCATCACGTAAATGTACAGTATCATAACCAGCATCACGTAACCAGGCTACAGTACGTAACGAAATTCCCATATCCGCCAAAAACTTCATCTCCTTGAACCCAAGCTGCACGCGAAAGTAGCATAATGTACATCCGGTTACGCATAAAACAGTTTTTAATATTGGTTAAAAAAGACCATATTTTAGCCTAAGTATTCTAGCTTTGAATTCGATTATTTATAGGTGCCGTAGGTGATTAAAAACTTTTCAATCATAAACGGATGTCACGTAACCTTTTAGTAACATCTTCTACAGAATCTATACTTATAGGAGTAATTAACCCATCGTGATGAAATATATATACTTGATTATTTTGTACAGCTTTTAACTGACTCCAATAAGGCAACTTTTTAAAATCATTGGGGTTTAAATTTGCAGACTCAATAACAAAAAGCTTTTCGGGGTTTGCTTCGAGTATCTTTTCCTGTGAAAGCGTTATATATCCTTTAAAGCGACCTTTTCCTTGTAAGGAAGCTGTTAAATTTTTATATTTGAATTTTTCTAACAAGTTCCCTGCCCAACTGTTTTTATTCGGTGATGATGTTGGTTGCGCGCGAAGTAGTACTAATACTGTTTTACCGTTGTTAGGTATATTGCTGGTGTAAGATTGAAATTTATCTAATATTGGTTTAGGGTCGGCGCCTATTTGTTGTGCTATTTGTTTCGTGCTATTTTCCAAGTCTTGCCAACTGCTGATTTTTCCCACAAGGGTAGGTATTTTTAACTCTTGAAGCTTGGCGATAATTTTATCGTGGAATCCTTCGGCGCCTAGTACTAGGTCTGGTTTGAGTGATACTATTTTTTCAATGTTGATAGCTGTGTTGGTTCCGACTCTTGGGTAGTTATTAAATTTTGTTTTTGCTATTACGTCTGTATATCTAGTGTTAGGAATGCCAACTAGTTTGGTTTTGTCTAGGTTATATATTATGTCTGCTGCTAAGGGTGTTAATGCTACTACCCGTTTCGATTTTAAGGCAGGTTGGGTGATTTGTGTTTGGGGATTGTTTGAACAAGCTGATAAGATGATTGTGAGTGCCAAAATAAGTAATTTGTTCATTTTCAATGTTTATAAAGCAGATACAGCGCAAACTTGTAATCCTACTGGTGTATCAATAATTAGGGCTTTTACTCCAAATACTTGGCTTATTGCTTCGGGTGTTAAAACAGTTGCGGGTGTACCAACATCCCAGAGCTTACCTTGATTAAATAAGACTATACGGTCACTATATCTTGCTGCTAGGTTTAATTCGTGTAAGACTGTAACAATTGTTAATTGCTGTTGTTGATTTAATTCTTTGAGTAGTTCTAATAATTGTAGCTGGTAATTAATATCTAAATACGTTGTTGGTTCGTCTAGTAATAATACTTTTGGTTCTTGTGCGAGTGCCAAAGCTAGAAACGCGCGTTGTCTTTCTCCACCTGATAAGTTTTCTACTGGTCTATTGCTCAAGTCCTCCAAGCGCGTTTTTTGAATAGCGCTTTCTACTTTTTGCTTATCTTCCCCGCTTAATTCCCATTGCCACCAAGGTTGATGGGGTGTGCGTCCTAAGCTAACTAATTGACGAACACTTAAACCTGTGGGAACTGTTTGTTGTTGAGGTAATAACGCTAGTTGTTGAGCTACTACATTCGGAGGTTGAGAGTGAATTACTTTGCCATCTAGTAGCACGGCGCCTTGTGAAGGTGATAAAATTCGACTTAGTAATTTGAGAAAAGTTGATTTACCTGAACCGTTGGCGCCGACTAAACTTAGCCATTCTCCGGTTTGTAAGTTTAAATTTACGTCTTTGATTATCGGTACTGCGGTGTATCCACCGCTTAAGTTTTGTATTTCTAGAGGCATTTTAGTGTTTGGTGTTTCGTGATTTTTCGTTGGCGCCGAGAAACCGGGTTTCTTTAACTCTCATTTCCGGTTTTACGTTGATATAGTAACCAAATAAACAAAGGTGAACCTAGAAGTGCTGTTACTGAACCAACTGGTAATTCTACAGAACCCAACCTAGAAAGTAAATCAGCGAAGATTAATAACCAGGCGCCACCAAGTGCAGATAAGGGTAATAATATACGATGGTCATTCCCTACTAGCAAACGAACCCCATGAGGAACTACTAAACCAATAAAACCAACTAGTCCGCTAACGCTAACTGCTCCAGCAGCCAAAAGTGTTGCCACACCAGCAATTAATATACGCGACCGTCCCAGATTCACCCCTAAACCTACTGCCAAGTCATCCCCTAAAGCCAATAAATTTAAAGAACGGGCAAGTAACCATCCTGCAATTAAGGCAATTATTATATAAGGCGCCGCTGCATTAACTTCTCGCCAACCCCTACCATTTAAGCTACCAATTAACCAGTTTAAAGCTTGTTGAATTTGACCGTCTTCTGCAAGTAGTAGTAAAGTACTTTGGACTGCACCAAATAGTGAGCTTACCGCTACACCACCTAAAATTAATCGCTCTACCGAAAGTTTAGAACCAGAACGACCAAGAAATATTACTATTGCAGTTGTAATTATGGCGCCTATCCAAGCAGCTAAAGGTATCCAAGCTTGAAACACTTGTAATACTACCATCACAATTACCACTAGTCCGGCGCCTGCGGAAATTCCCAAAATAAAAGGGTCTGCCAAACTATTACGCAACATCCCTTGTAATAAGGCACCTGACATTCCTAATGCGGCGCCAACTAGCATCGCAGCAAAAATGCGGGGAATACGTAAATCCCAAAGTATCGTTTGTTTGAGTGGGTCGCCTCGACGTAGTAGCGCTTGTAACATTTCATCAAAGCTAAGGGGAACGGCGCCTTGAGAAAGCGATAATAATAACGTTAATACAAGTCCCAAAAGCAGAACCATAACAGCGAAGAAAACACGACGCTGTGTCAAGGTTTCCGAAACTTGCTTCCCGGACTGCTTTGATAACATTTTCATCTAAATTATCCTACATAGATGAGGAAGCACTTAGCTGGATGCTTCGACACGCTTATTGATATTTAGTTTTATTAATATCATACTTTTAAAGTATTTTTTAACAATTTTATTACATTTGTGAGTAATGCTTAATATGACTTGCCGCCATAATTCAATTTAAACTTTTACGAGTAAGTGTCACATTAATTGGCTGATCCTCATGTTCCAAAAGTACAGTAACAGTTGAACCAGGACTTCCTCGAAGTAACTCTCCACTTCTTTCTGGTGTCATTCCCTTAGTAGTTTCACCATTAATAGCCAAAATTAAATCTCTCTCCTTAATCCAGTAGACTCAGCAGAAGAAAAAAATGATATTTAGAGATTTTACTTACCAAATAAAAACACTTAGAAACCCGGTTTCTTAAAGAAACCGGGTTTCGGGGAATGTAAATTAAGTGTTGTATTTAGTTTGGAGGGTCAATTTTGTTGGCAAGGGCTGCCCATAAAATCATGGGTGAACCGATTCCTAAGCATAATAACCATTGTTGGAAACTGAGCGGCGCCGTTTCAAAGACTTGATTGATTAAGGGGACGTGAGCAAATACGATTTGTAGTAATATTGCTCCAATTATTCCAAATCCAATTGCGGGAATATCTACGTTTTCTTCAATTGTTCCGTCCATCTTAGCTATTAAGTTGGGTACTAATTGGCTGATACTGAGCATGTAGAATATTCGTCCTGCAATGAGCGAGTTTATTGCCATTGTTCGCGCTAATGGTAAGTTACCTGTTGTGGCACGGAAGTATTCAAATACACCGAATATTACAATCCAGTTGAATAAGGAAATTAATAGAATTCGCTTGATGCGGTTCCCTGATAGTAATGGCTCGTTGGGGTTTCTCGGCGCCTGGTTCATCACGTTTGCTGCTTTGGGTTCAAATGCCAAAGGTACAGTCATTGTGATGGAGTTAAGTATATTCAACCAGAGAATTTGTAAAGAAAGAATCGGTAGGTCTCTTGCTAATAAGGTACTTAGTAAGACTGTCATTGATTCTCCACCGTTCACAGGCAGAATAAAACAGATTGCTTTGAGCAGGTTTTTATAGACAGAGCGTCCTTCTTCGATTGCTGCTTCAATTGAGGCAAAGTTATCATCGGTAAGCAACATATCTGATGCTTCTTTCGCTACTTCTGTACCTGCTCCACCCATTGCTATACCAATATCAGCTTGTTTCAATGCAGGTGCATCATTCACACCATCACCCGTCATTGCTACAACTTCGCCTTTTGATTGTAGTGCCTCAACTAAACGCAGCTTTTGCTCTGGTGCCACACGTGCAAATACTACACCCTCTTCTGCTACCTGCGCGAGTTCTGTTTTATCCATCTTGGATAACTCGGCGCCTGTAAATGCTAGTACTGAACCATTTTTACCCATGCCCATGCGTCGAGCAATCGCTTGGGCTGTAACGGCGTGGTCTCCAGTAATCATCTTAACTTGGATACCAGCTTGTTGACACGCTTGTACTGCTTTAATCGCACTTTCGCGTGGTGGGTCAATCATTCCTTGTAAACCAAGGAAAACTAGCCCTTTTTCAATATCGTGATGGTCTACGGTGTTTTGGCTGTCAGGTACATTCTTTTTCGCTAGTGCTAGCACGCGCAATCCTTGGCGTGCCATGATATTTACTTCTCGCTCAATACTAGTTTGGTTTAATGTTTCTACACAATCCATCGGGCGCTTTTGACCCTCGCTGTTGAGCATTCCGCTACAACGCTTCAATATTGACTCAACTGAACCTTTTACATAAATGATTTTTCCTGCGGGTGTGCTGTGCAGTGTTGCCATGTATTGATAATCTGACTCAAAAGGAATCGTATCGATTCTTGGCATTTGGCGAGTTAACGAAGCTTGATTGAATCCTGCTTTGTTTGCCGAAGCAATTAAGGCGCCTTCAGTTGGGTCGCCCATTACCGTCCATCTATCGTCTTTGTATTCAATTAAAGAGTCATTACAAAGAATTCCTGCTAATAAAGTTTCTTGTAAACCCTTATCACTATTCAAATTAACTGGTCTTTCATCTCGCAGAATTTCACCTTCTGGTGCATATCCTACTCCTGTCAAAGCATATTGATGTCCGCTTGCATAAATGCCTTGGACAGTCATCTGATTTTCAGTCAGCGTGCCTGTTTTATCCGAACAAATTACAGTCGCACTACCCAAAGTCTCTACAGCAGGTAATTTACGAATAATTGCATGTCGTTTCGCCATTCGGGAAACACCGATTGCTAAAGTCACCGTTATTACCGCTGGTAAACCTTCAGGAATGGCGCCGACAGTTAAAGCAACAGCAGCTTCAAGAGCTTCAGTGAAATTTCTTGTATTCAGTCCAACAACAAATGTTAATGTTGCCAACGCTAAAACAACACGCAACCAGTTATGACTAAACTTATCGAACTTGCGAGTTAGTGGTGTCGTTAGGTTTGTGTGTTGGTCCATTAACTGGGAAATTTTTCCAGTCTCAGTTTCATTCCCTGTCGCAACTACAATACCTACAGCTTGTCCAAACGTCACAAAACCACCCGCATATGCCATGTTTTTACGTTCGGCAAGAGGGGTGTCAGGTTTTAAAATATCTACATGTTTTTCTACAGCTACCGATTCACCCGTTAAACCAGATTCGTCAACTTGAAGATTTTTAGCTTGGACTAACCGTAAATCAGCAGGAACTTTATCACCTGAGATTAATAAAACTATATCTCCAGGTACTAGCTCACGCGAAGGTATACGAACTTTCTGCCCATCACGGATAACTGTGGTTTCAGTAGTAATTGCGTTTGCCAGTGCTTCAATCGCACCTTCTGCTTTAGACTCTTGAATGAACCCAATGATTGCATTGGTAGTCGTAACACCCCAAATCACTCCCGCATTTACATAACTTCCTGATAGCGCTTTTAATAAACCCGCACACAGTAACACAATTAGCAATGGCTGGTTATATTGCTGTAAAAACTTCAACCAAAGAGGTTTACCTTTTTTCGCAGTTAGTTCGTTTCTACCGTACTTTTCAACTCGCTGCTTTACATCAAAATGGCTTAAACCTTCATCTGAAGTGCTTTTCAAGAGTGATAGTGCTTCTTCAACCTCCATTGAATGCCAAACTTTTGGCTGTCCAGAGGGCAGTCCCACCGCAGATACTACCTGCACCATGATTATCTTCCTTAGACCTAGTTTCTAAAAATCTGTGTTAAATCATTTTTAGCACGATTTTATAGTGCTAGCTACAGTTCAACACTTTTTACTTTTGATGATTTGCATAGATTTTCTTAATAGTTGTTTACATTTGACTTAACAAAGCTTGTACTACCCACTCTTATCAACGGGTATTAATACAATATCTTCCTATAGATATATTGATGTTTTTGAATGCTTAAAACTTAAAAAGTAATTAAGAACAATTACTTAGTAAGCTAGTAATTAATTAATCAACATATATTCCATCTAACTAAGTATGGAATGGCGCCGTTAGCTAAAATTTGCTACGATAAAAATCTTAAAGCCACATTTTTCGTCATCACAACAATACTGGCGCCTGAGTTAATTTAGTAAATATGTGTTAAATAAGTAATAGCACTTTCTATTAGTGCTATTTTGTTTATGACACTTGTGATTTTGAATAATTTGCATAAATTTTACCAATGGTTGTTGCCGATAAAGTAGTGGAGTGAGTATGCTTTGCGATACAGCTTGGGTTGAAGGCAGAAAGCGCGTGTACTTGAATTTGTCTGTTCGATTGGAACTTATTGGACGTTCAGCGGAATTTCAGCGCATTGTTGAGGTTTTAGCACAGGACGGTGATGTATTGATTGCGGGGGTGCCTGGAAGCGGGCGCCGTACCTTAGTGCGTTCAGCAGCAAAGGAAGTAGGAGCGATTGTTTTAGAAATCGACTGCATCCGCGCTAGCGATGGTGAGCGTTTTTTGCAGTTACTCGCAGAAGCGGTAAGTCAAAATTTCCAACCAGCACAAGTTAAGAATTGGGTAAATACAAAAGCCAGAGAGTATTTTGTATTTAATCCAGAGGAGACAACAGGCAAGTTAAAATTGATACGCAGTTTAAACTTGAAGCAGTTATGGCAAGCGTTTGAATTGTTGTTGAAATTACCGCAGCAGTTAGCAGAAACTGACGGAAAGCGTGTTGTGTTGATATTACATACTTTTCCCCATATTCGTTCATGGGATAAGAATGGGGAGTGGGAAGCAACGCTACGACGTGAAATCAAAGCTCAAACTTTTGTGAGTTATGTATTAGTAGCCACAATTGCTGAGGCTGCTAATACAGAAGAAAACGATTACCCATTAGAAACTTTAAAATTGGCGCCTTTGGTTAGAGATGTAATTGCGGTATGGGCAAGGGAGATTTTACATACTCAAGGGTTAACGTTTGACTCGCGTTCTAAAGCGCTGCAATTATTTTTGGATGCGGTACAAGGACACATTGGGGACGCAATGGCATTAATTCGTCGTATACAATCAGCACGGCGCCCAGATGGGCTAGTTACCGAAAAAGCAGTGCATGATGCCATTCAAGGGTTACTTAAAGATTTATCTATTACCTTTGAATCATTATTAATGTTGCTGCCTCCTAACCAAGTACATCTGCTCGAAGCATTAGCTTGTGACCCCACCGAAAAACCACAAAGCCGTGAATATATTCAAAAACATGGTTTATCGCGTGGTGGTAGCCTTCAAGGCGCCTTAATGGGACTTCAACACAAAGGACTAATTTATGGCGCCGAACAAGGCTATAAATTAGCGCTTCCATTACTGGCATTATGGTTAAAGCAGCGTTTGGACTAAGATATTGGAATTTTTACATTGTTCGGATAAAATTCCTGTACTATACTTTATAATCTTTAATTTCATCAAAAATTTAAATTAATGTTATATCCTTAGCTTCTATAACCTATTTTCGTAATTTAGAAGCGCATAATTTATGTATAAGCGCTTCTACCTTAAGTAGCAAATCTCAAAAATTGGCACTTAAGAACTAGGTGAATGGCTTTGGGTCATCTACAATCGTATAGACTTAACAGTTGACGAACTCTAAAAGAAAACCTCAAATCTAAAATCGCTATGGTAGCTGCTGGTACAACCTTGCAGGGTGGCAAATATACTCTCGACCACGAAATTGGTCGGGGTGGCTTTGGGATAACCTTTAAAGCTACTCATCACTATTTGCATCAAGTGGTGGTAATTAAAACCCTGAATGAAAAGCTGCGACAACATCCGGATTTTGCCAAATTCGAGAAGCAATTCCAGGATGAGGCTCGACGGTTAGCAACTTGTGTTCACCCTAATATTGTCCGAGTCAGCGACTTTTTTGTCGAGGCCGCATTACCATACATGGTGATGGAATATATCCCAGGTGAAACTTTGGGAGAAGCATATGTAATCCCAGGAGTTCCTTTACCAGAAGCAACCGCTATTCACTACATTCGCCAAATTGGCGCCGCATTAGAAGTAGTACATCAAAACGGGTTATTACACCGTGATATTAAGCCCGATAATATTATTCTTCGTCGCGACACTCAATCTGTTGTGCTTATTGATTTTGGCATTGCGCGCGAGTTTAATAGTGGAGTTCGGCAAACACATACAGGTATGGTTTCCGAAGGATATTCTCCAATCGAACAATATTTATCGCAAGCTGCCCGCTCACCTGCAACTGATATTTATGGGTTAGCAGCGACGCTTTACACTTTGTTAACAGCGCAGGTGCCAATACCAGCATTACTGCGCGACCGTGAAAAAATGCCTTCTCCACGTGAACTGCAACCGCATTTGAGTGCTGCTGTTAACCAAGCAGTAATGCGTGGTATGGCAGTTGACGCGAGATTTAGACCTTCTACTGTTGCCGAGTGGTTAAAATTATTACCTGTGTTCGGAGCAATTCCGGCACCGCAACCACTGCCAACGCACGCAGTACAAACAATCGATTTATCAAGTCAACAAGCTTCAAACTTGGATGCAGCTTCTGTAGCAGTAACACAATTACGTACAGAAGAACCACTACAACAAAAACAAGAAGATAAAGCTAAAGCCGTTAAAGTCATTGCCAAAAAAGTCCTTAAACCAAAAGTACTGATTGGAACAGGTATTGCAATGCTAGCTGCTGCGGCAGGTTTTAGTGCCATGCGAAGTGTTTCAAATCCTCAAGCTACACAACCAGTTGTAGAGCAACCAAGCAATATTTTCCCTGCATCCACAACTACTACACCAGCCTCGACGCCTACTGTATCACCAACAACCGAAGCAACATCATCTCAACAAACTAAAACCTCGAACCGTGTTGAAGAGACACCCGTCTCAACACCAGTACGACGCAAACGGCGCCGCGTCTATAACGACGATAATAATTCCAACACTAGCAACAGCAATTCTAGAAACAATCGCTCAACTGATAACTCAAATAATTCTGATAACGAAACCACAACAAAACGTAGAAATTATAACAACGACAACAATAATACTGGCAGCACAGACGATAGCGACAGCACACCAACCCGCACCAATAACGTTAATACTCGTACTAATACTAACAATTCTAGTGATTCAAATGGTTCTAACACACAGACACCATCAAGCCCACCAAGTCCATCTTTAGTAGATAGACTAAGAACGGTACGTGATTCTCGTATAAAAAAATCACCAGACAGCAGTAAATCACAAAGTACACCAAAATCATCTGGTTCTGTAGTAGTCCCAACAACAGAGGCACCGCCCAAATCGTCTGACCGTTCGGATATTGTTGTCCCAACACAACAATCACAAGAAAGAAGTTCTGTAGATAATACTTCTACTGATAACTAACTATGCGCTCTTGTGGCACAGGCATCCTGCCTGTGCATTGTGCATTACATATATTTTTTTACCATAGAGACATAGTTTCTTGAGTTTAGTGAGGCACGCAAATTTTCCTAGAGGATATATTTGTATATGATTTATCCTCTAGGAATTTAGACTCTGTATAGCAGTAACAAAATATTATCCTGTATAAAAACAATACTAAATTTCAAAAATTGTTTTGTAAAACAGCGCCTTTTTTAAGATAAATACTTAACCTATCATCATAACAAGTAATAATATTTACCTTTAAATATAAATAGACTATTTGTATTATTTTTTTGTGCTTTGGTTATCTTGCTAATACTCGATAAAAAATATTGAATAGCTAGTACTCCATGTATTTATTCCCTATTTCCCAATTAATGGGTAATTTATTACACGCTTCTAATGCTGCATTAATTTTAGAAAATGGTTTACTACCAAAGAAACCATTGTGTGCTGACAAAGGTGAGGGATGTGCAGATTGAATAACTATATGTCGTGTGGTATCAATTAATTTAAGTTTCTTCTGTGCGTAACCACCCCATAGAACAAATACAACTGGGTCAGATTTTTGATTTACTTGACTAATAACCGCATCTGTAAACTTTTCCCAACCTTTATTTTTATGTGAATTAGCAGTATGTGCGCGTACTGTCAGAACTGCATTGAGCATTAGCACACCTTGTTTTGCCCACTCCACCAAATATCCAGTGCTTGGAATATCACATCCAATATCAGCTTTAAGCTCTTTGTACATATTTACTAACGATGGTGGCGTTTTAATTCCAGGTTTAACAGAAAAACATAACCCGTGTGCTTGGTTTTCATCGTGATACGGGTCTTGTCCAAGTAGTAAAACCTTGACATCGTGATAAGGAGTCAATTCAAAAGCTGAAAAAACATCCTCTTCTGGTGGATAGATGGTTTGTGTTTGGCGTTCCTCAGTCAGAAAAGTCTGAAGTTGTTTAAAATAAGGTTTTTCAAATTCTTCTGCGAGAACAACCTGCCAAGAAATTGGAAGTTTGGTAATTTCCATATTATTTGTCGCCTAAATCATTTTTTTCGCAAAAATAAAAAATATTTTAAAACGCACTGGCAACGGATGGTAAACGGATGTAACGGATAGTTTACCCGGAGCATCCGTTACATCCGTTGTATCCGTTGCTAATTATTTCTCAACAAACACAATATCTTCAGGTTGCTGTGTCATCATAATCTTTTGCCCTTCAACTTTGACGACAAAATCAAAACCTGTGATGTGACCGTCTGGCAAGATAATTATTTTATCATCGAGCGAGTCTAGGTATGCAGAAAATCCATCCAACGCTACGCTATCGTCGTTTATCGCAAGATAACTTAACAGGCGCCGAAATAGTTTAGGTAAAATCACCACATCATCGATAATAGTTTTCAAGCTATCTAACGTGAAACCTGTGTTGGTTTTGTCTTCACTCCATAAAGCTTTTGATTCTTTGCGCGCTTTTTCAGCAGCTTTGCTTAACTCTTTGCGAATATCTGGATACAACTTTGAGTAAAAAGTCGGGTAAGCTAGTCCTTGACTTAATAAATGGTGGTTGGCACTATGAAGTAAAAGTGCTTTGTCTATAAATACCTCGCTGCCATCTTCTTGTGTCGCTTCTCCCTTGAATACAAACGCAACTGCTCGACCATAAGTGTCTGCAAACCTAGTTAAAATAAAACCCGGCGCCTCGGATGGGGTAACTGAAGTTATTTTCTCACTTTTACTGCGCATTACATTTTTGAATCCTAAGTAATTTAGCAGTTCGGATGCTGCACCCTGACCATACTTTATCGGTTGATGTTGCATTCCTGCACTACCTCCCCTCGGCAAAAAATGAGTTTCTAGTGCATCTATTGCATCTAAGCGTAATTGGGCGCCACCAAAATTGTTAGGACGAACTTTTGTAGATAATTTTTTCCACAATTCTGGATTATTAGGGTAAAAACGGATAGAGTCTCCATCTGGGGCTGTTGATAAAACTTTATACTTACCTTGAATTAAAATTAGTGGCATTGTCTTTGTTGCTCCATGCTGTGATTAAGGCTACAACACATAGTTGTACAGCAAGTAAGACAATTTTTCTAACTATATCAATTATTTAATTATTCATTGTTTTAAAATACACTTTAAGCTATGTTAATACATTTAGCGTAAATGTATTCTTTTATACCTATTTATTGTACTGATGCGTACTAATAAAGCAATAATTATAACAAACATTTATGGTGCGTAACGCGACAAAATCATTCTTTTCGTTGAAATATTGTTATAGCGTTACGCATCCTACGTATATTTCTACTCCATCAAACCGAATTTATATAGTTTATATAAAGCTGGTAATTTATTAAGGAAGTTTAATGAAGGAATTATGAAGTATCACGTGAAGTAATTGTTAAGGATTAGACAAATATTTATGAAAATACTTACAATAAAATAAAGTTTAATTGTTAATAAAATATAAATAGAACCGTGGACCTGATAAAAAGAATCTACAACCGAGTTCTGAAAGATGTATACACGATACCTTCGTTGCAAAAACACAGTGACTCTATCTATAAGGCAGCAGTACAACAACATGCTATTAACCTACCAGCAATGTTTACTGAGGATTTTAAGATAGTCGAGACGTTGAAAAATGAAGGAGTGGCGATTAGTTCATTGAAAGAGTTGGCAACTCCTTCCTCGTCAAAAATGACCTCAGCAGCAAGAAGATTAATGCCATTAATTCCATGTGTAACAAAAAAGAATGAATTTGTAGTTCATGCTACAAATGAGCAAATGATGCAGTATCCAGAAATATTTCTTTGGGGACTAGAAAGACGTATACTTAATATTGCAGAAAATTACTTTGGTCTTCCTGTTGCATATCATGGAGCTTATTTTCGTAGAGATGTAGCTAATAAAGTACAGCGAAAGTCTCGCTTGTGGCACTTAGATGGTGAAGACAGGCAGGTATTCAAAGTAATTATCTACTTACACGATGTTAACGAAGACCAAGGGCCGTTTCAGTATATTCCTGTCAGTACTACTCAAAAACTAGTTGAGCGACTAAAGTATAGACAAGGTTATATTCAAGACACAGTAATGCAACAAAACGCTTCTTCGTTAGATTACAAGTCTTGCTTAGGGGTTGCTGGCACAGTTATATTTGCTGCTACGAGTCATATTTTTCATCGTGGCAAGATACCAGTCGCATCAGACAGGTTTTCACTTTTCTTTGATTACACGTCACGTTTACCAAAATATCCGTTTGTCAATCGTTACTCGTTGCCACAAGAGTATTTACTCTCACTCTCAAGAAAAATTACAAAACACCAACTGCAAAGCTTACTATGGCAAAATTATAAAGTTAAGTAACAATATGTATTATTTGAGGTAAAACAATAAAGCGATTCCTGCGATTGCAATTATTACTCCTATGACTGCCCTAATACTTACCATTTCACCCGTCCACAACGCTAGCGGTAGTATAAATATTGGACTAGTTTGCAATAATGTTGAAGCAATTCCTACAGGCGCCAGTTTAATTGCGGTCTGTTGTAGCCAAATACCTAAGTAAGTTCCGCAAAATGCCGCGAAGCATGTGGCAGCAACTACACGCCATTGTTTCGAGTAACTAAGTATGGAAGTCTTATACTTATCTTGCTGCCATACAATTAAAGGCAATAAAAATAATGTCGCTGCACCTAGCCGTATTAAAGCAGCCCACAACGGGTTAATATTTGTGTTGACCAACGCTGCACGCGACAGAACGGCGCCGGAGGCATTGGCAACTGCTGCAAGTAGTCCAAATACCACCCCACGTAAAGGTAACGAAGAATTAATTTCTTTTTCAGTACGTTCACTAATTACCCAAGCGACTCCCAAAATAGTTAACAGCACGCCACACCAAGCACTGGCATTTAATCGTTCCTGTAAAAATATTAAGGCAAATACAGCCGTCATTGGTGGCGCCAGTGTTTCTAAAAGTAATAACCTCCTAGCACCCAAACTATTGATTCCTGCCAAAAATGCAGTATCACCTAGTCCAATACCTATAACCCCACTCAACAAAAGTAAGCATAAAGGAATAGGAGCTATTACTAAAGATAGTTTTCCTGTGGCAACTATTGTGATTAAGAGTAAAACAATTGCTATTATTCCCTTGATTAAATTTAAGTGTAGTGGTGGAATATGGGCGCCAACACGTCCATATACAACCGACGCAAAAGCCCATAACACCGCTGCAACTAGCGCTGCAATCTCACCCTGGTAATTTATCACCATCAAAATATAAACAAAATATTAAAATTACTATATAGCAATTTGCATTTCTTGGAAATATCTAATAATTTAAGATAAAGACACCAACAACTATTAGCACTCACCTCTATTAACTGCTAATTTTCTATCTAATAATCTTTAGCACTGACGGCTTGTGATTGCTAATTTCAATCTGATTATTTGTTTTAAAAAATTACCAAGAGGACTTCACAGATGAAATATGCATTTAATATCGTTGGCGTATCTCCTGTTTTACACTTTTTTAATCATCAACAAAAGTCTTTAGTGTCGCGACAACCACAAGGTATAGAATATTTAGGGGCGCCTGATTGTACACTCGACGCATTTCTCGAAACAGTTGAATCAGTTCCTACAAAAGAATCTTGGGAAATGGATGAAGTCGTCAAAACAGTAATTGACTTTTGGATGAATAATTCAGAAAGCATCCGCTACTGGAAATCACGCTTACTCGACGCAGGTAGAGACAACCTCATCGTTACCAGAGTTGCAGAAATCCAAGCTTTGCAAGCTGAGTTTGATATGTTGTTTCAAAAATAGTCTTTATAGTACTTAGGTACTGCACTAACGAATGTGTGTGTGTGGGTGTATACATTTGAAAAAAATATATTTCGGGTCTGGGAAACGATTTTGAAGAATTGTTTCCCAAAATCATTGACGTTCAATTTTTGGTGTGCTATTCAAGTGACAGCTTCGATAAAAAAACGTCAGCAATCCTCACACATATATGGGACTTGCTGACAAAAGTTAACCAAATAAATCTGTGTAATATCATCATGGCACAAGACACTCACACCAGCCATTGCGAGCAAAACGAATCAGCAAATTACAAAAAGCGACTAAATTCCTGGGCAATAGCTCGGATGCTTCCAGATATGAAACGTGAAATAGTAGCGCGGTTTCGTCGTCGTTCAGATGCAGACGGACACATGCAGCTATTACTCCGGGTAACACCAGATGCGAAGTTCATGCTGGTTTTTGATTGTCACACCGAAGAAGCTGCCGCATAGCACTTCAGTGCTTTCTTTCACCAAACTCCTGAATTTTCCTAACATGACCTTTTATAACGCTTAACAACTTAGGAAGCTCATTACTTATCGAACTCACGTTAATTTTCTCAGCAACAATCTGAATTTCTTCCACAGGATGTGGATAGTACTTCTGGTAAAGACCTACCAATTGCATTAACTCTTGAGCATAACGACTAGCGTGAACTAAATTACCGACAACAAGTTTGGCAGGACTAATAACTTCACGCTCTTTCCTCAAATTTAATTCTTCTAAAGCTAGAGTCTTTTGCTTTTGTAGTAATTCCACATACCTCTGTTCGCTTTCGTGCAAATTAAATTCAGCTTCTTGAGATTGTTTCTGAGTTTCTTCAAGTTGTGCAAGCGTCAATGCGTGTATTTTCAAGTTTGCCAAAAGTAGCTGCTGAATATCAAGTAGTTTATTCCCCGCAACAACAATTGGTTCATAAACAAACTCAGAATTTCTTGACAATGCTTGTTGTGTAGCCTCAACAACTTTTGTATCGGCGCCCATTATCAAAATATCTGATTTAACAAAATCGTACAAGTTGTCAAGCGCACGCTCGTTAAACAAACCCAAACTATAGGGACGACTCATAAACTCAAAAAAACGGTGCCTAGAAATCATCCCAGCATAATCATGATTTTTTGTCAAGATTACCCCAGGCATTAAAGGTTCGTTGTCAAACAATTTAATTAAACTATTACCTACACAGCTAACTTCTAAACTTATATCCCAAAGTGGTAAGTCTGCCAAAACAGAACTCAATTTCAAATTAAGTTCATCCAATCGCTGGGTTGATACATCCATAACACAGAAGATACACAGCAGATAAGATTGTGCTATATGTCTATCAAAATGTCTCTATGTATTTAATACATTTTTATACTTTAATCTATGATAACCCTTAGAAACCCGGTTTCTTTGTACCGATTTTAAAATTTATGTGTAATGATGTTGCATGTTGTATTTAATACATGTAGCGACAGTAATTAATTATGAATTTAGTCTTGAGAATTAGTTTATTAGGGATATTTTTACTAATTTCAAGTTGTTCATCACCTAAAAAGGATGTAAAGCAAGAAACCAGTACGAGCAATAATCAACCAACCCAAACCGAACAAGTAAAAGAAGTAAAATCAACTAAAGCGGTACCAATAGCAGTCAAAGTGCCAGATAAACCAAAAGCTACTACTACAAACTCAGTAAAATCAACAGACTCATCTAATAAGCAAATGCATTTGGTGGTAGTCAGTGATGACTTGCGGTTCTTCCAACACGAAACACCAACATATAAATCAGGAAAGTTTGAAGTTAAACCCGACTTCCCGGCGCCTGGGAACTATACTGTATTTAGCGATTACGATAAACAACTGACAATCCAAAAAATTAAGATTCCAGGGGATGTTCCTTTACCCACCGAACTTGAAAAATTTAGCAATACAAAAATATTGTCTGATACAAAAATAACACTTTTAGCGCCTTCTTCGAGCTTCAAATCAGGACAACAGATAAATTTAAGGTTTGACTTGCAGGATACAAAAAACAAACAACCAGTAAAATTACAACCGTATCCAAATCAAAAAATGAACGAAAAAGCACGCTTATTCATAGTTCGCAGTTCATCACCTCTTAAAAGTGCAGACTATGTACCAGCAACGTTGCTCCAAGACTCACCCGACGGTCAAGTTAGCTTTGGGTCAAATTTTCCTCAAAAAGGAACTTATAAGCTTTGGTTACAGTTTAACCGCAATAGCAAAGTCAACACGGCTGATTTCTGGGTAGATGTGAAATAATTACTTCCAAAGGTAGATTTGCTTTGTAGCAATAACATTGTATCCACTTGTAAAAAGGTGGAGCATTAACGTGGACTTACAAAACTTACACAATTTTTTCTACTCAGGTAATTTTATCCCACATGGGCATTGTTATCAGTGGAAGCCTGAGTTGGTATCGCTGCATATACTATCAGATGTATTAATTGGACTGTCTTACTATTCAATACCTATAACGCTTGTGTATTTTATTCGCAAGCGTAAAGATATTCCGTTTCAGAATATTTTTCTACTGTTCGGCGCCTTTATTATTTCGTGTGGTACAACTCATATTATGGAGGTATGGACATTATGGCATCCTAACTACTGGTTCGCAGGCGCCTTAAAAGCATTAACAGCGTTAATATCGTTCTATACAGCTTTAACTTTAATACCTTTAGTGCCAAAAGGATTAGCTCTACCAAGTCCTGCACAGCTTGAAACTACGAACCAAGCTTTGATGATGGAGATTATGGAGCGTAAACGTGTAGAGCAAGAATTACGTCAGTATAAAGAACATTTAGAAGAAATTGTTCAAACTCGTACTGTTGAGTTGGAGTTAGCAAACGCACAGCTTCAGCAAGAGATAGTTCAGCGTCAGCAGTCGCAAGATAAAATGGTGGGACTTTTGAAGGAACTTAGAAGCGCAAATCAAGAGTTGAACGATTTTGCTTATGTAGTATCGCACGATTTAAAGGCACCTTTACGAGGAATTACTTCGCTATCTGAGTGGTTGTTAGCTGACTATGGTGAAGAGTTCGACGAAGAAGGCAAAAAGATGGTTAATTTAATGATTAGTCGAGTTCAACGACTACATCAATTAATCGATGATATTTTAAAATACTCACGAGTCGGACGTGCGAAGGTTGAGAAGAAAAATATAAATTTAAATAAAGTAGTAACCGAGTTAGTTGAGGTTTTAAATATACGCGAAAATATCAAAGTTGAGATTCCTAATCAATTACCGACTATTTTTTGCGATAAAACCAGGATTGAACAGCTTTTTCAAAATTTGATTACTAATGCAATAAAATTTATCGATAAGCCAGAAGGTTTGATTAAGATTAGTTATGTGGATGAGGAAGAATATTATAAGTTTAGTGTGGCTGATAATGGGATAGGTATAGAATCACAGCATTTTGAGAAGATATTTCAATTGTTTCAAAAATTAACTAGTTTACAAGATTCGGATAGTACGGGTGTTGGGTTAGCTTTGGTTAAGAAGATTGTGGAATTACATGATGGAAAAGTTTGGGTTGAGTCTGAGGTAGGGGTAGGGAGTAATTTTGTATTTACAATTAAGAAGTAGGTTTTTGGAAGAATTGTTTTAGAATTTCACTGGGTTTTCTATCCCATGTGTCTATGTGTTCGTATATTACGTGATTTTGGTTGAGTTTGTATGTTGAGTAACCGTTGAAAAATAATTTTGGTTTCCACGGTAGACGGAGAGTTCCTCGCACTGTCCAGTTTGCAATGATGGTTTTTTCGTCGGATGCTGTAATGTTGTGTAGGTCAAAGTGGATGTTAGTGAAGAATAACTTCGCGTGGAATCTAAGTGTCCAGTAAACTATTCGGTAGTTGGGTTTGCCTTTGAATTTGTTTACTGGGTCTTTGAATAATATATCTTGGGTGTAGATATCGTAGGTTATGTCTTTTTCAAACAAGGTGGGTAGGTCTTGGTTTAGGGTTTCTATTATTTGTTGCATGTTTATATACGAACCGCAAAGGACGCAAAGGAAGAAAGAAGGAAGAAAGAAGGAAGAAAAGAGCTTTATTTAAAAAATTTTTGTAACCTTTGCCACCAGGTTATGTTGGTCTTAAATATGGGTTTGTTTAGGTCTGATATGGTTGGGAATGCTGCTGATTTGTGATAAAATTCTTTTTTAAGGACTTTTGCTAGTTGGTTATTATTTGCGCGTAATCCTTCGTAGAAGAAGATTACTTCTCCATTAATGCCTTGAGAACGGTTGTATTCGATTTTTTGGGTTAATAGGTCTGGACTGATTATATATGAGCCTAGTTTGGTAAGTATACCCGGCGCCATTCTTTGTAAGGCGCCTTTGAATTGTTGGGTTGTTGTGTCTACTATAGTTTTATAGCTGTTGATGTCACGTCGATATATTTGGGGGTTGATTATATCGACTATGTTTTGTTGTAACCAAGTGGGAGTGTCTTGTAAGTACTCTTTGTATGCCCAATCATGTATGTTGGGTGAGATGGAGACAATTAGGTTGGGGTTGACTGCTTTGATTTGATGGTAGAGTGATGCCCAAAATTGAGTTAATATATCCGCACGCCATTTTAACCATTGGGTATCTTTGGGGTTGGATGGGGGGTTTTTAGCAAATGCGGAATAATAACGTTGTTGTGTTGCTGCGTCGTATCCACCTTCACACGGAAATGCTGGTAAACGGTCATCTCCCTGGATACCATCAATATCGTAGTTATTCACAACTTCGAGAATAAGCTTGGACATAAACGCTTGTACGTTGGGGTCAAGTGCATTTAACCACTCAAAACCATTTTTCTTTAATAAGTTGCCTTGTATATCTCGTGCAGTCCATTCGGGTTTTTTCGCAAGCAGCATTCCACCGTTAAGATTATACGAACTCGCAAACCCATATTCAAACCAAGGCATTACTTTTAAACCAACTCGACGTGCAGCTTCTATCACCTCAGCTAAAGGGTCACGTCCAATACACAGCGAACTAATCTCAACACCAAACGTTTCTAGCATAACTTGACTTGGGTATTGAGTTGCAGCTTTATTCCACACCACAGGAAAAACCACATTAAAACCAGTAGATGCCAGAAACTCCATTGCCTCAACTATATTATCCCGTGAGTTGAGAACAGTACTATCAGTAGTTGTCATCCAAACCCCACGTATTTCCATACTTTACATATCAACCCATAGAAGTACGATTTAAACTATAAAACGAGAAAAAATAACTAATAACTAGTTTTGGACAGAAACATGAATAACTGGCGCCACGAATATATCATTACTAATGGTGTAAGACTGCATTACGTCACCCAAGGGGAAGGGCCCTTAATGCTCATGCTACATGGATTTCCAGAGTTTTGGTACTCCTGGCGCCATCAAATACCCGAATTTGCCAAATATTATAAGGTTGTAGCACTGGACTTACGCGGTTACAACGATAGCGATAAGCCAAAAGCACAGTCTGCTTATACTATGGATGAACTAGTAAAAGATATAGAAGGAGTAATTAAAGGACTGGGATATAACAAGTGTACGCTTGTAGGACATGATTGGGGTGGCGCCATTGCTTGGAATTTTGCTTATAAACATCCAGACATGTTAGACAAGCTAATAGTTCTCAACCTTCCACATCCTGCAAAATTTGCTGAAGCATTTCGTAATCCTCAACAGTTACTACGCAGTTGGTATATGTTTTTCTTTCAAACCCCTATATTACCAGAATTGCTTATTCAGTCTAATGATTACCAGCCTATCGAAAACATGCTCAAAGGTATGGCTGTTGATAAAAGTATCTTTAGTCAAGCTGATATTGAAGCTTATAAGGACGCAGCAGCTAAACGTGGTGCCTTAACTGCTACAATTAACTATTACCGCAATGCTTTTCAACCAAAGTTTTTTAATCAAAGTTTGGGTGTATTAGAGGTACCCACACTCATGATATGGGGTGAAAAGGATATCGCTTTGGGCAAAGAACTAACTTATGGTACCGAAGCGTATGTTAGAGACTTCCAAATTAAGTACATTCCTA
The DNA here is from genome assembly GCF_001904745.1 of Calothrix sp. HK-06. Classification (GTDB taxonomy): domain Bacteria; phylum Cyanobacteriota; class Cyanobacteriia; order Cyanobacteriales; family Nostocaceae; genus Dulcicalothrix. The sequence continues at coordinate 41,067 of NZ_MRCD01000080.1, forward strand.
ATTGTAGCCACTGGGTACAGCAAGAACAGTCCAGCTTGGTAAATCAGTATATGCGCGATTTTCTTGGTGTTGCTGCTTTTGTTTGAATAATGTAAACGGTGCCTTATTACTCTACTTCCAGATAAGGTGCCTATACCTAAAGTCATAAATTTATATAACT
>NZ_MRCD01000081.1 GCF_001904745.1 Calothrix sp. HK-06
ACACTACTTACCATTATATCCCCACCCATTAACTTCGCATACTCTCGACTAATCGCTAACCCTAAACCTGTTCCTTCCATCGACTGACGACCAAGTTGTGTTTGCACAAATGGATTAAATAATTTCTCTAGGTCTTCAGACGCTATTCCATACCCTGTATCTATCACTTCAAAAACTAAATGCTGCTTATTATCTATATCATAATCAAAATTTAAAGATTCTGGCGCCTGCTTTGAAGGTTTACGCTCATATTTTCTTCTCAACATTTTATAATATCTATATCTCTGACCAAATAAACTTTGATATAAAGTTTTAGGTAAAATAGTCTGCTTCGTAAAAAAATAATTCTTTATACTTTCTTGTAACACAGTAAATGAATTTCCGTGCAATTTTTTTTCTTGATTAGTAGTACATACATTTTGTTGTGAAGCCAGTTGTGATTTAATCAAATTTGATATTTCTGCTGTTTGTAACTTGACTCGTAAAGTTACACCCCCATAGCTTGTAAATTTGATTGCGTTACCTAATAAATTAATCAAGATTTGACGTAGTTTACTTTCGTCAGTAATTATGTACTGTGGAATATCACCAATTAATTCAAAGTTAAAATTTAAGTTTTTACTGTTAGCACGCAGTTGCAACATTTTATATATGGCATCTAGTAATGCGTACAAATCAAAGGCACGCTCTACTAACATTGTTCTACCTGCTTCTATTTTAGACATTGATAGTACATCATTTATTAATTCCAATAAATGTTTACCACTGCGGTTAATAATTTCGATATGCTGTCTTTGGTCTAATGTTAATTTTTCTTCACGTGCTAAAATTTGACTAAAACCTAGAATTGCATTCAGTGGAGTACGTAATTCATGACTGATGTTGGCTAAAAATGCACTTTTGGCTTTGTTTGCTGACTCTGCTTCTTGTTTTGCAATTTCTAGTGCTATATTCTTTTCTACAAGCTCTTGAGTTCGTTCTTTCACTTTCAATTCTAGGTTACTAGCGTAGTTCGCTAAAGCTTTGTGTGATAACTGCAATGAACGCACCAGTAAATACAGCTTACTTCCAAGAGTTGCGCTAGTCAGTCCTAATAATGGTGCTACTACATTTACCCACCAACCACTAAGAAATAGCGAGTACGTACTAAATAAAAGACTTAGGATGGCGCCGGGTAATAGTATACTAGTTGTAAATACTAGCGAGCTCGACTGCGTAGCAATTTCACTTACTCTATGCTTCTTGAAGTAAAATCTATTTAATCTAATTTTGACTCCCCACCCAATCGTAGCACCTACACTTGACCAAAAGAATATCCATAACCATCCTAACTGTTCAGATATTCCTCGTAACAGTTGTCTGTCATCTAATGCTGCACTTAATATTTGACTTGTTAAGTCTGCGTGTAATTCAACACCTGACCAAGCAGTATTTACGTCACGAGTAAAAGGAGTATAAAACCTTTCACTCAAGCTTTCAGCTACTGAACCAACTAAAACGACCTTGCCTGCCATTAAGTTTGAAGGTACACGATTTTCGAGTACATCTAATAAAGGTATTTTGGTGACAGAGGAATGTGAGTTGCGAAAATTTGCTAAAATTTGATATCCTCCCACATCCACACGCACAAAACCCCCTTCACTATCCTCCATTGGTACAAATTTGGCTTTTCCCAGTTTCAGAGCTTCTTTTTGCCCGTCATGAATTTGTTTAATATTTTGCTTTTCTAAGTAAGTTAACGCTAACTTTGCTCCTAATGTCAAATAAGTTTTAGTTTTACTCTTATCTCTTACCGCGAGTAGATAGCGTCTGACTTTACCATCGCTTTCTAATACTAAATCACAAGCCGCAATTTGGTCACGTGTCGCAAGTACAGGTGGTGGTTCAACGACTGGCCCGTTATTATTACTTAATATTTTTTGAATTCCAATCAAATTTGGTGTAGACTCATATACGTCTAATAGCTCTTGATGACCTGGTTCTACGGGCAAGTTGCGATATAAGTCTAACCCAATCACTGCTGGTTGCTGGTGTTTAATTTTGTTAAGCAATTTCGCAAGTGTTCTGTCGTCAATAGGCCAGCTTTTGAAACGCGAAATATCATTCTCATCAATAGTGACTATGACAATGCGGGAGTCTGCTAGTTCTCCTGGACGTGCTGCAAACCACTGGTCTAACATCGCGCATTCCATAAACTGCAAGGCGCCTGTTAGTTGTAAACTAATGATTGTCAGCGTCACAAACACCGAAGTCATTTCAATGCCACGATACCGCAGAATCTGTATTTTCAACTTTTTCCACATATACAAAGCAAGAGTGTTGGGGAAGTGAAAATTTAATTTGCCGTTGCCACTATATTTAAACTCAAACCAACCGAAGTTAATAACTCTGTCCAAGTTCGTGCGAGTTGCGAGTTGTGTGGTTCTTTTTGCTGAAGTTCCATCACTGTTGCAACTGCATCATACCAGTATCCATTTCTGGCGTATAAAGATATACGTTCGACTAAATTCGCTTTGATTAATTTATTTTGCAAATCCTGACTCAACTGTGTATACTCTATCCAACCTCCAACTACTATGTCTGACGTTCGGTCTTCTGGGTTACAAGCTAACGCAAATGACCAGTAATAAGGCTGATTTTTGACTAAAGACAGCGCCGATGGTAATTTAATTGCAATAAAACCTTTACTGTTTTCTACTGATATATCTGTCTGATATACCCCATTCATTTTCTCATCAAATAAGCTAAACTCTGCTACTTTCGCGTTAGTTTTCGGTAAATATACATATAACACTGGGCGCCCTTCATGAGATAATCCAACATGTTTACCCGGAGTCAAAGCAGTTAGGGTTTTAGTTCTAGCTTGAATTGAAGAACTACAAGAAAGCATATCACTACGTGAACCTCCACCTGCTGTCCCACCACGAGGTGCATCTTTTCGTGGTGGTGGTTCAAAACTTACCGTAGTTAACCCACTCACACCACCCACCTCACTAGGAGTTACTGCATTAACTGATGATATCGATAATGGTAGGGTGACTGTTGCCGTTAAGCACCCTATTACTAATTTACACCCGCATGTTTTTGTTAGAAAATCCATATACCTTTAGTATCTTTTTTTATATCTATCCAATTATGTATTTTCTATAGCCAATTGCCAACTAGTATAAAACTTGCCCAGTAATAAGGATGTTTGTATTCTTCACTCTTCATTAACTCAAGTTGCGCTTTCTGCAAAGCTTCCGCTCTTGTGGCACCAGAATATAACTGTTTGTAAAAAACATTCATAAACACTGGTGTATACTCATCATTGATTTGCCATAGCGATGCTAAAACACTACGCGCACCCGAATGTGCTGCAACTCCCGCTATTCCTAATGCCGCAGAATCATCTCCAGAAGCTGTTTCACAAGCGCTTAGTATTAATAACTCTATTGGACTGGCGCCTTGTAAATTCCGGTCGGCAATTAATGAGTTTAACATGTTAATATCAAGCTGCTCATTCCATGTTTGAATATAAGTACCCGTAACATTAGAACTAAATTGACCGTGTGTAGCTAAGTGTATTACTGAATACTTCTTATATAAATTATTCCGTAAATTCTCTATTGTAAAATTCTGATTGAGCAATACCTTGGTTGGAACCAAAGCGCGAATACTTCTAATTTCTTGCTCAACTCCTGGTAACGGTGATAAATTTTGGTTTGGTAAAGTCACTCCTCCTGCCAAAACCTTGATTTTATCTTTATGTAAAACTCCTGCTTTAAACAACTCTAAACTAGGCGCCACAGCAAGAGCATATTTTTCAATCAAATATTGTGTACCATCATGTAATGCTGCCATCGGTATATTCCGCAATGAACCATCCAGCACAAATACCAACGTTTTTATCTCGTGAAGAGTTAAAATCTCAGCAGCAGGTTTGATTAACCAGTCATATAATTGTTGAGCAATCAATAACCGTTCGCGTTCAAACGAAGTTTGTCTTTGCGAGTGTCGCATTGCTTTAATAGCAGTTTCGACTTGTGCGGCAGTCTTCAAAGTCGCATAATGACGTAAAGGTTGGTTAGGAAGCGAAAGAATAACTTCGAGACGGTCTTTTAAGATAATAGGGTATATTACAGCGGCATTTGTATCAATTTGTTCAATCGAAATTGGTTGACCGTTTAAACAAGCTTGGCGAAAATAATTAGCAAGTTCTGCCATTTGCAACGCTTCGATGATTTCACGTGCAAACACTAATTTTGATTGTTGCTGTTTTAACGCAATATCTGGAACATCCTGCAACAGTAAATCTACTAATTCTCTGTAAATAGGTTCAACACTTTCGCGAAATGATAACTGAACATCTTGATTAATGCCTACCAAGTCTTGACGAAGTGTCTGTAAAATATGATATGCTTCTGTATAATTACTTATGGCTTTTTCAGTATTACCTTGTGCTTTAAAAATTCGTCCTAGTTGCCATTCCCACTGATACGCAATATCAGCAGCTTTTAATGAACGTGCTTTCTCTAAAGCAAGAGTAGTAAGTTTAATCGCATTTTGCCACTGTTGAGTTTGTTCATATAAACCTGCCAAACGTCCCAAAGCTATCGATTCAGTACGAGGATGTCCCAAAGTTTGAGCATCTTTATAAGCGTTTGCTAATAACTGTGCTGAAATATTTAAATAATCTTCCTTGATATTCCCTTGTTGATTCGTATGTACTGATGATTCTTGTAAGCTTTTCATTTTAATTAAGTCTGAAGCTAACTCAATTTGGGCGTATACTTTAGTTTGGCTGAGTGGGTAGTTAGGTAATAACTCAGTATAAATTTGTTTTAATAGCTTTTGAGCATCGCTATAGCGGTCAAGATGTACGAGAGTTTTCAGCTCATAAACACTCGCTTGTAGTCTAACGGGGCTATTTGCAACGGCGCCTTTTTGGTAAAATTCTAAAGCGGTCGTTGGTTGACTTTGATCTTCGGCAAGTCTTCCCAAATTGAGTAGTATCATAGACGCTTGTGGATGTAACTGCATCGCACTTGCAATTTTGTAGCTTTGCATATTGACTTCATTTGCACCAACATAGTTACCTATAACTCGTAACAAATTACCCAAATTCATTAGTGCAGTTACTTTCAACTCCGAGTCAGGTTGTGCTGATAGTGAAGTTTGTACATGCTCAAGAATATTTTTCGCACGTAAAAAATATCCTAACACTTGTAAAGCACGTGCAGAATTCAACTGCGTCCCAATAACACCCATAACATCATGACTTTTTCTGTAATATTTTTCTGCTTGTTGAAAAGCATCAAGAGCAGATTCAGTATTACCCAGGTTAAATAATAACTCACCTTGATTATTCAAAACACAGGCGCCTATTTTTAAATTAACAACCTTCCCGTTATCGTAAATTAACTGCTTTGCTTGGGATATAGAAGACTCAGCCAAAACTAACTGTCCATTTTGCTGATAAGCTAAAGCTAAGTAAGAAAGCATCAAAGCTTGAGATTGTTTATCATGATTATGCTCATAGCGATGAACAGCATAACTCCAAACACGAATCGCGTCATTATAGAGTCCCGCAGAATAAAACACCTGTCCATTCATCAACGAATTTGATACAGATGCTGTTACGGTGCCACTAAAAATGATAAATAATGTAACTATATTAATTACAACAAATAAACGTAACCATCTACGTAACTTCATAAACATGAACTCATAGTTAGGGTGCATCATCTCTTAAGTATCGTTACCATTACAACAGCAACCTTACGTACTTACGCGATATCACTATTAAATTATGTACGTAATAACACTTATAAAACTGAAAAACCGGGTTTCTGTAACCTATCCGTTACATCCGTCCATCATCCGTTGCCAGTTTGCTTTATGACTCGCAACAAGTTTAATCACACCATTCTCAACTTCCCACGCAGTTGCTTCCACAAGTTCATGTTGTGTAGATACATTAGTCCCTTGATTATCTTTAACCTCGTTAATATGGCGCCAGTCTATCCAACCAGAGTTGACGCTCAAAGCTTCTGTTGTATTCAATGGTAAACCACCACGTCCAACAATAACAAAGCGATTTGTGGTAGCTTGGTTTGAACAAGTTTGATTAATTTGCTTTGACACATCTACTATAGATGTGGGTAACTGAGTCACACCTCGATTTGGGTCGATATTTAAAGTCGTAATATTGATGTTACGATTACTCGCAGCAGGAGATGTCACCAAGATATCGCTGCGTCCTGTTGGGGAACGACGTTTTTCTAGACCAAAGATAGCATTACTGGATATTCTAATTTTTCCACCGTTATCTTGCATCACGTTCGTGGTAATATCATTATCGCCATTTGGGTTGACTAAAATAAACCCTGCTTCAATATTAATATTGGCGCCATTACCTTTTCCTGTGGATACAGTAGAAATAGTCGCATTCTGACGCAACGTTAACAAACTCGAAGCGTACACATTCACATTTCCACCTTCTGTGATTGTTTTTGCGCTGACTATTCCTCCTTCAATTGTCAGGTTATCTGTGATTAATTGCAAGTTACCACTGGTGCCACTTCCTTGACTACTCACACTAACTTTAGCTTTATCATTTATCATCAATTTATTCGTTGCTTCTACAGTAATATCACCACTACTAGTTATATTCCCTGTAATTGTGATGTTATTTGCCGTCAAACTCAAATTTTGAGCAGATAAATTAGCATCAACTTGAATATTCCCAGCCGAACCCCACTGTACACCAATAGGTGCCGATATATGTAGTAAAGAACGATTATCAACGTCTTTTACACCATGTGGAAATTTCCAAGACTCAGCAGTACTCAAATATAACGACCCTTTAATATCGAGTGCAGCATTTTTACCCAAGTAAATTCCATTTGGGTTAAATAAATATAAATTAACATTACCTGCTGTGCGTATTAAACCATTGATATTAGAGATATCACGTCCTGTCACCCGCATAATAATATTATCTACCCTAGGAGCATTGTCAAAATAAACGCTTTCTCCATTTTTCACCGAAAACTGTAAAAAACTGTGAAATAAATTGGCGCCTGTTTGAGTTCCACCTGTAATGGTAATATTTTGATGTTGGGATGTAACGATTGAATTATTGGGAAGGGTTGCATCAGGAACAACTTGCGCTTGTACTGCTGTAATACACAGACTCATATGAATCACGTTTAACATGACTTGACATATATTATTTGCAACAGTAGTTATACTCACAGCACACTCATCAAAATACTGCAAGTCAAAAATAACACAGAATGGTCTGACCCCCCACCCCAATAATTAAAGTAGGAAAAGTGATTTTGGAGAAAATATTTTAAGATAGAAGTGGTATAACCAAATATATCGTTATATTTTTTATCTAGTTATATATACTTAATATGAAAGTTAGGCGCCTAAAAATAAAGAATTTCCGTGGTTTGAGTGATTTGGAGTTGAATTTTGAGGTTCAGGAATCAGCCGTGTTAGTTGGTGTTAATGGTGTTGGGAAGTCTAGTATTTTAGATTGCTTGACAATTTTATTATCGCAGTTTACTGGGCGCCTGCAAGATTCTTTGTCAATGCGGTTTTTTGACGACAAGGATATTATGAACGGGCGCCAGTCGTTAGAGTGTGAGATTACAATAGTCGAAGGTGAGCGTGAAATTAGTTGGTCATTGCAAAAAGAGCGTCCATCGTCAGTTCACGATGTTAGAAGTACAGGGATGAAACGCTTAGAAGCAATCAAGTCTATACTATATGATGTAAATGAAGAACAACTGCAAGCGTTAAGTCAAAAGCGTAATGAGTTAAGCAAAGCACTGCAAGCTGTAAGTGTTGCACTAGATTTTATCGAAGGAGAGGGTGATAATCAAACACTGCCTTCTTTACAAGCATATGTAGATGAGTTAGTAACTGGACTAAGTACAAGTAATATAAACTTACCCGTTATAGTATCTTACCCTGTCAACCGTGCGGTTTTAGAAATGCCCTTAGATATGACGCAGGAGAATATATTTAGTCAAGTTAACGCATACGACCAAGCACTAACAGGTGGGAGGATAGACTTTAAAGGTTTTTTTGAATGGTTTAGGAACCGTGAAGATTTAGAAAACGAACAGCGACGTGATAACCCAGACTATCGAGATATACAGTTAGAGACAGCACGAAATGCAATTTCTTCATTACAACCTGATTTTACCGACTTGCATGTGGTTCGTGCGTCACTGCAAATGATGGTTAAAAAGCAGGGTCAAGAACTTGTAGTTAACCAACTTTCAGACGGAGAAAAATGTTTGCTAGCTTTGGTTGGTGACTTAGCAAGACGACTAGCAACAGCAAACCCATACTTAGATAATCCACTCCTGGGTGATGGAGTAGTGCTTATCGATGAAATAGAACTACATTTACATCCCAAATGGCAACGAGAAATTATTCCTGCATTAAAAAGGACATTTCCCAACTGTCAATTTATCGTTTCTACCCACTCTCCGCAAATAGTCAGTTATATCAAACCCGATAACATCTACATTATTACCGCAACACCCGATGGTGTGACATTACAGCAACCAGAAAACTCGTTCGGTCGGGACAGCAATCAAATTTTAGAAGATTTAATGGGTGTATCAGAACGTCCGCAACAAATCAAAAACGGTTTAAGCGACTTATTTAAATTAATCGACCAGGGTCACTTAGAGACAGCGAAACAACTACGTCAAAATCTTGCAACACAAATAGGAGAAGATGACCCCGAATTTGTGCGTGCAGATGTATTAATTCGACGCAAGGAAATATTAAATCGATGAAATATATTCAAAAAAATCAAGAACCGCGAAGTTTGACCGATTGGAATCAAAAGCTAGGTGGCAGGATAAAAGATTGGAAGTCCTTTAATAAATCGGTCAAAAACGACGTTTATGAATCTTTGTTGAAAGAGCAGGGGTTTATTTGTGCTTACTGTAGTCGTCCTATTATTCGCACAAACTGCCATATTGAACACTACCGTCCAAAAAGCGTTTACAAAGAATTAACTTTTGCTTATACCAACCTAATTGCATCGTGTCAAGGAGAAGACGAGAGAAAACCGCGTACACCCGTACACTGTGGACATAAAAAAGGCGCCTGGTATGATGAGGAGTTAATGGTATCACCCTTAGACCCTGGATGTGAGACATATTTTAGATATACAGGGTCAGGGGAAATAGCACCAGCACAAGGAGTCAAGGAAGAAGCAGCGCAAACAACTATTAATAAACTTGCCCTAGATATAGATAAACTAAGAAGACTGAGGAGAACAGCGATAGACACAGCTATACAAATAAGTGAAGGATTAGAAGAGGTAGAAATACAGCAACTAATTCAAGGATACCAAAAACCAGATAATAATGGGCGCCTGACCCCGTTTTGCGACGTAATAGTATATACACTGCAAAAATTTGTGCTATAAAAGTGCAAATTGCGAAGTATTGCTAAATGCTAAGTGCTAATTGAAAGGAGATATAACAATGATACTTGAAGCAGTAATGCTGAACGTAAAACCAGGGATGGAAAATAAATTTGAATTAGCATTTAAACAAGCATCAAAAATTATATCTCTAATAGATGGATATTTATCGCACGAACTACACCGCTGTATAGAAGTCAAAGGTAAATACTTATTACTAGTGCAATGGGAGAACTTAGAAGCACATACATCTGGGTTTCGAGAATCTCCCAAATACGAACAATGGAAAAAAATATTACATCACTTTTACGACCCATTCCCTACAGTAGAACACTTTCAACTCGTAGAAAGTAAAACTAAAAATCCAGACTACTAGCAACGAAGCATCTAAGATTGTCATGCATCAGAACGACGAATTTTTTTTTCACATAAGTAAGGTGCGTGAAGAATTAGCTTTAATATATAATAGGCGCCCCGTAGAGACGTGATTAATTACGTCTCTACATTGTTTTTTGGTTAAATTAAAAATTATTACTAAAATCAGTTGTAATAAATCCCATCGAGCGGTACAATCACCATTTGTCTAATGCAAATGTTCTAACTTAAAACAGTGTCCACAACTCGTATTCTGGCTTTATTTAACCAAAGTGGAGGCGTTGGTAAAACAAGTTTAACCATGAACTTGGGTTATCACCTTGCACAAAGGAAAAAAAACCGTGTCTTACTTGTAGACATGGATCCCCAAGCAAGTCTAACTACTTTCATGGGTTTAGACCCTGATTCATTAAACAAAACTGTATATGAAGCAATTGTTGGAGAAGAGGATTTACCTATATATCCCGAACTGATTCACAATATGGCACTGGCACCTGCTAATATCAACTTGAGTGCAGCGGAACTTGAGTTGGTTTCTGCTTTAATGCGAGAAATGCGTTTAAAAAATGCATTGGCGCCAATATTAGATAATTACGATTACGTTCTAATCGATTGTCCACCATCTTTAGGTATTTTGAGTGTAATTAGTTTAGTAGCTGCGACTCATGTATTAGTTCCAATTCAATGTCAATTTAAATCATTTCAGGGAACTGATTTATTACTCAAAACAGTCGCAGCATTAAAAAAAGGCGCCAATCGACAATTAGCTATTGCCGGATTCATTCCAACAATGTATGATTCCCGTACTGCTCAAGAAAGCAGAACTAGTAAAGCAATTTTTGAACAGTTATCACCCCTTGCCACGGTCTTTGACCCGATACCAAAAACAATTGCATTTGCCGACGCTAGCGAAGCGCGACTACCTATTGCTTTATCTAGTCCTAAAAATCCCGCCGTTGAAGTTCTCAAAAAAACAGCATCCAAATTAGAGAAACTCAAGTGAAAACCAAAAAAGAACTACCCTACACAAGTCAACTCAAAGGAGTAGCCGCTTTACTCAGTAACCAAAGCGGTGCCTTTGAAGACGAAGTTCAAGAAATCAAAACCAACAGCGTCCCCATTTCTCAAATTAACTTACCACCTTCCCAACCGCGACACTATTTTGACGAGCAAAAGCTATATGAACTGGCTCGCTCAATCGAAAAATTTGGAGTCCTCGAACCATTATTAGTTAGACCACTAGCTAATAACAGATACGAGTTAATTTCTGGAGAAAGGCGCCTGCGAGCCTCCAAAATTGCCGAACTCACAGAAGTTCCGGTTAACATTCTCGACTTAGACGATTACACCACCGCTCAAGTCCGTCTCGTCGAAAACCTTCAGCGCGAAGACCTTAACCCAGTCGAAGAAGCGAGTGCGATAATTTCACTTCTTGCAATACAACTTCACAAACAAGAAAGTGAAATTACAAGCCACTTCTATAAAATGCGTAATGCATGTGACAGAGGTGACGATTCCCAGAAGGAAAACGTTTTCTCCCAACCAGAGAGTATAGCAATTCAAGAACTCTTCAAAACTATAGGGCGCCTGACCTGGGAATCATTCATTAAAGTTCGTTTACCATTACTCAACTTACCAGATGACGTATTAAAAGTACTCAGTAGTGGTAAATTAGAATATACAAAAGCGCTAGCAATATCTAGAATAAAAGACCCAGAACAGCGAGCATCATTATTAGAAAAAGCAGTTGCCGAAGATTTATCATTGTCAGCAATAAAAAATCTGATTCGCGAACTATCGGCGCCTGCAACAAACAATAATGAAACAGCAACCCTTAAAGAACGTTACAAAACCCTGTCAAGCCAATTTCTCAAAGCAAAATTGTGGGACAACCCCAAAAAGCGTAAACAACTAGAAAAAATGCTCGCGACTATCGAAAACATGCTAAACGAAGACTAGCAACGGATAGAACGGATGTAACGGATGGGTTATTTTATAGAACAAAATTTGTTTCTAACTGATAAATTATCCGTTATATCCATTTATCATCCGTTGCCAGTCTACCTTAAGATAGTAAGCATAGTTACTTACCTCTCCCAAAGATAGTAATTTAAATTAACTAAAGACTGATTACATAATCATTTACAAAGGTACATAATCTAGCTCAATAGCAGTGCTGAGGTGGCATTTTTCGCATATCCTGCTTTACCACTTCTTTATTAAACAAATACTTAAAAAATATGACCGCAGTAAATGGTGTGATGATGCAATACTTCCACTGGTATACACCAGAGGATGGTAGTTTATGGAAACAAGTCGCCGAAAATGCCGAAGAATTAGCGAAAATTGGTGTAACATCACTTTGGTTACCTCCTGCTTATAAAGGTACAGGTGGTGGAATGGATGTTGGTTATGGTGTTTATGATTTGTTTGACTTAGGTGAGTTTGACCAAAAAGGGTCTGTGCGGACAAAATACGGAACTAAAGAAGAGTATTTGCACGCGATTAAAACCGCACAAAAATTAGGTATTAGAATATATGCTGATGCTGTATTCAATCATAAAATGGGCGCCGACCATGAAGAAGAAGCAGAAGCAACGCCCTTCAATCCAGACAACCGTGGTGATGTAGTTGGAGAATATCAAAACATTAAGGCTTGGACACATTTTACTTTCCCAGGTCGCAATGGTAAATATTCCACTATGGAATGGCATTGGTGGCACTTCGATGCAATCGATTACAATGCTTACAATGGCGAAGCAAACGCAATTTATTTACTTAGAGATAAACAATTTGACCACAACGTTGATTTAGAAAAAGGCAATTTTGACTATTTGATGGGTTGTGATTTAGATATGGACAACCCAGAAGTCAAAGGAGAGTTAAAGTATTGGGGTGAGTGGTATTTAGATACTACCAATGTTGATGGCTTTCGCTTTGATGCTGTAAAACATGTATCATCAAATTTCTTTTTAGAATGGTTAGAGCATGTCCGCAATTATGTACAGCGTGAAGTTTTTGCAGTTGGTGAGTATTGGTCATATGATGTAGAGGCTTTACATCACTTTATTTCTGTCACTAATGGTAAGGTAACATTATTTGACGCGCCTCTTCATTACAACTTCCACGTCGCTAGTAAATCAGGCAATAACTACGATTTAAGAACAATCTTTGATAATACATTAGTACAGCAACAACCTACTTTAGCTGTAACTCTAGTAGATAATCATGATTCTCAGCCTTTACAGTCTTTAGAGTCAGTCGTTGAAGCTTGGTTTAAACCATTAGCATATGCGTTAATCTTACTGCGTCGCGATGGATATCCATGCATATTTTATCCTGATTACTACGGCGCCCATTACAAAGACTATGCGAATGATGGAAATGAGTACGAAATTTGGATAGATAGTCATAAGTGGTTAATTGATAAATATTTATTCGCGCGTCAAGCATACGCATACGGCGACCAGTATGATTACTTTGACCATGCAAATACAATTGGTTGGACTAGACTAGGTGACGAAGAGCATCCAGGTGGAATGGCAGTTGTAGTCAGTAACGGTAGTGAAGGTACTAAGTACATGGAAGTCGGACAACCTAACCGTACTTATATAGATATTACCGAACATATCAGTGAACCTGTTACAACTAACGAAGAAGGTTGGGCAGAATTCCGTTGTCCTGCGGGTTCAGTCTCGGTATGGGTTCCTCAAGAAGCGTAGAATTATCAAGTTTAAATTTAAGCTAATTCTTGAGATGTGGTAAACCACGTCTCTTTTTTATGTCGGAGGGTATATGCTGGTGCCCAATTATTTAATTCAAAATTGAGAAGTTAGAAACCCGGTTTCTTTATCGACATCTTGTAATAAAAGCAAAAATTGTATATAAAAACCGGGTTTCTTTAATATTTACTTTTTTAATAATATGAAGCTCTTAAATAAAGTTGCAGTTATAACTGGCGGTGGTTCTGGAATTGGGCGTGCTACAGCAGTTTTGTTAGCCTCAGAAGGAGCAAAAATTGCGATTATTGACCGTAATATTGAAGCAACAGATGAAACAGTTAGTAAAATTCAACATGCTGAAGGTATAGCCATAGCTATTGGCGCTAATATTGCCGATGCCAATCAAATGCAGCAAGCATTTCAAAAAATTGTTAATGAGTTTGAAAGAATTGATATATTATTTGTGAATGCAGGTATTAATGGAGTATGGGCGCCAATAGAAGATATTGAAATCGACGAGTGGCAACAAACAATCGATATTAATTTGAACGGCACCTTTTTAACTTTAAAATACGCAGTACCTCATCTCAAAAAACAAGGTGGCTCAATTATAATTACATCATCTATTAATGGTACCCGCAGCTTCCGAAAAGTAGGCGCCACGGCATATGCATGTACCAAATCGGCTCAAGTAACTTTAGCAAAAATGTTAGCACTCGAACTAGCGGCTAATCAAATTCGAGTAAATGTAATATGTCCAGGTGGAGTACTAACAGGTATTGAAGAAAGCGTTACCAAACGTCACTTAGATTGGATACCAAATTTAAGCGAATTTATCAAAGATAATATTCCTTTAACAAAAAATACTGCCCTCGGTAGCGAAGATGTTGCAGAACTTGTATTATTCCTAGCATCAGACGCATCTAGATATATTACAGGTACCGAAGTCTGGATTGACGGTGGAGGTTCTTTATCTTAAATATTTGTCATGCTGAACCTAGTGAGGCATTGAGGCATTTAGTGTATACAATGAGATTTTAGATTTTACCTTGCGGGAAAACTCCGTTTACCTATGCTGGGAATGACAGTCAATCGGCACCTATACTAAATAGGTTTAAAATCATACCTAGGTTGACCGTCTTTGTCCGTGCTAATCTTTTCAACTCTGCCAATGACGCCAAATTTAGAGTTTTCATCAATTTTACGGTCGCCATCTTTAAATCTGATACCGTCATTAAAGGCGCCTTTTGCAGAGAAATTAAGAGCAGATATAATTTTTTGCAAATCTCGACGAATATCTTCTTTTGAGTTTTGTAACTGCTGACTTGTTTTTAAAGCTTTGACAATTACTTGAGTTGCATCATACGTTGTTGCAGTACGCCAGTTAATAGGAGCATTACCCCAAAAAGCTTGTGCTTGTTGTTCAAATTGAGTTGGCTGTTGACTTCTTAACCAATGTACGGCAATAACTAAATTTTTCGCTTTGTCGTTCAGCTTTAAAGTTTCTGAGCTATACATTGTATCTCCACTCAAAGTTTGAATGTCATCACTATCGTCCAACGCTTTTAATAAATTTAATGATTTGCCAAAATTTGTAGAATCTGGTATTATCAGTAACGCTTTAGCTTTACCTCTAATAGCATTTACGCAATCTTCTGGGTTAAATGCATTACTATCAAATATACATTTTCTATTGTCATCAACATAAAATCTATTCAATTTATCATTATTTAACTTGTCTAGAAAATCTTGTCGATAAAGCCTACTGTAATCGTAGTTGCTACTAAAGGCAATAGCAATGTTTTTATTAATATTATTTTTCCAGTAGTTAAATAATGCGTCAATAGCAACCATATCATTTGCTGGTGTCCGAAAAATATATTCGCCTAAAACATACGGACGACGTTTATTCTCTGAGTCTCGAACGGCAGTACTAACAGGAGATATTGCCACTATGTTCTTATCGTAGACATTACCCGCTTTAACTGTTGTGGTACTAGTTGAATGACCGATGACCGCTAAAAAATCAAGAGTAACTATTTCTTGAGCTACTTTTACAGCTAAATCTTCTTTATTTCCATCAGCAAAAATTGCTACTTGTAGCATTCTACCTCTTATTCCTTTTGCACAGTTTACTTCGTGTTGGACTTGTGCAACTCCTCGCAATATTTCTAACGCCATATCGGGTGTACTAGTTTTATCAAAGCTAATTGGTGTAACAACGGCTATTTTGAGAGGGTCATTTTTAGATTCTGGTAGATTGCATTGATTTTTAGCAATAGCAAGTTTTTTGCCAAGTGATTCGACGTTGTTTGAATAGTTTTCTTTAGGATAATAGCTTATAGCATTATTTAAATATATCCTTGCTTCTGGGTCATTCGGATTTTCTAAAAGTGATTTTGAAAAATAGTTAATAGCTTCATCTAATTTCGTTGTTGCTTCTCTAACATTGTTGGATAATAAGTTGACAGCTTCTCCAAAAGCTTTGGCACCGTTTTCTCTAGTTGCGTTATTATTTATAACGGTAAAAAACTTTTGCCCATAGCTTGATAAACTTACTTGTGTTGTTGGTGCCTGAGTTGATGGAATATTAGATGTAGTTGATGAGATATTAGATGTTTGGCTTGGTGTTTTAATAGTCGCTATCGGTGGTGGAGATGCCTTATCCTTATCTGTTTGAAATTTGATAGGATTCTGTAAAATTAAAATTAATGCAAGCGTAATTAGTGCTATTAAAGTCAATAAAAACTTTTTACGATAAGAAATACTGCCAATAAAGCGTTTAAAACTAAATAACCATGAGAAAATATATAACTTGTTAGACCATCGTAATGGTTCCGCGTTACGATTTTGATAAATAACGGGTAGCCAAGAAGCACATGGGTAACGACCTTCTAATGCTTCTAAACGTTCACAAGCTTCTCTGACAGCTGAATATAATGATTTTCCTGTAGTAAAAGACTCTAAGAAATATTGTAAAAATTTACGTGCGACTTCATCGGGCACCAGTTCACGCATGACAATAATTTGCGGTACTTTAACGGTATCTAACACTGCCGCTAAACCAAGTCCATCACAAGAATTAAAAATTGCTAACTTTAAACCCTTGCTAACTGCTTTTTTTAAACTTTTCTTTAAATCTCTCAGCGATAAATGCTCTGTATCATTAATCGCTAACTCTCCACTTTTCAACCCAGGATAGCTAGAACTGTGACCAGCAAAAAATAATACATCCCATTTTTGGTTCCACAGCTTGTTACTTAATTCTTCTCTAGTTGGTTTTGTGAGTTGCGTAACTTCTGCTCCCTTCGCTTTCAAATTATCTAATAATTTCTTATCTTTTTTTAACTCCAGCCCCTCATCGCTACCACCAAACACAGCTAATATCTTCACTGGATATCTTAGCGGTGGATTTCCTGGAGTATCTTGAAGACTTAATGCAAAATATGTATTTTCTCGATTTTCAAATAAATCCCACAAATGCCAAGGCAACCTTTTCAAGCAAGCAACATCTGAAGAGGCATTTCCAATTTGCGTACTATTCTGAATATTATCAAATTGAAATATAACTCTGAATTCATCGCTTTTAAAAGTGTTTTCTATTTTCAGCCTTATTTCTTGCCAGCTAAATTGAGACAACCATATAATAAAGCTATCTTCCAGCCTATCTGCTGCTGCGTGACAATCTTCAACTAACGAACAATTCGTTATTTGAGCAGATGGCATCGTAATTGGAGAGAAATTAAAGGCGCCTCCCAATTGATGGTACGATGTCGCAAACTCCTCATATAACTTCGGTAGCTCTGGCGCCACAGGTACTTGATAATGATAATCAAAATCATTTGTTCCCTTACGGATGCGTAAATTTACTTTAAATCCTCCATGAAAGCTGCCGCTACTAACGATAACTATAGCTAAGCTACTCATATTACATATACGTATTAAAAGGCACAGGCATTTTGGAGAGATTTATATCTTAATAATATGTTCTCATTTTATAAACATATTGTGTTGCTGTAGCTATTTCCTGAGCCTAGATTACGTATTTTCAAGAAAAGTGAGACTGTATTGTCAACGTTTCTTGATAATTATGAGAGATAACACGTAGTAATTAATTTAGAAATATTAAGTGATTGTAGACATTTTGGGCATATTTAGCTGTTGATAGCGTTTTGTTTATTCTTGATATTGTTTAATGTTATACAAAAGCATATACCAGTTTATCAACCACTTGTCAAGTATATCAATGTATATTTATTAACAATGATTTGTAAAAACTCTCTTGTGGAGCAGGCAAAGATGCCTGCTCATTCCATTTCAACTAACCAATAGGATTCACATCATCAACAAACTTGAGCATATCAGCCATTGTAAATGTACCGTTCACCTTAGCAGGTAATGTTGGTTTCCATTCAGGGTTACGTGCTATAAACGAACTACTATCAGCTTCTAGCAATCCAACAAACACCTCGGCCAAAATACGACTTCCTACTTGACCTAAACGCAAACCTTTACCTTGAACTTGCGCTTCTTTGAGAATGTAATACCATAAAGGTGATTCTACGTGGAAATTGTGCTTTGCTGCAACGGCACCGTCTTTACCTTGAGAGATTTCAGCAGGAGATAAAGGTTTGAATCTCATGAACCGAGCAACACTTTGACCTGATGGTAAGCCCATACTACGACCGCGTAACAAATTTCTAACACTCAAAGAAGTAGGTGCCGGAATGTTTGGTATATCTTTGAGAGGGTCAACTAAAGATGTGTCTAATTTGCGACTAGGATTAATTGCTACATTTGCATCGATATCAAAGAATCTTCTCCAGTCAATAATCCAGTCACTAGGAACAGGAACATTTATGCCGCCGTTTCGGTTGGATTTAGCAGTAAAAGTAAATAATAAACCCAGTGTTGCGGGTGTCACTCCACCAGGAAGGGAAGTAAAAACTCTGTTGTAATCATATACCGCGCGTATCATACTGTGTCCGAGACGGAAAGCAGCCACAGAAAATTCTACAGGAATAAAAGGTTGCTCTTTAAATTTAAAGAATCTTCTACCGTTTTTTAACACAGACTCTAATTGGTCTTTGTCAATGACATGCGCGAGGAAGTCAAAGAGTACTATCCACTGGTAATGCCAAATAACTAACTCTCTTGCTTGCTCAAAAATTGGTTTATCTATAGAATGAAGTGCTTTGATACTACCATCTCTCAAACCTGCAACAACTTTATTATGAAACTTCAAAAAAGCTAAATGAAGCTGTGCCACAATTAAGTTCTCATCGTTACGTGAATCACCAAGAATTGCTAAACCGCTTTTTACGCGCGGTAAATCATTAGGGAACCCAGGTGGAATGTTAGGGTCTCCTCCTCCTTGTGAAGTTTCGCCAATTAAAAATAAGCTAGGGTCATCTAGACGATAAAGATAAGGCTGTGCTAAAGGTCCTGAACCATATATACTATCAAGGTCTAGCATTGGAGTGCGAAAGTTTCTTACAGCCAATGGGTCAACTAAAACTTCTTGTAAACTGCTTGTATCTAAAGTAATGTCATGGTCTATAAATTGACCAAGGTAAGTATATCCTGCTGGAACTTGATTATTATCGCCTTCTGGTAATTCTGGATTTGGGTCAATCATTGCATTACCCAATTCAGTTAGCTTTTCCACGCTGGGAGTAAAAGCAGGAAGTCGAGGGAACAATCTGCCAAATTTACCTGTTTGAGTGAACTCTCCTAGAGGTTGATTTTCTCCATTGCGAGCGCTGAAACCGTGTCCTCTTGCCATAATTTATACCTTATCATTGATGTTTGATTTTTACTTATTCGTAGTATCTTGCAATCAACAAGGTATTGTCGGTACCCTTTTGGGTGCTATTTATGACAATGTGGCGCCATATAAACAAAGCAAGCTTTGGCAGGCTATATTTGTATAACTGTTATTATTTTTGCGTGAAGATGCAAAATCGTTATTATCTGCCTCCTGCTTTTTTTATTCGACGCGCACGTTCGAGGGACAAATGGAAGATTAAACAATTATTGCTAACGTGGAATGAGGCTAATAATATTTTGCCCATCAATTTTTACTCGTTGGCACTGATTTTATTGTGTTGTGTATTTTTATGGTTCAACGCGATTGTATTTGCACTTCTTATCTTTATATATTTGTTATATGAAGTTAGATTAAAAGATTATTCAGATTTTTGGGTTATCGATTATAATGGCGCCGTAGTTGGTTGTGCTGAATTACGTGTCTTTAAAAAATATTCCTTAATATTTAATCTTTGTGTGAAAAAAGAATATCGGCGCCAAAAACTAGCATCATGTATGATTGAGCATTTAATTTTAGAAGCAAGAGAACCCATTTATTTATCTTGTTTCAAAGAATTAATACCCTTTTACACTCGCTTTGGTTTCATAGTCATCTACCCAGACGCATTACCCGAAGGCTTACAACTAGTACTAGGAGCAACACCAGGGGCGCCAGTAGTCCCCATGAAACTAGGATAACTCCTAAACACCCTCGTAATAAGCACTTCAGCGCTTCCCTTCATACTCTCCCTCCCTTAACCAACACATAAAACCATACACAGCCAAAAACAATAAAATCACATATAATAATGCAACAAACTTAACCCCCTTAACATAATAAAGCCAAACCCCAACACCATCCACAATTATCCAATAAAACCAGCTTTCCAACCTCTTAAGCGCCATTAACCACATAGCAGAAAAACTCATAATAGTAGTAAGCGCATCCAAAAAAGGAAACGAAGCTTTCTCAGGAAACAAAGCCGGAACCAACAAATGCACTCGACTTATCAAAGCACCCAATGCAAATGCAACTCCCACAGTTATTGCAGCAACTAAAAGAATTCGGCGCCACTCACTATATTTAATCCTCAAAACTTTACCAGTATCCTTCAAAGGCGTACTCCAACGCCACCACCCATACACACTAACAATAATAAAATACAATTGCTCCAACATATCCGAATACAACCGGATTTGAAAGAAAAGCACCATATATAAAACCGAACTGACAATCCCAACAGGCCAATTCAGCATCTTTTGTTTAGCAACAAGCCAAGTTGCCCACAAATATAAAATTGTTCCAATAAACTCAATATAGCTCATTGGATACCCAATCACCTCAAAGGCAATATTATTAATACTCAAAAAATCTAGCATTTAATCTAACATTTATAGATAATCAACTATATTACTGTATTTTCTATATTGACCCAATACATTTTTAACATACTGAACGCGCTCATCAAGATTCCCACATAAACGAAAAAATGGAATCTTCCTAATAATCAACTCACTCTCAATTTGTCTTTGAAATATTTTGCGGTTTGCCTCTCCTGAACGGTCATAAGTATCATCATACGGAATATCATCCGAACAAACAAACACCAAATCATAACGTGATGCCGATTCAATAGCAAGTTGCACCAACTCCGGCGCCGCTGTATTATGGTAATATAACGAAAAATGATAAGTAGTTAGTATGTTTGTATCTGTAAATAAAAATTGATTCGCTCGACGTAATAAAGCTTCTTCTCGTTCTAAATGACCTTGTGCAATCTCTACCAATTGCATCAACGAAAGTCTTCTATTAACTTGATGCTCTTCCCAATACTCGCGTCCATGCTCCGGCATCCACAAAGTATTATACTCTTGAGCTAACTGTGATGCAATCGTTGTTTTGCCAGTTGAAGGGGCGCCAAGAAAAACTACATTAGTAATCAAATCACGATATACTAATGGATGTAAATAAGAACGACATGCATAAGCATCTTCTCTGATTTGAGTAGCCGAAATAGGCACAGTATTACGCTCACAATCGATAAGTCTATTTATGGCGCCAAGCGCTTCACTAACATGTTCACCGTAAAATTCGCTACTATAAAAATGTGTAATCTTCCGCCCTGCTAACTGCTCGATAATATAATCTTCGTGCATTTTCTTAATTTCAGGAGTAAGTCCAATTTCACTTGGCCCATCCCAAGCTTCAATAACCTCAACACTAGGATAAATAGAACGTAACCAATTAGCACGAACAGCAAGAGGAATATTAGTAACTTCAGGAGAATCATAAATCATTACAACTACCTCATTCATTTCTAAAATGGCAGTCTCAATGACAAACTGATGTCCCTTATGAAGAGGAGCATATTTACCTAGTGTTAACCCACATCGACTGTTCATTGGTATATTATTAAACTACTTATATACTAAACATCATGCCAGAAATCACGCGACGCGTTCACGGAGTGTCCCGCAGGGAATTTATTGTAACTGCTACCCTCGCTACAGGTTTTGCGCTCGCAGTGCAACCTATTTCAGCCAAAGTTATTACTACCAATACAAAAGGACTAATAGCAGGCGCCGTGAAAATTCCAGTTGCAGATGGAGAAATACCAGCTTACCGCGCTCAACCCAGTAAAGGTACAAATTTTCCTATAATTTTAGTAATTCAAGAAATCTTTGGTGTTCATGAGCATATTCAAGATGTAACTCGTCGCTTTGCAAAATTAGGATATCTTGCCATAGCTCCAGAACTATTTATACGTCAGGGTGATGTATCGAAGTTGAGTAATATCGAAGAAATTCGCCCAATAGTTGCTAAAGTTCCAGATGCTCAAGTACTATCTGACCTTGATGCTACTGTAAATTGGGCTGTAAAGTCTTCTAAAGGGAATGTTTCAAGATTAGGAATTACGGGTTTTTGTTGGGGTGGTAGAATAACATGGTTATATGCTGCACATAATCCTAAAGTTAAAGCTGGAGTTGCATGGTATGGGCGCCTGGTAGGAGATAAAACAGAAATTACCCCACAACATCCCCTTGATATCGCATCTAAACTAACCGTTCCAGTTTTAGGATTATATGGGGGTAAAGATACGGGTATTCCTTTAAACACAGTCGAGCAAATGCGCGCACAGTTGAATAATAAATCTAAAATAATTGTCTACCCTAATGCACCACACGCCTTTTTTGCTGATTATCGTTCATCATATCGTGAGAAGGAGGCAAAAAATGGTTGGAGACAGCTTCAAAAATGGTTTAAACAAAATGGGTTATGAACTAATTCGTCGAAGAAACTCGACATTTAACTCTAACTTATTACCCAACCACAAAGCGTGTTTCGTGTGGTCTGCGACATCATCACCTGTGCTTGGATGAACGAGTATATCTAAATCTTCTCGGTTTAACATTAACCAAGGAACAACTTGAGCAAAGTGTTCACATGCAAAGGCAACTTGATACATTGACTTTGGATGTGGGCCAATCGGTTTCTCGTGCCAACGTCCTAATACTACCTCAAAATTGGCGCCTAACCCTTCACGTACACGTGCTGCTGCATCATGAGTTTCGGGGTCAAAGTAAACATGTGCGTGAAAACCAGTAATTTCCATAGCTTCTTTTTGATGCTTTCTGTTTATGCTAATACATTTGGCTAGCTTTTATATTTACTGTGGAAATGACGTAGCCGATTATTATAATTTCTTAAAATTATGGCTGTAATAGAAGCCCGACAAGGGTTTTAAGCTGATTTTTTCAGAAATTTAGCACGCTAAGTACGCAAGAGCCGAAAATATTTAATCGATTATGAATTTCATTCTCAAAAACAGGTACCAAATCTAAGTTATGACAATATCCATCGATTATTAACTCTAGCGGGTAAAAGCTCCAGCATTCAAATGCCCAACAAAAATCTTCATAGTCACCAATTATTATACTACCGTTTTTCCACTGGTATAACTCTCGAATATCTTGAGGTAATTGTAAAGGTAAATCTTCTATAAGTTCGTTGATTTCTGCTTCAGTTAAACCTGGTTGTAAAAGTGCAACGTGAGATGGATAATTTTTTTGTAGCCAACTTAGTATTTTATCTAATGCATTTGTTAAGTCTGACATACAAGTTTTTATTTCAATTTACAATAATGTCATGCTGAACGTAGTGAAGCATCTAAAAAGCTTGAAAGTTAAAGAGATTCTAGCCTTCGGCAAATGCTTCGCATTACGCTGCGCTCAGAATGACAGTTTATGTTAAATTCCTAGTCTTTGATATACCTCATCTAGATGTTGAAGGTGGTGCTGTGGGTTAAAACAAGCTTCAATTTCTTGTGGTGATAGTTTTTCTTTTACTCGTGCGTCTTGAGTAATTAAATCACGGAAGTTACCGTCAAGTTTATTCCATGCGGTATGAGCATTTTCTTGCACTATTTTATATGCTTCTTCGCGTCGCACTCCTTTTTCTACTAATGTAAGCATGACTCTTTGACTAAATACAACACCCCCGTAACAATTCATGTTTCTAGCCATGTTTTCGGGATATACGAGTAAGTTCTTTACTAGCTCGGTCATTTCTACAAGCATAAAATGCGTTATTATACACGCATCTGGTAACATAACTCGTTCTACTGAACTGTGAGATATGTCGCGTTCGTGCCAAAGTGCAACGTTTTCTACTGCTGCTACTGCGTAACTACGAACCATTCGTGCCATTCCTGTTAAACGTTCTGAGCGAATAGGGTTACGTTTATGTGGCATTGCTGAAGAACCTTTTTGTCCTTTAGAAAAATATTCTTCAACTTCCAGGACATCGGTTTTTTGCAGGTTACGAATTTCTACTGCAAATCTTTCAATAGATGCTGCGAGTAATGCTAGTTGCTGTACGTATTCTGCGTGTATATCTCGCGATACCACTTGTGTTGATGCTGCATCTGGTCGAAGTCCCAATGACTCACATGCTAATGCTTCTACGCGCGGTTCTATATTCGCATACGTACCAACGGCGCCAGATATTTTACCAACGGCGATATTTTTGCGGACGCTTTGTAAACGCTCTTGGTTACGTAATGCTTCTGCTAACCATCCCGCTAATTTAAAACCAAATGTCATTGGTTCAGCGTGGATTCCATGCGAACGTCCTATCATTACTGTATAACGGTGTTCGCCTGCGCGTTTACGAATTGCTTCGATTAAATCCTCTAGGCGCCGTAATATTAAATCTAAACTCGCCACCATTTGTACTGCTAATGCTGTGTCCAGTACATCGGAACTTGTCATGCCGAGGTGGATGTAGCGTCCAGCATCACCAACATATTCGTTAACATTGGTTAAAAAAGCAATCACATCGTGGCGGACTTCTGCTTCAATTTCGAGGATGCGTTCGGGGTCAAAATTAGCTTTTGCTTTAATTTCGGCAACTGCCTCACGCGGGATATAACCCAACTGAGCTTGTGCTTCACAAACGGCAATTTCTACCTGTAGCCAAGTTTGAAACTTGTAGGCATCAGTCCAAAGGGCGCCCATTTCGGGCAAGGTATAACGTTCGATCACGGTCCGCCATTGATTACAACGTTATATTTTACCACAGAGGCACAGAGGAGTAGAGGTTATTGAGGTTTGGTTTCAAAATGTACAGATTTTCTAGTTAATCGTTTCTAACATTACGACCAATAATGAATGCACTATATTAACGCTTCATCAATTGGTGTATGTTTGATACAAATTTGCCTGATGGACCGAGTATGCCAACTTTGTTACGTCAGATGAAACTGGTATTTCAGCCTTTGAAATATCTAGAGGATTTTGCGAAAATATACGGAGATAATTTTACTATTAAAAACAAAAGTGGTAATCATACTGTTTACTTTAGTCACCCAAAGGCATTAGAAGAAATCTTTACTGCTGATGCAAGTAAGTTAGATGCTGGAAGCGAAAATCAAATTTTAAAGTATCTTTTTGGTTCTAACTCGGTTGTCATATTAGATGGTACACCCCATCGAAACCAACGCAAGTTACTGGTGCCTCCTTTTCATGGTGATAGAATGCGTGCATATGGCGCTACTATTCAAAGCATTACTCAACAAGTAATTAACTCCTGGCAAGATACAAAACCCTTCAACGTTCATAATGCCATGCAGGAAATTACTATACGTATAATTTTACGAGTTGTGTTTGGCTTGGATGAAGGAACGTCTACCGAAAAGCTGCGTCGAAGCTTGATATCGCTTTTAGAATTAGTCGGTTATCCGGTAGTTTCTGGCGCCTTACTATTTAAATTTTGGAAAAAAGATTTAGGTATATGGAGTCCTTGGGGTAGAATTATTCATTTAATCAAACAGGTGGATGAATTAATTTATAACCACATCGAAGAAACTCGCAAAAACTTTGACCCTAACCGTAAAGACATTTTAAGCTTAATGATGACCGCGCGTTATGATGACGGTCAACCAATGACAGATGAAGAATTACGTGATGAATTGGTAACATTACTTGTAATCGGACACGAAACAGTCACATCATCTTTAGTATGGGCATTATCTTGGGTTGATACATTACCAGAAGTGCAACAAAAACTACAAAACGAACTGTGTCAAAACAAACTTGAAGCATCAGAACTTGCAAAACTTCCTTATTTAACAGCAGTTTGTCAAGAAACGTTGAGAATATGTCCAGTTGGCACAACTTGCTTTAGTCGAATTGTTAAATCTTCTTTAAATATTACGGGATATGAATTACCACCCAATACCTTAATCATTCCTAATATTTATCTTGCACACCATCGCGAGGAAGTATACCCCAACCCCAAGCAATTTATTCCAGAACGTTTTTTAGAACGGCAATTTTCACCTTACGAATATCTGCCTTTTGGTGGTGGAAACCGTCAATGTATTGGCATGGCATTTGCAATGTACGAAATGAAAATTATTCTCGGCACCATTTTCACCCAATATAAAATTTCATCTTTAAAACGGCGCCCTGACAACAGTCACATCAAACCAGTGCGTCGAGGTTTAACAATAGTAGTCCCCCCCAAAACACAAATGCAAGCCACACCCAGATAATATATATTTTATATTTCAGCATACTCGCGTACCTGTCATGAGTCGCGAACGTTAACGTTCGCGACTCATGACAATGGGGGACTATATCTCAGCATATTCGCGTACACGTTCCCATCCCCAACGCCAAGCAGTTTCCACTAGTAATGACTTACCATTGAGAAACAAAATAAACTCCTTGCCGTTTTCGTAACAAACATCAGCAACAAGCTGGTTACGAACATCATACCCCCACATTTTAGCGGCACCGTTCCACCATTTTTGCCCAATAGACTGTACATCTGGTTTATCAAAATATTCAGGATGCCAATGCGAAGGTTTCCACTGTCGCTGCAACGCACTAATTAATACAGCGTTGGGAAACACTTCTTTATCATGTTCCTTCAACCATAATATATACTCAATAGCACTTCTAAACGCATCTTCTAATCCATACGTACAACCGGAGAGCGCATCGCAAACTTCTTGATTACTAAAATCTACCCCCAACGCTATCAGTGGACGTTCGTATTGTTTGAATAATTCATACTCTATCGAATCATCTTCCCAAAAAAACATAATTATTAATTCTTACTAATTCCTTGACAAAACACAAAGTTATATTTTAACTTATAACAACATCCGAACGTTCGGACTTAATGTATATATTAATAAAATCATAAAACAATGAATGAGAGTGCATTACTAACATTGCCAAAGGCAGAGGGGCAAGACAGTCGAAGTAAGATTTTAGCGGTTGCGCTGAAATTATTTACAGTGAAGGGTTACGAAGGTGCCTCAATAGATGAGATTAGAATGGGGGCGGGGTTCAAATCGAAGGCAAGTTTATACACACATTTTAAGAGTAAAGAGGAACTAGCGCAAGCGTTGACAAGTGGAATATTGGGGCAAATAGAGGCTGTAATTATTGATGGTAATGATATCGCAGAACCATTAATGCGTTTTACAGTGGTGGTTCGTGGTTTAATCAAATGGGCATCATTACATCCGACGGAGTGTATTTTTCATATGATGCAAGAGCAAAAGAAACTGGTGAGTGAGGTAGAGGGTAAAGAATTATCTAAAACTGAACTGATGTTATTAGATATAGTGCAGCAACTACGCGCACAATATCCAGTTCGACCAATTGCAACAGATGCGTTATTGAGTATGATTTTTGTGATATTAGCTCAAACGTTACTAGATGGCGCCGCATTTGGAGACATTAGTTTTGATGAGAAAGTGGAACAAATAGTATCAATATGCTTCGGTGTAGTATTTAACGAAGCTGTACCTGTTCCTAAAATTTAAACTGTTATTTTTGGTGTATGATTTATCACCATTATTGAGGTATTAAATATTGCCAGTAAATCTGTAAAATATGCTGGCAATATTAGACATATAAGACGTACTTACTCAGTCATTTTTTGTACTGTGATTGAATTTTGATAACTCAGGGTATTTGGGGAACGAGTGATAATTTTGATACTACTGAGCATAAATAAAATAATTGTGACAGGCACCGTAATTTGTGAAAAAATGACCGGATAGCAAAGGGTTGAGACTGAATAAATAAATGTATAGTAAATAGCAATGTAACTCAGATTACTAAAATTATGTTCATAATAAGAAATTTTTCGTGATTAGCTAATCTAGTAATTTTATTTGTTAAGGTAAAAAAGTTTGCGATGGAAATAGTACTTCCTAATGGCTCATACTAACCTTTGGTCATCTGAAAACCATGCTTTAGGCTACTTGGCTATAGCAGATACAATCCCCCATCGCACTGAGAGAGAGAAAGTGCTTTTAGAACTGGTACCGAAAACAGTAAGAAATATTCTTGACTTGGGAACCGGTGATGGGAGGTTACTGTCTCTACTAAAAATAGATAGACCAGAGGTGGAAAGTGTTGCCGTTGATTTTTCAGGGACAATGCTAGAAGCTGCAAAAAAACGTTTTGCTGAAATTTTTGACTTACTCAATGATGGTGGAGTTTTCTGTAACCTGGAACATGTATCATCGCCAACACTAGCAATTCACGCATATTTTCGGAAAGCAATTGGTATTGAAGATAAGCCTGAAGACCCATCAAATAAACTTTTCGATGTGGAAACACAGTTAAATTCGCTGCGAGAAATTGGGTATACCGATGTTGATTGTTACTGGAAATGGTTGGAATTAGCTTTGTTGGTTGGGTATAAACCAAACGGAGACCCACTTAAATAAAGGTATTTGTAAATGAATTTGATTTGGTTATTATTGCGCGCGTCACGAATACAGGTTGCAATTGCAATTCTGACGGGCTTAATTAGCGGTGGAACTTCTGCCCGACTAATTGCGCTAATCAACAGTGCGATTAGTGGTAATTATACTCAAGATTTGGCGACGCAGTTCCCAATTTTGGCGTTAGTGGTTCTTGTTAGCAGTATAGTCTCACAAGTTCTATTAATTAAGCTATCGCAAAATGCTGTATATAAGCTTCGGTTAGGGTTGAGTGATGGAATTT
The DNA here is from genome assembly GCF_001904745.1 of Calothrix sp. HK-06. Taxonomy (GTDB): domain Bacteria; phylum Cyanobacteriota; class Cyanobacteriia; order Cyanobacteriales; family Nostocaceae; genus Dulcicalothrix. The sequence continues at coordinate 28,888 of NZ_MRCD01000081.1, forward strand.
TGTATTCGCCACTGCGTCATCTCGAAGAACTAGGCGCCTCAAAGTTATTGGCGACATTAACAGAGGATGTATCAACTTTATCAAGTACAGTCTACGCGATACCGTTTATTTGTGTGGATATAGCCGTCATTGTTGGGTGTTTGGCTTACATGTTATGGTTATCGGGCACAGTGTTTGCTTTTACCATCGGTTTTTTAATGATGGGAGTTGGAAGCGTTCAGATATTAATAAGTCGTGCGGATTATTTTTTGAAGCTAGCGCGTAGCGAACAAGATAATTTATTCCAGCATTTTCGTGCTATAACCGACGGTGTTAAAGAACTGAAGTTGAATGCAACACGGCGCCAAGATTTTTTCAATGAAGATTTGCAAGTAAGTGCAGCTAAATCACGCAATCAAAATTCCGCAGCACTATTTACTTACTCAGTTTCAACGGGATGGGGAAACTTACTATTTTTTATTTTAATAGGACTACTCTTATTTACCGTACCCCAGTTTATTAGCATTGCTCCATCTGTACTTTCCGCGTATGTGTTGACTTTGACATATATGATGCTGCCGATGCAAAGTATATTAGATAAACTTCAACAGTTAGCAAGAGCAAGTGTAGCATTAGAAAAAATACACACAATGGGGTTATCACTAGCAGCGCAGACCGAAAACAACCAATTTATACTGCACCCTATTACCCACAATTGGAATAAATTAGAACTAGAAGAAGTTACCCATACATATAGAAGCGAGAAAGAAGACAGTAAATTTACACTTGGTCCAATAAACTTAACATTTAATCAAGGCGAAGTTGTATTTATAGTTGGTGGTAACGGTAGCGGTAAATCATCGTTAGCCAAACTCATTACAGGATTATATACTCCCGAATCTGGTAAAATACGTCTAAATAACAAATTAATTACAGACGATAACCGCGAATGGTACCGTCAACACTTTTCAGTAGTATTTTCTGACTACTATCTATTTGAACGTATTACAGGCTTAGACAGTAAATTAGCGAAAACACAAGCAAGCGAATATTTAAGAGAATTGCAGCTAGACAGTAAAGTTGAAATTAAAGACAATAAACTATCAACTACATCACTTTCACAAGGACAGCGTAAACGTTTAGCGTTACTTGCAGCATATTTAGAAAACCGTCCTATTTATTTATTCGACGAATGGGCATCAGACCAAGACCCTATATTTAGAGAAATTTTCTATAAACAAATTATCATGAATCTTAAGCAACGAGGTAAAACAGTGATTGTAATTAGTCACGACGACCACTTTTTTGCTGTTGCTGACCGCATTATTAAACTAGATTATGGTAAAATTGAGTACGACAACTATAACCGTGTTTATAATTAAAGATTATGTGTCATGCCCAGGTAGAAGTATCTAAAAGATTTTGATACTTATTTAATTTCAGGTCATTGTTATAAGAATAATTTTGATAAAATGATAGGTGTTGTTGAACCGTTTAATGCCTAGAATAATGCGGTGCCGAAATGGTTGCAGCATAAATATATAATACTACAAATAATAAAGCTATAACAAGTATTTATGGTTGTGTTACTACTGTCAGCTTATGGAGGTTTATGCGATTAGACAATCAAACTTTATAATATAGATAAGGTAAAAATTTTACTTGAACCAATAGAAAGATTACTTGGCATTATATTAGAAATTATGCGTGACTAATAGTCGATATTAAAAGTTTTGGTACGGTAAAGATACCAAGTATAAAATGTTGCTTGCTCTCTTGATATTTTGCAAGCAACATTTTTACCTAGTTTTTTCGACCTAATTTACACGTTTACTACTTCTTTAACCAATACTTTATTGTTCATGAGATGACCTACTAAGAACGCGCTTTTAGATGCCTATGTACTTTATTCGGCAGATTTTTATTATGGTTATGCTACCGGACATAATATGAGTCAATTTCTCATTCTTAGTTCCGACTTAATCCTTGACAATCAATCTCATCATTCCATAAACTACGGCTATTATGCCCAATATTCGCCACCAGTTCAATATTACTCTGCTTGTTAAGAACCCAAGACTGAGCTTCAACAATTGGTAATTGCTCATTAGATGTCTCTAACTCGTTATTTTCTCTTTTACTGGCGCCACTATTATTTGCAGTCGCTCGAAAATCCTGCAAAACCACTTGACCAAGCCGCGTTGTTTTAGGGTTTTCTGGTAGTCCTCCCCTTCCTGTAACTACAAAGCGAGCATCTCCTTGGGCTGGACAACCTGCTGTAATTTGGTTTGAGGCATCGGTAAGGGTAAAGGACAATTGAGTTAATCCTCTAGTTGGGTCAATACCTTTATTTATTTGCACATTTCCTTGTAGTTCAGAAGTTTTCCCCGTAGCGGTAATATCGCTTTGGTCAGTTTGTTGTCGTCGAAACTGGGCACCAAAAAGACCTTGGGTACTAATATTAATGTTACCCCCACGTCCGTCAATTGAATTAGCGCTGATGTCGCTATTTTCAAAAGCAGCTAATACACCAGTATCGATAGTGATATTGCCACCAATGGTGTTGTTACCTGTTGCATTGGTGGTAATGCTGCTATTACGCTGCATTATAATAACATTCGAGTTGAGGGTTATATTACCACGTCCGCCTACTGTTGCGGCTGTTAATTTGCCTTGTGAATCAAGCAAAATTTCTCTGGCGGTAATATCAATATTGCCTGCATCGCCCGAAACTCGACTTTCCGCATTTACACTGCTGGAATCTCGGACAATTAATTTATCGGCATTGATGCTGATATTTCCTCCTCTTCCCTTGCCGAAAGTTCCACTACTGACCGCAGATATGTTACTTTGGGTGACTTCCACACTTCCTGCATTGATTTTTACAGTCCCGCCCTGACCTGCACCAAAAGTACTTGCTGTTATTTGACCGCCGTTTTGCAGTAACAAACGAGGTGTTGTTACTTCCAAATCTCCAGCTTGACCCGCTCCTATGCTACTTGTTATTATGCCTGTGCTAATTCGAGCATTACCTGTACCTCCCAGAAAAACAGTCTTACCTCCAGTAAATTCCACAGATTCAGAGGCGTTGAGTATAATATTTCCGCTTTTTCCTGTCGATAGCGTTGTAGTGTTAGCCTGAGCATTATCTTGTAATAACAACTTGGAGGTATTAATCGTCAAGTTGCCGCCATTTCCTCCTGTTGCTCTTACACCAACACCAGTTGTTAAAATTGAGGATTTTAGTTCTACTACACCGGAGGCATTTATTGTTATATTTCCTGAATTACCTAGTCCTTGGGTACTTGTAATCACTAGAGCGTTATTGCGAGCAATAAATTTGCCTGTGTTAATCGTCAAATTTCCCCCATTACCATTACCACCAATAGAAACCCCAGTATACAAAGTCGTGGTACGCACGTTTGGTGTATTGATTTGTGGGGTCACTAACACCTGCAAGGTTTGAGTAACGTCGCCAGTACCTATAAGTTCTACTGATTCAGTGGCATTTACGTTAAAGTTTCCCCCTTTAACAGAACCTTGGGTAATTGACCCAACTCGCGCTTGCTCACTCAAAAGCAGATTCCGAGCGTTAATTTGGATTTCGCCTCCCCCTGTTCCACTGACATTGACATCCGCCCCGCCTCTAACTTGAATATTGCCAAAGTTTGGTACGTTGACATAATCTAAATTAAAACCTAGTCGGCCAGGGGTAATATTTACCTCACCTTGCATAACGCTACCAAGTTCGATACGTCCTCCTGGTGTGGTTGATACAGGGATGCCTTCAACAATCACAAAGGGACCACTGCTTGCGGATATCCTGCCGCTAGATATATTGACATCTCCACCCACAAGTGCAAAAGTTCGTTGGGTTGGAACTGCAAGGTTTGAGCCATTGACAGTAATTGCTCCCGGATTTGGAGTGTTAAATTGTAATCCTATTGGTACACTAATGGTAAGTAGAGATGTTTGATTTCCTGCGGCTAAAAACTGAGTGCCGTCAGCAAATTTTAAACCACTAGCGGTACTGCCAATAAAAGAACCGCCAATATTTAATTGAGCATTGCGTCCAAACACAATTCCGTTGGGATTGAGCAAAAATAAGTTAGCATTGCCGTTAGCTTGGATTAAACCATCAATATTAGAGACTTTACCCCCCGTAACGCGGCTAAAAATATTTTGAACATTGGGTGTGTTATCAAAGAAAACCTTGCTGGATGTGGGGACAGAAAATTCCCTAAAGCTATGGAATAGGTTGCTACCAGCTTGCGTTCCTCCGGTAATATTGAAGGTATTGTCGTTTAGTGTAACACTCGAATTGTTTGGTAGAGTGCCATCTGGGCTAATTTGGGCATAAGCGCAGTTTGCCCACAAAAAGAATGCACAATAAAAAGTAACATTTAAGAACCAGCGGGTTCCGGTACTCTCCAAACCAGACATTACACCCTCCAAACACTACGCTTACAATCTTACTCTGAACAAACGTATCTAAATTTTAGGCATCTTGTTTAGTAAGGGTTTCAAATTTTAGCAACAAAACTAAATAATCGACTAAATCTTTGTCTAGTAAGCATTCCACACATAAGATGCGTTTGCCCTACACAAGCATGGTAATTTGTTTAAATGCATAATTCTGTGGGGGTTAAAGGAAGAATTTTATAAAGAAAGATTAAGATTTCAACCCAGTACAATCAATCTGATTATTCCAGGAACTGCGGCTACTATGTATATTCGCAACCAGTTCAACATTGCCCTGCTTGTTAAGAATCCAAGATTGAGCTTCAACAATTGGTAATTGCTCATTCTTAATCCCGAATTCGTTATTTTCCCTCTTACTCGTTACACTGTCATTAGCAGTAGCTCGAAAATCGTTCAAAACTACTTGACCGAGCCGTGTTGCTTTTGGGTTTTCTGGTAACCCTCCCCATCCTGTTATTATAAAGCGAGCATCTGTTTGAGCTGGACAGCCTGCTCTAATTTGGTTTGAGTAATCGGTAAGGGTAAAGGGCAATTGAGTTAACCCTCTAGTTGGGTCAAGACCTTTATTTATTTGCACATTTCCTTGTAATTCAGAAGTTTTCCCTGTAGCAGTGATGTTGCTGGTTAAGTTTGTTTGTTGTTGTGGTCGAACTTGGAGACCAAAAAGACCTTGGGTACTGATATTGATATTACCCCCACGCCCGTCAGCAGAATTAGCGCTAATACTGCTATTCTCAAAACCAGCTAATACGTCAGTATTAATAGTGATATTGCCGCCGATGACGTTGTTAGCTGTCGCATTCGTGGTGATGCTGCTGCCACGTCGCATGATAATACTATTCGAGTTGAGGGTTATATTACCACGTTCGCCTACTGTTGCGGCTGTTAATGTGCCGTCTCGATCTAGCAAAATTTGAGGAGCGGTAATTTCAATGTTGCCCGCATTGCCATTTATTAGACTTTCCGCATTTACCCTGCCTCTATCTCGGACAATTAATTTATCAGCACTGATGCTAATATCACCTCCAGTTCCCCTGCCAAAAATTCCCCGATTGCTGGCAGATATGGTACTTTGGCTTATACCACCATCGGGTGAGGCGCCCGTAACTTCTACGCTTTTTGCATCAATTTTCACAGTCCCGCCCTGACCTGCACCAAAAGTACTTACAGTCATTTGGGCGCCCTGTTGCACTAACAAACGAGGAGTTGTGACGCGCAACTCTCCAGCTTGAGCCACTGTTGTGCTAATTGTTGATATGTTTGTGTTAGTACCAATATAACTTATTCCAGGGAAAAAAGCAGTTTGACCTCCAGTTAATTCCACAGATTCAGAGGCGTTAAGTGTAATATTTCCGCCTTGACCATTGCCATTCGTCGTCCCCGCGAATATTCCTGCCCGGTCTCGCATAACTAAAGTTCGCGTATTCAGCGTTAAATTGCCTGCGTCTCCATCACCAACGCTAGATGTAGATAAATTTGTAGAAGCTGCCAAAAATGGATTGATGATAATAGGTACAGAGCGAATTAACTCCACAGAGTCAGCATTGACAATTAAATCCCCGCCTTTTCCTGTTGATAGCGTTGTAGTGTTAGCCTGACCATTATCTTGTAATAAAAATCTAGAGGTATTAATCGTCAAGTTGCCACCATTTCCTTTTCCTCCTGCACCAACACCAGTTGTTAAAACCGAGGATGTTAATTCTACTCCACCAGAGGCATTTATTGTCAGATTTCCCGAATTACCTAGTCCTCGGTTGCCTAAAATTACCCCAGTGTTATTACGAGCAATCAATCTGCCTGTGTTAATTGTCAAATTTCCAGCATTACCGGCACCAAAAGTCCCGTTATACAGACGCGTAAAGCGCGTATCTAATAAATTGTCTGAAGTCGTCAAAGACTGCAAGGTTTGAGTAAAGTCGCCAGTGCCTACAAGTTCTACTGATTCAGTCGCATTTATGTTGATGTCTCCCCCTGGTTGAGAACCTTGAGTAATTGAGCCAACGCCCGCTTGCTCACTCATAAGCAGATTCCGAGCATTAATTTGGATTTCGCCTCCCCCTATGCCACTCACATCCACATTTGTCGCGCCTCTAATTTGAATATTTCCTTTATTTGGTACATTGACGTAACTTAAATTAAAACCTAATCGGCTAGGGGTAAGGCTCACCTCTCCTTGGGTAACGCTACCAAGTTCGATACGTCCTCCTGGTGTAGTTGCCACTGGGGTACCTTGAACAAGCAAAAAGGGACTGCCGCCTGCGGATATTCTGGCGCCAGAAATATTGACATCTCCACCTACAAGTGCAATAGTTTGGCGAGTTGGAACTGCAAGATTTGAACCATTGACAGTAATTGCTCCCGGATTCGCAGTGTTAAATTGTAATCCGATTGGTACGCTGATGGTAAGTAAGGGTGTTTGATTTCCTGCGATTAAAAACTGGGCGCCATCAGCAAATTTTAAACCACTGGCGGTACTGCCAATAAAAGAACCGCCAATATTTAATCTCGCATTTTGTCCAAACACAATTCCGTTGGGATTGAGCAAAAATAAGTTAGCATTGCCGTTAGCTTGAATTAAACCATCAATACTAGAGACTTTACCCCCCGTAACGCGGCTAAAAATATTTTGAATATTGGGTGTGTTATCAAAGAAAACCCTAATGGATGTGGGAACAGAAAACTCCCCAAAGCTGTGAAATAAGTTGCTACCAGCTTGCGTTCCTCCAGTAATATTGAAGGTACTACCATTAAGTGTGACACTGGAATTATTAGGTAGAGTGCCATCTGGGCTAATTTGGGCATTAGCACAGTTTGCCCATAAAGAGAAAGCACAACAAAAAGTAACATTTAATAACAACCAGGGGGTTCCGGTACTCTCCAAACCAGGCATTACACCGTCCAAACACCACGCTTACAATAGTATCAGTAGTTTTATATTTTTATAAAGGTACACAAACTTTCTTTTCCAATTGTTGACAAAAATAAAGTTGATACAGTTGACAACTAGTACAAGCTTGATTTCCATCTAACTGCACTAGTCCCATACTTTCTAATTTATAAGCCACAATCGCGTCTAGGTCTATTTTTCCAGGCGCCATTACAATTTGCTGCATAGCTGACAACAATTGCGGTTCAGCTATCAGTAGACTTAAGAGTTCTCGCAGATGCTGACTATAAATTCCAGTTGGAGTAGCAGCAGTTTTGAGCAATTCCTCTAACGTTATCTTTCTAGAGCGCAAGTAATAAAGTGCTAAAGTAATAAGATAAGGGTGCCCTCCTAACATTGCTTGTAAGGGTGCAATAAAGTGAATTGGTTTATCGCCCAAGCCGTAGCGCTGTGCCAATTCTTGTATTTGTTCTGTGGTAAAATGTGGTAACTCAATTGTTTCTCCAACATTGAAAGGAGATTGATTTACTTTAAATTGAATGTAATTTTCAGTTGAGTGAGCCAATACTAACCGAAGTTTTTGCCAAGTTTCAACCTGCTGTGCCATTTCGTGCCAAAATCGCAGCATCGGAAAAAAGTCCTTAACAATATTAGAATGCTCAAAAATTTGATTGACTTCGTTAAATATTAAAACAACTGGACTATTGATTTGCTCTAGCAGATGTTCTTCAAAGTACATTTTACAGCTCACCTTGCTGCCAATATCATCATCCCAGTAATCGTCAAGCTTGGGTATAAGATGTAATTGCCTGGTAACATTAGAGGCAAACCAACGTAAAAATTTATCAAGCGAAGTAAAGATAGTATTGTCAGCTTCTTGAAAATCGATGTAGACGGTTTTGTATTGAGAGGCCTTTGCGTACCCAACAAGTTGGTTAAGCAGCGAGCTTTTTCCCATTCTCTTGGGGGCTTTGATACGCAGTATACATCCAGGCTGATGAATTTCCGCTAGAGCGAGCCTTTCAACTGGGGGACGATTGATGTAAAAAGGAGAGTTATAAGCTAAAGGACTACCAGGGTATTTAATCTCAGTTTCTCGTGATGAAATGGGAAAGTTATCATCTGCTATAACTCTGGTATCTATAAACTGCGGTAATTGCGTATTTTCAACCGTATTAACATAGATCCTTTCATCTAAACTATACTGCTTTAATATTAATTGAAGATTCTTTTTTGTTACTTTTATGCCTGCTTCTTGTGAAAGACAATGCCATAAATTAGAGCCTACTTCCTTAAAGTAACTACTATTGTAGCCAGAGTTTTGTGCCATTGCTTCATAGCCTAACCCATGCCATGACTGAGTTAGTATTAATTGTTCAAGGGCAGTTAGCTGTCGTTTAAGCAAAATTTTTTCTACAACGTCTAAAGCTTGTCCTGCATTCATAGTAATAATAATAATATGGTTTACACCTTCAATACATGATTTATACTTAGAATTATTTATATACAAATGTGAAAAGCCAAATTAATCTAGGTATCACTTATGACATTAGCTATTAAGGCAGTATTGTGAATAAATTAAAGTAGCAGTTGTAATGAAGGAAACACTTAAATTTGAATTATCCCTCCCAGATTAACCGAAACACCTTAAGCAAGTACACTAACTAAGACCATACTTACTTAGTATTGTGCAACAAAAGTAACAATACTGATTATTGAAGCACTTTTTATTTAAATAGATATATATAAATCTCATAATATTTATTTTAAAAATAAGCTTGTCTGAATCTATACCTACAACTTGCCAAAAAAAAATGTAAATTTCGCTTCTTTATTAATTTATTTATGTAACTTAATGCTGGTTCATGTTGCTAAAGTATTAAAAATTCATAGTATGTTGCTCTTGTCAAGTTATAATTTTAATATTTTTATTCTATAAAAGTAATAACTTATTTGCCAGCCCACAATGCAGCTCTTTAGTAACTTGAATAAGAATAATAGATTAATTCTAATATAGGCACCATATAAAATCTATATATGATTCATACCTACGGTAGATAACTCTTCATTTTTATTATGATAAGGCGAGCCTAGAAGAATTTTGTAAATATTAGCGCTATAAAATCTATATATGATTCATACCTACGGTAGATAACTCTTCATCTTTATTATGGTAGCACGAGCCTAGTAAGAATTTTATAATATTAGCGCTTTACCAATCATATATAATCACTTTGAAATAGAATTATTATGCACAGGCTCAACTTCTGCACTAATTTATAAATAGATGCCAAGCGTTGAAGAAACCATTGAAAAATTTCAAGCGTTAATTTTGGAGAAAACTGGGAAGTCGCTCAGTTTTATTCAAAAAGTCATCCTGCGCGAATCTTTAAATCAAACTCAGACAACTTATACTCAAATCGCGCTGGAAAATAACTACTCCGAAAACTATATTAGGCAATTGGTTGCTCCGAAGTTATGGCAATTACTTTCAGAAACCCTTGGAGAGAAAGTTAACCGAACCAATTGCCGTGCTGTATTAGAACAGCGTTTTGAAATATTATCTAGTGTAAATAACTCACAAACGACTCAAATACAATCACTTGAACACGCACAATCAAGAGCAGAATATCCATTAGAGTCTCCTGAAGGAACAGTTCCTTTGGCTTCTCCTTTTTATATTGAGCGAGGCATAGAGCAAATTTGTTATCAAGAAATTATTCAACCTGGTGCATTTGTTCGCATCAAAGCTTCAAGACAAATGGGGAAGACTTCTCTAATGACAAGAATCATTAGTCACGCCAGCTTCCACAACTATAATATAGTGCGGTTAAGTTTGTACCGCGCGGAAACCAATATTTTTAGCTCTACCCAAAATTTCTTACAATGGTTGTGTGCAAATGTCAATCGCCAGTTGGGAATAAAATTAAAGATTTCTAGCTTTTGGGATGAAGATATCGGCGCCTTGATGAATGCGACTGTTTACTTTCAAGAACATCTGTTGAATCAAATATCAACTCCTATCCTGTTGGCATTAGACGAAGTTAATCAATTATTCGAGTACCCTAACCTTGCCCGTGATTTTTTAGCACTATTGCGGTCGTGGTATGAGGAAAGTAGAGATATTTCGATATGGCGAAACTTGCGAGTGTTAATTGTGTACTCGACCAATGCTTATATTAATTTACATACAAATAAAACTCTTTTCAACGTTGGTACTTCATTTGAGTTACCGCCTTTCACAAGATTGCAAGTAGAGGATTTAACGCAGCGTCACCAGATCCAACTTACTGAGTTTGAATTTGAACAAGTAATGGAACTAACGGGGGGATTTCCTTATTTAGTGCGGTTACTGCTGTATCATAGCTCGCAACATCAGCTATCAATAGAAAATTTGAGGCGAGATGCTGCGAGCGATATCGGGATTTTTTACAAGCACTTGCATGAACTGTTATGGCATTTGAAGCAAAATCCAAACTTAGCTGCTGCTTTTAGTGAAGTTGTACTAGCACAAGCGCCAATTTTTTTAGAACAAGAGGTGGCATTTAAGCTCAAAAGTTTGGGGCTAATCAGTTTACAGGAAAGTCACGCAACTGTTAGTTGTCTGTTATACAAACAGTATTTTACCTCACATATGGCTTACATGCTAAATACGTAAATCGACTCATTTATTGTGGTCAAATAATCGCGCGTTTAATCACAAGCATTCAAATAAAAGTCAGAAAAGTCAGAAAAGTCAGAAAATTAGAATATACAGTAGGGTGCGTTATACCACTAAGATTTTAAAACAAAGCGCAGTGATTTGTGGTGCTACGCACCAGCTACATATTTATAAATGCAAGTGTACATTATGTTTAGCAGTAATTACTCTTGCCAAGTTCTTAGGGTAGCAAAAGTAGGAAAAATATGAAAATTGAAATTAATTTCAAGTTTTGATTAAATAAAATATTCGTGACTTAGCAGCTAAAACATAAAGAAATATAAATTCATTATTTTTGTGTAAAAAGATTCCATAAAATCAAGATTAGTGTTATTATTCGATTGTCAAGACAAAGGCTTGCAAAATTTCAATGTAAATCAATGTCAAACTGCAAAAATACTATTTTTATATAATTCAGGGCTAATCTATCACTAGTCGCGAACTAATGCGCGAAAAGTGTCAGATTATACAAGTAACTAGCGTTGCTAGATATACAATGCATTTAACTTGCCTAGGAGAAGGCCGAACACCTACCTTGTAAATTAAGCGCTTGTAAATTCCTACAACTGACTGCTCTTGATGTTCTGACATTCTACAGCGTTTGTTCAGGAGTAAGTTGATATTATATTGTTTAACTATTAGTTAACAATCTTAGTAAACAAAATAATTTACTATCATTTATAACTAAATATTAGCTCAGGACTTGGA
>NZ_MRCD01000082.1 GCF_001904745.1 Calothrix sp. HK-06
TTTCTGTAAACTCAGTGCTACTGGGCTATTTTGTGCTGCTTAGTCTAAACTCCAGTCATAAGGAATATCAGCATATCGTTGGGCATTAGAAGAAGTTTCAAGAATAAAAAACTTTTGGTCTATAACTAAGTATTCTGTGTAGTACGGGACTAATAATTTTTCTAAAATTGTGTTCATTATAATTAAAATCCTGGAAATAGAAACCAGGTTTCTTTGTTGATAAAAACCCGGTTTATGCAGCGTAAGTCCTAAAATTAATTAACTTTTTTAGTTCTTATCAGTCTTATCATTTTTATGTGTTTTTTTTAACAGGCATATACATACAGTACCAAATCCCTAACTCCATTCATACAGTATAAATACTAGTTTACTTACAAACATTATATTACATAATTTCTAAGTGAAACTAGAAATTATACGTAAAAGTCTTTACTCGCTAGACCAGTATGCTTTAATTTGGAAAAAATATAAACAAATACTTGCTATTAGTAAAAAAATGATACAATTTAATTATGTTTCAGCAGTAGGCGCCGTCAATTATTTTTAATTTAGCATAATGTAATAATGTAGAGACGTTACATGTAATGTCTCCACGTGTAACGTCTCTAAGTTCATTTTAATACTTTCTATTTTTGATATTGAGTTGTTTATGACAGCCAATATAATTTATTACACAATTCCGATTGCTTTGACAATATTGATATATAAACAGTCACATGTGTATTTGACTTAGTATAGAGCAAATACAATAGTTAACATTATTTTTTGTTAACCCTGAAAGCAAATTTATTTTAGGGTTGTGACAATTGTGTGTCAATTGAATGTCAACAGATATATCTATAATTATCGGTAATTTATTAATCTAAAAAAAATCTTAAATTAAGTATTTGGGTATACATTAGTGTTCATTAGTACACATTTTTTTTCGTGATAACTGTCACTAAGGCATCTGTAAAACCCTCTGCGAACTGGTATACTGGCTTGAATAACCAAAATATAGCCGCCTCCACTTATGTTGCATTTATATCATCATGTAAATAAATGTAACAAGCTGCTACGATGGCTTCGACAAATATGGTACAAAGTAAATGTAAAAATAAAGAAAATCTTAAGTTTTTCTACAAATCTAAAAAATCGGTTTATGAAATGGCTCAAAACAGGGTGGTCAATGGTGGCTTAGTACTGTAGGTGCTGACAAATAGTACAAATGTTGTAAGTAATTAGTTGTAAGTAATCATAAATGAAATTCTGTTTAGTTCCCTGTTTGAGAACATCAAAATTAAGGACTCAGTGAAGAGTAAAGGTAGCTATGCGACAAGAATTGATGCTAGACCAAGCAACGTTATATCAGCTAAAAATTTTTTATACAGTTGTCAAATTTGGAAGTTTTACTCGTGCAGGTCAAGAGCTTTTTCTCTCTCAACCCGCAGTTTGTATGCAGGTGAAAAAATTAGCTCAAGCACTTGGTTTGTCGTTATTTGATAAGCTAGGTAAAAATATCAGTCCGAGTCTAGCTGGAAAACAATTGATAGAAACATGCGATAAAATTTTCAATACGATGGATAAGTTTGAAGATAAGTTAGCTGATTTACAGACTTTGAAGCAAGGTACACTAAGACTCTCAGGACTAACTACAGCTAAATATATTATTCCGTTGACTTTAGGAGAATTCAGTCAGCGTTATCCAGATATAAATGTTTCGCTGAAATTGGCAAATCATAGTGGGATTGCCGAACGGATGATGAAAAATTTAGACGACTTATATATAGTTAGTGAAATTCCCAAATTCATTGATGTTGAAAGTTTTCCATTTTTCCGAGATGAGTTGGTTGTTGTAGCTTCCTCTCGTCACCCATTAGCTAGAGAAAAGAAGATTTCGGTTCATCAACTTGCCAACGAAGCTTTTATCATGCGTGAAATTGGTTCTGCAACACGAAATGAGGTACAAAACATCCTCCTACAGCATGATGTCAAGGTACGAGTTAAGATGGAATCGAACAATGATGAGATGATTAAGTCTTTCGTAGCTGATGGTTTAGGTATTTCGGTTCTGCCACGTCAGTGCATAATTTCAAATCCTGACAATGAATTAACAATTCTTAATGTTGAACATTTCCCAATCTGGCGCCAGTGGCATATGGTATATCCAGTTAAAAAGCATTTGTCTGCGCTTGCGAAAACTTATTTACAGTATTTACTCGAAATATCAGTAGGTTGCTCAGAGGTTGAAATGAGTAATTGTCGATTAATCTCTGACTACACAGTACATAGTTACAACGACTGTATTGCAGCTTAAAATTCTAGAAACCTGGTTTCTACGCAAATCGTCATTTTTATTACAATATATCGACAAAGAAACCAGGTTTCTTCTTTTCTTCTAAATAATACTCAGTATTTCAGTGCGATTCGTTGAATGGCATATTTTTCTATAATTAAACACAACTACAGCAACATTTTTACAACTACCAGCGTCTAATGGGGGGTGTTACCCCTATTTGGTTAGAGTAAAATGCGATTCAAAAAAGCATACGTATTTATAGCAGTAGCGACAATGCTACTGAGTCTTTGTTGTGGCATAAAAACAGTACAAGCAACAGGACCAATCAATTCAGTTACGACAATCATTAGCGATATGCAACCACCACAAGACGCTTATCCGCATGGAGTCCCCAAACATTACAGTTGGGCTAATGGTGCAGAAATTGGGATGGGTAATGACCCCAAAGATTTTAAAGCCATGATGACATGGGGGCAGTTATACGAAGCAGAACAAGGTAATCCTGCAACTAACACGCGCGTTCAAATACGAGACATCAAAGCTTATTACCTGAGTAAACAAGATAACCAATGGCGCCTGCTGCAAAGTTCAACAGGAGTAGAAGGAGCAGCATATCGTGAAGATTTTGCAGGAAATGCGAATAAATCGGCAGATGTTCGTAGTGAATCTGATGGTAGTATTTCAGCAAAAGCCGGAGGAGGATATAACTATCATTTCTGGACTCAAGGTGGTCGAGCTTCAATCAATCCGAATGATATCGGTGGTATTTTCACCACTGTAGAAGCAAGACTTATTCTTGATGACCCAAATAAACCTGATGACCGCGAGACTGCACGTTATCTATTAAATGTTGGTGGAGACTACTGGCTTGACTTGAGTGCTGGTTGGGATAACTTTAAAACCAACGGTGGAATTGCCACAGGCAAATTCAAATACGTCACAACCGAATGGCAAGCTTTCAACATGACAACCTTACCAGCAGCCCAAATTAGTGCAAATCCACCACCAATTGAATAGTTAATGTGGGTCAGGCATCTTGCCTGACCAGCTAAGTGATAAATGTCTTTACCCAAGTCAATTTGAATTGCAGAGTATATATTAAAAAGGTAAATTTGTATAGGCGTACACGTAATTATGCGTATTAAGCCAATTCATTTATTTCTTGTAGCAGTCGCGATACTATTCAGTTTCGGCGCCAATGTCAGCGCGCGACAGCCAAGAATAAATTCGGTAGCAACAATTATTAGTGATATGAAGCCACCACATGATGCAGCACCGCGTGGAGTGCCCAAACATTACAGTTGGGCAAAAGGGCCAGAATTAGGGATGGGTAACAATCCCAAAAACTTTAAAGCAATGATTGCATGGGGGCAACTATATGAAGCAGAACAAGGGAACCCCGCAAAAAATACGCGCGTTCAGATACGAAACGTCAAGTCTTATGTTCTTAGCAAAAGAGATAGAAAATGGCGCCTATTAAAGAGTTCAGTTGGAGTAGACGGTGCAGCATACCGTGAAGACTTTGCAGGAGATGCCAATAAATCACCAGACGTTCGTACTGAAAAAGATGGCAGCGTATCAACAAAAGCGGGAGGAGGATATAACTATCACTTCTGGTCAAAAAACGGTAGAAGCAATATAAACCCCAACGACATAGCTGGTATATTCACCACCTGTCAAGCCAGATTAGTAATAGACAACGCAAAAAAACCAGACGATAGAAGCAAAGCCAAATACGTGCTTAACATGGGTGGAGATTACTGGCTAGACCTCGCGGCGCCGTGGGATAATTTTAAAACCAACGGTGGCATAGGAATGGGGAGGTTTAAATACGTAAAAACAAACTGGCAAGCATTCAACATGACAACAGTGCCAGAATCTGAACTTCGCCGCAACCCTCCACCAATCGAGTAATCAAATATAATATTATTGGGAAATTAAAACTGCTTAAACTAACCTAAACGTGCAGAGTAAACTCGCTAATCCGCAAGACTTTTCCTGGTCATTTTGGTACACCCTGCCGATATATCCATTTGGCAGGCGCCAAACCATTCGTAAAGAAGTTGTAAAAGATACAGTTTGGACGTTCGACCAAATCCAGGGAATTTTTTATGTGGTCGTTCCCGTGAGAATGACGGTAATTAAGCTTAGTGAGGGTGGTTTATTAGTTTATGCACCCGTGGCGCCAACACGGGAATGCATCCGATTAATTACTGAATTAGTAGAAGAACACGGTGATGTAAAATACATAATATTACCAACAATATCAGGGTTAGAACATAAAGTATTTGTTGGCCCATTTGCGAGACGGTTTCCATCGTCACAAGTATTTATCGCACCAGGTCAATGGAGTTTTCCGGTTAATTTACCGTTGAGTTGGTTAGGTTTACCAGCAAAGCGTACTCACGTTTTACCAGAAGATAGTAAACAGGTGCCGTTTGCCTCAGAGTTTGATTATGCCATACTTGGGCCAATAGAACTTGGGCCGGGTCGATTTGCAGAAGTAGCATTTTTCCATAAGCTTTCAAATACACTTTTAGTAACCGACTCTATCGTCTCAATACCATCGGAACCACCTGCCATAGTGCAGTTAGACTCATATCCATTATTATTTCACGCAAGAGATAAAGCATTTGATATAGTACCAGACACAGCAGAAAACCGTCGTAAAGGATGGCAACGCATAGCACTATTTGCCTTTTACTTTAGTCCAAGTGTTTTAGAAGTTCCCAAATGGGGTCAAGTATTTAAAGACGCATTCAAAACCAGCAACCGTTCCAAAAAAGCATATTTTGGTTTATACCCTTTCGAGTGGAGACCTGACTGGCAAGGTTGCTTCGACGCTTTATATGCGAATGGTCGCATCTTTGTAGCACCCATTTTACAAGCTCTGATTCTAAATCGGGCGCCTGTGGAAACACTCGAATGGGCAGATAAAGTTGCAAAATGGGACTTTAAAAGCATAATACCTTGTCACTTAGAGGCGCCAGTCACCACTACACCCCAGCAATTTAGACAAGCATTTGCATTTCTAGAGAAACAACCAACCACAACTAGTGCCATATTACCCGAAGCAGACTTTGAAGTACTGCGCGTAATCGATAATAACTTAGAAAAATTCGGAATAGTACCACCCGCAAAAGAAAAAATTTAAAGTTATGAAAATGTGTTAGATTAATCTAGCTTATTCGGTTCAAAAAGGCACCAGCCATAAGAGGAAACGGGGAAAGCTCGGTGAAATTCCAGCACTGTCCCGCAACTGTAAGCTATAAATGTAGCAAGTCAGAATGCCCGCCGAAAGCAGTAAAAATAGCTACAATCTACGAGGTATAGATGACAGCACACACAATTTTTGTTTGTACAACATGTGCGAGTACATGGGAAAACGGTAAGCGTGTAGGAGAAAGCGGTGGTGAAAAACTGTTAAAGCGCTTACAACAAGACAACCAAAATTCCCAAAACGATGAAATTAAAATTCAAGCAGTAGAATGCATGAGTGCCTGTAATCGCTCATGTGTAATTTGCTTCACTTCTAAAGACAAATATACATATCTATTCGGCGACATATCACCAGAATTATCCTCAACACAAGTAGCAGGAATATTCGAGTGTGCTAATAAATACTACAACCACCCACAAGGATTATTACCGTGGGCAGAACGTCCTGACCCCCTCAAAAAAGGAGTCCTAGCACGCATCCCAGCCATCCCTGCAGCTATCCCCGTAGGTTGGATGTAGCGCGTTTCGGTTCCCAACACATAATTAATTTGTATTTAATCTATACAAATCTGTAATGAAAAATTAAGCATAAATCCTCTTCGTTAAATTAAGCCGTACAGCCGTTGACCTCTTCCGCTGGACTATCACTGAAGAGTTATACAAAGCATTGCACCCCTAAATTATATAGCTTTATGCAAATAACAACCAGTCGAATTTCCACTCTAGGGTATGAAGCCATAATTTTACCCAACCTTAAAGCATCACTAGGAAAACCATTAGGTAAAGGCGCCCTATCATTAGCCATTCGCATCTGTGCATTTAAATCTTTCATCAAAGCTTGACGTGCCTCTATCCCCTCCTTATACGTTTGGCTCAACTTATCCTTACCACCATAAAGTTGATTAAATGCACTACTAACTTGCGGCTTATCTAAAGGTAAGCGATTAGCGGCGCCAACTATCCCAAAACATGTTATACTACAATATGATTACACTGTGAAATTATTAAGGAGACTGAACTATGAGTGAATTTATCGCAACACACCTTCACACAAGGCGCATTCATTCTTGTTCAGTCTAGCTAATCTCGATTTTAGCTTAGTCCTCGAAGCCTTGCGCCTTGTACAAAACAAGTAGCACATATTGAGGAAAAATAAATGCATTTGAATTCTTTAGGCTGGAGTAACTTTTTTAATTCCAGCTTTGAACTTTTTCGTCTACAAGGATTTACTGTAGGTAGAGTAGCAATTGAGCATAGAAATACTTACGTTGTTCTAACAGAACAGGGAGAAGTATCAGCAGAAATAACAGGTAAAATGCGACATCAAGCTTTGCAACGTCAAGACTTTCCAGCAGTAGGAGATTGGGTAGTTATTCGTACACGAGACTCAGAACAAGCAACCATTCACGAAATATTGCCAAGATTTAGCAAATTTTCTCGTAAAACCGTTGGGGGCAAAACCGACGAACAAATAGTTGCAGCGAACGTTGATACTGTTTTTTTAGTATCCGGGTTGGATGAAGACTTTAATATTAGAAGAATCGAACGTTATTTAATTCTTGCTTGGGAAAGTGGCGCCAATCCGGTAATAGTTTTAAATAAAGCAGATTTGTGCAATAACCTTGAACAGCGTTTAGTAGAAATAGAATCTGTTGCTCTGGGTGTACCAATACTTGTTTTAAGTGCGGCACATAATCAAGGAATTAATGCTTTAAAAACCTATTTACAACCAGGTAAAACTGTTGCACTGCTTGGGTCTTCGGGTGTGGGTAAATCTACCATTACTAATCAACTAATGGGTGAAACAGTTCAAGCTGTACAATCTGTACGTGAGGATGATAGTAGAGGAAGGCACACGACAACTCATCGAGAGTTAATATTACTACCAACAGGAGGGGTAGTTATAGATACTCCTGGAATGCGGGAAATACAGTTGTGGACAGGTGATGAAGGTTTGCAGTCTACATTTGCTGACATTGAAGTTATCGCGCAACAGTGCCGCTTCCGTAATTGTCAACACGCTCATGAACCTGGTTGTGCTGTACAAGAAGCATTGCAGTCAGGTAAACTTGAGGCGCCGAGGTTTTTAAATTATCAAAAGTTACAAAGGGAGCTTGGTTATTTGGAGCGTAAACAAGACCAAAGCTCATATTTGGCTGAGAAGGAACGGTGGAAGAAAATTACTAAATCTATGCGAAAGCATAAAAAGTGATTTTTTGGCATGGTAAATAAATGCTACTTACTTATTTTTGCTTCGGGTGGGCACTGCCCACCTTACCCTCCCAATCGAAGGTGCATTCCGGTCAGTTAACCTTTAACGAATACGTGTGTTAGACCATTAACTTGGTTATCCATTAAGCCATCAACTGTGGCGATGAATTCATGTTCTAAATATGGTTTAGTCATGTAAGCTGTGGCGCGATGTAGTGTTTTTGCTTTACTAACTCCGCCTTTTTTAAATTCAGTATAAAAGTGTACCATTAATTGTAATGTTGGGATATTACGTAATTTCCCATCGAGGGCAAAAACTAGAGTTTTGATGTCTTGACTTTCTTTGAGATATGGTTCAAGGGGTTTGATTAACCAGTTATAGATTTTTTCTGATTTTGTTACTGTCACCCGACTAATAATATTCTCTACTCCAACAGGGTTACTAAAATAGGCGCCGCGTTTATCACCAATATTAAACTCCTAAAAACTATGGAAAAGATTTATACCACGAATGGCACCACCATTTATCTCGTCTACGTCAGGTTTTATTTGTGAACTTTCGGTGCCAAGGGTATTATCTGGGATTATTGAGGGGGTTTGAGCGGCGCCTCTATTTGGACAAGCAAGTGAACCAGTTAAAATTAGAATAATTATTACTCTCAATTTCTGCACATCGAAAAACTGATTATTGTTTTCATTTTTATCATTTCAAGGCACTTTTACGCAAAATTTTTTAAGTAAATTTACGTATGTAGTTAAATGTAAAATTAGTTTACAAATTGTCATTCTGAGCGTAGCGGAGAATCTAAATTGGTACCATATACTTTTAGATGCTACCCTACGGGAAAAGCTTCGCTTTACACTACGTTCAGCATGACATTGTTAGGTTTATTTTTGGTTTTGAAAGTTATCGATTGCGGCTCTAAGATTGCCTTGATGTTGTAATAATAATTGTTCTCCTGCTTGTTTGTCTAAGTTAGTTGAGTGCATTAATAGTGCAAGTTTTACCCATTTGCCGCTATTTTCAAGTAGTGAGTTTGCTGCGTCGCGACCCAAACCTGTAAGGTCTTGAAGTATGCGTAATGCACGGTCACGCAGTTTGTTGTTTGTGACTGCGACATCCACCATGCGGTTGCCGTAAACTTTACCTAGACGCACCATTGTACCCGTTGACAGAATATTTAAGGCTAGTTTTGTGACTGTACCTGCTTTTAAACGGGTTGACCCTGCTAGTATTTCGGGCCCAGTTAATAAGCGAATGTTGATGTCAACGTCTGCTTTTACTTGCTCTGCTGGTACACAAGATATAAATATTGTTGTGGCGCCGCGCGTTTTTGCTGCTTTCAATGCTCCGTGAACATACGGTGTTGTGCCACCTGCTGTGATACCAACTACTGCGTCGTTTTTACTTACATTACGTTCGACCATTGCAGTTTCTCCATCTTCTGCTCGGTCTTCTAAATCTTCTGAACTACGAACTAAAGCGCCATTGCCACCTGCTATTATCCCTTGTACGAGTTCTGGAGGTGTACAAAAAGTTGGTGGACATTCTGCTGCGTCTAATACTCCCAACCTTCCTGAAGTTCCTGCACCAATGTAAAATAGGCGCCCACCTAAACTTAAACCTGCTGCAATACGTTCAATTGCTTCTGCTAGTTCGTGTTTGGCTGCTGCAACTGCGTCAATTGCGCGTTGGTCTTCTGCATTAAATAACTCTACTAACTCAAGCGAACTTAGCTGGTCTAAGTTTAAACTGTTGGGGTTGACTTGCTCCGTCAAAAGATGCCCACGTTCTTGTAAAAAATTTATCATGTATTTATTGCTAGTAGTTTGGTATGGGTCGGGAAGTGAGAAATACACACTCCCCTTTTAGATTCAAATCAATCCTTCTAGTCGGCGCCTAATGCTATCTAGTTCGCTATCGGCAATATCACTTGCATTCGATTGTTGTTGATTGAAAGCATCAGTATTTTTACTTGAGTTATCTGCATTGGGATCCCAGTCGGTTTCTTCCACATTTAGCTCAGGAGGAATTGCTAAAGCGCCATTTGAAGGCACAATTTCATAGTCGTAATCCATCTCAGAGCAAAATCCTTCCACTTCTTGAGAATCAATAGGCTCAACGGTGGGTACAGGAAAATCCTGAGCCTCAAGTAGCATCGCAAAACGTTCGGCATCGTCGCTTGACTCGAACATTAGCACCTTGTTACGGTCGCCAACTCGAATCGTGTGGATACCCTCGTCATCAGTCCGAGCATTAAAAAGTAACACGAAGACACGCATTTTCTGTAGTCACCAGTCCTTTCTAAATTCACCTCATCAATATTAAAGTTTAAAGAGCCTAAACGCTTATAGCTATGTGAAACAATTACCACTTTTTTTGTATTTTTCCCGACGATAATATTTTATGGCGCATACTGGATGTAGATATAAACCAGGTTTCTACGCAAAATCCTTGTTGTTATTACAATATATCAATGAAGAAACCTGGTTTCTGAAGGTTCACTCAATTACAGCACAATCTTACACTACCAACCAGAAACTGAACTTTATGCTAACCTGTAGGTCGTAATAAATCTTTATTTAATTTTACAGACAAGTAATGTATGTTCTCCCAAAATCTCAAATAGGTTTGTATTCTGGCAGATGGCATTATTCTCTCATAACATGGGTCTAGCAGGCTCTTGGGCATGTTTTTTTGATGCAGTTTGTGTTCCGGTAGTAAAAAGGCGATTAAATAGTAAACTCATATGACTAATCCCAATCGCGATAGTAAATCTAAGCCTGTAAAAGCTCAACGGTTCTGGTTCATGTTGTTGACCCGCAGTGGTATCGCTGCTGGTATTTCGCTGCTTGGACTTGCGGGGTTTGGGTCGTGGCGGTTGTGGAAATTTGTTAAGGAAGATTTAACGCCTATAGCTTCACAAAGCGTTACTACCGCGCTCAACCGTCCCGTCAAGTTAGGCGCCGTTCAAGGTTTCTCGTTTGGCACAGTAAAATTTGGTGCCTCCAGAATTCCTGCTACACCCAATGACCCAGACAACGGAACTGTCGAATCTGTCGATGTTACTTTTGACCTGCTACAACTGCTTTTAACGCGGCGCCTTAAACTCGATGTAACCCTTGTTAATCCTATTCTTTATATTGAACAAGACGACCAAGGACGTTGGATAACTACAAAAATTCAACCTCCTGGTAAAAACGCACCCTTTAAAACTGACCTTGATAAAATACGCTTTCGTAACGGTAATTTAGTACTGGCGCCATCACACACAAAAAAGCAACTCTCGCTAGCTGACCTTAACGGAGTTGCCGACTTATTAGAAAATAACCAACTCGTTAAGTATGAAGTAGGTGGTAAAGCAGTTAATGGAGGTAGTGTGTTTGTTCGTGGCGAAACACGTCCTCAAACAATACAACATAAATTAAACCTACAGGTCGAAGATTTACTGGCACAAGATGTTACAACTTTGGTTAAGCTGCCAATAGATTTACAGTCAGGAAAAGTAAAAAAAGCTGACTTAGATATCGAAGCACAACCACAACAGCCAACTTTATTGCATGGTAATGCGACTGTAGAGGGGGTTAAAGCTGCTGTCGCACGCTTGCCACGACCTTTTGTAAATGCCCGTGGGTCACTTAGTTTCGATAAAACGGAAGTCAAGTTAGAAAATGTCGTTGCGTCTTACGGTAAAGTACCTCTGTTGGCAAATGGAACTATTGATAGAAAAGCTGGTTATAATTTAGGCGCCCGTATAAACGAAGTCAGTGCTGCCAATGTTCAAGAAACTCTAAAATTAAAACTACCTGTTCCTGTTGTTGCTTCGTTGAATGCAGATTTACTGGTGACAGGAGAAATTGATAGTCCAGTACTTTTTGGTAAAGGTAGTACAACCAAAACTGCCAAAATAGATAAAGTTGACTTCGATAACGTCGGCGCCAAGTTTGAATTTTTACCGCGTTTACAAAGAATCACTTTTACAGATATTCAAGGTAAAGCTACTCTTGGTGGTGTTTTGACAGGTACGGGTGTAGTAACAATCGGTCAAAACCCCCAAGTCAATTTTAACGTTACTGCTAAAAATGTACCCGGAGATGCAATTGCTCAGATATATAATATTAATCCTGACTTTCAAATTGGTGCTGTTGCCGCTACTGCACAACTAAGCGGGGCGCCTGGAAATGTTCAAACAATAGTACAATGGCAGTCTCCTAATGGTACATATCCGGGTACTGGAGAAACTACCGTTTACTCCGACCGCTCCTTTACATTTCGTAATGTTAATTTAAATGTCGCAGGTGGTAAAGTTCAAGCTGCAGGAAGGTGGGCAAATCAGCAGTGGCAAGTTACCGCTGATACTTCGGGTATACCTGTTGAACGTTTTGTAAATAAGGAACAGTTAGAGAACGTTAATATAGAAGGTGTAAAATTTAACGGTAGATTATTAGCTTCAGGCTCAACGGCGCCGTTTAAAATTGCTAATGTCCAATCAGAAAATGCTGGTATGGAACTTGGTGGTGGAAGAGTTGCCATTAAAAACGTTAAGTTTGATGAGCAAAACTTTGCCGCTCAGTTTGTCGCCAATAACGTTAGATTATCGCGCGTTCTCAAACAATCGGCACCTGTTTTACAAAATCCTTTAGCTGGTACGTTTCAAATTGCTGGTAATCGCGATAATATTACCCTGAAAACAATTCAAGGTACAGGCAATGCGGTTTTGAACGTTGGAGGAGGTACGGTAGGTGTTAATAATATTCAACTAGCTGATGGCGCCTATCAAGCTCAACTGCAAATCAAGGACTCTAATGTTCAAGAGTTAGCACAAGTACCAAATATAGTCCAGGGTCGAGTTACAGGTAACTTACAAGTTGCAGGAACCGTTGACTCGTTCCAACTACCTGCCATACAAGCAAAAGGTACCGGACGTTTAAATGTAGACGGTGGTTCTTTCAATGCAACTAATATTGTACTTGATAAAGGGCGTTATACTGCAAAAGTAGAAGCTAATAATGTCCGTTTGCAGCGTTATGCAAAAGTACCAACTTTAGTTGAGTCTGGTTTAGATGGTTTGTTTGACGTTACAGGTACGGTTGACTCTTTCAAACTAGAGGACATTCAACTTAGTGGTAC
The DNA here is from genome assembly GCF_001904745.1 of Calothrix sp. HK-06. Taxonomy (GTDB): domain Bacteria; phylum Cyanobacteriota; class Cyanobacteriia; order Cyanobacteriales; family Nostocaceae; genus Dulcicalothrix. The sequence continues at coordinate 12,840 of NZ_MRCD01000082.1, forward strand.
AGGAAAAGTTAAATACGCTGGTGGTGACGTAACTGCGTCGAATATTCAACTAAATAAAGGTCGCTATCAAGCTGCTGTCAATGCATCTGGTGTACAACTAAAGCGTATTAACCCACAGCTAGAGGGACTACTTGTTGGTAATTTACAAGTTGCGGGTGCAGTTAATGATATTAGTCTTGCGAATATAGCAGCAGTTGGTAAAGTTGGACTTTCTCAAGGGTTAGCAGGTATTGAACAACCTTTGGCAGCAGATATTGGTTGGAATGGTACAAAGTTAACTGTTCAACGTGCAACTTCACGAGATGTGACGGCAACTGGGTATGTTATGGTTAATGCAAAAAATCCCAATACCCCAGAAATTACTGATTTAAATTTGGATGTAATCGCTAAAAATTATAACCTTTTAAATTTACCAGCAAAGTTACCAAATGCAATCGCGTTAGGTGGTTTAGCTGATTTTAATGGTAAAATTACCGGGCGCCTGCCTGCACCAAATCTCAACGGACAAGTAGCATTACGTAATTTGAATGTAAATAAATTTGCTTTTGATGTTTTAACGGGTAGTTTAGTAAGCGAACGTGGCAGCGGTTTAAAATTAGATGCTGTCGGAACACAAGACCGCATTGCCTTAAATTTAGATGCTAACAACCGTCCCAAAGATTTTAATATACGTTGGAAACAAGCGACAGCAACAGGAATTGCCAGGGGTGATAATTTAGATGTCAAAGTTGATAATTTTCCACTTTTAGCTTTAAATATTTCTCCCCCTGCAAATGGATTAATTGGTAAGGGTAGTGTTGCTGGGACTTTAACTGGAAATTTTTTAGTTAACCCCAACACTTTAACCGGAAATGGAAATATTGCAGTTGCTAATCCTCAAGTTGGAACTATTAGAGGTAATAGTTTAAGTGCAAATTTTGCTTATAACAACGGCGCCTTAACACTTGAAAATAGTATATTTAAGAAAAATAATAGTACTTATAGCTTTGCTGGTACTGTGGTTCCGAGTACTCCAATTCCCAAAATTCAAGGTAAACTTGCGGTTGCTCAAGGTAACATCCAAGACGTTTTAACTACATTACAAATCTTTGAAGTGCAAGATTTCCAACGTGGTTTAACAGAACCATCATATGGCAATGCAGCAAATCTGAGTGGTACAAGTGCTGTGGGAGTGCGAAACCAACCAGCACTTACTCAAATAAAACGTTTCTCCGAAATTCAAGCTTTACTAGAAAAACAACAATCTGATAAACGTGCATCTTCACCTTTGCCCGAACTAGCAGATTTAGTAGGAACTTTCAACGGCGAAGTCACATTGGATACTGCTTCTAGTAATGGAATAAAGGCAGACTTTAAAATTAATGGTCAAGACTTTGCTTGGGGGCGCCCGGATGACCAAGACCGCTATTTTGGTGCCCAGCAAATAATTGCTCAAGGCAGTTTTGATGATGGAATATTACGACTGCAACCCCTGCGAGTCGAGTCAAAAAATCGTCTCCTCGCTTTTGTGGGTAGTATTGGCGGCAAAGAACAATCAGGACAATTGCAGGTAACAAATTTTCCTGTAAAATTTCTGAATAACTTCGTCAAGCTGCCTGTAGGGTTAACAGGAAATTTGAGCGGACGAGCAGCCATTGCTGGTAATATTCTTAACCCACAAGCTAAAGGAGATTTTTCAGTTAGCGAAGGCGCCTTAAATTCTAAAGGCGTTCAGTCAGCAAATGCCAGTTTTAGCTATAGTAATGGACGTTTAAATTTTAATAGCGAAGTTAATGTAGACAACGCAGACCCTGTTACTATTACAGGTGGCATTCCCTACCAATTCCCAACTGCGGTTCTCCCACCAGAAAATAATAAAATTGACCTTGATGTCAAAGTTAAAAATAAAGGGTTGGCGGTGATAAACTTGTTAACCAACCAAGTCAAATATGAAAATGGACAAGGAGAAGTCGATTTAAAAGTACAAGGAACTCGTGACCAACTTATTCTGAGTGGAAATGCAAACCTTAATAAAGCTACATTTAGCTCACCAACAATACCTGGTAATATTACTGATGTAGCAGGTAAAATAAAATTTGATTTCGACCGTATCATCGTTGATAATTTACAAGGAACATTTAGCCGAGGTAGCGTTAAAGCAATTGGTGAAATTCCGATATCGGACACAACACTTCAAATCAGTAATCCTTTAACTCTTACCCTTGACCGTATCGCGTTAAATTTGAAAAGTTTATATCAAGGTAACGTTAGTGGAGGTTTACAGCTCACCGGCTCTGCTCTCAACCCATTAATTGGCGGTAACATTGAGCTTAAGAACGGTAAAGTGCTACTTGCTGAGTCAACGAACCTAAACCCACAGCAAAACGATACATTAGAAGAATTAACAACACTGCTCAAATCTCAAACACCTGAGCCTGCAGAAACTTCGGAAACCGTTACACGTTTTAATAACTTACAAATTAAGCTTGGTAACAACGTTAGAATTACAAGGGCGCCGATTCTTGATTTTATCGCAACTGGCGACCTTAACGTCACAGGCACACTCAACGACCCAGTGCCAAAAGGAGTTATTAAACTCAAGGATGGAGGAGTTAATTTATTTACCACTCGCTTTAATTTAGCACGTGGATATGAGCATACAGCAACTTTTAAAACAACCCAACCGCGCGACCCAGAACTCGATATTCAACTATTTGCAAAAGTACTCGATGTCATTCAAAGTAGCGATTTTAGCCGTAACATAACTGGACTAGCTGCATTAGAAAGCGTCCGTGTAGAAGCTAAAATTCAAGGACTTGCAAGTCAGCTAAACGAAAATCTCGAACTAAGAAGTTCACCAACACGCGGTCAAAATGAACTTGTCGCATTGCTTGGAGGTGGGTTTGTAGAAACTCAAGGTCGAGGTAGCGATAGTACATTAGGATTAATTAACATTGCAGGTTCAGCCGTATTTAATAACTTTCAAAGCGCGTTTAACGAAATTGGTACAGCATTTGGTTTGAGTGAGTTTCGCTTATTCCCAACTATTATTACCCAAGACCCAGAAGCTGGTAAAAACTACACAAGCTTAGAACTTGCCGCAGAAGCAGGTGTAGACATTTCGCCAAAAGTCTCAGCATCCGCACTCAAAATATTAACAACGAATGACCCAATTCAATGGGGTTTAAACTATCGTATCAACAAAGAAATCCGCTTCCGCACCTCCACAAACTTATTTAACGACAACCGCGCAGTATTAGAATTTGAACGCAGATTCTAGACAACTGTAGGTTGGGTGGAGGAACGGAACCCAACACAAACGACTAGTGAGGGGTTAATTTGCAACGGATACAACGGATAAGTTATTGGTTACAAACAAAATCTATTTAACTACTGATTTGCATTATTAGTTTTGGTAGTATTTATTTTTACCACAAAGACACAGAGGAGAGAGTTAAGAAAGTTGTAATTTGGGGTTGATTTGCAATGGATAGGTTATTGGATACAAACAAAATCTAGTTATTTAAAATCAACCATCCGTTACATCCGTTTATAATCCGTTGCCAATCTTTCTACTTCAGATTCTTCGCGAAGTGACTAATAGCAGTTTATACTTATCATTAACTTTTCAAACATCTTCATCGCTGTGCTTTGCATAAATGACCTCTTAAAGCTGGAATTATTTCAACACCTACCTCAACATCGTCTCGACTGGGTGTGTGAGCGTGCGTCTCTTTTGGAACTAGAAGCAGGCGAAATATTAGTTAGCGAAGGAGATGTAGGACGGGGGTTTTGTATATTATCTTCTGGTCGAATGGGTATAACTCGCCGCAGCGAAGGAGTAGAAATGCCTATAGGACAACACGAGGCGCCACAGTTTTTCGGAGAAGTTCAAGTACTTACCTCAGAAGTCGTACCTGTAACACTGCGCGCTTTAACTCCATGTCGCCTATATTTACTCTCGCCAGAGGATTTTTTAGAATTACTCCATGAATGTCGTGATTTTGAGCGCACTGTTTTTCGAGTTGTACAACGGCGCCTCGAAGGGTTAACATCATTTATTCGTCAGCGCGAGAAAATGGCAGCACTGGGTACACTGTCTGCGGGGTTAGCGCATGAACTCAACAACCCAGCAGCGGCAGTAGTACGCACACTACAAAATGTTACTCCTGCCTTATTAGAATTACAGCGCATGAATATGGTAGCAGGACGAAACCAAATTGATGAAGAACATACTCAAGAATGGCTCAAAGTGCGTGATGCTGGCTACGATGCAATTCTTAACTCGCGTATCGATATTAATACAATAGCTGAACGTGAAGAAGAACTTCTCGAATGGCTCGAAAACTACGGAGTTGAGCAACCTTGGAAACTTGCCGAACCACTAGCAGCAAGTGGAGTTGAAATTAGTACACTAAATAAATTAATCTCTAGATGGCGCCAGCACCCAACCGAACTTCGAGATATGGGAATACGTTGGTTAGCACTTTCATTTGATGTAATGTCAATGATTAATAGTGGCATCAAAGGTGCCGAGCGTATTTCTGAACTAGTGCAAGTTATGAAATCATACTCGCATATGGACGAAGGCGCCGTTCAACAAGTAGATATACACGAAGGATTAGAAGACACCCTACAGTTATATGCCCATAAACTAAAGCATGGCATTCAAATTAGCCGTAACTATAACTGTAAAGTTCCAAAAATTATGGCTTACGGCAGCGAACTCAATCAAGTTTGGACAAATCTAATTGAAAACGCCATAGATGCAATTACTGACAAAGGCGTAATAGAAATAACTACAAATTGCACTAATGAAAAAATAAAAATAGAAATAACAGACTCCGGTTCAGGCATTCCCCAAGAAATACAATCACGTATATTCGAGCCATTTTTTACCACAAAATCTATAGGTAAAGGTTCTGGTTTAGGATTAGAAATGATAAGACGTATTATCGAAAACCGTCATCGTGGTAGCATCACCTTTACCTCAAAACCCGGAGAAACACGTTTCACCGTTTGTTTGCCTATTTCTACATCTACAACATAGGCGCAGTCCTAAACGATTACTTAATAATTAACAATCAATTAATAAATGATATGTGGAAAGCATTGCAAGAAGGATTTGTAATTCCCACAAATGAAGTTGACTTGACCTTTAGGTATAATTTTCATATTTACAAACTTAAGTAAGAAATTATTGCTTAATAGTATTATATTTTTAAAAGGCGGGCAAGGATGCCCGCTCCACAAGAGAGTTATGAAAAACCTAGTGCAAGTTGGTATAGTGATATTAGCAGCAGGAGCCTCTACTCGTATGGGCACACCTAAGCAGTTACTAAAATTTCAAGGGCGTAGCTTTTTACGCCACACAATAGAAATAGCTCTAGCTTCGGTTTGCAAAGCTGTTATAGTTGTACTCGGAGCAAATGCCTTACAAATTCGTGATGAGGTATCAGAACTTCCTGTTGTTATTGTCGAAAATCATAATTGGCACCAAGGAATGGGAGGTTCTATTCAAGCGGGTATAAAAACGCTTGAGCATGATAGTAATATTGATGGCGCCATACTTTTACTTTGTGACCAACCATTTATTTCTGTGGATATTATTAATAAGCTTGTAGAAGCTTTTTATACTACGGAAAAATCAATTATAGCAAGTGAGTACAAACAAACGTTAGGAGTACCTGCGCTTTTTGCTCGTCATATTTTTGCTGAATTAATGAATTTAAATACAGCTTCGGGAGCAAAACAAGTTATTCAGAAGAATGAGAAATTAGTACATAAAGTTTTTTTTGAATTAGGCGCCATTGATATTGATACACTAGAAGAATATGAGCAATTAAATATCTAAGGAATTGTTAGTAATAAAATTAATTATATCAACCAGTTCATCAGGTTCAATAGGCTTTGATATACTGGCTTGAAAACCTGCTCGCATGATTTTATCATTTGATTCATTAACATAGCCACTAATTGCTACTGATTTTAATGGTTCAGTCCATTGTAACCCAAGTGTTTTCGCTTCCTCGATTAACATATAACCATCTTTGTCAGGCATTATTAAGTCGCTAATTAAAATATCTGGTTTATTTGTTTGCAAAATTTGTAAAGCTTGTGTTGCAGAATTAACTGCGGTAACTGTGGCGCCTTCGTTTTCTAAAAGCATTACTAATAAGTCTAATGTATCTGTTTCATCGTCAACTACCAAAATTTTTAATCCTTGGAGTAAAGAATTTTTTAATGTGCTATAATTTGTATTGGTGCTTTCTATTATTGTATTATGTTGGCTTGTTACTTTACTTAATAATGGCAGCCAAATTGTAAAAGTTGCTCCTTGGTTTACACCTTGACTTTCTGCTCGAATAGTGCCGCCATGCATTTCAATTAATTTTTTTGCTATCGTCAACCCTAACCCTGCTCCTTGATGAGTGCGAGTCCGAGAACCATCTTCTTGACGAAATTGTTCAAACACATAAGGAAGAAATTTCTCGCTAATTCCTTGCCCTGTGTCACTAATACTAATTTGAACAGTATTCTCACTATTTCTATTTACATCAATACAAACTTTTATACTCCCTTTTTGAGGAGTAAATTTTATGGCATTAGATAGTAAATTCAAAATTACTTGATATAATTTGCTTTTATCACCTAATACTTCTACTGTTGAATCATTACTTACATACTCTAAACTTATCGATTTAGCCCTAACTGGTAAATGCGTACTATCAATGGCAGCTTCGATGACAGATTTTAAATCAACAACTTTACGTTCAAACTGCATCTGTCCAGATTTTAAACGCGAAATATCTAAAATTTGTTCAACTACACCTTGTTGTCGCTTCAAGTTACGTTCAATAACTTCTAAACGCTGGTTTCGAGTTTTTTGATCAAAAGGATATTTACGTAGTAACTGCGTCCATCCTAATATGGCATTTAATGGTGTACGTAGTTCATGAGAAGCTATCGATAAAAACTCATCTTGAACACTATATGCTTGTACTAACTCTTCTGTATATCTTTGCAATGCAACTTCACGCTCTTTTCGGTGGGTAATATCTAAAATAATACCACTAGCTCTTATGGCTTTACTCGAATCATCGTAGAAAAAATGTCCTTTACTCGCTATCCAATGAATACTATTATCTGACCAGACAACACGAAACTCTTGATAAAAGTCACTCTTATTTTCTAAAGCAAATTCTAATGCTTGGCTAATTAAATCTCTGTCTTGATTATATACACAATTAATAAAAGTTTGATATGTTCCATCGAAACTTCCTACTTCCAGTCCAAATAATCGTTCATGATTATCATTCCAGGTAATAGTATTTGTTATTAAGTCCCAGTCCCAAATACCCAAATTTGCAGCATCTTGTGCTACTCTAAATTTCTCTTGATGTTCGTAGAGAAGTTTTTGATTAGCTGCATACTCTTCTTTAATTCTTTTTTGTTCTAAACACTTTTCAATGGCAACAACAAGACGACGATAGTGTTGCTTTTTTAGAACATAATCGTCTAAACCTGCTTTCATCGCTTCTACTGCTATTTCCTCACTACCGCTGTCTGTGAACATAATAACAGGGCAATTAGGATATTTATCCTTTATTTTTTTTACTACTGTTAGTCCATCAATCCAAAGTAGCTTGTTATCGGTTATTGCTAAATCGAAATTACCTGTTAATAGTGCTTGCTCTAAATCATCTTCGTTTGTAATTTCGTCAAATGTTATACCTTGAGTAAATTTTAGCTTTAATTCGCGAGCAGCGAGGAAGCGGTCGTTGGGATTATCATCAATAAGGAGAATGTGTAATAGCATTTTGGATTTTAATATGGGCGGGTTTATACATATATTAAAAGAAAGTGTAGAATTTTGGTTAACCCGTCTTTACTAGATAGATTGCAGTTTTATCCAAAATTTGCTACCTTCTCCTAATTCGGAATCAACACCGCATTGTCCGTTCATCCTTTCAACTCCTTTGCGTACCATAGCCAAGCCGATTCCAGTTCCTGGGTAAGATTCAACGCCGTGTAAACGTTCAAATACACCAAATATTTTGTCATGATATTCTGGCTTGATTCCAATTCCGTTGTCTTCTATCCACAGAATGAAATTATTTTGATTAGTTTCTGCACGAATTATAACTTTTGGTTGAACGTTAGGAGGAACAAATTTAATTGCATTAGATACTAAATTAGTAAATATCTGTATACATGTAGTGTAGTGCCCTAAAACCGTAGGTAAAGAATTCATAACATCTACTTCTGCTTGTTTTTGCTGTAGTTCTTCTTCCATTTGTGCTAAGACTTGAGAAACTATAGTACTGATATTAACAGGTTCTAATTGTAACTCTATACGACTGAGTTTACTATAATCTAACAGGTTTTGAATTAAAGTGTTAGTTAGTTCAGCAGCACTGACTATTCGCTGAAGATAATTTTGGGCTTTTGGGTCTAATGAGGAAATATAATCTTCTAATAATGCTTCGGCAAAACCTTGAATGCTTCGCAACGGCGCCCGTAAATCGTGAGATACTGAGTCAACGAACATTTTCAACTGCTCAATCACATCTTCTAAATCAGCGGTACGTTCTTGTACTCTTACCTCTAACTGTTCGTTAAGTTTTTGTAAAGCTGTTTCCGCTTCTTTTTGCTCGGTGACATCTTCAATAAGTCCCTCAATAAAGGGTTCATCTTCTGTTGTAATTAAAGTTTGTGATAACTTAATCCATTTGACTTTTCCATCCTTTTGATGTAAAGCAATTTCTTTTGATTGTTGTTGCTGTTCAATGGGGTTTTCTTGTTGCCAAAAAAGTTGCCGTAAATCGAGCATTTGCGCTTCTGAAACGGTTTCTAAATTCAACAAACATAAAAATGCGTTATTACCTTCTAATATGCGACCTTCGATAGTACAACGAAACACACCTACGTTTAATTTATTTAGAAGTGACTGTAAACGATTTTCGAGACGCGATACTTGATGTTCTGCTTTCGCACGCGCTAAACTAGACCGTGCAGCTAGTGCTAAACGTAAATAATGCTTTTGAGATTTAATAATATAGTCATCAAGCCCACTTTTCATAGCTTCTACAGCTATTTCTTCGTTCCCGGTGCTGGTAAACATGATGACCGGACAGTTCGGATAATGCGATTTAATGCTCAAAAGTACGCGCAATCCATTATTCCAACAAAGTTGGTAATCGGTGATAACCAAGTCAAAGTTATTAATCGCTAAAGCATGTTCTAGCTGTAATTCATCTCCAATTTCAGTCACTTGTAAGCTAGAAGAAAATTCTCGCTCTAGTTCTCGATGTACAAGTAAGCGGTCATCTGGGTTATCGTCAATTATAAGGATATGAGGCATTTACAGTAGGGGCGGGTTTCAAAATATCATAAAGTGTAATTATATTATTGTTAACCCGCCCTTACGGTATGGTGGCAGGTTTCAAAATATCATAAAGTGTAATTATATTATGGTTAACCGACTCTTACGGGAGGTTCGTTGTCTACTAGCCAATATAAGCTTAGAGTTTCCACGACCCTTTTTAGTGCTTTTAGACCGTTTGGTTTAACTAAGTACGAATTGGCGCCTAACTCATAAGCTAAGTTTACATCAGCGGGTTCACGCGAAGAAGTAAAAATGACTACAGGTAAAAGATTTAGGCAAGCCTGTTGTCTGAGCCAAGCGAGGATTTCGTGTCCTGAACGGCAGGGTAATTTTAAGTCGAGTAAAATCAATTTAGGTATGGGAAAACGTTGACGGTCTGCATATTCTCCATCACCGCTCAGGTACGCAATTGCACTATCTCCGTCATCAATAATTTGCAGCGAAACATTTATATTTGCCTTTTGAAACGCGCGCTGGGTCAAATAAATTTCGTTTGGGTCATCTTCCACGAGTAAAATGGTATGTATTGCTGTCATACTTACCTACTATCATCTTTCAGTTCAATCCAGAAACTACTGCCTTGTCCCTTTATAGACTCGAGACCAACACGACCCCCCATTCTTTCGACTCCTTTACGAACAATTGCTAACCCAATACCTGTACCTGGGTAACGTTCTATTCCGTGTAGACGTTCAAAAACGCGAAAGATGCGTTTATGGTGTTCAGCTTTTATACCAATACCATTATCCTTTACCCATAACCTTACCCATCCTGGAGTTGTAATTTCTGCCCATATTAGTACCTGTGGTTGTTCGCCAACTCTTACAAATTTAATTGCATTAGTTAATAAATTGGCAATCACTTGTGCTAAGGTATTAGGGTGCGCTGAGACTGTGGGCAACGGCGCCGAAATTGTTACTTGAGCGTTTTTTGCTTTTAAATCACCATCTAACTGAGTCATTACCTCAAACATTACGTTATTTAAATTGACTGGTTGCAAGTATAAATCTGCACGACTAAGACGACTGTAAGCAAGTAAATCTTGAATTAGATTTTCCAAACGCTGGGCAGAATTGACAATTCGATTAATATATTCGTTTCCCACTTCGTCAAGTAGCTTACCATAATCTTCAGCCAATGCCTCCGCAAAACCCTGCATTGCCCGCAACGGCGCCCGCAAATCATGAGATACTGTGTAAGCAAATGCCTCTAATTCGTTATTAGCTGCTTGCAACTGGGATGTACGCTCCATAACTTGCTGTTCCAAAGTTTCTGTTAAATGGCGAATTTGTTCATGTGCAAGTTTTTGTTCAGTAATATCTTCGGCAATACCAACATAATAATTAAGTGTTCCTGTTTCGTCACGGATCGGAAAACCTCTATCCCATATCCAGTGAACCGAACCATCAGGACGTATAATTCTGAACTCTATATTAGTAAGTTGCCCGTTTTCCTGTTGTTGTAACTTGCCTAGAACTCGCTCATAATCTTCCGGATGTACCGCATCGAGCCAAGAAAGTGGCTGACTAATAAGACTATCACAAGAGCGATGCCAAATTTTTTCATAAGCCTTATTTGCATAAAAATGCTGGCTAGAATCTGGACTAGCAATCCAAATTATGGCATCAAGATTATCAGCAAACAAACGGAACCGCTTTTCGCTTTCACTTAAAGCAGTTTTGATAAACTGTTTTGATATCTCAAGCTCTAACTCTAAGCGAGTCTGCTCAATCAGTTTGTGAACCGCGAAGCGTAAACAAACCGCATCAATTTTTTCTTTTATCAAATAATCATAAGTTTCTTCATCTCCAGCCAAAGCTTCATCTTGCTGAGGTGTTAAAATTACCACAGGCAATTTACTACTTTTATTAGTGTTAAATTCTGCCTGTAACTGCTCAATAAACGCGCGCGCGTTCATATCAGGCAATATCAAATCGAGTAAAATAGCATCAGGTTTACCTTGCTTACATAACTCTAATCCAAGAGTCGCGGACTCTGCCTGCAAAATTCTATAGATATATTGCCTATCTTGCAGCAGGTAACGACGATAAGTTTGTCGGTCTTCATAATTGTCGTCCACAATCAGAACCGTCTTTTGATTCTGTATCATTGCTACCTGTGTAATGTATCTATAACATTGGTAATACATCCAAACCCAGATTGGTTTAGATAAGTAGAGACATTACATGTAACGTCTCCACTTATTATTCGACGATAGTAACAACTCTCAACAAATGTTAAATCTTTCTAATTGAAGGTAGATAACAAATTTAATACTCCATTGTTCGTAAATCTTAGTTGTTATCTATATAAAATCAGCCTTTAGATAGAGCTATATTTGAATCAACTCAACTCAACTATACGGTCATTCAAAGTTTTCTTAAGTATAAATTTAATTAGAAACAACAAGGAACTATCTGTAGGTAGTATTCCATGTCATTAATTCTGGCTGGTTGGCACCGAGGGTAAGGTGGGCACTACCCACCCTACAACCTTCCAAAACTTATGATACGAACCAGTAGTAGATATTAAATATGACAACCTTAAGACGCTTTAGAAATGTCATTATAATAAAATGATAATCATTAAGGTGTATTATTTAATTTTATTACTACCGTAAATACCGAAATAAATGTGAGTTTTTGGCAAATACAAACTTCGGTTACAATCATACAGATAAAATTGTTCTCATAAATAACTATCTGTGGGTAGGAGAATCTCCTGTAAGTTTGTGATTAAATCGAGCAACAGTAGTCATATTGATATATATTATGCTTGGCACAGAAATTTTAGACCAATATGCCACAGGTAAAAGAGATTTTACTGGCGTCGATTTAAGTGAAGCAGAACTCGAAAACGCCAATCTCACAGGTATAATATTAGACAATGCGTTATTAGACGGCGCCAATTTGAACGGGGCAAACTTAAGTCAGGCAAGTTTACAAAATGCTGACTTGAATGGAGCAAATTTAACAAACGCTGACTTGACTGGTGCCAATTTAACAGGAGCAATTTTAGAAGGGGCAATTTTAGAGGGTGCAATATTAGATAGCGCGAACCTTAGTCAGTCAGAACTGACGGTAGCTAAGATGATAGAAGCTGATTTAACGCAAGCTGACTTGAGCGAAGCGAATTTAAATGCAGCCAACCTTGACAAAGCTAATTTAACAGGAGTTGACGCACATCAAGCTGATTTAAGTAGTGCTAACTTGGCAAGTGCTGATTTACATGAGGCAAATCTAAGTGGAGCTAAATTAGACGGTGCTAATTTAGAAGGAACGATTTTAGATGAAAATACTAGTATAGATTAATCTATGAACATGCGAGTAACCGTTGGACCCCCACATTTAACAATCAACCACGGCAGCACTTTTATGGTGACTGACTTAAATGGGCAGATTAATCAAGATAAATTTTTGGGTATTTTTACAGACGATACTCGTTTTTTAAGTTACTACGCTCTTTATGCTGATGCTTTACCTTGGATTCGTTTGCGGTCTACAACACCAAGATATTATGCTGCACAGATTTATCTGACAAATCCCGAATTAACAACTGAAGATGGAATTATTCCTAAAGGTACCTTATCACTAACTGTAGGTAGAACAGTAGAAGGAGGTATTCACGAAGATATAGATATAACAAATTATAGTACAAAGAAAGTTAGTTTTAGTTTTGAAATTGCCCTACGTTCAGACTTTGCCGATATTTTGGAAGTGCAACAAGGTAAAATTGTTCGTCGGGGATGTATTGAAACAACATGGGATAAAGAGCGTAACGAATTACATACGACTTATAAAAATAAAGATTTTTCTCGCAGCATCATTTACCAACTGCGTAACTATACATCTCAACCTCATTATGCCAACGGTCGTATTACGTTTGAAATTGTATTAGAACCAGGCGCCAGTTGGCATACCTGTGGTAATTTTATTCTAGTTTTAGATAAACTAACGCGTGAACCTTCAGATATATGTTATGACTCTGCTATAAGTACAGAAGTTAACTATAAGTTAGAACATTTGAATCAAACATGGGTTGAGTCAGTCACTGAACTAACAACAGTAAACGAAGAAGTTTATCGAGTATACAAACAATCTGTCAGAGATTTAGCGGCACTACGTCTTTATGATTATGATTTGGGTGACGATATTTGGCTACCTGCTGCTGGTGTTCCCAAGTTTGTAACAGTTTTTGGACGTGACAGTTTAATTGCTAGCTTACAGACTACAACAGTTCACCCTGGCTTTGCACGCGGCGCCTTAAAAAAGCTATCACAACTACAAGCAACAACATGGGATGATTGGCGTGATGCAGAACCAGGTAAAATACTACATGAAATACGTCAAGGTGAATTAGCGCATTTCCAAAAGATACCCCATACACCTTATTATGGTACAGCAGATGCAACTGTTCTATATTTAATAGTTCTGCATGAAACGTGGAAATGGTTAGGGGATAATTCGTTACTGAAATCATATAGAGATACAGCATTACGCTGTTTAGAATGGATTGATAATTATGGTGATTTAGACGGTGATGGTTTTCAAGAATATAAAACTCGTTCGAGTCATGGTATAGAAAATCAAGGTTGGAAAGATTCAGGAGATGCAATAGTGTATCCTGATGGTAGTAAGGTTTCGGCGCCGAAAGCCTTGTGCGAACTGCAAGGTTATGTATATGATGCATGGATACGCATGGCTGAAGTATTTGATGCTTTGGATGAACCAAGTTATGCCAACTCACTACGCATCAAAGCATCGCAACTTCAAGCAAGGTTTGAAAAACACTTTTGGTGCGATGATATTGGTTATTATGCATTCGCACTTGATAAAGACAAACAGCCAGTTAAAACTATTGCTTCAAACCCAGGTCACTGTCTATGGAGTGGTATTATTAGTAAAGAGCGTGCGAGTCGTGTAGTTGAAAGACTTATGGCGCCAGATATGTTTACAGGTTGGGGAATAAGAACATTATCAGCAGAGAATCCAGCATTTAACCCATTTTCTTATCATCTTGGTTCAATTTGGCCTCATGACAATGGTATCATTGCACTAGGATTAAAAAAATATGGTTTCACCGAAGAAGTAGGTCGTGTGGCGCGTAGCGTATTTGAAGCTGCCAGCTATTTTGCATCTTATCGTATTCCAGAAGTATATGCAGGTATTGAAGAAAAACCAGGCGCCTTTCCGGTTCCTTATATAGAGGCAAATGTACCACAAGCATGGGCAGCAGGTTCAATATTCCAACTTTTACAAGCAATATTAGGTCTTACTGCCGATGCACCAAACAACAGACTTTACGTTAACCCATGTTTACCAGATTGGTTGCCAGAAATCACGCTGAGACGTTTAGAAATTGGTAATAGTAAAGTTGATTTAAAATTTTGGCGCCCCCTAAACTCTTGCAATGAACAAACTCATTGGGATGCTTCAGTTGCATCAGGTGATGTTGAAGTTAGATAGTAAGCTTATAAACAAAAGTAGACGAAAACATATAAATGAATGTTCCCGATAAATAATTAAAAATCAATAATCAATCCAGAGGCAGAGAAAAACGAAGCTAGAGCGTCCTAGCTAGAGATAGATGCACTTTGGTGCCAATAAAAGCTATTCAATATATATAACGAAAGGTATTTCTCTATGGAGGAGCTAAATTATTATTATCAACTCGATAGACAAATATCTAGACAACATCATAAAAGTAGGTTATTTGACGAATGATTTAAGAATTTAATCTCAATATTTTAAGAGAAAGTGATACACGAACATACTAAGATTACAGAAGCTGTGCTAATTATCCTTCTTCCTCACTACTTTGTTCTTAGTTTAAGAAACCGGGTTTCTACGTAAAATCGTTCTTTTCATTATAAGATATCGACAAAGAACCCGGTTTCTACGGTTTCTAATATTTGTACTCACACATAAACAAAATAGCGCAACGTATCAATTTAGACATTTCATAGGAGTGAATTTGAATGTTTAGTCATTTGCATCGGTTATTAGCAAGTACTGTAATGGTAATGGGAGTCTCGATTGGTGCAGCTAGCCCATTAATCATTCCCACCTCAGTTCAAGCTCAGGAAACAGTTCGTGGTAACGCATCAGATTTAAGAATTCCATCTAAAAAACTGTCCCAAACACCAACACAAACACCAACACAAACACCTGCTCCAACACAAGGAACCGTCAGCTTTCCAGATGTCAGCCAAGATTACTGGGCACGTCCCTTTATTCAAGCGCTTGCAGAAAGAAATATAATTGCAGGTTTTCCTGATGGTACCTATAAACCAGAACAACCTGTAACCCGCGCAGAATTTGCGGCAATTATTCAAAAAGCTTTCAATCAAAACCGGGTCAGACAGCTACCAACAGGTGGTTTCAGAGATATACGCTCTAACTTCTGGGCAGCACAGGCAATTACAACAGCTTTTGAAACAGGATTTTTATCTGGTTATCCTGATAATACTTTCCGACCAAACCAGCAAATAACCAAAGTACAAGCAGTCGTTTCGTTAGCTAGTGGTTTGGGATTAACTGGTGGTGACACAGCAATTCTCACCAGTTTCTACACAGATGCAAACGCCATTCCTACTTATGCAGTATCTCAAGTTGCTGGTGCCACACAAGCAAGTGTCGTTGTCAATTATCCAGACATCAAAGTATTTAATCCAGAAGTACCACTAACACGTGCGGATGCTGCTGCACATGTGTACCAAGCGTTAGTAAGACAAGGAAGATTGCAACCTATTGCAAGCAACTTACCTGCGGCTAGTTATATAGTAGGTAGTACTCAAACTGGTACAACTCCTCCAGGTGGTCAAACAGGTAGCGATATTGTTACCACAGCATCGGCAAGCAATTCATTTACAGTTTTAGCCTCGTTGTTAAGAACAGCAGGTTTAGCAGAAAGTTTGCAACAGGGTGGACCATTCACAGTATTTGCTCCTACAGACGAAGCATTTGGAAGACTACCAAAAGAAACTCTAGACCGTTTACAGCAACCAGAAAACCGAGAAACTTTAATTAGAATATTAACTTATCACGTTGTACCCGGACAGTTAACAGCTAGTCAATTAAAAACTGGTGAAATAAACACTGCCGAAGGTAAACCAGTTAATGTGAATGTTAATACATCTGAAAATAGAGTTACAGTTAATAACGCTCAAGTAACTCAAGCAGACATTTCAGCGAGTAACGGTGTTATCCACGCCATCAACAGAGTATTAGTACCATCCGACGTGAGCTTAAATTTAGGTTCACAAAATCAAGCAGGTCGTGCAACCCGTGGTGGTAGAAGCTACATCGGCGCCGCAGGTAACATTGGTATAACTGGTGGTGGTGGCTCATCACTTGGTGAAGGTAATTTCGCGGTCATCAGTAAAATAGGCTTAACCAACAACTTCTCCATACGTCCTAGCGCCGTATTTGGAGACAACACAACTGTATTAGTGCCCTTAACATTTGACTTGGCGCCACGTGCAGCCAACCCAACAGGAGGCCAAGCATTCCCAATATCACCTTACATTGGTGCGGGTGTTGCCATTGAAACCGATGACGATGCCGAAGTAGGACTGCTATTAACTGGTGGTCTAGACATCCCATTAGGTTCGCGTTTCACACTTAACGGTGGTGTAAATGCAGCATTTCTTGATGAAACCGATGTCGGCATACAAGTAGGAGTAGGCTTCAACTTCTAAATTTGTAACATGTAGCACAGGCAGGATGCCTGTGCATTCCAAGTAATTATTTTTACCACAATGGCACAGAGAACACAGAAAGAAGAGAGTAAAAGATTTGTAAAATAGGTGCCATGTTCCCAAAAACTTTAACTTGCGCCAACACGATAAAAGTAGTAAACTAAGTCTATAAACTAAGTTTACTAAAGCGTCAAATCGTGGAAACAGTAAATATTCATCAAGCAAAAACGAATCTCTCGCGACTTTTATCGCGCGTTGAACTTGGAGAAGAAATCATTATTTCAAATCGAGGTATTCCGGTAGCTAAATTAGTACCGTTTCGCTCCTCATCAAATCGGCTAAGTAGTTTGGGGCTAGATAAAGGTCGTTTCGTAGTACCAGAAGATTTTAACGCTCCCTTACCTGAAGATATACTAGCAGCATTTGAAGGTGATGCTTAAGTGAAACTATTACTGGATACGCAATGTTGGTTATGGTGGTTCACTGAACCAGAGCGTTTAAATGAGGATATAGTAACCCAGATTGCCGATGAAGCGAACGAATTATGGTTTTCCGTTACTAGCATTTGGGAAATAGGCATAAAAGCTTCCATTGGAAAATTACCACTACCAGAACCATTAGACAGTTATATTTCTAGTCGGATGGCAGAACTTGGAGTTCAACTGCTCGATATTAAAGCAAATCATGCAGTGAAAGTATCTTCATTGCCTTTGCATCATCGTGACCCCTTTGACAGAATGTTAATAGCACAGGCAATAATTGAGAACATGACGCTTGTAACTGCTGATTCAATGTTTAAGCAGTATGATGTTTCTGTTCTTTAGGCATTTGATTTTTGACTCACTTCGGCGCCTAAATAATATATTAAGAATACGTGTTAAAACGTTCCCAGCAAAGGAAGTACTTTAATTTTCAGCAAATCAATCAAGTCAGCATCCATATAATTATAGTCGTCTGGTATATCTAAGCAAATAACTCGCTTGCCTTTCAAATACGGCTTGAATTTTTTTGATACCTTGTTTCGATGGGCTTTTTCCATGACAAATATAATATCCGCGTGTTCTAGAGCTTCAACAGATAGAGGTACTTCAGCGTCATGGTTTAAACCCGCAGATTCTACATCTAATCCTTCATATTCAGAAAATATTGCTTCTGCGGTTGGACTTCGGAGTTTATTTTGGCTACATATAAATAAAAGTTTTTTCATTAATATCTTTTCTCTGTGGTCTCTGTGTCTCTGCGGTAAAAAATTATAATAAAATAAATGCACAGGCATAGAAAGCCTGTGCTACAAGAGGTAATTTACAAATATTTAATTGTTAAACTTTACACCATTTCTGATTGCTGCATAGCAGGTTGAGGTTGAGGTTGGAACATGAAGAGCGAGTATACAACGTCTCTACGGATATTTGTCATCATATCCAAGAATAATTCGTAACCCTCACTCTTATATTCAATCAATGGGTCTTTCTGTCCATAACCTCGTAACCCTACTGACTCACGTAAAGCATCCATACCTTGTAAATGCTCACGCCACAAAGTATCAATACGCTGCAAAATAAAGAAGCGTTCGGCTTGACGCATTAAACCAGCTTGAATTTGGTCGATTTGCGCCTCTTTCATATCATAAGCAATACGAACTTGCTCATGAAGAAAAGCTTTAATTTCGCCCACCGACATGTCTACCAACTGTTCCGATTGTAAATCAGCTAGTAAGTAAACAAACTCTTTAACTTTTTCAACTAATTTATCGAGTTCCCATTCTTCTGAAGGCAAGTCAATATTAATGTAGTAGTCAACGATGTCATCCATCGTTTTCTCAGCATATTTAATTACTTGCTCTTTCAGGTCTTGCCCTTCTAATACCCGGCGCCGTTCCGCGTAAATAGCACGACGTTGGTTATTCATTACTTCGTCGTACTCAAATACTTGTTTACGAATGTCGTAATAATATGTTTCGACTTTCTTTTGGGCGCCTTCCAAACTGCGAGTTAACATACCCGACTCAATAGGCATGTCTTCTTCGACGTTGAACATGTTCATCAAGTTAGCAACTTTCTCTCCCCCAAAAATTCGCATCAAGTTATCCTCTAAACTGAGGAAAAATCTGGCGCTTCCAGGGTCTCCTTGCCGTCCTGCACGCCCCCGTAATTGATTATCGATACGGCGCGATTCGTGACGTTCAGTGCCAATTACGTGCAACCCACCTAACTCAACAACTTTATTATGTTCAGCTTTGGTAAACTCTTCATATTCGTGTCGAATACGATTATAAGCATCACGCAATTTTTGAATTACTGGGTCATCGGTAGGTGCCTTTTCTGCGGCAACAGCAATTCTTTCTTCTGCCTCAAGTTCGGGTAAAGAGCGCTCACCATACTCACGTGCAGCAAACTCTACCGCTTGCTTTAATAAATTCTCAGTCTCTTTTCCAATTTGAGTAGGGAAAATTTCTGGAGAAGCACGCCATGTTTTAACCTTTTTACCAGGTACAAAACCTTGACCACCACCACCATGACCGCCAGGTAAACCACTAGCACGTTGAATACCAAAAGTATCTTCGTCTTCTGGTTGAACAAGACGTGGCATAAAGTATTCGCGCACCTTCAAACGTGCCATATACTCAGCATTACCACCCAAAATAATATCAGTTCCACGACCTGCCATGTTAGTCGCAATAGTCACAGCGCCACTTCGTCCTGCTTGCGCGACAATTTCCGCTTCACGTTCTACGTTTTCTGGACGCGCATTGAGTAACTCGTGGGGTATCTCCATTTGCCGTAACAGTTGACTAAGATACTCAGATTTTTCAACACTAGTAGTACCTACTAATACAGGTCTACCAAGTTCGTGCATTTCAGCACATTCCCTTGCAATGGCAGTCCATTTACCATTTTCAGTCTTAAAGACCATATCCGATAAATCTTTCCGCATCCGAACCCGGTTTGTGGGTATTATTGTAACTTCCAGCTTGTAGATTTTTTCAAACTCAGCTTCTTCTGTTTTCGCTGTACCCGTCATACCGCCTAATTTAGGGTATAAAAGAAACAGGTTTTGATATGTAATTGTCGCAAGAGTTTGGGTTTCTGGCTGAATTTCTAAGTGTTCTTTTGCCTCAATTGCTTGGTGTAAACCATCACTCCAACGGCGCCCAGGCATAACACGACCTGTAAATTCATCAACGATAACCACTTCACCACCACGGGTAATATAGTTAACGTCCTTTAAAAATAATTCTTTAGCTTTAATAGCATTAAATACAAAATGTGCCCAAGGGTCTTCTGGGTCAAATAAGTCAGTAACTTCAAGTAATCTTTCAGCTTCTGCAAATCCTTCATCAGTTAACAATACGTTACGTGCTTTCTCATCAACTTCATAATGCTCATCTTTTTTGAGTGCATTAGCAATTTCTGCGGCTCTGAGATATTTTTCAGTTGGTCTTTCAACCTGCCCCGATATAATTAACGGTGTACGTGCTTCATCAACTAAAATCGAGTCAACTTCGTCGATAACGCAGTAATTGAAGGGACGCTGCACAACATCCTTGATATCTGTCGCCATATTATCGCGCAGATAGTCAAAACCGATTTCACTATTCGTTACATAAGTAATATCGCAGTCGTAATTCTTCTTACGTTCCTGCGGTGTCATACTTTGTTGAATAAGACCTACACTCAAGCCCAAGAACCGATGTACCTGACCCATCCACTCAGCATCTCGACGAGCTAGGTAGTCGTTAACGGTTATTACGTGTACACCTTTACCAGTTAGAGCATTTAAATAACTTGGCAAAGTCGCCACAAGGGTTTTACCCTCACCAGTCTTCATCTCGGCGATTTGCCCTGTATGTAGAATAATACCACCCAACATTTGCACATCAAAGTGGCGCAACCCTAACACACGCCGTCCGGCTTCTCGAACAGTTGCAAAAGCTTCTGGCAAAATATCGTCAAGAGTTTCACCCTTTGCCAAACGCTGTCTAAACTCTACTGTTTTCCCCTTCAACTGCTCATCTGAAAGGGACTTAATTTCTTCCTCAAAGAGATTAATATCAGTGATGTAAGGTTGGTATTTTTTAAGTTTACGAGCGTTGGGGTCGCCCAACAAGGTTTTTAGCATGGCGGTTAATTAACTAAACAAAAAATGGGAATAATTAATGAAAGGCTTATAGATTATAGACATTTCACATAACCGAATTTAATAATTATCATCGGTTATACTCTAACAGACTTATTATATAGACGGTTACAACAGACCAATATATATTGAGACTGTCTCCATATTAACCTAGGTTGTCCCCAAAGCTTGTCAGGAACTCCGACCATACTACTGTAGCGATATCCCACCTTATTGCCACTCCTTGCTTAAACTGCGAAAGTCATAATTATTTGCTCTCGGATGACATGTTACACAACTACTAACTTGTGGAGGGTTTGGTAGTTTTACTTGAGGATGTAAAGCTTTGAAATAACGTGAGCTATTTAAACGGTACGGTATTTGCTCATCAGCGAGTATTGGACGTGAGAAAGTAGAAAGGTATCGCCACACTAACATACGGGGTGGGTCTACTAGCGGTTGAAGTTGTGAACCGTAATGTTGACTATCTTCAAGAAGGTTTTTCCAAGTTTGGGTAGGGAAAACTGAGGGAGGCAAAGCAATATGACAAGTGGAGCAATTTTCTAGGTAAAGCTCCTGTCCAAGTTTAAATTGTGCAGGTACTACATCTACCGTACCAATTGATGGCATTATATCATCATTTGGAGTGGCGCCGTTTACACTTGTAGCAAAAGCGAGCAACCATCCCATCGCAAGACTCCAAGCCAAAATAATTAAAAGTAAACCAACAGGGTTACGTTTTAGCCTTTTTTCCTTACTTTTGCGTTTAACCAAATTAGACATTTGATACTTTTATTATATGGTACAAAAAACCTATTAGCAGCAATGATAGCTTTTGAATTGACTAAAATATAAACTGCATACACGCAATATATATTCAGAGTCTAATATTAGCTGTTTTGTTGCCGTTACATAGTCTTTAAGGTAACTACTGATGTCTTTGATTGAATTGTGGGGTGTGTGGCAACGGATGTAACGGATGTGTGATTTTGAATAATAATATCTAATTTTTGACTTGAACCAAACGAATAGTACTTAACGGCGCCAGCTTAAAAGTAAATCAACCAAGCAGTACTACTGGTTAATCCTAAACCAGTAGTACCCATACCACAACCCCTCTCCCCATCAAGGCATCGGCGCCAATCGTAAGGGCGGGTTAATCCAAATTAAACATAGTATTAAAATATCTCTAGCCCCCCAACACCCCGACACCCCCGACACCCCACACCTGCCACTCTCAATCAAGGTATAGGCACCGACCGTAGTATACGCTCCATAACACTCTTAGCTCGGCGCCCACCTACTGGTATCAAACGATGACACAAAACATGAGGCGCCAATAATTTAATGTCATCGGGAATTGCATAATCACGTCCTAGTAAGAAAGCAAGAGCCTGTGTAGCACGTTGCAAAGCTACAGTACCACGGGGACTGACACCAAGGGTAATTTCTTCATCTTGCCGTGTCGCTCGCACTAGGTCAAGAATATATTGTTGTAATGAAGTATCTATTTTAACGCTTGCACATAAACGACGTAACTGTGCAAGCTCTTCCAAAGTAATACAAGGCTCTAATGCGTCAAATTTTACACCATCTATTTGACGTTGCAACATTTGAAGCTCCTCGTTTTCTGATGGATAACCCAGACTTAATGACAGCATAAACCTATCCATCTGAGCTTCTGGAAGCGGAAAAGTACCTTGATACTCAATAGGGTTCTGGGTAGCAATAACAAAAAATGGTAAGGGAACCGGACGCGAAACACCATCAACAGTTACTTGATGTTCTTCCATTACTTCCAACAATGCTGACTGAGTTCTGGGTGTAGCTCGATTTATTTCGTCAGTCAGTAAAACATTAGCAAAAACAGGCCCAGATAAAAAACTAAATTCGCCGCTTTTGGGATTCCAAATATTAGTGCCTGTTATATCGGTCGGTAAAAGGTCTGGAGTACATTGTAATCTTTGAAACCTACCGTCAATAGAACGAGCTAGCGATTTTGCTAATAAGGTTTTACCAACACCTGGGACATCTTCTAGTAGCGCATGACCACCTCCAAGCAAGGCAACCAGTACCAAACGGATAGATGTAGTTTTGCCAACTATTGTTTTTGCTAAGTTTTGTGTCAATGCGTCAATTTTTTCTCTCATGTCCCGCCCTATTCGCACAATTAAATAAAGGCACGGATATACATCCGCACCCTGGCTTTACTTCTTGAGTCCTATATTGAGTGTTCCCGCAAAAAACAAAAAATTAACACGTCAACTAAAAAAAGCTTTGGCTTGAGAGCAGTCAAGTTGAATTTGGCTCTTTAATGCTTCTAGAGAGGCAAATTTTGTTTCAGGTCGCAAAAATTTCTCTAGCTCAACTACCAACTTCTTACCATACAAATCACCTGCCCAATCGAACAAATGTACTTCAATAGTTACATTTTCACCATTTACTGTGGGACGGTTGCCAATATTCATTACACCAAGGGCAAGGAATTCAAGCTGTTCTGAAATACCGGACGCTTCAAATACGCGAACTGCATAAACACCATTGCTTGGTAAAAATTTATCTTTAGGTAACTCAAGGTTTGCAGTTGGAAAACCAATCGTTCTACCAAGTTGTTGACCTTTGACAACAACACCGTGTAAACTGTATGGTCTTCCAAGAAGTTGTTGTGTGCGTTCAACATTGCCCTCTTCAAGGATGGAGCGAATTAATGAGGTTGAAATGCGAGTCATTTCTGGGCGTGTATTTTGTGCAATACTATCGTGCTGAGTATCAATTTCTAAAGAAACAATCGTTACAGGAATATTGTACTTAGCGGCGATAATTTGTAGGTCATATGCGGTTCCACTGCGCTTTGAACCGAAACGAAAATCTTGCCCAACACTGATTTGGATTGCTTGAAGCTGTTGCACTAAGATTTTCTCAACGAACTCCACAGGAGATAACTCACATAATTCGCGGTCAAAGGGCAGCAGTACTAATTGTTCGACACCAAGCAACCGTAATTGCTTAACTTTTTCATTAAGAGGTGTTAGCAATGTACGAGGTTTTCCGCTAAAAAATTCTTGCGGATGAGGGTCGAAGGTGACTACAGTCGAGTGGATATGAGCTCCCTCCAACTCTCTGGAACTCAAATTTAATCCCATCTCCGTGCTGGATGAGATGGGCTTAATAACCTGCTGATGTCCGCGATGTACACCATCAAACTTGCCAAGTGCGACAGCAGTAGGCGTTAGAGCTAATTCAGCTTGATTAGTAACCCGCACAGAACACCCATTTGGAGACAGATTTAGCACTTTTTGGTACTGGGATAAGCGTGTTTATGAGCGATTCACTTCAAAAGACTAACTGTCTAACGACCATTAACTTTTAAAGCTTCTCAATCACCAATCTAATCTAAAATCTTCTATCACTCCGGTTATGTATGTCTATTTTAAATATGCCTAACAGGAAAAGTTTCCGACAGTGGGATTGAAACAGGCACCTCAAGCACCATTCCTTCTTTTGCCATAATAGCGCCAGAAAACTTTTGTGCAGCTTGTTTGCCAACCGAATCCAAAAAATCATCATCGTGTGCTGGGTCATGATGAAAAATCACCAAAGTTTTGACCTTAGCAGCTTGGGCAATTTTTACTGCTTCTTGCCATGTCGAGTGACCCCAGCCAATTTTAGGAAATTTTGGAGAATGGTATTCCTCATCTGTATAAGTTGAATCGTAAATTAGAATATCGGCGTTACGTGCTAACCAAAGAACATTTTCGTCGAGATGGTCTGCAAAATGTTCTGTATCGGTGATATAAGCTGCGGCGCCACCACACCAGTTAACCCGATAGCCAACAGCTTCACCAGGGTGATTGAGCGGTGCCGTTTCAACGACAATATCATCAATTTTAATTGGCTCTCCTGGCGCCACATCATAAAAATCCAAATCAGCCTGCATAATTTGTAAAGGTACAGGGAAATTAGGATGCAGCATTTGGTCATTCAGACGTTGCTCAACGGTGGAACCATCAGGTGCAATGGCGCCATATATACAAAAATGGTTTCCTCTCACAAATCCAGGAGTGAAAAATGGAAACCCTTGCATGTGGTCCCAATGCGAGTGAGTAAAAAAGATATGCGCGGTCGTTGGCATTTGGCGCAATAACGATTGCCCCAAAACATGTAACCCTGTACCACCATCGAAAATTAAACGCTTACCGCCCACTTGCATCTCAACGCAAGGGGTATTACCGCCATAACGCACGGTGTTCGATCCCGGACAGGGGATGCTGCCGCGAACCCCCCAAAAATGCACTTTAAAATGTTTTTCTATCCTAGACATGAGTTAGTCAAAGCTTGATACTGAGTGGGCGATTTAAAACGTGACTGGTTTTGTTTAGTTTATACGCTATATAAAACCAAATGGCAGCAAGCGTGAATTCACTGGTAATGCTATATACCTAATTTCATTTTCCTTTCCAAAGTTTTTAAACATAGAAAAGTACTGCCGTTACTCTTGTACAGTTGTAAGGAATCATGCGCGTAAGCTTGATTTGTGAACTGCTCCTACTTTATAGCCTATATTTTGTCATTGTTGCATTGACTGACGGTAACTACTCCGTTTGTTTACCTGCTTGCCACTCGCCACCGATTCCCCACTCCCGCTTGCATAGCTCAGTCGCTGCCTTAGAATAAGTAAGATTATACTGTAAAGGGGTAATACTTATGTAGTTATCACGTATAACATGCACATCTATTGGTATATTTTGAGGCAAATTTAAGCCAATAGCAGGCTCGATATCTTCTTGAACTTCCCCGGTAAGCCAGTAATAAGTTTTACCACGTGGGTCAGTACGCTTGTCAAAAACATCAATGTAACGCCGCACTCCTTGCCGTGTAACTACGGCGCCCCTTATTTCTTCCCACTTGACAGCAGGAACATTTACATTTAGCAGCATCAAGTCAGGCAAAGGATTTTTTGCCAGTGTAGCTATCAAAATAGAAGCAAAATCTGCTGCGGGCTGAAATTCTCGAATTGTATGACTTGTCAAGCTAAAAGCAATGCTTGGAATACCTTCGATTAAACCTTCCATAGCAGCCGAAACCGTCCCAGAGTATAAAATTTCTGTACCAACATTGGCGCCTTGATTAATTCCCGACACAACAAAATCAGGCGCCGAATCAAGCAAAGCCCACAGCGCTAACTTGACACAATCCGAAGGAGTTCCATCACAAGCCCAAGCTTTGATGTTGGGATGAAATAATGACTCAACTATTTCGGCACGAATGGGTTGATGCAAAGTTAGTCCATGTCCGGTTGCCGAACGCTCCCGGTCTGGACACACCACAGTTACCTCATGACCAGACAGAGCTAAAGTGTTAGCTAGAGTCCGGATACCTAAAGCAGAAACCCCATCATCATTGCTAATTAGCAGTTTCATTTAGTTAGTAGTGTTGCTATAAACAATTAATAAACAATATCATTAACGATATCGTCGTTGAACATTCGTGCCGAGTCAGGGACATATAAAACTTGATTTAATTTGATTTAATTTAAGAATTATAGTTTCTTTTTGCGAATCTAACTAATTACAAATACTTTTCAACTGTATAAAAAAATTAATAAATAACTAATAAAATACATACTACACTATTCTGTCACTATGACATCAGTTCAGGGTAGATGTTGTAAACTCAGTATTGCCCAAGCACGTATTAACAATCAAGAGATGAGCAACCCTGAAAACGACTTAGAAGCTCAACTAAATGCACTGCGTACTGATGGAGAAAACGCAATTCGTAGCGCTGACACCCTTGACCGACTAGAAGAGTTGCGCGTTAACTATCTAGGCAAAAAAGGTCAATTGTCTGTGCTTTTAGGCAGCATGGGCAAACTGAGCGCTGAGGAACGTCCCAAAATAGGCGCCGCAGCCAACACTGTAAAGGAAGCTTTACAATCTAGCCTTGATAAACAACGCACTGCATTAGAAGCAGCAAAAATACAGGCACAACTTCAAGCGGAAACGTTAGATGTAACAATGCCAGGTATTTACCAGCGTCCTCAAGGTCGTATTCATCCCCTCAACGGTATTATCGACCGTGCCTTAGATATATTTGTCGGTATGGGGTATACCGTTGCACAGGGTCCAGAAATGGAAACTGACTATTATAATTTCGAGGCACTAAACACACCTGCGGACCATCCAGCACGCGACATGCAGGATACATTTTACTTACCTGACGGAAATTTACTCAGGACACAAACCTCGTGCGTACAAATACGTTACATGGAAGCTGAAGAACCACCAATTCGCATTGTGGCGCCAGGGCGAGTGTATCGTAAAGATGATGTAGACGCTACCCACTCAGCAGTCTTTCATCAAATTGAACTCTTAGCTATCGACGAAGGATTAACTTTTACCGACCTCAAAGGCACAATAAAAGAATTCTTAACTTCAATATTTGGCGACCTACCC
>NZ_MRCD01000083.1 GCF_001904745.1 Calothrix sp. HK-06
AATTGTATTTTTTGCTACAGTTTTTCGGGTTTTTGAAAAGTTTGTGATTTACTGATATTATTTTGTCAACAAATATTCTCACTTCTTCAAAATACTACTTGAAAAGTTAAATAATCTCTATATATTGGCACCGGAATCCATTACAAAGTGTATTAAGTTATTACTTACACAAAAAATTAATAAGCAGTACGGAGAATAAAATAGGAAGCAATTATATCATAAACAGTAAAGAATAAAACATAAGCATAAAAAGTTATAATTAAATAAGTTATAACATAAGTAATCACTCTATTAATTAGTTAATGGAAGTATTAATTGAACTATTTTCTGTACTAAAAAACAAAAAATTTTATAGGCACTTTGTAAAAGCTCACAACTTATCAGTAAGTAAATAAATCCAAGAGTGAGTAATATAAAAGACTAAAAAAGATAAAAATACTTAAAAAAGTGCAAGAATATAGAAAATTTGAAGACATTTGGAACTGAGGTATTAGTTTGGCTAATAAAACTCTAATTTTTCTCTGAAAAAAGACAGTTCCATTTAGCTCCAATCTCTACTAGTCCTCACTGTCTGTGTAAAATACTCAATAGCAAGGTTTGGGAGTTTAAAAATTGTGATTAGAAATAAGTTTTAGAATTTACAGTAAGTAAAATGTTATTAATCCACAATTCTAGGAATACAAGCCATACGGTACTAGAACGGCAGTCCAGTAAAATATATTGACGAAAGCGTTGATTTATGTATAGGGACAAAACGCTTGTTTTTAGATAAAATAATTTAGCCTAACTTAGCCTTCACAGCAAAAAACAAGCACCTCAATGTCTGATCATAACCAGGCGCATAATCAGATTATTATGTCAACTACTTCTAGTGGACTGGCACTCTAAACTTATAAAACCAAAAATTCAGATATCAAATGTAGGCATTTAACTAACTAGATAATGCATCCCATTCATCAACGCTTAACTTTTCCCTTACTTCGCAACGCGTGTACAGTACCATTACGTCCAACATAATGAATATATTTAGCAGTAGTTGCAGGCGATGCATGTCCTAAAAAAGACTGTAAATCAAAATCAGAAGCTCCATATTTCTTCGCTACTGTTGCATGGGTATGCCTTAAAAAGTGGGCACTAAACTTAATTCCAGCTAAAGAAGAAATATCCTGCATCATTTTTCGCAAACCCCTATCGCTGAAAGGTTTACCTTTATCACGACGTGAAGGGCTTGGAAAAACTGGCTGATTATCACCCGCATCACCCCTATACTCCATTATCGCCTTACTTGTCTCAACATCCAAAGTAATAGTGCGGGTTTTGTTGCCTTTCCCCGTCACTGTCAACAGCAAATATTTTCCATCCTCACGGAATTGGCACCAAAACAACCCAGGTAGAATTACCTTAGTAGCATTATCAATAGTCTGCCGACCAATCGCGGCAACATACCTTAGCACAACGTTTTTACTTAGCCCATAGGTATTAAGCTTACCCCACACTGGTTTCTCTTCTTACAGCCAAGCGATATAAGTATAAAGGTGAAACAACGTGCAATAGCGTAAAACAGTTTGATTGAAGACACCATAAATAAAAATGTTAACTGCCTACACTACCCTACAGGGAATTTTAGTCAGGCACCATCCCCACTGACCACCAAAATCTCAGACGAGTAGAACTTGCAACTATACTCCTCATAACTACTAAATTCATCTATATTTAGAAAATTAGAGCATAAACAAAACCCACCTAATAATAAACCTAACCAAACTTCGACAGGCGCCAAGTTTAAGTCTTGCATAATCATGCTTACTGGAGTGGTGCTTTTATCAATAATATAGTTGGTAATTGTATCAACCCAAGCACCAAGGTTTTCGCTATGGGCTATATTGAGAACTAACTCCTGCTGGTGTTCTACGCTGGTTTCTTCTATTTCCTGTACCGCTTCGAGTAAAACCTGCTTATCTACAAATTCTGCTATCGAGTTATTTTCTAAAAAAGGTGTGCCGTTGTATTGATAGGATTTGCGGTATGAGTTTTGCGGTGCCTCGACAAACTGGTCAAAATCTATGCTCATGCTTTGGCGCACAAACGGGACAAAGTGAGCATCACCCATATTAGGACCATCGTCGCTAACAACTGCGTCAATTTCTTCAAAGGTATCAGCACTGCGCGCTCTAAAAATTTCAACCAAGCTTGAAAGTGCTTGGGCTGCAACAACAAGCTGTTCGTTTAAATCTAAATCTTCGAGTGCTAAGTCGAGACTATGCCACAACTGGCACCATTCAACTTCCATTGGCGCCGCAGAAGCTTCTTCAAGCAAACTCCAAATTTCAAGTTGTATTATTTTATCGTTCACCTTTACATTGTTCACGGATGATGTGGGCATGGACGAATAGTACAACGCCACGGGTCAACACGTTCTATTGAAG
Source organism: Calothrix sp. HK-06 (assembly GCF_001904745.1). Classification (GTDB taxonomy): domain Bacteria; phylum Cyanobacteriota; class Cyanobacteriia; order Cyanobacteriales; family Nostocaceae; genus Dulcicalothrix. Next base: position 2,427 of record NZ_MRCD01000083.1, read on the forward strand.
CAAATTTTTTAATCCCATAACTGGCACCAAGTGCAGTTAATATCTTTTTTACGTAAGCGATTACTTGTGTCGGAGTCCAGCCAATACAATGTATTGCTTCAACTTCGGCACATTTTTTTTGACCTTTCCAAACAGAGGCACCAATTGCGTGAACTGGAGATTCGGCACCTGGTGGTCGATATACAACTAAAACTGCACTAACAATTTCTTCAAACTCCTGTACCGAAATTGCTATATACTCTACTAAACCAGCTTGACGTTTACGATTACGAGCTTGGTTTCTCCTGTCCCGATGTCGAATGTACGACCTTTTACTATGGCATACTTCCGGTTTCCAACAACCATCACCTTCTTCTCCATGCAACTCCTTCGCCTGGTCAGCCGTTAACATCGCGCACTTCTTGCACTTTTCAGGGATATGGCGACTAGCCTCTGAAGATGCCGATTTTTCTGGTTTCGACTTGCGTTTGGTCATTCACCGCAATCAATAATCAATAATATGCTAAGGCAACCTTCAAGGCTTATCACGCAAAATTGCCAACTATAAAATTAATAATTGAGAATTGCTCCAAGTATTATTGACAAGATAAAGGTAGTTTTTCTCCACAACCCATATTATATAGGTTTTATAAGTGCTTGTCAGCAGCCAAATCCAGTAAAAAGATTAATTTAGAATATATACATATGTGTTACATAGAGTAAGAATGTCGGTTTTGCCCATACTTTACCCCCAATTGATCCAATGGCTGCCCATATCTACACCCTAGAGAAATCTTACGCCCTACCCATAGGGGATAGTTTCAAGCGCCTTGCAAAAGAAGTTGATGTCATCGACCAGCTTTTAAGGGATATTCGCAGCGAAGGCACCAGACGCAGCTACGACAAAGATTTGCGAGATTTTTTCAAATACTCTACGGGTAAGGAGCCAACCCGCGATGTGGTTTTAGAGTTTTTACATTTAGAGCAGCGTCAGGCGGTGGCCCTGGTTCTTCAGTTTAAGGGGTATTTAATAGGAGAGCGAAAGCTGGCCGAAAATACGGTCAATCGTAAGTTGGCAGCTATTAAGTCAATGGTAGCGATGGGTAGAAAACTGGGAGTGTGTGGCTACACCCTACAAGATGTCAAACCCGAAAAAGTACAATCTTACCGGGACACTTCGGGTATTGAAGCGAGCGAGTACGCCAAAGTTTTAGCTTTAATCAACCGTAATAATCTCAAGGGTAAGCGCGACTACGCCATACTGCGGCTTTTATGGGATAATGCTTTGCGTCGCAACGAGATTTGCTCCCTCGATGTTGGGGACTTTAACGCCCAAGCTGGGACGCTTTTGATATTTGGTAAAGGCACAGGCACGCAGCAAACAGTTATTGAACTAACTCGCAAAACCGTAGAAGCTCTCAGCGACTGGATAACTGTAAGCGGCAAGGCTGACCAAGAATATGAACCGATGTTTGGCTCAATGGCTTACCGCAAGGGAGAAATTGAAGACAGATTAATCGGCGAATCGATCCGGCGCCTAGTGGCTAAACTGTGTAAACAAGCGGGCATCAGTAAAAAAATGTCCCCGCATCGGGTGCGGCACAGTTCTATCACCACCGCTCTCGACCATAGTAACGGGAATTATCGCAAGGTGCAGAACTTGTCCCGGCACGCCAATATCGACACCATACAAAAATACGATGATAATCGCCAACGTCAAAAGCAGCAACGAGAAATCTCTAGTGTGTTGGCGAATTTGGTATAAAACGAATAATTTAATATGAATAATCACCAAGAAAATTCAAATTAGCAATCCTTGAGGTAGCACTTTGAACACGGCGTGAAGCTAAATCATAGGCTTGTTGTCTAATGTGTTGGAAAAAGAAATCTTGAGCTTCTCTACTGGAAGTATGTCTAAAATTACCATCACCTGATGCGCTGTTCATAGCTGCAACACAGTCTGAGATTGCGTCTCCCTTAAATAGTCGGTGATAAAAGACTATATAGGCAGCCAAAGCATCATTAAAATACAAGCTGTTGTCATTACCGATTAAGCTATGGAAGGTAAAATCGTTATCAAAATACATAGCCATTTTACAACCGGAAAAACCATAACAAGATGACATACAAATAATCAAGTAATTGCCCATTTCTCGTACCAGTGGCGAGAGTAAATAACGTAAATCTTGCCAAGTTATAATCTCCCCGTTGCCAAGCTGCACCCCATCTTCACTACCGTGCATAATAAAGTGAAGGATAGGAAAGCCTTGCCTTGCCTCACAGCTTGCATATAGATTTGAAGTCAGTGCTTCAATAAATCCTGATACAGAATTTACAAAACCGTAGTGATGGGGAATTTTAAAAAAATCAAGACTTTGAGTTAACACTTTTCCTAAGACTTGATTGTTTTGAATGTCTTCAACTCGCAAAGACTCTATAATATAAACAAAAGGCTGCATTAATAGTGTCCTAATTAAATGTTTCGTTCAATAAATACTGGGAGAATATTTTCTTAATTACTCGTTCAGCCGCCAAATTTCAATTAAAAAGTTGACAATCGCCCGTAACCTTGCTTGCATTGTTAAAAGTTGAGTATGGCTAAAAGGAGGTGTCGGTGCATGGGTTGCGCGATTAAATGAACTTATAAGTTCTAAAGTTGAATCTACATCTTCTTCAAGAAAATCAGAAAAATTATTGTGATTGATACTTCGGGATATATATAATAGTCTAGCTTTTCTTGTTGGTGAGCCGTTGTGAAAGTGATTTTTATCCTCAGTCCATTTCTTAATTTCCTTATCTGGGGATAAGCGTTGAATAACTTGAGTTAATAGTTCCCGCAGGGAAGTTCCAAAGTGCCGAACGTAATCTGGGTTGTTAGTAGAGTTTAACACCGCATTAGCGCCTTGCCACATACGAACCAAATCTTGCCAACCAGCAGTAATTAAGAGCTGTTCAAATTCTTCTTGCTGTCCTAAAATTTCGATTTTTAAGGACTCTTTAGTCTGCTCTAATTCCAGCTCTTTCTGGCTTACTTCTGCATCACTTTCGGCAGCAGATACACTTTCCAATACTTCTACGCTATTTAGTACTTCCAATGCAGGTAGTTCGGAGACAACCCTCGCTGATTCAGGCTTGTGTACTATTATTTCTTCCCTAGCAGCGGTTAAATTAGAGTAAGCTGTGGATAAACCTAAAAACTTATTATAAACGCTTTTTTCTAAGTCGCTGAAATTGGGTATAGTCCCGATGTTATCTGCAATGCGTAACTGGCGCATTAATGAAGTTTGGGTAATATCGGCTAATTTAAAACTTCTTGCTATTGAAGCAGTAATATCAGCCAGAGCTTTACGATTAATTTCTGCAAGTCCAGAGTTCTGGGCAACCAGCTCGTCAAATCTTTGGAGATTAGCCTTGGCAGGTATAGAACCTTGCATGATCAAATCAACCGTAGATTTTGATGGTGCAAGTACTTGACTTAACTTTTTGACGTTGATTTGCTCTGCCATTTGACTTATTCTAAGTGCTTGCTGCTGGTACTGCAAATCGATTAATCGTAATTCTTTTAATATGTTTTTAGTATTTATTCCGAAAAAATCTTGATAAAAATCATTCTTCTTCATATGGCGTATTCCAAATTTTATTTTTCTCGTAGCTTAGTGGGTTAATTTTAGTCCTAATGTACTGTAGTATTTAACTACAAAACTGAAATATACGAGCAGTGTTGTTATCCGTACACTGAGGTAGGGATAACGCTAAAAGATACTAAAGGCACTGTTTAAGCTTTTTCACCCTAGCAAGTTTACAGCTTCCTAGCTTCCCATATTTATAACTTGTGAACTTGCTGTATTCTTATCTTGTTGACTTCCTGACCTTATAGCTTGCCATATTGCTGACTTTTCAACTTTACAGGTTGCTTTATTCCTAACTTGCCAACATGCCGACAATTTAGATGGTTGACAATCTGACTTGTTGTATTGCCATATTGCCAACTTGCCAGTAAGCTTAGAAGACTACCGAAAGCTTTGTTGCAAGGGGAAACCAATGATTATTGCCCTAGCTAACCAAAAAGGAGGCGTGGCTAAGCTAAAACCACTTCCACTATCTGTCTGGGAGGAATCTTAGCTCAAAAGGGTTCTGTCCTCGCTATCGATCTCGATCCACAAGGTAACTTAAGTACCGGACTTGGCGTAGAAGTCGCTGATGACCAAATTAGCTCCTACGACGTAATTACCGAAAAGGCAGAAATTCTTGATGCTATTGTTCCCACTCCATCAGGACTTAACTTACTGCCTACCGACATTAATTTAGCCAAAGGGGAAACTGAAATTCTGACTAAAGTTGGTAGTTTCAATATCCTCAAGGAAAGACTGGCGCCAGTGATGGAAAAATACCAGCATATTTTAATTGACTGCCCGCCTTCTCTAGGGCTATTGACAATTAATGCTCTAGCGGCTGCCGATAGTGTCCTGATTCCCGTCCAGTGTCAGTTTTTCGCCCTCAAGGGATTAGCCGCACTGCTGGAAACCGTAGCCAGTGTGCAAAAGAGGCTTAATCCCCAATTAAAGATACTGGGAGTGTTGCCAACAATGGCGGAAAACACCGTCATGACAGGTGATGTGCTGGATTCTCTTAAAAAGCGGCTGCAAGACATTCATATTTTTGAACCAGTCCCTAAGTCTATTAAGTTCGCCGAGTCGAATTTAGCGGGTGAACCAATCCATTTATACACCAGTGATAAAAAGTTAGTACAGCCCTATCAGGCAATCGCCAAGTTAATTCAGCAAGCAAATAAGTCAAAAATCTAAAGTAGAACCAATGGCAAAGAAACGGGCGCGGTTAAATGATGACAATGACCCATTATCTCCGACCGATGGGGTATTGGATAGCATTGAACAAGTCGGCAAGTTAGCAAGTCAAGAAGATAAAAAGTCAGCAAGTCAGGAAGTTGAATTGCTGTCCAGTCAACCAGATAGCAAGCCCGCAAGTTATGAATTTAACGAACTATCCATACATAGTTTTAACAAGCCAGCCAGCGAGCAAGCTAACCATACAACAAGTCAAGAAGACAGCAAGTCTGTAAGTGAGCCAAATAACAAGATAGCAACACCAGAGAGGGGCAAGTTATAAAGTCAGGAAGTCAACCAGTCAACAAGTCAAGAATATGAATTGCCAGCAAGTCAGGAAGATAACAAGATAGCAAGTCAGCACAATGACAAGTCAACAAGCCAAGAGATGGAAGTGTCAGTAAGTAAAAAAGGTACAGCCGATTCTAGTAAATCTAACAAGTCAACAAGACAGCAACCTAACCAGTCAACAAGTCAGGAAGATAATGCCAGTAGTCCAAAAAACAGCAACCCAACCAGCGAGCAAGTTGACAATACGACAAGTCAGCAAGTTGAACCTGAAAATGAACCTAAAAAAGTAGTTTGTCGCAAATCTACTTTTCAAATCAACGCAAAGGTTTTAGACCTTTTAGATAAGCTGCATTTAACGCTCCAGTTGGAAATGGGGAAAGCCAATGCTCCCTTCAAGGAGGTGATTGTAGAGGAAGCTTTAGTACGCTTACTGGAGCAGGTTGATATTGATCGACAAGCTGTAGTATCAGTACTGGTGCAAAGACAGGAAAGCAGGGACAAGGGTTAAAGCGTAGGTAAAAATACTTTGTCTATATTACCTTGTGTTATTTCCAACCCAAACTACAGGGAAAGAGGTGTGGCGACTGTGGTAGCTTTGGGCAATTCCAAGTAAAAAACACTGTTTTAGTCCGCTTTGGTTCTGTCCCCACCCCTAGTTTCTTTAAATGGTTCCATCTCAGGCGGGATAATACCAGTACGCTTAAACTCGTTAAAAAAATGTTCTTCAATATACCGACTGACGGTAATGCCTCTACCCTCGGCAATTAGCTTAATCTTATCTAATATACGACCGTCAATCGTAATACTCGTGGTTCGTCGTCTTTGTTCCTGCATTTATATAGACTTATATATATTGACTTCTCCCGATTTACATAATGCTTTTTCTCTTACCAAAGGCAAGTATGTGAACTTTGCTAGTGCAAATGATGACAATTTATTTGCAGCATAAGTTTTTGCAATGAGCAAGTATGTTAATTTTGCTCACCTAGAGTGTTATATTAAAGCTGTTGGCGCAAGCCAGCACAAACAAATCGGATACAAGCAAAGTTAACATACCAGAGCCGGAAGTGATTAGCCTCCAGCAAAGGTTAATTGCCGCTTGGCTTCCTATGGACAATCAACTAACTTTCAAACTTTGCCGTATCGCGCTCTACACCTACCCTTTCAACGGCTAGGTGCTTTCTCTTGGTTGGAATTGCTATGCTTCTGTGTTGCCAGTTAAAGGGGTGCTTTTAATTAGTGCCCGTTCGGACTGGCAACGCGAAGCTTAAGCGCGTTTTCTCTTAACTAGGCGCCAAGTTGATTGCTCTTGCTGCTATCCTGATTGTGCTGTGAGTAATAAATACCCTGAAGTTATAGTTATGATACCGCAAGAGTTACCAGAATATGATGGGCAATTGTTAGAGCAGTTACAACACGATTTGTTACAAGCCAAAATTGAGCAGCTTTACACCTGTTTGAAGTATAAGGACGATACCCGATATAAGCAAATTCTAGCCAGCATTGAAGACACACCCGAAAATTGCCGAACTGTCAGGTTTACCTTGATTAAGATGATAGCGAGGGAGCAAGGTTTAAATCCAATGGATATGGCTCAAATGTACTTAGAGATTGCTCAAAAGTCAAATAACGATGCAAATGAAACTATGGAATAACTCATTTTTGCGTCGAATCGGATTTGAATCGTCTTAATTTGAAATATGCAACTATAGTTAGTTGAGTCAAAGGAGAGCTTTACAATCACTTAAACAAATTAATACCGATTATGAATATAATAACGCTGGTTTATACTCTGGACTTAAATTCCTAAAATACGGTTAAAATCAGATTAATTTTGGATTAAGTGTTGAGGAAGCAGAATTGGTAATTTGTCATACTTGTACCCTCATAAACATTATTCCAGCTAAACTATTAAAGAAGGGGCACAACATGTGTGCCCCAACTACTATATCCGTTTGAAAGTTTTAGAACGGGTGATGTTAACCTTAAGATTGGTGAAAGGTAATAACTTCGGTTCGTTCACTTCGTATACTCAAACTGCCCGCAGGGAAAGTAATTTGGGCTTGCACTACGTGCTGAGTTTGAATGTTTTGCATTTTGGGCATGTCGATGGCTCCCATTGGCTGGATTATATCCAGAGCCTGCCTTGATGCTACAATTTGACCATTTTGCTGGTTACTTTCAGCTTGGCCATTGAAGTTTACAAGTTTTGACAAGACTTTGTTGACCATAAATGCTCCTTGAGCGGATTTAAGCAGGTAGAGCCAAATTAAAAAAACTATATATAAAACGTAAAACTTTTTAAAGTGGTTTCGATTTTCTTCGTTTCACTATTGTTCTACTCTTAAGATAGTCAAGAAGGTTTGACCTACTTAAGTACCATTATTACTGATGTTTTGAAAAGTTTATCTTGCCGTAGGTAGAAATACAATAACTCTTAAGTAATAGCATTGATAACATTAACAATTGTTGCAAAAATTCTTAAGTTAACCTAGCCTTCTTTTTGCTTTAAGGGGACAGTTAATTTACTGGCACAAGCAGTAGTTTGGCAAACCAACTACATTTTATAATTGGCACTTTTGACATTTTCAATCACTATTTTGTATCTGTAAATACAAAAATTACTGTATTAAATACAAAATTCTGTTTCAGTTAATTGCTAAACTTAATGTCATACATTACTTTTCTAAATTAGAATTACGCTGAAAAATAATTACTTAGCTGCAACTTGAACTTTCTTAAGTTCCGCTCTAACTATATTTATGCAACTCTAAACAAGCCTAAAAATTCCTCCACTACCTCATCGGGATTGTTTAAACACTCACTGCCACTAAAACGAGTGGTTACAAGCCCTTGCCTATCAAACATTCGGTCGCGCTTGTAATCTTTCTCCCGGTCTTGGTGATACTCCCGGCCGTCCACCTCCAGAATGCGCGTGCTTCCTTTGTAGAATACTAGAAAATCTACTTCCTTAGTTTCCGTTAAAGTATTGCGACTTGGAATACGGCACCTGGCACTGGCAAAAAATAACACAGCGCGTTTTTCCAAAGCTTGGGCTATTTTAATTTCCGCTGGGGAGCGGTAGTACAAGTCCTTATGAGTGTAAGGGTATTGACTGTTAGTTGAACTTATAACTGTTGAGACAGTTTGATTATTGATAATTTGCTCGTACAGCGTTTGTATCCTTTGAGTAAATACCGAGTCAATTTTAATTTCCCAGAGATGCTCTTTTCTCGACCCTCCCGGCACCCCGATATGTCTTAACCATACTCCTTGAGCAAAAGTGTAGCTGCTAGTGCTGCTGCCTCTGACCTTTGCTTGCAGCCACTGAGGAGTACAACTCCAAGTGGGAAATATGCGAGAGAGCAATTTTAGAAGATGAGTAGTTTGCATCTGGTACACCACGATTTGGGAAGGAGAAGCGAGGGCAGGGGTTGCGGTAGAAGCAACAGTTAGGGCAACGCTTGCAGATGCAGATGAATTGTGAGTAGCTGCTGGCATGACAAAGATTTAATGAGTGTTTGTCTATACTTGGCATACTGCTATCTACTCTGGCTTCCGAGTTAGTACCGTTTGTTGTGTAAAGTTTATTCTAAACCTTTAGTTAAGCAACATCTTTATTATATTTGCCGATTAGAACATAAGTTCTGGTATTCAAAATGTTTTAGCTAGACTTCATTTAATCAATAAATGCATGGTATCGGACTTTTTTCGGTATCAAGTATTTATTTTTGGGTGATGGTATAAGTTGCTATAAACTTTTATAGAAGTTGTCTAGTAATCTAGGGAACATAACGGGTGATGTATCACTCTTTATAGGTATCGGTTAGTTGGAACTCGATTAACTGCCTGCAAATGACAGATACTGGCTTCTGGCTACCGCAGAAATTACAAGTAAATCCGACGAAAAGGATATGTATTTGAGTGCCGTAAAACTACTAACGGTGCAACTAAAGCATGTTCAAAAATAGGAATTATTTACTATCTAATGGTTTTTGACGCTCAAAAAATCAAAACTGTACTTAAGTGTGATTGCAGGCCGCTTAAAGGTTTTTAGAGCAAGACTTAGGGCTTTTCATTAAGGGTGTAAAACTGTTTTGGCTTAACAGCCATCAAAATAAAGTTTCTTAAATTTACGCATTTGCACTGACGACGCTGGGATTTGCGGAAAAATAAGATACTTACAGAATATATATCACTCATTACACTCACTGTGTTTTGGTGAGAGTTAAAATGCAACGCAATTTAATAATAAAACAGCCAGAGATAGGTCAATTCATTCGTGAAGTTAGGCTACTAACTGGTTTGACGCAGGAGCAATTTGCGGCTGCGGTCGGAGTCACCTACCCAACGGTTAATCGCTGGGAAAATGCCCGTGCCAAGCCTTCTCCAATGGCAGTCAAACTGATTGAAAAAATGCTGCTAGATTTAGGTGATAAAGGTCAAACTTTATTATTCAAATACTCGCACAACCCATTAGATTAAACTGGTTTTTAATCAAATTTAATCAATTGATAAGTGTTTCTGCAAATGTATAAGGTTTGCAGGCGGATTTGTTATGAGTTTTTAAAGGAAAAAATTACTGGGACAGGGTATTTTTATGGTTGCCTCATTAGAACTGCGAAAGCCAATTCAATCTTTACTGCAAAATTTAAATAATATAAAAATACTAAAAGAATTATTTTGCAGTCAATTAAATTACGATTATAAAAACGAAGAACTACCTTCTCGAAAATTGACTGAGGCGGTAACTGATGAAATAAAAGATAAGCCTTTACTATTGGCTTCTGGAGGAGTCAATAGAGCATTCCATATAATTTATACTCGTCTGAAATCCGAGAATCTATCCAAGCAAAGTGAAAGAGTAATTGTTAATCATCTTTTACAGGAATATCCCTACGCTTTATTTGTATTTTCCAACGTCTCCCAGTCGCATTGGCATTTTTTGAATGTCAAGTACGATACTTCTCTTCAAAAACGCAGGTTATTTCGCCGCATTACTATTGGTGATGGTGAACAACTACGCACGGCTACAGAAAGAATTAGCCTTCTGGATTTGGAAAAAATTCCAAATGCTACCCCGTTAGATATTCAAAACCTCCACGATGAAGCTTTTGATGTAGAAAAAGTTACTCAAGAATTCTTCAGGGAATATCGCAAAACCTTTGAGAAGGTGGAGAGCTTAATCAAATGGTCAACTGATTCAGAAAGCAAGCGCTTATTCACCCAGAAGCTGTTTAACCGTTTGATGTTTATTGCTTTCATCGAAAAGAAAAGCTGGTTAAAGTTTAACCAAAGAACTGATTATCTATCAGCTTTATGGGAGTCTTACGAGAATGAAAGTGAGAAAGAAGATAAAAACTTTTATAAAGACAAGCTCTCTCACCTCTTCTTTTCCGGGCTTAACCGTCAGGAACAAGACACTAAAACGGATATTAAGAATTTAATTGGTTCTGTTCCGTACCTGAACGGTGGTCTTTTTGAACAGGGTGAAGACGATAAAAATCAGAAAATAGTTATTCCAGATGATTGTATAGATACGATTCTACACGACTTATTTCAGCGCTTCGCTTTCACCGTTACCGAAAGTACCCCACTTGACGTTGAGGTGGCTGTCGATCCGGAAATGTTGGGCAAAGTTTTTGAGGAATTGGTTACAGGGCGCCATGAATCAGGTAGCTACTACACACCCAAAGCAATCGTTTCTTTTATGTGTCGTGAAGCGTTAAAAGGATACTTAAAAACTGAAGTTGCGAGCGAATTACCTGAAGCAGTAGCTCAATTGGTTGACGAACATAATGCAAATAATTTAGTTAATGCAGAAGAAATATTAAAAGCTTTACAGAAAGTTCGATGTTGTGACTTGGCTGCGGGAAGCGGGGCTTATCTTTTAGGAATGCTTCACGAATTATTGGATTTACGTCAATGTTTATTTGTAAGTAATGGCTTAGATTCAAATAATGTTTATCAACGTAAATTAGAAATTATTGAAAATAATATCTACGGAATTGATAAAGATGTTTTTGCAGTTAATATTGCACGGTTAAGATTGTGGTTGTCCCTGGCTGTTGAATATCAAGGCGAAAAGCCAAATCCATTACCAAACCTAAAATATAAGATTGAGGTAGGAGATAGTTTGACTGCTCCTAGTCCTAAAGCCACAGGAATGATTAGACATGAGTTAATTAGCCAATACAGTCAGAAAAAAGCTGAGTATATGCGAACTCACGAAGGTCATAAGAAGCGAAAGTTAGAAGATGAAATTAAGGAGTTAAAGAAACAAATTAGACTAGTAACAAACGGAAGTACTCAAGAACCAGAAGGCTTTGATTGGGCAGTAGAATTCGCAGAAGTATTTGCGGATAAGGGGTTCGATATTTTAATATCTAATCCACCCTATGTTAGACAAGAGTTAATTAAAGATTTAAAGCCGACTTTACAAAAAGTATATCCTGCAACTTACAACGGGACATCAGATTTATACTGTTTCTTTTATACTCGCGCTTTACAACTTTTAAAACCAAATGGAATGTTAGCGTTTATATCTCCTAATAAATGGTTCCGTGCCAAATATGGGGATAAATTGAAGCAGCATATTGCAGAAACTTGCCAGGTTTATAGCATTACAGATTTTGGTGAACTGCCAGTATTCAAAAGTGCTGCTACTTTCCCAATGATTTTTATTGCTCAAAATGGAAAAATAGCGAACCACTCTACGCTCTTTACACAGGTAAAATCTTTGGAACCTCCTTATCCTAATCTACTAGAAATTATTCAATATAACGGGCAAGTACTACTTAAAGATGCAATAAAAGGGTCGGATTGGGTATTAACTGATTCTAATTCTGCTAATCGCCTTCAAAAAATGGAAGCAGTAGGCTCTTCATTGCTAGATTATACCAATAATCAGATTTATTCTGGAATTAAAACAGGGTTTAATAAAGCTTTTCATATTGATGGAACTACAAGAGAAAAATTAATATTACAAGACATTAACAGCACAAAAATTATTAAACCATTAGCTGTAGGTGACAATGTTCGTAGATGGAGGACAGAGGATAAAAATAAATGGATTATAGTTACTAATGTAGGAGTAGATATTGAAAAGTATCCTGCTATATTTGCTTATCTAAATCAGTGGAAAAATCAACTGATAAATCGTAGTGACCAAGGAAACCATTGGTGGGAATTAAGACCTTGTGCTTACTATTCTGCTTTTGAAAGCCCCAAAATTGTTTTTCCTGACATTGCAAAAGAATCAAGATTTACTCTTGACTACAATGGAATTTACGCTGATATGACTGCCTTCGTTATTCCGTTAAACGATTTATACCTACTTGGTGTGCTTAACTCTAAGCATGTGTGGAGTTATCTTTGTCAAAAGGCTGCAATTTTAGGAGACGCAGAAAAAGGTGGGCGTATCCGTCTAAAACGTACATATGTAAAAAAAATTCCCATTCCCAATGCTTCTACTAGCGAACGCCAAGCAATATCTAAACTGGTTCAAAAATGCCTAGACGCAAAGGGTGCAGGCTGTGAACATTGGGAAAAAGAAATAAATGAGCGTGTTGCTGCTCTCTATGGACTGTAAAACAATAATAAAGAGACTCGTTATAATTCTTATTGCAGTATCGATAAATGTAGCTAAAAGAACTAAAAAGCTTTGCTCGGCAATTAGAAAATTTACAGGGAACTAAAGATATAATGCCAACTCACGATATTATTGACAACCGCAACCAAAAGCTAGCCGACCAAATTAAGCGCATTCTCGACTCATCAGAAGCGGCTCATTTTGCGGTAGGTTATTTCTTCCTTTCCGGTTTTACAGCCATTGCCGAGCGTCTAGAGAGCATTAAAGAATTGCGTCTGCTAATTGGTAACACTACCAACCGCGAGACTATCGAGCAAATTGCCCAAGGATACCGCAGGCTGGAATTAATTGAGAAAAAAATAGATGCCCAAGAGTTTCAAAAACGTGCCGACAAGAAACGTATAGCGAGCGAAACAGCAGGCAATATCCGCTCCAGCATTGAGTTAATGGATCAGACCGATGAAGGTGAGATGCTGGTAAAAAACTTGGTACAGATGATTGAAGAAAAGCGGTTAAGTGTTCGCGTCTACACTAAAGGCACTTTACACGCTAAAGCTTATATTTTTGATTACGGCACTGTTTATAACAGTGAAGGCAAAGCTTTAGAGCGGCAAGAGAAGGGAATTGCCATTGTTGGTTCCTCCAACCTTACCCTTTCCGGCATTACCCACAACACCGAACTCAATGTTACTATTCACGGAAATGATAATCATAGCGAATTAACTAATTGGTTTAACCAGTTGTGGGATGAGGCAGAAGATTTTAACGAAGCCTTAATGACGGAGATGAAGCAGTCTTGGGCGGGCTTGCCAGTACGTCCCTACGATATTTACATGAAAACTCTGTACACTTTAGTTAAGGATAGATTGGAGGATAGCGCTGCCAAAGATTTAATTATTGATGATGAAATTAGCAAGCAATTAGCCGATTTTCAGAAAGTAGCAGTTAACCATGCTGTGCAGAATATCAGAGATTATGGTGGGGCTTTTGTCTCAGATGTAGTGGGACTAGGTAAGAGTTTTATCGGCGCCGCTATTGTAAAAAGATTTGAGCAAACCGAACGCGCGCGTCCGTTAATTATCTGCCCTGCACCCCTAATCGAAATGTGGGAGCGTTATAACGAAGTTTACCAGCTAAACGCTCGTGTACTGTCGATGGGTATGTTAAAAGAAGATGCAGGCGATGTAAGAACTTTATTAAACGATTATAGATGTAAAGATAGAGATTTTGTACTAATAGACGAAAGTCATAATTTGCGAAATAACTCTACCCAAAGATATAAAGTGGTCGAAGCTTTTTTAGGTGCCTCAAAACGCTGCTGCTTTTTAACTGCAACTCCTCGCAATAAGACTGCTTGGGATATTTATCATCAGTTAAAACTGTTTCATCAAGATGATAAAACTGACCTGCCCATCGACCCGCCTAATTTAAAAGAATTTTTCCAGATGGTTGAAAAGGGTGATAAGAAACTGCCTGAACTACTTTCTCATATCCTGATTCGTCGCACCCGCAACCACATTCTACGCTTTTACGGCTTCGACTCAGTAACTCATCAGCCAGTTGACCCAGCAAGTTTCAGAGAATATTTGGAAGGAACCCGACGCGCTTATGTAATTGTCGGTGGCAAGCACCGCTTTTTTCCCAAGCGTGAACTGGAAACAATCGAGTACAGCATTGAGGATACCTATCAAGGACTGTACGATAATCTACGGCAAATTATAGGTAAGCCTCGCAAGCGTCAGCTAACCAAGTTGCCCGCCAATGAACTGTGTTATGCCCGTTACGGGCTGTGGAACTATGTTTTGAAACATAAACAAAAGGAAGAGCCGTATAATACTTTACAGAGAGCAGGCGCCAATTTATGTGGTTTAATGCGCGTACTGTTATTTAAGCGTTTTGAATCCAGTGTTTACGCCTTTCAAGAAACCATTAAAAAATTGTTACTGGTTCACGAACGGTTTTTAAACGCACTTACCGAAGGTTTTGTACCCGCAGGAAAAGAAGCCCAAACTTTGCTATCCCAAGATTATAACCAAAACGAAGAACAAGATTTAATGGATGCGCTAGAACAGATTTCGGATAGATACGATCTGGCTGATTTTGATGTGCCAAAGTTGCAACAGCATATAGAGCATGACATTAAAATATTCAAAAAGATTTTGAAATTAGTGGAGCCAATTACTCCTGACAAAGATGCTAAACTGCAAACCCTTACGAGGTGGTTATCCAAACCAGAATTGAAAGATAAAAAACGGCTCATATTTACTCAATATGCTGATACAGCTCAATATTTATATGAGAATTTAAATTCAGATAGCACTCACGAAGATATAGACGTAATTTACAGTGCTAAAAACAAGAATAAAGCGCGGGTAGTGGGCAGATTCGCCCCTACAGCTAACCCGGAATATAAATTTGCTTCAGGCGAAACAGAATTAAATACCCTGATTGCCACCGACGTTTTAGCAGAGGGTTTAAACTTGCAGGATGGTGATTTAATAATTAATTATGATTTGCATTGGAACCCAGTTAAACTAATTCAACGTTTTGGTCGGATTGACCGCATAGGAAGTGAGAAAGATGTAATTTATGGATACAACTTTTTACCAGAATTAAAACTGGAACGCAATTTAGGTTTGAAGCAGAA
Source organism: Calothrix sp. HK-06 (assembly GCF_001904745.1). Lineage (GTDB taxonomy): Bacteria > Cyanobacteriota > Cyanobacteriia > Cyanobacteriales > Nostocaceae > Dulcicalothrix. The sequence continues at coordinate 17,779 of NZ_MRCD01000083.1, forward strand.
ATTGCAAAATCGAATTCAAGAAATTCACGATACAATCGGTGAGGATGCCGCTATTCTCGACAAATCCGAACAATTGAACGAAGAAGCCATGTATGCCATTTATGAGCAAAAGGGCAAACAATTGAGTCTGTTTGAAACGGATAACGAGGACGAGTTTCTGGATTTAAACGAAGCTGAAGAGATTCTAAGAAAGTTACAAAAAGAAGACCCTGGCGAATTTGAACGCATTGCTAACTTAGCACATGGTATCCGCAGCGCTAAGTTTTCCTTAAGCAAGGGAACGTATGTTTTTTGTGAGGCTTCTGACCCAAATCGACCAGATATTAAAGGTTATCAACAATTGTTTTTACTGGATAATAAAGGCAAAGTCATTTCCAGAGACATACCTTTTATTCTCGGCGCCATTAAAGCGGATGATACAACTCCTGTTTCAAAACTTCCCAAAGACCATAACGCTGCTGTAATGAGCATTAAGCGTCAATTTGCAGAGGAAGTAAAACACCGTCAAGGGGAAAGAGAGTATGGGCAGCGCTTGACTCAAGGACAAAGGTATATTTTACGCGAATTAGGTGTATATTTTAAGTTAGTGGATGAGGAATTAAAAGCCCAAGTCAATGTGTTAGAAAATGCGTTTCGCTTGAATGTCAATCAGGCTGTGAATCGCGAGTTAAACAGACTGCGCCGCGATGGTTTCACAGATAAGGAGTTATTTAATCAACTGGTACTTATCTATCGTCAACATAATATGCAGGACTTGCAAAATAATAGCTTACCGCAATTTTCGGAGCCAATTCCTGTTATTGTCTGTTCTGTGGCTTTGGTGTGATATGTTAAGCAGTGAGTTAATTTATTGTTAAATCACCTGCTAAACGGTACAAACCCTCATTGTACCTATTTCTCTTTTCTTCCAGATTTTCATCTGGCATAACAAATACAGGTTCGTATTCTCCCACTTCTGCATTATAAACTACGAGCAAATGTTGGGCTTTAAGATTTGTTCCTTGATATAGCCACTCGTCAATAGGAAGATTATCTAGTTCATTTTTCATAGTATCTATTTAATTAACTAAGTAAAATATTATAAAGGAAAAGCTTTGGAACGACCACTTTGTCAAGAGGTATTACTTGACTTGTTTTCTGTGTTAGTAGCAAGGTTATGCTGACCAGTCTCCTGTTGGTCAGAATCCCGCCTTTATAAAATTTATTCCTAGGAAAAATATAAACTTTTTTTTCAACTAGTTGACAAACAGGCAGAAATGCCTTTCGCACAAATATTATTTAATATATTTAAGTGTGAAGTAGATAAAGTTCCTAATACTACACCATCACATTCCCTAGCTGACTACGCAGGCGAATACGTACACCCAACCTACGGTATTCTTAAGATTGAAATGAAGGATAGTGAACTTCTATTCAAATTGGGAAAGATTCATCTGCCCTTGACTCATTTTCACTATGAGCGTTTTGATACACCCGATGACGAGCGTTACGGAAAGTGGTCGGTAAACTTCCTTACCAATCCGCAAGGCGACGCAAACAAAGTCGTAATGTCAATCGACGAAGCAGAAGTTACGTTTATACGGCAAGCGTCCGTTCCAGACTCACAACTTTTAACGTTGCTTGCAGGAACATACAAAACACCAACAGAAGCGAAGTTACAGGTCGTTCTCAAGGAGGATAATTTTCTATACCTATTATTACCCGGAACACCGAATTTAAAGTTGATTCCCTACAAAAACTTTACGTTCCAAGCTGAAAAGTTTTCTGACATTATATTTGAGTTTGTTATGGAGAACGGTCGGGTGGAAGCTCTCAAGCAGAGAGAACCGTCGGGCGTATACGTATTTATACGACAATAAATGAGCGCATTTTTGAGAAGGCAGTCTCAATGAAAAAAATTAGTAGCTTTTGTGCAAAAAATTAGCGGCTTTTGCGCGAACCGACACAAAATTGTAGGTTCGCACAGAAGTTGCAAATTCTGGAACGTAATTACGTCGTTTCAGCCACTAATTGTCGCGCGCTCGTGCAATTTTTTTGCATAGCCGTGCAAATTTCCAGAAAAATTCGCGCTCTTACTGCAAAAATCTGGATTTTTTTAATAAAAGCCAGAAACCTGTGCCAGAAATGGCTTTGGAAACTTTTGATGACAGAAAACTATTATACTTTTAATTTACAAAAAGGAATGCGTATTAACGACAGTCAAAAGGACTGCAATAAAATCAATATATCTAAAGAGGTAAAAAAGTGGAATACAATTTCTAAACTAAAAAATGCGGGCAAGAACGGATAGGGCACATATCCGGGTCTAATCCTTCAAGAGATGCTCTCTTTCACTCCTTGCTATTGAGATAATCCGAATTCTCTAAGCATAACAGGAAATTTGCTGTACATTCTTGATACCTTACCAAATATTATTTCTTCTACTTGACGTAGGCGATTTAGCGGTTTAGGGTCAGCTTTCAGAAAATACAACAAATGACTAGTTCGATATCTATTCTTTTTGAATTTGTCTAAAACTATACCGAATACTGAATATATTTCAGGGTAATTAAGTTTATGATAAATATAACCGGATAACAGAAAATCAGATAAGGTGGCACGCTCAATCCAATTGTCGAAAAAAATCTACAATTTTTACATTGAGAAAGTTGTGAGAAAGACATATTTATTTTTTGATGACACTTTGGGCAAGCCTTAATAAGATAGCATTTGTGAAATGGACAAACCCTTACATGATTTAAATCCCATATCTGACGATAATAATATTTCTCTTGTAAACAAGCCGGACAAATACTAAAATAACCGTGATTAAGTAATGCACTGCTAAAAACTTCTCCAAAGCCTTCTATTCCATTTTGATAATTATATTTTTTACAAAATGCCATTGACCAAAGAATATTTTCCGACAATCCAGTAATTTCACATAGTTTTGAAAAATCATCTTTATAAGTATAAAATAAATTCAGTTTGAAAGCCCTAGTTTTACTTTGGAGTCCAGCTATATCAATAATCATTTTAGCAGAAGAGTAATGGTTTATTTGCGCCAGTCGCAAGAAGTACCCAGCTAAAGTCTCGTCTGGATATGGTACTACTTTGCATAAGAGTTTCATAACAATAAAATAATTTAATTTAATTTAATTTAAGAAAGTAATATTTCTGATGCTCTTTGCTGTCTACTACCGTTTGCTTTTAACCTTCTGTTAGTAGCACAAAACTGTTTTTTAACTGCTTCTCTAGATAAATCAGGTACATCTAGAGTAGAAAAATTATCACTGATAAATGGATTTACCTTACCTGGCTTGTCATACTTTATATGTTTATCGAAAGAAGTTGCTAACATATCTATACTGATAGACTCTTTTTCTTGCTTCAACGCTATCTGTAAGGCTCCACGTACTAATTTAATTACATAACCTATGATGCCATCAGTAGCATAAAATACACGTGAAGCTGTTTGCTTGTTAGCCAAATCAGAAGATGACAAAAGAGGCAACTTTTCGTCCAAGACAAAGAGAAAATTGCGAAACATGTCTCCATCGGCTGATTGAGAATCTTTAATAGGTTGGTTATCAGCAACCCAGGTAAATGGTTTTAAATAAAGACTTTGAGAAAATCTTCTACTTAATTGTTCATTATTTTCTTTTGAAAGGACAAACTCACTCGTAGGAAGCCCAAAAGCAACGATAGGAATTTTAGTTTCTACTATCAAGCATTTTAACCAATCAGATGCAGTTTTTAACAACTTTTCTGAATCGCGGTCAAAAAGATGATTAAGTTCGTCTAATAAAATTAGCTCAGTTTGGCAATCTTTAAGTAAACTAAATAAACGAATTGTTTTACTTCCTGTTGTCCCCTTATCATAAGCAGGGTCTCCAAGACATTGAAGAAGTTTCGAGACCATATCTTTAACGGTAGCAGGGGCTGGAATAACAGCCTTGAGTACAGGTACTTTTGTGACATAATCTGTTTCAAACCTTTCATATTTTTTGGCGTAAGCATCTAAAAGCGTGGATTTTCCAGCACCAGTTACTCCCCAAATTAAGATACAGTCAGGTTCGACATTTCCGGCTAATTGTAAAAGATGACAATCTTCTATTTCTAATAGCAATTCTTTAAATAGTGGATGTTCAATACGTAAATGATTTGCTTGATAAATTCGCTCTTGACGAGTCATCTTCTCAAGAGGTTTTTCAAGTATTAATTTATTATGAACGCTATCACTAAACATAACTGACACTCCATCCAGATAAATCAGGTTTCCATTCATCTTTTTCAATATCAATTTTCTCTGATATATTTTTAGTTACGGTAGCTGGAGATTTACCTTTAGATTTTCGAGATTTATTTACACGCTTAGATGTTTTTTTATTTTTTTGATTTTCGGCTGCTGATTTTGAAGAGTCAACCTGATTTTCTAGTATTTCAGTATCAGCGTTAACTATTTCTAATTTGTTATCAATTGGCTGTATCTCTGGGCTACTATTAAAATTCAAAGTAGTTGATAACGGGATTTGAACATCGTTATTATTAAATGAATTCCCATAATCAGAAATACCAGTCATTGGGTCTGAGTCACCAGTGGTATAACTAGAGTTATCATTATTTGGTATTTTATTGCAAGATACAGCTATTTGTTCTTCATGAAAAGCTTCAACATCACTCGTATTCAAACCATCGCGTCCAATACCAAGCCAGCGAGCCATAGATACTTTAGTTCGACCTCGATTTAATGTTTGCCAATCGCGTTCTACAATGTCTTGAATTTTTTGTTTGGCAATAGCAAGTGCTACGATATCAACTTGTTTGGCTTCTTGAGATGCGACCTTTTTAATGACTCTGTGCTGCCAAAGAGAAAGACCCTTAGTATAATTTTGACTTACAGCAGGAATTGCCACAAAATTATGATTATCTGGGTCAAAAACATATATTAAAGATAAATCCGTAGAGTCAAATTTAATCTTTGCTTTTTCTCTTTCTTTTGTTCCTGTAGCTCTGCGCTTATCTCGTTGCTCATAAATATAGCGTAAACGAGTTAACTCAGGACTTCTATAATATAGTCCTTCAAACTCTATACCATTTTTAGAAATAACTCTATGAGTTAACGAACCTAATAATACTCTTAACTCTTGTATACTTAAAGGTAGCAAAGGAGGATACTTTAATATGCCTTTAAGCCAAACATTTTCTCTTGATGCTCCAAAATCAGGATGTGGCATTTGGCTGACTATATCAATAATAAACAGGTGAATAATTTCGTGCAATGATTCAAGTGATATAACCGCACTATTTTTTGGGTCATAATCATCATCATATTTCTTCATAAATTTTAAAAAAGCACCTGGTTGACCCTGAAGCATTGTTGTAGATATAGTCCGAAAAAATCTTTCAACTTTTGCCTTATACCAAGCTGTATTTGGCGGTGCAAAATCTAAATTAATATCTAGTTGATAGCAAGCATCTTCAAGTTGTTTTCCTTTAAATTCTGGAGCGTTATCAACTTTAAGTGATTCCATCAAACCATAACAATTCCATTCATGCCTAACTGTTGGAAACTTTGATTTTACGTAACTTTTTGGCTGAATAGAATGCCATAAGCACTGCATTACAGATAAATAACTAGCTGGCTCATAACTAATATAGTACCCTATAGGGATTCCTGTATACCTGTCCACTGTAGTTGTGAGTGTAGGAATTCCTATAGGTAGATTAGTGTCAGGGTCAATAACATATAAAGGTAATTTAGTATGGTCTATTTCAACCACTTCCATTGGTCGCATAGTTTGTGGTGGTTCATATTTTACGCTGTTAAACATTTTATCTGCAGATGCTCTGCCATAACGAGCGACCATTTCCTCGTAAGGGTCAATTTTATCTACAATACGATATATTGTTGACCGATGAGGAATTTTTAAAGGTGATAAACCAATTTTATAACGGGTCACATTTTCTCTTGTTATCTCAAAGACAACGCGAGAAAAAACATCTGCTACGTTAGGTTTTTCTAATTGTAAATAATATGATTTTATGACTTCTTGAATAATCATCGATACTTCGGAATTTAGTTGTTGGTTTCCCCCTTTACTAATATCTTTTTCCACTAAGCATCGAACATCTCCTCCACTAGACTCGTATTTTTTAATCCAACGGTAAACAGTTATCCAATGTGGAGGACTATCATCTTTTAATTTTTCAGCAACTTCTGCAATAATCGGTTTTAAAGACTCTTCATTGCGTTTCTGCAAACCCGATTCTAAATAGCCCTTTACGTATTTTAATTTCCTTTGCGCTGACGACTTCAATGATATTTCTATTTGACTAAAATCTGCTTTAATATAGTCTTTTTTGCGTTGTTTGCAACTTTCACTAGAATCTTTGAATGTTAACTTGGAATCGAAAAATAACTTACATAAAGCTTCTTCACTATATTCAGATATTGCTAATGTTGCCACATCAATAACTTGAAAATCACCATTTTTTAAACGTCTAACAATTTCATGTACTTTCCCGTTTAGCCAGAAAGTTAATCCAATTTTAAATCTAATTCCGGGCATAAATACCTCACTGTAAGTTGCAGTACTTTACGAAATATTTCTGATTAAAGAATTAACGCTCTTTTTTTTAGTTAGATGAAAAATTTCCTAATTTTTGTGTCATTTGAATCAAGCTACTCGAACAAATAGGTTTCATTAAGTCTGTTTGTAAAAAACCTGAGTATAAGAGCCTGAAAATAACTTGCCGATTAATACCTTGAGGTTTTAGAATTTGTTCTGCTTGTAAAATAGTGATTGGCTCTGATTTCTGAAGATAATTTTTACAAGTTATTAAATCCTGTAAAGAATATTGAACTCTTGAATATTTGTGGAGAATTTTAATATTGCTTAACCTTGGCTCCACCCGAATCATTTCATCTGTAACTACAAGAAATTCCCAACCTGCGAGCGCGCATATGGGAGTTACTTTCCGGAATAAAGTCTGGTATTTCTCTGATTGAGCCTTTTGCGCTGGTTTAACTTCTATTACCTGCTTTTTAGTTCTGCGCTCAACGAAAAAATCAGGGGTGTACTTCTTGGGCTTACCATCAAGGTAGTAATTAAGCTTCCAGGGTTGACCAACGTAGTTAACTACATCTGGATCAATCTCTAGGAAGTATATGTAATCTCTCTCAAGGTGCGACTCATATGGAACAATGCTACCTGTCTTATGGCTGGCAAATTTCCCAATATTTTTCTTTGTACCAGTATTGGTAATCTTTCTGGCAGGGTTAGCCATCTTTCCCTCCTAAAATAAAAAAGGGGTAATTTAAATCTAGCGCTAATTCCAGAAATTTGCACGACAGAGCAAAAAAAAATTGCACGACCGTGCGAAAAATTTGCAGCTTCTGCGCGACAATTTGCAGCTTCTATGCGAACCGACAAAATAAACGATACGTATCGTTTAACTATTATAGAATCATTGTGTCAGTGTTGTATTAGGCCGGATAATGATTGTTATCTGGAATATATACTTAAACAATATTTAACTAAGTGCTTTATGCCGTTGAGAGACATACCTGAGCCAAAGTTAATAACGCTGGATGGGGGGAAGATTGCCCCTCTAGGCATATAGTTAGGTCGAGGGGGAGTACTATCTCCCCCTCGACCTAACTCAATGCCACTAGCGCCCCAAGCAATACTTCAATTACAGGAGCGGCTTACTCAAAGCGCGCAACAGCGGCAATCATACACCCAAATCGAAAGATAGTATTTTCAATATTAGAGTGGCGCTTGAGAGACAGACCAATATAGTATAAATTTATTCCTATTTTGCTGGTGCTGGTGGTAAGCCAAGCTTTTTACGGAATTCAGGGTCATATTCTGCTTGTTGCCAATTTTTCGCTTGTTTTACTTGTTCTGGTGTTAAGTTTTTGGCGCCTTTGAGGTCGGTACATTTAATTATTTCGTTACCGTATTTTACACAGCCAAATTCAGCATCTCTGAGGTCGGCACCATTGAGGTTGGCATTACTGAGGTAGGCACCACTGAGGTAGGCACCACTGAGGTTGGCATGATTGAGGTTGGCAGTTTCGAGGTTGACACTTCTGAGGTCGGCATATGTGAGTTTGGTGCCTTCGAGCTTGGCATTAAAGAGGTTGGCACGACTGAGGCTGGCACTTTTGAGGTTGGCACCACTGAGGTTGGCACCACTGAGGCTGGCATAATTGAGGTTGGCAGTTTCGAGGTTGGCACTACCGAGGTTGGCAAATTCGAGGCTGGCATCTCTGAGGTAGGCACCATTGAGGTAGGCAGCTTCGAGGTCGGCTTGCACCAGATTTATATTATTTAGAGGCTCGCCAAGCTTAACGAGTTTTTCAAGTGCTATGTGTCTAGGATAATTATCTTTCTGTCCTTTAGCTTTCTCTACATCATTACGAAGCTGACCAATTTCTATTTGCCTATACCCAATAAATCCTAAAAATATTGTTAAAAATATAATTGGAATAAAACCAAATCCAATTAACCTTACTCGATTATTCCGCTTATACTTAACACTTTTTTGGATGAACTCACAAGCCAAATCTGATAGCGTAAAACTTACAGCTTGCTCTTTTTGAAATACTTGAGCATCCTTTAATGCTTTCCCCTGCCACAAATAATCTTTCGATTTATTCTTATCTCTCCACTCAGTTGCTGCTGCTTCAATTTTACGCTGTTGTACTAATTTCTCGCGACTTTGATTAACCCACTCACGCAGGCGCCCCCATTCACGAATTAGTGCTTCATGAACAACTTCTACTGTTTCTTGTCCTTTATCATCACGTCCTGTAACTAATAACCGTGATTCAGAACCAGCTAAATAAGTGACTAATGCCCATTTATCTTTACCAACTTCTTCAAGCATTGCTACTCGTCGAGTGTCTTCTGTACCTTCTCCCAAACGCACTAATTGTAAAAATATATATTGAGCTTGTTTTTGTTGTGTATCACTAAGCTTATTATAAATCGACTCAGCATGTTTAAGTAATGCTTGTTTAATGCCTCCAATTTCATCATATGCTTTATGAGTTAGCTCGCTATTGTACTGCCTTTCCCATATCTGAGTTAAAGCAAATTCTAATAATGGTAAATTACCAGGTTCTTGACCCACATCATTCAATATTCTTTGCGCTAAATGTGTTTGTAATTTTACATTCAGCTTTTGAGATGGCGCCTCTATTGCCGTAAGTAATTCCTCTTGGCTCATTAAGCCTAATGGTTCATGTGGAAATTGCCGCAATGCATCACTAAAAGGACGGTAGGAGAGGACATAACCATAAAAGTCTGCTCGTAATGTAAAAACCAATGTTATATTTTTTTGATGAACAGGCGCCAGTAATGTATCAATAAAACGCTGCTGTTCTTCCTGATTTTGACATTGCGTATAAAGTTCTTCAAACTGGTCTAGTACCAACAATAGCCGCTTATTCGGCTTATTCTCTAAGATTTGAGACGCTATTTGATATAACTTAACCTCACCTTTTTTAAAACTTTCTGCCAATTTACCTACCTTAATTGCTCTATCAACTTTATCGATATTTGGTTCTAATTGACGCACTAATACTAAGGCAAGTTCATCAAAAGGTTGACTTTTAGGACGCAACGATTCGATTAACCAAGTACCCTCTTCGCGCAATTTTGGAATTAACCCAGCAAACACAACTGAAGATTTACCACTCCCACTGGCGCCTATAACTGCGACCATTGGTTGCTTGTATGTTGTTTGGTATAAATCATCAACAAATTTCTCTCTACCAAAAAAGAATTCTGCATCTTTCTCACCAAAAGCAGACAATCCTAGGTAGGGATTTGGGGGGATATCACCTGCCTCAAATTGAATATCAGCTTTATTAATAAGTGTTTTCTTCAGTACTGGTGTTTTATCTTCTCCTAACCCAACAAGTTGAGAGCAACCCAAATCATAGGCAAACTGCACGTCATCCCCGGCACCCAATGCATCATAAAAAGCTACAGCAAAGGCAATAGCAGCTTTATCTCCAATAGAACGATTCATGCCAACAACATATTTGATGTATTGGCTAATAGCTTGAGCTTGCACTTCCGAGTAGCAAGCATTCAAAACAACACATTCAACACCCTTAACTGCAAACAGCTTAAACAATCTAGATAATGCTTCTTCTCCAACGAGCGTTGGTTGCCCAGTTTCATCTTCTAAAATAATCCCGTCTACCCCTGCCCCATGCCCACAAAAATGTACTATTTGCGGTTTATGCTCTAGAATCGCTCGGTAAAAATCGCGTGTTCTCACTGCCCATTTTTGTACAATTTTGAATTGGTCGCGATGCTTTGATGCTTGTAACCCGTTCTCAATTTCTCGCACCTCCTCATCCAATCGAAGTCTTGAAGTGCTGGCAGGATTTGCAGCCAAAATCAAAATTGTTTTAGGCGTGTTACTGTTCATGGGCAATTCAGAAGCAGTGATGGCAATTATATCAACACTATATAGGTCTTTAATTCCAAATTGGTGCCCTAAATTACTTACTCAAAATCTTTAATAACTTAAATTTTAATTCAGTTAGACGTTAAGGATACATTTCAATAAAATACATTAAACTTTAATTATTTTTTTGGCTTAGTAATTATTAATAGTTGTAAATTAGATTTTTACGGGTGTTTGCTGTTATCAGTAGACAAAGTGTGAAATGCTATTAATTAAAGCGCATACTTAATACTTGCTATGGTGCGGCTTCGCCGCGCTACCTGTTCTCGACGATCCCTGTCGGTCGGTCGCAAACAGGTTTTTAAAAAAAGCAACCCACTTAAAAATATTCAGCTATTGTAGTAGTCGTAATCTTCTCGGAATCCATCTATTACACTCCAGCAGTACGCGGAGTCTTTTTTTGTGCTTCTGTTACTTCTACTTCAAATACTTTTCTCACGACTGCTATGTGCCATTGATAAACGGAAGCGCTATAAGTTGTGTAAGTCATCCAGGAATTGAGGGGAAGACTATAATCTTTAGGCATACGAAGTTTAAAGTAATGATTGATACCTTATTTTAGCCGTGTCATCAGTACCCAAAATTAATATATGTTAAAAGTCTTGTTTCAGTATAATAAGTCAATATTAATACTTTAAAAACACTACACGGATAAGCTAGGCAGTTGCGGCGCCCAACATTACCTACTCCAAACACCACTCATATCAGCAAGTTTCCTTTTATGTTAAGCAACACACCTAATTTTTTCTTAATTTACCATTACAAAACTACCCAAGGCGCCCTAAGTAGAGGCAAACAAACCTACTATATTAAGGTTGCAGATATTTTTTAGCTGAAACAATTTTATAGTCATCCGTGTACAATTCCAAATATATTCACGCACAAAAAACGATGTCGCGATTTAGAGTAGTCCCTGACCCTGTAATTATCCAAATCAACCACCTGGCGCCAGTACCCATTAATAAAGTTAAGGATTTAAGGGAGTTAAGGATTGACGAATTTCTAACAGCTCGTAACCTGGCGCCGAAGTCTGAGAAAGCGTACCGCCAAGATTTGAAATATTTCCTTGAGTGGTGTGATACTTCGTGGGTCGAGGTTGAGCCAAGGCAAATCGCAAACTTTAAATTATATTTACAGCGAGGGTCTGAGAATAAGCGCGCGTTGAAAGAAGCTAGTGTGCGACGGGTGCTTGGAACCCTAAAAAATTTTTATAACTGGATGTTCCGGTCAGGATATGTTAAAAGTGACCCAACGCTGGCTGTTGATTTACCAAAGCTGAAAGAGCCGGGAGCCAATAATCTTAACGAGAAAATTGTTGCTGATATTTTTGGTGCCGCAGAACAAACTGGTTTTCCTGAACGTAACATCGCGATAGTAGGTGTGTTACTGCACGGATTACGAGCAAGCGAGGTTTGTAATTTGAATTTCGGTGATTACGACGGCGAGTGTTTGGAAGTACGAGTGGCGAAATCAGGCTCAGTGGGAACAGTGCCACTGGAACAATGGTGCTTGGATTTAATTGAAAATTATTTGAACTGGCACCGGGGAATGCCCGGTTATAAAAAAGAAAGCGAGAAACCTTCTTGCCCGTTGTTCACTTCTTGTTCATATCGCAACAAGGGAGAAAGGATTACTTACGATACTATAAATAAACTTTGCCACCAACTAAAAAAAGAGACTGGGCATAATTTTCATGCTCATCAATTCCGCCATACCTTCGGCACTAATTTGATATTGGCTGGGATAAATCCTTACCACGCTATGACGCTAATGCGGCATAAATCAGTATCTAATTTTCGTCGCTATACCAAAGCTGCGGACAGTAAAGCAGCAATTAAAGAATTTCACGGGGTATCTAAAAAGGGAAGTATACTTCGTCCGGAGTTATGAAATTACCACCAACGGCGCCAATGCACTTTTAAGAATCGAAACGAATTGTATTGCTACACAAAATATGAGATTAAACATCTTCTAATCGATGGCAAACCTTAAACAATGGTGAGAGCGCACAGGTAGTATTTGTATTTGTATCAATTGTGTTACTGAGAAATCAGGCACCTCATCTTATAGTTCAAATCAACAATATTCCTCGCTTGGAGAACGCGACTCAATGAAGTAATATTACTGTTGGTTTGAGTGGTGCCGTTTATTTTTCTAAAGTCTACTACCGAGGGACTTTATACGTTGGTTTAAACTATTATGTAATTGGAAGGCGCCTATAAGCGGCAACACCATCATAAGGAAGCACGCTTAATGATAAATAAGAAACGTAGCGATTCGTTTAATGAAGTAGCTGAAATATACGATACTGCGCGTCCAGGTTATCCACCTGAATTAATAGAAGACGTAATAAGAATAGCTAACATAAAGGATTCAGCAACAATTTTAGATGTCGGCGCCGGAACTGGAAAAGGAACACTACCATTTGCCGAAAAAGGTTACACTATTCACTGTGTCGAGCCAGGTGAGAAACTTGTTGCAGTGGCAAGTCATAACTTACGTTCGTATCCCAAAGTTACATTTGATATAACAACATTTGAGGAGTGGGGTTTAAAAGCAGGCGCCTATGATTTATTAATATCCGCTCAGGCTTTCCATTGGGTTAACCGGGATATTGCGTATATTAAAGCAGCACAAGCTTTGAAAGAAAGTGGTTATATTGCGTTGTTCTGGAATTTTTCTCCGATGCCGGATACACCAGTGTTCAATGCACTTAATGAAGCGTTTAAAAAATATGTACCATCAATGGTATATAATCCTCCCTCAATACCTTCACTTGTAGAGAAACGAGAAAAATGGATAGTTGATAGTAAATGTTTTAAAAATTTAATAATCAAGGAATACCCTTGGGCTATTAATTATAAAACAGAGAAATACTTAAATCTTCTAAAAACTCAAACTACTTATCAAGCATTTAGTGAAGAAGAGAAAAAAAGTTTATCTAGTATTGTAGCAGAAATATTAAATGCTAATCGTGGCTACGTAACTAAACCTTATTTATCGGTTTTGTTCCTTGCCCAGAAGATTTAAAGTTACTTCTTTTTTAATACTGATATAAAACAGGCGCCATTTTCTGGTAAACTGCGCTTGCCCAAAAAACGGAATATTCGATGACAAACTTCAAACAAACACCCAATTGGCAACCAATCAGTATGTTGCCTGTTATCGCTCATCTGATTGACGATGGTATAATTGATACCCAGCAACAGCTATCTACCTTAATAGAAGCTGAGGGTAAACCATATGCTTTGGATGATTACACGGTAGAAAGGGTAGTAAAAGTATATACAGAGCAGAAAGAATTCTTAAATCTTTACACAGAACAATTAAAGAAATGGAAGCTTTCATCACCCTCGGTTAGCCAAAATCAGGAAATTGAGAGATTGGAGAAACAGCTTATTAAATTTCGTGAATTGAATACAAAGATTTTAGGTTTAGTTGACGAACTTAAAGAACAGACTATTGAAAAATTGTTCGCCAAGTCTGATGAAGAAATTGGGCTAGAAGCATTATTGGGTAAACTAAAATACTAACGCTAACGATTTTTACATTTATGAGGCGCCTCATTGTTGGTTCAATTCAAACGTTGAGAGACAGGCGCCGAAACACTACAATTATTTCACGAGTTCGAGCAAACCGGACATATCTAATACTTTTTCGCTCCAAGTCGCACTCATTTCGGTAACTTTCAAAAGTTCGGCTTCATTACTGGTGATGGTTAACCAATTTTGGCGCGCTTGAAGTAGTTGTCTTTGAAGTTCGCTTAATTCTGGGATGGAACTTTCTTTTTGTAGTAGAGATACATAGAGTATGCTTTCGTCGAGGACAACTGATGCTACCTCACGGTTTGCTTCGCCAGCAAGTGCCCATGATTTGAAGCGTGATAAAGACGATGCAAGCTCGCCTAGTTGTCGTTGACGACTGATACGTAAAAATGATTTTTCGATGGAAGTCCAATCCGGCATTACATTTCTCCCAGTAACCTAGTTGTAATTTGGGTTATTCTCTCTCTTAGCTCTGGAGATTGTATTATCATTGTACGATTATTTTGACTTGGGCGTATGTTAATTATTGATTCAAAATCTATTGTTTGCGTATATGGGTTCCAATCTGCCCCCCACAAATCACGTTGCCTACTTCCCGAAGCTAGTAACACTTCTTCACATTGATAATGTTTTTCGCTACCTCCTGCTAATATTTCACGTTCTACATCAACAACAATTTTAATAAACACACCCCAAATCTTCAACATTTCCTCTAATTCCTCACGAGTTGCACGTGTACGAATAATTAAAATCATTACTTTTCCTTCGTTGTACTGAATTAATTATATTAGTTAATGCACTCTGATTAAAATATTTAATGTGATAAAATAATCATTAATTTTGATTTAAAAATATGTTTATTGAAGTTATGTACTAACTCTAAAGTATTTGTGTTCTTGCCTCAATACTACGCCACCTGCTAATATATTATATATTAGCCAAACTCGTTAAATGTTAGATAATGTAAATCAACCTGGTGAATACGACGTAGTTCTTGGAAACAAAGAGGTCAATACATTCGGCGCCGTACTGGGAGGAATACAAGGAGTAAAGCACCGATTAACTTCTGAAGTTGTTGAACATCGAATAGCGGCTTTGGATGAAGCGTTTAAATATGAACATGAAGGATTAAATTGTATCATAAAAGCTTTGAATGACCCAGATAAGTTAGTGAGAATTCATGCATATGAACTTTTGGAGAAAATAGAGGCATTAGAAATTAATATAATATTAGATACATTTCGTCAAAAATATTACCTTGTTCATTTTGATGGTGTTTATCAAAGGGAGAAATATAATGGTTGCTACGGTTATATTCGATTTTATGTTGATGGAACAGTTATCACCGTAGGCTCTACAGGCAGTCCTGAACAAATATCAAATTGGTTTAACAAAGAATCTGAAAATCAATATTTAGGTAGAGGCACTTATATAGTTGACGATAATACAATTAAATTTTCATCAAATTCTGCTTGTGGAGTAATCGATTATTTGGGAGAAATTGATGTAGATAAGAAAGCAATTTTTTAAGCCAGTCGCAGAAATCTATTATTACAAAACTAAAAGTAAACCAATAATTTTCTTGTGGTTGCCCACACCCTCGTCTTGTCGTAGTCAGAAGCAGTTAATGGGGAGAATAAGGTTATGGCTTGATGAAAATATTGTTACTAATACTGGTCACGTAACTGAAGGCATGGGGAAAATGCTTAGAAACGTCAGAATGGCAAAGTATGGCGCCTGAAAAAAGACCAGGTAATTATTATCACAATAAATATACACCATTCGATGCTGGTATCTATAATAACCTTTGGCAGAAAAATAACTGGGATGCTGTTCCCTTGGAGTTGTTAGTTAATTTAGCCCTTGAAAAATGGCTTACAAGAATATAAGCCTGTTTATGGCAACTTTGTATGCATAACGAATGATAAGCGGTAGATTATTTGGTGAGTGAGCCAGCGGTGATCTGCGTTGCCACGTCTCGGTTTCCGGAGCCAGCGTCGTGGGCGGGTTTCCCGACTTGAGACGACTGGCGTTGCGTGGTGAGGCAGTTGGCGGGTGTGGTTTCCCGACCGTCAAACTGCCGAACCCGAAGGGCAAATGCCGCGTTCCCGGAGGGTGTCAGTTTCCGTCCTGTTGGACTCACGAACCTTTATGGCGCCTTCATACATATAGCCACAACGTAACGGTTCATTATTTAAGCAGTTGTGGGTGCCCGATAATTACACTCATGCTGTATATGTATATAGTTTGTGTTGTTCATATTAGTATTAATTTTTACTTAATAATAGAGGCATCCGCCGTATATACTACTAGATTTGTATGTGAGTCCGGCGTATAATAAGCGTACTTAATAAATTGCTTCTTGGTATTGTGCAACCTTGAAGGCGCCAATTTTAAATACAATTTGGATAAAACAAGCATGAAATCAACATTTTTAAACGCAGCTTTTACATGTAATATAGTCGTTGGTAGTTTTTTAATTAGCAGTTTAACGCAAGCACAAACATCAATTATACATGAATTAAAGCTTGCTTCAACACAAAATACTTCTCAAATTGTAGAAGATAACGATATTAAATTCCAACTACAAGGATGTCAAAGGGGGTTCAAAATCGTAAACTGCTCTATACTAATTACAAATTTATCTGATAAAAATGAAATTTTACATGCTGGAAATTCTTATAGCAGAGAGAACTCTCGTGTTTTTGACTCTTCAGGGAAGGAGTATGTATCGAAGCAAATACAACTAGATAATAGAAAGGATAGGATGTTCGCCCGAATTAATATAATTAAGGACGTACCAATCAAGGCGATATTGAGTTTTGAAATTCCCCCAAATATCCAGAGCGCTAGTACAATTGAGTTAAGTTACTGGGTAAATCGAAGACTCAAAAAGCACAAGGTAAATTTTCGTAACATTAACTTTACTAGTTCCAGTTCAAGCGGTGAGTAATATATAACTTGGTATTCAGGCGCCATATATGTAAATGTCTAAACACTTGAACATCTAAATATTGATAGCAGGCACCTGTTCCTCTTGACGTTCAATACGTAGTTTTCTTTTTCAATAAAAATAGTACCCTGTTGTGTACCAAGCAAAGTAGGTAATCCTGTGTCGGCACCGTGATGCATTAGTTAGTAACATTCATACAGAAAAAATATTATGACATCGTTTAACGCAGCCGCTCAACTTCAAAAACCTATTCTCAAAGAGGGTTCAAAAGGTGAAACAGTTAAGGAATTACAAAGACTTTTACTAAAATATAAAGTTTATATTGGTACTCCAGATGCCTGCTCTCCTGTAGGCCAAGAAGTAGTTGATGGTATCTTCGGCGCCAGAACCACAGCGGCAGTCAAAACGTTTCAAGAGCGGATGTTCTTATTACAAGATGGTATCGTTGGTGATAGAACTTGGCGTTCATTGTTCAAAGGCGCCCCCGTGGATATGCCCACCCTCAAAAAAGGTAGCAAAGGAGATTTGGTTAAGCGCATTCAAGAAAGAATGACAGTTGCAGGCTACGAAGTTGGTAGAATTGATAGCGAGTTTGGCAACAGTCTGGAAAAAGCTGTAAGACAATTACAGAAAAACACTGGCTTGCCTGTTGATGGTGTAATTGGCGACCGCACTTGGTTCGAGTTAAGCAAGCTGAATACAAACTTCTGCTAAATGATTACTTGTAATATAATGTAGTATGATTATTAGGGTGCATTTGTCGTCACAGATGCACCCTAATTGATTTTTTGCAGGCGCCGTTAATTGTAATCACGCTACAGAATCAAGTAAACCTGACATATCTAATACTAAGAGCGAGTAAGATTCCGCAAGTTTTGCTACCTCGACTCGACGAAGTTCATCTAACAGAATATTATCTAAATTTATTCGCCAGCGCGCGAGTTGAACTTGGATGTTAACTAGTTCTTCGGCTTGTTCTGGTTCAATTTCT
This sequence comes from Calothrix sp. HK-06, assembly GCF_001904745.1. Taxonomy (GTDB): domain Bacteria; phylum Cyanobacteriota; class Cyanobacteriia; order Cyanobacteriales; family Nostocaceae; genus Dulcicalothrix. The sequence continues at coordinate 35,741 of NZ_MRCD01000083.1, forward strand.
GCTGCTATCCACGATTGGGAACCACTCCGTCTCGTCAATTACTACTTCTACACCCTTTTTGAACGCACTATTACAAAACGAACGAACGCGCGCACTTGTTTGAAGCTATATGCCTTAAGCGATGGGGAATATCAACGCTAAGAAAGCTTACTTTTTTTTCATCTAAAGTCGATTTGGTATCCACCGATTAACTCCTCTGTAATTCGTTTTACACGCTCTTTTATAGTAGAGTATGGAATTATCATAGAGCGATTATTTATGATTGAAAAATATTATTTCTAATCTACCAGTAATGCTCCCAACTTCCTCAACTAAACCTCGTAGATAGTTAAGATAATCCTCCGCTATCATAGCAACTTCCTCATCTGTAAATCCAGATTTTTCTTCATTCAAAGCATAAGCAACGAAATGCTTATCACGTTTATACGTTTCATATTTTTCAGGGTCTTCGGCTTTATACCTATAATAAGAGTAAAATGATTTATGAAATTTTTGTAGACTTTCAATAAGTTTGTTGATAGCATCTTGAAGTTTAGGGTTTTCTTCTGTTTCAAGAATAGCTTCTAAAATAGCTTTCCATGTACCAAAATTTCCTCGTTCTCTTTGACCATGAAAGAGAAAGTCAACTTTGCTCCAAACTTCCTCACGCTTTGATTGATTTTGAAGAAAGGGACTTATTAGCTGCTGATTTTCTATAAGAGATAAATTAACACAATCAAAAATCTCTTTCGCTGTATTCACGATGTTATGGTTTTTTGAATTGTTTACCCGATTTTCTATTTTATTAAGTTTTTGAGCAATCGCTTGCAATTTATCGTTTTTTGGATTTGACTCACACGCACCAGAAATTAAACTTTCAATCCATCCTTCAGCTGATGCTTTTTTAATTAACTCGAAGACAATATCTGCTAAGTTACTGTTACCAACAATTGCATCTAACTTTTTCTCTAACTCAAATAATAACATTTCCTCTAATGATGATTTGGTGGGAAAGGCATTTAATAAGGCATCACGTAGTTGTTTGCAATCCTGTCCAGATAAATTCATAATTACAAGTGTTTGTCAATGCGTTTTTCAAGTAGAAGATACTTCTTATTATTTTACGTATTTTTATCGTTGACATCAGGATAATAAAACAATTACGATTTACAGCCCTTCCGCGTAGCATTCCTTAGTTACACAAATGATTACTCTGTATGGTTTCAAGATACGGCGCCCGTGGTCATTTATACTTCTTCCGTCTTGGCGCCTTTCAATAAGAAAACCCTCAACGATTAATTCGAGGCGCCTCTATAATCAAGCAGAATAAATTTTGCCAGATACGGTGATGTAGAGAACGCACTTACTATTCTCACGATTTATTCATCTAGGTTCCAGTTTTTAGAGCAAGACTTATTGGCGTTAACGGATTATTTATTTGCCTAAACTCGATGAACAAAAAGTATAGAATGCATAAGAATACGCAGGAAACAAACCCTGGACAATCAGTGTTAACTTACAAAAATACTACTAATTCACTCATCGAGCTTTTGGAATTGCTGGAAAAAATACACTCAGGCATTAGTAAAAAAATATCTAAACGAATGGGTATGCCGAGTTTAATATAGTACAATAAATACGTAATTACGGCGCCGATATTCACGATATATTTAATTCAGTAAGCAATAAGTTTTAATTATATTATTATGGGTAAATCTAATAAAAACAATAGTTGTTGGTATCAATGTCTTAAACTGGACTTTGTGGTACGCACAATATAAAATCATTCTCGGTGCCGAAGTCAAGGTTTTGGAAGACTGGCGGTATGATGTGTGGGGTAAAGATATAAACAATGCACCCACTTATATCCAACAGTAGATTATATTTACGCGCGCTTACAGAAAGTATTGAGGATGTTACAGCGCCACTCGTGTCAAACCTTACTACTCTCCGTAAGATAATTTCACTCCATGAATCAGCAATAAGGGATGGGGCAAAGCTTTCCTCAACCATGTTGCCCCTGGTGACAGCCTCGCTAGTCACAGAAAACTAGTGTAAAATAGAACAAAGCAGTAATTTCTATACTTAGCGATTAAATAGTCCTCATCCTACACAAAAGGAATCGGCGCCTACCAGCTTCGACAAGTATTCGATGGCTACGTGAACTCAGAGCTATACGGTACAATGCTGATAGGTGGTAAATAATTGTATGAAAAGGGCGCCAATACCCAGAAAAATGATACTATTGTTCTTAAATAAATATTAATTGGGAGGGTCTGTCGTGACCTTTATAAATCCTAAAACAGATTTTGCTTTTAAGAAAATCTTTGGTTCTCAGCAAAGTAAAGATATTCTAATTGGTTTTTTGAATGCAATTTTGTATCAAGAGAAACCTGTGATTTTAGATTTAGAAATCATTGACCCTTATCAGGCGCCACGCATCAAAGGTATCAAAGATTCATACTTAGACGTAAAAGCTACCATCACAGAAAATAAAACCGTTATCATCGAGATGCAGGTTTTAAATGTGTTGGGTTTCGAGAAGCGGGTGCTATATAATGCAGCTAAAACTTTTTCAATTCAGCTTCGAGTTGGTGAAGATTACGCACGATTGAATCCAGTGATAGCCTTGACTATTACCGATTTTGACATGTTTGAAGGCAGTAGTAGAGTAATATCTCGCTACCGATTAAAAGAAAAAGACGATTTAACCGATTATAGCGATGATATCGAACTCGTATTCGTCGAGTTACCCAAATTTGACAAACAACTAGGGGAATTACAAACGTTATTAGATAAATGGCTGTATTTTCTCAAAGCAGCAAATACGCTCAACTCTGTTCCACCCACTATGGAAGAAGTACCAGAAATAAATCATGCGTTTGAAGTTGCAAGGGAGAGTACATTGACCCCAGAGGAGCTAGATTTGCTAGAAAAACGAGAAATGTTTATTCACGATAGCAAAAATGCAATTTTAAAAGCGCAACAGGATGCCGAAGCTAAGGGTCGAACAGAAGGTAGAGCAAAAGGTAGAGAAGAAGGTAAAGTAGAGGGTAGGGCAGAAGGTAGAGAAGAAGGTAGGGTAGAAGGTAGAGAAGAAGGAGCAAAAGAAAAAGCACTTTCTATCGCGCGTTCGCTACTTGGTGTTTTAGATGCACAAACGATTAGCCGAACTACGGGGTTAAGTGTGGAAGAGGTTGAACAATTACAAAAATAAACATTGTAAAGAACAATTAAGAAACTAACAAGGAGAACTGTAACATCTCCCACGTTGGCAATGCTGACAGGCGCCAGTCCTTGATGTGATAAATTAATCATGTGGAGTAATTTACGTGCAGGCGCCAATACAAATTAAACTTCCCCAGCAGCCACCTTTTTAAACCGAATTTACTAATCTAATTACTCAAAATTATAATAATTAACATTAGCATCAATAAAGCGTTGGCGTCACTCAATAAGAAAACCTCAAACGATTAATTCAAGGCACCGAAATATATTTAAATAAACGTAGTGTCAATGGAGTAATGCTGGAAAATTATGGCGTCGATGCAATATTTAACAATCACAACGAAAGGTGCCAATTTAAATTGTTTTGTTATTGGTTACAGTAAGACTTCTTGCGTAAAGTTGAATTCAGAGACAATTCGCGTGCGTATCAAGCTGGCGCCTGCCGCCGCAATTTCTTCTCTATCTGAGTCAGTCAGAAGTTCTTTGAGTAAAGATTTTAGTACTTGCCTATCAGATATAAATTCTTCGGTGTATAAATCATCCTGTGATAAAACAGCTTTGATGTGAGGAATAGCTGTATCTGTCGGCGCCAATAATCTATTTTTAATACAAGCTCTCGCAACCCGTGATATTTGCTTGGTGCCGTCACCTAAGTTCAAGACTTCAATATTTAATCGTGCTTCGCGGTTCAGGGATATACGCAAAGTGGTCAGGCGCCCAAGCAAAGGTAAGTCTGATAATAGTTTACCTATTAGTGGAGTCCAATCCAAGCCGGCGCCGATATTTCCCCCTACCTCATCTTCGGCTGCAATCGCTTGCTGCATATACTCAGGGTCGAGCATTAAATCAAGGGGATTAGAAACATCGTGGATTTGTTCTTTTAAGTTGTTCATTTTAACCTCCTTGTAAACGTCGGCGCCAAACAGGGTACTCAAAGTATACTAGCTCATCATAATCTTCATCGGGTTCCAAGTCGTACATTCCCCGGTTGTCATAAAACTTTTCAGAACCTGGGAGAGCATGTAACCCAACTCTCCCTTCGTAACCAAGTTCTAAGCTTCTTTCTCTGGTAAATAATAGTAAATTAGTTCCAACGCCTCGAAGTTTTGGAGGATTTTGAATATCTTTCCTGTTTAATGGCGCCGTAGCGATGTAGTAAATATAAACTAAACGCTTTCCACGTGTAATTTGTGAACCGTGCATGGTTGTTTCGATAACCAGCAAGCCTTCAGTTTGGTTTTCACACTCAACCGCATAGCCTTCGTAATTATCGTACCTAGAAACCATTCTAAGTTTTACCATTAAATCCCATAATTTGTCTTCCTGTTTGTACTGTGTAAGCAACGCAACCCATTGATTTTCAAAATCTTCAACATGCTTAGTAGTTAAATTGACAATCGTTGCCTCTACAGTTGAGTTGTCGATACTCCTATTTAAATAAATATTTTTTCGCATTTACTACCCCTGATTTTCGTTATTTATATTA
>NZ_MRCD01000084.1 GCF_001904745.1 Calothrix sp. HK-06
CAATGCCTTGCTTGACAGCCTCTTGTACCTGGTCTTCCTGGGTAACATCCATCTGTACAACGTACAGTTCCGGGTGGTTGTGCAGGGTAGTGGCGAGTTGTGCAGGCTGGCTGCGAACCGTCGCTACTACCTGGTCACCCGCTGCTAGGGCTGCTTTGGCAATTTCCAACCCAAAGCCTCTGGAAGCTCCGGTAATAAACCATACTTTCTGCGTTTTCATTTTGTGTGTCCTCGTTTTAGGTGTTGTCTACTTTGTTGGCTTTAGTTGTTTGGGTTAGTGCATAATTGCTAAAATAATGGTGGGTAGCAAAAGGAGCGAAATAGGTGATACTTTTGGCTGCTTTTGCTCCTGAAGCGGTTGATGTCCTCTTAGCGCCCGGGAAGTCGCGTCTTCACCTCCTGAAGCACCCAACCGTTGCCGTCGGGATCACTGAACGAAGCATATGAGGCATAGTCGCGACGTTTCGGATCGGGACCTGGTAAGCGACCTTCGGTTCCGGCGTGGTGGAAGATGCCTCCGATGTCGTGGAACACCTCACTCACCTCGACACCACGCTCGACGAGTTCGGCGCGGGCTGCCTCGATGTCGTAAACTATCAGGTACAAACCCTGAACTGAACCAGGCGCCGAATTCGTAATTCCTTTACCGAAGATGATTGAGGCTTCTGAGCCAGGAGGCGTTAACTGCACTACCCGAAAGTTCTCATTGGTAACAAAGTCGGCATCTAGTCGCCACCCCAACGTTTTATAGAAGTCCTTGGATTGATCGACATCGGAGACGGGCAATACCACAACTTCGAGTTTCATGTTTTGACTGTTTACGTAATTGCTACTCATATTGATCTCCTTGAAATTGGTGAAGCTTGCTGCCCACCTCGATTAACTTTATTCTTCAGCAATCGCCCAATCTACACCACTCAAGTTAATTGAGTTAAAACGCGACTTAATCTATTCGGATTGGAGAAAAGTAACAGGAAGTGAGCCGGAAGTCGTTAGACCCCTGATATGCTGTAAGTAAGCTGCGTAATAAAGTAATTGTGGATTGTCCTGCTCACGCACATAAAGTTGAGTGATATCGGCAACGGTGATGTTATTATCATCCCAACTTACTAGCTTTAGAGTGTTTCCGGCTCCAACTTCGGTAGCGTCGATACATAAAAATCTTGTGTGCAATTTTGCGTTTTACTCACCGTCCAGTGTGGTAAGGTTGTTTTCATTGGTATCGACTACAAAGACGGCTAACATACGCATGGGTTGAGTATCACTGGCATTTGCGCTGACACGATGATGATCGCCAGGTTCTTCAACAAAGTTCTCACCAGCATGATACACCTGCTCTGGATTATCATTGATTTTGCTACGAATCGCACCTTCCAACACTGTTGCATAGATAAAAGCCGAGGCTGCATGAGTATGTGCGGGTGTTGAGCCACCTGGCGGATATTCGACCAGCAAGCCTTTGACACTCTTTCCAGGCACATTAGGAAGGGGGCGATAAAAGACCTGCGTTACCTTAGACGTATCAGCAGATAAATCATTGGCTGAAGCTGCAAATACGGGGAGAGTTGCAACTATGGAGAGTACTATAAATATGGAGAGAGTCATAAATACAACTCTATAGAAAAATCTAGTAACCACTTCCGTTCTCCTTGCGTGAATACAAACTGATCTTTAAACGATAGAGCGGTTGAGCCAGTCCTCGAAACGGGTCGAGCCAATGAGCGAGTTGCCCTGCGGAACAAGCTGATCGTTCAACGCTGCACCAAAGTAACGGGCATGACTGTCTACAACCACCTGACGTGAGTCGTGAGTTGTACTCAGGAATTGGCGGATGATTTCCTCGAAATGGAACCGCTCTGGACCCGCTAAATCGATAATGCCGTTGACTGGCGCCCCCAGTGTAATATCGACCAGCGCATCAACAACGTCCTCCGACAGGATAGGCTGGATAAAGGCAGGGGGCAAGTGAACTATTTGCCCATCGGTGGGAAATTGAGCGATGATCGTTTCGATGAACTCAAAGAACTGCGTAGCGCGGACGATTGTATAAGGTATTCCTGCGGACTGGATCAACTTTTCCTGAGCGACTTTCGCACGCATATAGCCGCTATCAGGAATGCGATCGGCGCCGACGATTGATACTACAATGTGATGAGCAACACCAGCGTCTGCTTCCGCCGCAAGAAGGTTCCGGGATGACTTCTGGAAGAACTCTAACACCGCCGCATCCTCAAAGGAGGGTGAATTCGTTACATCGACAACAACTTGAGCACTCACTAACACCTCAGCCAGTCCTGCACCTGTAACAGCGTTGATGCCTGAAGAAGGGGATGCCGCCACTGCCTCATGCCCAAGCTCCTGTAGCTTGCTCACAAGCTTCTTACCAATCAGCCCACTGCCACCAATTACAACAATTTTCATGACAACACCTCTGATAATTTAAAGAACATAGTTGTTAAGTTTTGAACCTCTCAACTTAAATGGCTGTTCCTACCCTCTTCAAGTAGCAACACTTTCTGCCTGAAATCATCGTGTTCAACGATTCTTGCAACAGAACCCAAAATTTTGCATCCGGTTAGCCTAGTTACTTATTTGATCTCAGCCGGGTCAAACTCGGTAACTCGTCCCGGACGGGTAGCCAGAAATACATCGTAGGAAGAACAATAGGTAATCGTGATATCATTGGCTTTATTGTAAAGATGAACTACCGTGCCCGCTTCTCCAGGATACCGTTGGCGAATAGTGGGTCTGACGCATCAATGCAGATATACCGCCCGCAGGGATCAAAGCCTGGGGCTATCCATACAAAGCCTGCTCCCGGTAGGCTTTGTTCAATTAGCCGCACCCTTCTAAGGTGCTGGCGAGTTGTAGGAGGTGAGATAATGAGGACTCACCCCTCATTCGCCAATGGCATCCTCCAGGTTGAAGGGCAATCGGTTCTAGGTCGCCAAAAAAGAGGCGACGAATGGTATCACCACTGCCCAATTCATCCCTTAATTTCCGTAACAGAGTTTCCCTTCCAGGGTTGGAGGGGTTGGATCAGCAGGATGCTTTGCTTGAGTTATAAGTGCTTGTGCAAAATAAAATATACACTCCTGAATTCTGAATTCCGTATTCAGTAAAGTTAGTAGGAAAAAAGATATATAAATAATTTTGCACACCTACTTAAGGAGATTGAGTTTGCCAGTCACCGTTGCGAGTTTGCTGCCAAGTTGCAGAATACTTGTCTTTTGGGCTTCATCCTTCAAATTGGCATTATCATCAAACGCTTGATAAGCGTTCCCAATTGCCTGCTGATCTGGCAACACCAGAACCCCAATGTTACCAAGAATGGAACGGACATGAGCTAATCCTCGTAAGCCTCCCAAATATCCAGGGGAAGCACTCATTAATACTGCAACCTTTTCTTTGAAACACGCCAATGGAGGTTCGTCCGGCTCAGGACGCGATGCCCAATCAATCGCATTTTTCAGCAGTGGGGTGATCGAACTGTTGTATTCTGGGCAGGCAATAAGGAATCCCTGATGTGCTATCATCAAGGTTTTGAGCTTGAGAACATTTTCCGGCAGTCCTTCAGCCTCCTCCAAATCCCCATCATAGAGCGGTAAGGGCAGATCGCGGAAATCCAGGTAGGTCACTTCTGCACCTACGGCTTTAGCTCCTTCAACGGCAATTTTCACCAGTTTTTTGTTGACAGAATCTTGGCGAGCACTTCCGGCAAAAGCGAGAATTTTGGCAGTGATCATAAATTGCTCCTTCTTTTTTTCTCATGATGAGTCTATAGTTGTTGAGTTTTGAGCCATCTGCAGTGAATTGTGAAAACATGAGAACTTACCCTCGATAAGCAGTTGTGTCGCAAATAATGATAGGGTTGGAAGGTTATTTTCCTCTGTTTTCAACTTAAATGCCTGTTCCCACCCTCTTCAAGTAGCGACACTTTCTGCCTGAAATCATCGTGTTCAACGATTCTTGCAACAGAACCCAAAATTTTGCATCCGGTTAGCCCAGTCGCTTATTTGATCTCAGCCGGGTCAAACTCGGTAACTCGTCCCGGATGGGCAGCCAGAAATACATCGTAGGAAGAACAATAGGCAATCGTGACATCATTGGCTTTGTTGTAAAGATGAACTACCGTGTTTGCTCCCCCAGGTTGAAGGGCAATCGGTTCTAGGTCGCCAAAAAAGAGGCGACGAATGGTATCACCACTGCCCAATTCATCCCTTAATTTTCGTAACAGAGCCAGTTTTCCTTCCAGGGTTGGAGGGGTTGGATCAGCAGGATGCTTTACTTGAGTCATAATCGTTGTTCTCCAATGTTGTTGAAATCTACGGGTCAAACTTTTTCCCAGTTGAAATGCTCTACTTCTCTTTTAATTAGTTAACCGGCATGAACCACGGTACTAACCACCCATTCCAACGGTCGAGGTTGAAAATTCAGTTCGCGTTTTGCCTTGGCATTCGATGCGCCTCGCATTTGAGTCCCGTAGTAAACCATATCCGCACCACCCTCCATTTTCAGAGCATCTTCAACGGATATCTGTGGCGGAGGTGGAGCATTCAGCCATCGAGCAAACGCAGGGAGCCAGTCGCGCACCGCTAAAGGCTGATCATCCACAATCAGATAAACACCAGGATTGCCCTGCTCTGCGGCTGCAACGGTGGCTATTGCTGCATCCTCAATGTGTATCCACGACCAGACACCATCACCATTCTCGACGATTGGAAACTGTTGCTGCCGCACCTGTTGTCCAACATCGCCATCAGCATTGAACCAGGTGCCGGGTCCGTAGAAAAAACCATAGCGTAAAGCGATTCCTTCCAGATTAGGCGTTTGGAGTAAACGACGTTCAGTCTCAATTACGAGGCGAGCATCTGCGGCAACGGCGGGGGAGGCATCAACCGATAACGGTGTTTCCTCATCTGCCAATCCAGCACCGGGAATTCCCCAGAATGCCATCGACTGTTTCAGGTAACGGCGCACCCCTGCTGCCTGTGCTGCCGCTAGCACATTAGCTCCCCCTTCCGACCGAATGCGCGTATTCAAAGCCGCTGTCGCATTCATTGATTCGCGAGTGTAAGTCCTGGGTAGAGCGGTGAGTTGTTCAATCACTACCTCCGGTTGAGCCTGGGCGATAGCTGCTTTGACTGAATCTGGGTCGAATACATCTGCGATTGCCGATTCGATTCCCTGTGCCGCTAATGACTGTGCTGTTTCTGGAGAGCGGGTCATCGCGACAACGTTGTGTCCTTTGGCAAGTAATTGGTCGAGTAGTGGGCGACCGATCGCGCCTGTTCCCCCGGCAACAAAAATCCTCATTTGTAACTCCTCTAAAACTTGCTAGCTAGTACGGTACTACATTGCGTTGATAGCGGGGTAGAGGGGTAAAGGGGTAGAGGGGGATGATAAGTAGCTCCTATACTCCTTCTCCACTCGTCTACTTCTCCACCCATTTCCTGTCATAATCTCTGTCGTAAACTTTGATTCTCTCCTTAAGCGATTTCATGTCCTGTTACCGTCCAGGAAGTCGCGTCTTCACCTCCTGGAGTACCCAACCGTTGCCGTCGGGATCGCTGAACGACGCATATGAGGCATAGTCGCGACGTTTCGGATCGGGACCAGGTAAGCGTCCCTCGGTTCCGGCGTGGTGGAATATCCCTCCGATGTCGTGGAACACCTCACTCACCTCGACACCACGATCGACGAGTTCGGCGCGCGCTGCCTCGATGTCGTAAACTATCAGGTACAGACCCTGAACTGAACCTGGCGCCGAATTCGTAATTCCTTTACCGAAGATGATTGAGGCTTCTGAGCCAGGAGGCGTTAACTGCACTACCCGGAAGTCCTCACTAGTGACGAAGTCGGCATCCAGCCGCCACCCCAACGTTTTATAGAAGTCCTTGGACTGATCCACATCGGAGACGGGCAATACCACAACTTCGAGTTTCATGTTTTGACCGTTTACGTAATTGCTACTCATATTGATCTCCTTGAGATTGGTGAAGCTTGCTGTCCACCTCGATTAACTTTATTCTTCAGCAATCGCCCAATCCACACCACTCAAATTCTTTGAGTTAAAACGCAATTTAATTTTTCTGTGCTTTGCTATTAGCTTTGTCAGTATTCGTTTGTTAAACATTGCTAGAAGTTGAATATTCATGGTCCTCAAGGGAAATTTAATAAACTAGGACTTACGGCTTTGATATGAAATTTGATTGTATGAGTCAAGCCTGAGTTGATTAGCAAACAGAAGTGAAGCATGAATAAGCTAACATTCCCGTATTCTAATAGGTGTAAGCTCGCTCGGATTATGCACTCAGGGAATAAAAATCGCAATTAAAGTCAGTACTTACTGCATTGTTTTTAATGCACGTATCTGCTCAGTAATATCTTTAAGTAAAGTGCATAATCATAAAAGCTTAAACTCAATTAAAATAACAGGCTTTCACCTTTTTAACCTGTAAAACTTTTACGATTAGTGCTAGTGTCCTGTGTGATTAATTATGATGCTCGTAGTAAGGAATGCGCGTCTTTAATATAAGCGATAAATCCTTACTACAAACCTACCAAAATTAATGACATAAACTACTAGTGTCCTGTTTCAGTAGTACTGCGGAATTATTGATTATTAATGTGTAAAAGCTTTCCATAATTTACATTTTTACAACCTCCATCTAGATTTTGCTAATCTTCTCAAAATTCATGATACTAATTGCTAGTACAAATTGATATCTAATCTGGCTAGTCTCACTTTTTTAGTATTCTGTCACGTTTTGGGTGAGAGTGATTATTAAGTTAATGTTAAATTAAGTCCGTTAGATAGAGTACAAAATAATTATTTATCATCAACAGCGCAAAAGTGTTAAAAATATCTCCCATAATAAGTATCACAAATACTTCTTAAGATAGATTTTTTGAAATTCTAGGCGTGTAACAGGCACAGGCGCCTGCAATTTAGTTCACGAGAGTTTATTTAATTTCCTATTTCCAAAATCTAAATTTCCAGAAAGGTTTGGTATCAGACCATATCAACTCGCAAATTACGCCTTGAGGTGAGCGCGATCGCCTTTGGAATTTGCCCCCCAAGGAATTAGCTAAATCTTTAGCCTGAATAGTACCTCGCCCGCTTGTAGCACAATAGGTATCAGAAAGATTAACTCCGTTATCAATTATTTACATTGGGTTGTAGGAGCTGACTGGGAAGCCTTTATTGGCTCAAGAGGGTATTTTTTCAGTACAAAACAGCGATAAAGTACTTTGTTCTTTAAATCTTTGCTGGCAGATTACAAGCAATCCTGAGTACGGAGGATTAATTAAGATTCTATTAAATATATATAATTTCAAAAGTCAAAAGTAAAACTTAAAAAGTCAAAAGGTAATTCTCATGAATTTAGGGGCTTCATTCAAACCCAATATTTCCTTTTTATTTATGAGTACGTTTTTACTTTTGACTTTTGCATTGTTTGGTAATTGTTTTTTTGAGTCCGTTCACCAATATAATTGGTGATATTACTCATGCTAATTTGGAGAAATTTCTATGATTGATCGATCTGGAATTGTTATCCAAAGCAAAATCTATGAAAGTTCAACATCTTTGGTGTATCGGGGCATCAGGGATGATGGACTAGCAATAATCGTAAAAATGCTCAAACAAGATTATCCTTCTCCTCAAGAGTTGACCCGCTACAGACAGGAGTATGTAATTACCCGTTCCCTCAACCTGGAAGGAGTTGTCAAAGCATACAGCCAGCACGATTATCAACGCACTCTCGCTATTATATTAGAAGATTTTAGCGGAGAGTCTTTGAAGCATTGGATACAAAGGCGCCCTCAGTGCTTCTGCCCGATGCCCTTATTGAGTTTTCTGCGTCTTGCCATCGACCTGACAGAGATTTTGGCTCAAATCCATGCAGCCAATGTCATTCATAAGGATATTAACCCTGGAAATATCGTCTACAATCCCGATACTGGCGTTGTCAAAATTATTGACTTTGGGATTGCCACCCGATTTAACCGCACAAACCCAACTTTCAAAAGCCTTCATATATTAGAAGGTACACCTGCGTATATATCTCCTGAGCAGACTGGGCGGATGAACCGTTTGCTCGATTATCGTAGCGATTTTTACTCGCTGGGTGTGACATTTTACGAACTGCTAACTGGGCATTTGCCGTTTACGACAACGGACATGCTTGAGCTAGTTCATTGCCATATTGCCAAACAGCCGATTGAACCAAGTCAGGTCAATGCAACAATTCCTAAACCAATTTCAGACCTGATTTTAAAATTGATGGCGAAGAATGCCGAGGATCGTTATCAGAGTGCGTGGGGCATCAAAGCAGATCTAGAAAGCTGTTTTGAGCAATTCCTACAAACAGGTAAAATTAAGAACATTCAGCTAGGTCTGCAAGACGTTTCGGATCAGTTTCAAATTCCCCAAAAACTGTATGGGCGGGAAGCAGAGATTCGAGGATTATTGGCAGCGTTTGACAGAGTTGCAGGAACGGGGAAGCAAGAAAACTCTCAATCTCAAGTCGAGATGATGTTGGTTTGTGGCTACGCTGGTATTGGTAAATCAGCACTAGTGCAGGAACTGTACAAACCGCTCACCGAAAAGCGCGGCTATTTTATCTGTGGGAAATTCGATCAATTTCAGCGCAATATTCCCTACAGCGCAATCGTCGATGCCCTGCAAAAACTTGTGCAGCAACTGCTCGGAGAACCAGAGGAACAGATACAACAGTGGCGCTTCCAGCTGATAACGGCTTTGGGAAGCAACGCACAAATTATCATTGACGTGATCCCTGAAGTTGAATTGATTATTGGCAAGCAACCACCCGTACCAGAAGTAGGAGCAACTGAAGCTCAAAATCGCTTTCATCTAATCTTTCAGAAGTTTGTGCGGGTGTTTTGTACAGAGGAACATCCGCTTGTGATCTTTTTAGATGATTTGCAGTGGATAGACTCAGCAACGCTTAAATTAATCGAGCTAATGCTGCTTGATGAACAAACCCAATTCTTATTTTTAATTGGCGCCTATCGAGACTCGGAAGTACATCCAACACATCCACTAGCATTAACGCTCTCGAAACTGCGAAAACTTGGCGCAGTGCTTCACGAGATTATTCTGGCGCCTTTAACACTGGAACCTTTGATTTGCTTGATTGCCGAAACGCTACATCAGGATGCAGAAACCGTCCGTACTTTAGCTGAGTTGGTGCTGCATAAAACTGAGGGCAATCCTTTCTTTGTTGGTGAATTTCTGAGAATGCTGCACAGTGGAAATCTGCTAAAGTTTAACCTCGGTTGGCAGTGGAACATTGCCCAGATTCAAACGCAGGATATTACCGATAATGTGGTAGAGTTGCTGTTGAGACAGTTAAAAAAACTACCAGAAAACACACAACAAATTCTTCGGTTAGCGGCTTGTGTCGGCGCCGAGTTTAATTTAGATACATTAGCTATCGTTTCTCAGCAATCTCCGAAAGCAGTTTCTCTAGATTTACTGGCAGCGATTCAAGCTGGACTAATTCAACCTCTATCTGAATTAAACAAAGACTTGTTGGTTCAAGAGTATAAGTTTTTGCACGACCGCGTACAGCAAGCCGCCTATGCCTTGATTGATCAGTCACAAAAACAAGCTGTTCATCTACAAATTGGTCGCAATCTCCTCAAAAAAGCATTACCAAAGGCACTATCAGATCAACTATTTCAAATTGTTGATCATTTGAATCATGGAATTGAGCTTGTTACCGATCAAGTCGAACGAAATGAAATTGCTCGATTAAATTTAATCGCAGGTCAGAAAGCAAAGGCAGCGATCGCCTATAGTATGGCTGAAAAGTATTTAGCTGCAGGTCGAGCATGGCTGGCAACTTCTTGTTGGCAAATTAACTATGAGCTGACATTAGAGTTATATTTAGAAACAATAGAAGTTGCGTATTTATGTGCCAATTTTGAGCAAGTAGAATCGTGGGGCGCCATCGTTCTGCAATCCGCTAAAACGGTTCTCGACATTGTAAGAGTTTACGAAGTTAAAATTCAAACCTATGTGGCGCAGTGCCAGCCATTGAAAGCGATCGATACTGCATTGCAAGTTTTACAGCAACTGGGGATTACTTTTTCGGAAACGCTCACTCAGTCAGATATTCAGCTTGAGCTAGATGCCATCACATCCCTTTTAAATAAGAAACCAATCAGGGACTTGATCTATTTACCGACAATGACTGAGCCGGACAAGTTAGCAGCAATGCAAATCTTATCCAGCATAACGATTGCTGCCTATATTGCTGCTCCCAATTTGATGCCTCTACTTGTATCAAAACAGGTCAACTTGTCTATCAAATATGGCAATACATTTGTATCTGCCTTCGCATATGCCAACTTTGGGTTTGTTCTTTGTGGGATAGTCGGAAATATAGAAATTGGCTACGAGTTTGGACAGCTTGCTCTAAGGCTGTTGTCGCTGGCAAATACCCATTCGCCGCTTAGAGCTAAGACATTGCTGACCGTAAATAACTTTATCATCCATTGGAAAAAACATCTTAGAGAAATATCTAAGCCATTATTAGAGGGCTATCAAAGTGGGCTAGAAACAGGGGATTTAGAGTTTGCTGCCTACTGTGCCCATTGTTACTGCCTCCAATCTTTCGTCGTTGGAAAGGAGCTTGTGGAAGTTGAACGCGAGATGGCAACATACAATGAAGCAATGCGTCAAATCAAGCAGGAAGCAGCACTCACCTGGACTCAAATATTTCATCAATCTGTCTTAAATTTGATGGGGTTCTCGGTAAATCCAACACGTCTACTTGGTGAATCCTACAATGAGGAGAATAGACCTCCACAATACGAAAAAGATAGAGTCGTAATCTTTCAGGTATATTTAAACAAACTCATCCTATGCTATTTATTTTCTGAGTATTCCCAGGCAGTTGAAAACGCAGCCCTCACGAAAAGTTATTTGATCCAAGGCAGAGCCGCCCCCCTTGAGCCTTTGTACTACTTCTATGATTCCTTAGTCAGACTCGCAACATATCCTGCTAGCAGCACTCAAGTCCAGGAGGAAATTCTTAAAGAAGTAGCCGTTAGCAAGAAGAAAATAGAGCAATGGGCATATTATGCGCCCATGAATCATTTGCATAAATACTATTTGGTGCAAGCGGAGACTGCACGAGTTTTGGGTCAGTTGTTTGAAGCAGAAGAATTCTACGAACAAGCGATCCAAGGCGCCAGAGAAAATGGATATATCCAAGAAGAGGCGTTAGCATACGAATTGGCTGCTAAACATTATTTGGCACGAGGTAGGGAGAAAATTGCCCAAACATACATGAAGGAAGCACATTACTGCTACGAACGTTGGGGAGCAACTGCAAAGGTTAAGGATTTAGAAACTCGCTATCCGCAGCTATTTCTTCAGTTGACTCATACTTCAGCCCACAACACTTCTACCACCACTTCTAATAATTCAGACATTGCTCTGGATTTAGCAGCAGTGATGAAAGCATCACAAGCGATTGCTCGCGAAATTGAATTGGAGCAATTGCTCCATGCCTTGATGAAAATTTTAATCGAGAATGCTGGCGCCCAAACAGGATTTTTGATTTTGGAAAACTCAGGAAAATGGGTGATTGAAGCGTCGGGTCAACTCGATGATATAAATAATGAGATAAATAATGAGAATGTTTGTGTTACGCACGTATTACAATCTATCCCAATAACAAATTGCCTGCCTGAATCTATTATTAATTACGTGATTCGCACTCATAAACCTATCATCTTAAATGACGCGACGAATGAAGGTAATTTTATCAATGAGCCATACATTCGGCGCCATCAGCCCCAGTCAATTTTGTGTTTGCCACTGGTAAATCAAGGCAAGCTCGTCAGCGTGTTGTATTTAGAGAATAAACTAGCAGTCGGAGTATTTACTAAAGAGCGCTCACAAGTTTTAAACCTATTATCGACCCAAGCAGCCATTGCCATTGAAAATGCCAAACTCTACTCAAAGCTACGCGAAAGCGAAAGTAAAATGGCTCAATTTCTAGAAGCTGTCCCAGTAGCAATTGTAGTAGTGGATGCGACTGGTCACTTTTACTATGCTAATCAACGCAGGGTTCAAATAGTAGGTAAAGCCATCGATCCTGCGGTGAGAGCGGATCAATTTGCAGAGGTTTATCAATTTTATCAGGCGGGAACAAATCAAAAATATCCAACTGAGAAACTGCCAATTATCCGCGCGTTGCAGGGTGAACGCACCACGGTTGACGATATGGAAATTTGCCAAAGCAACAAAACAATTCCAATTGAGGCTTGGGGAACTCCAGTGTTTGACGAACAGGGCAAGGTGGCTTATGCAATCGTAGCCTTTCAAGACATTACAGAGCGGAAACAGACAGAGCAACTGTTAGCCGATTACAATCGCACCTTAGAACAACAGGTTGCAGAACGAACGGCGGCTTTACAAAAAAGCGAAGCAGCACTGCGCGAGCGAGAACAGGAATTGCGGCTGATCACAGATGCTTTACCTGTTTGTATCTGTTATGTAGATGCCGACCAGCGCTATAAGTTTGTCAACCATACTTATGAGGTCTGGTTTAGCTGTAGTCGAAATGAAGTTTTGGGCAAGCATACCCGTGAATTTCTGGGTGAGGCAGCTTATCAAATTGTCGAGCCGTATATCAATCAAGCGTTGGCAGGACAAATTACAACTTATGAAGCAGAAATACCCTATTTATTTAGTAAAAAGTATATTAGTGCTACCTTGATCCCCGATTTTGCTTCCGGTACTCAAGTGAGAGGATATTATGGTCTAATCACAGACATTAGTGATCGCAAACGCGCCGAGCAAGCCTCGATTCTGGAAGAACGCAACCGCATGGCGCGAGAAATACACGATACGTTGGCTCAAGCGTTTACTGGGATTTTGGTTCAGGTAGGAGCTGCGACCCAAGTAATAAGAGATGATCTCGAAGCAACCCAGGCACACCTGGAAATAATTGATGAATTGGCACGTACCGGACTGGCTGAGGCACGTCGCTCAGTGTCAGCACTCCGTCCTCAACTATTGGAGGAAGGCAGCTTACATAGTGCCATGCATCGGCTCGTGACTCAAATGAGAGCCATTACGAATGCCGCTTTGATTTATGAAATTCGAGGTACAGCCTATCCTTTACCAACTGAGGTTGAGAATAACTTATTCCGGATTGGACAGGAAGCATTGACTAATGCCACAAAATATGCTCATGCTGAAGAAATTCGGATTGAGTTGGTGTATGAAAACACACAATGTATCTTGCGGATTAAAGATAATGGGTTGGGCTTCGGGCTTGGTAGTATCCCACGTGTTGGCGGCTTTGGATTGCTAGGAATGAGCGAACGGGCAGAAAATATTGGGGCACAACTGTCGATTAGGAGCCAACCTGGACAAGGAACAGAAATTCTTGTCATTGTAAATCGAGATTGAGAATTATTATGAGTTAATCAATGATTATTCGAGTTATGATTGTTGAAGTTTATTGCATTGTCAGGCAAAGATTGGCGCCATCATTAACCGCGAATCTAATTTTAGATAAATTGGCAAACGCTCGCGCTAAAGCGGTGATTGTGGCAATTAGACAATGAATTGTCAATTTGTCAGCAAATCTTACAAAGGTTTAAATAGGGATTGCAACTTTAGTTGGAGCCTTGCTTTGATTTTGAGGTGGAATGATTTATCAATCACTTTATTGTGCAAAAGTTTCATCTCAAAGTGGACGGCAAACCGAAATTAATTGCATATATTGAATACATGCAAACATTGATAGCAATGCCCATTGCAAGATAATAGTTTGCTTCACACAAATATCATAGTTCGAGGGTTGTATAGCGCTCGTTGCGATGAGCATTTTTCTCTCGGAGATATTTTAAAAGTATCAAACCTATTGTTCTCAAGGAAAAAATAATGTTGACTAAGAACTTTACAGTTTTGGCAGTTTTAAGTGCCAGTTTGATATCTGGCGCCATTCACCAAACAAGCGTATCGGCACAAAGTGTACCAGATGTAACTTTATGGGATCAGCAAATTGGTAGAGGAGCATCATTTAAGACAAATAAAGCCGTGGCAGATTTAAGTAAGTATGGATTTAACGACAAAGCCTCAGCGATTCAAGTCAATAATGGTCAGAAGTGGAGGTTTTACGCAGGCAAAAACTTCACAGGTGAATATATTGATGTAGGCCCAGACGAGGCTGTTGGAAGTATTGGTCGGCTCAACAATAGAATCTCATCTCTCAAAGCAATTAATTAAATCCCCCCAACCTACGCCACAAAAGCAAGGGCAGGGAAAACCCTCGGAAGTTTCGAGCATAAAAGCAAACCCTACGGGTTATGGCGGATACCGCTCAAACTTCTCTGGGTACGCAAGTGGCTCCCTTTATTAAGGGGGGCTAAGAACAATAATGTCCATCTTCATATAAAAATGGTATTACAGGCGGAACCAAAGTATGGGCGAAGCTATTGTCAAACGTCTAAGGCAAGCTGGTGCAACGGTTATTACAACCGCTCGCTCAAAGCCCAATGAATTTCAATCGTCGGATTTATTATCGGATCTGATATTAGTACGCCTGATAGAGTGGGAAAAGTAGTCATTGTAAATCGATATTAAGAATTATTATGAGCCAATCAACTATTATTCGAGTTATGATTGTTGACGATCATTCAATTGTCAGGCAAGGATTGGCAACCATCATTAACCGCGATCCAGAAATGACGGTTATTGCTCAAGCAGAAGATGGGCAACAAGCAATAAATTACTTTCGTGAATACCAACCAGATGTAACGTTAATGGATTTACGAATGCCGCAAATGGGAGGAGTTGAAGCTATTACTGCTATTTGTGCTGAATTTAAACCTGCCCGAATAGTAGTACTAACTACCTATGATGGTGATGAAGATATTTATCGTGGATTGCAGGCAGGCGCCAAAGGGTATTTGCTTAAGGATGCTAAACCCAACGAACTTCTGAGTGCAATTCGCATCATTCATGGCGGTCAGCAGTATATTCCACCAGAAGTTGGGGCAAAACTGGTGCAGCGGATGAGCAATCCAGAACTGAGTGAGCGAGAGCTAGAAGTGCTGCGTTTAATGGCGCAAGGGATGAGTAATTTAGATATTGCTACTGCCCTAATTATCGGTGAAAGCACCGTCAAATCTCACGTTAATCGAATTTTAAGTAAATTGGGAGTGAACGATCGCACTCAAGCCGTAATTGTTGCCGTAAAACGAGGCATTGTTAGTTTGTAATCAAGTAGTATTTTAATTTTAATTCCAACTTTAGTTGGAACCAACCTTCCATTTTGAGATGGGCTGATTCATCAATCACACTACTAAACAAAAGTTTCAACTTATAGTGGACGACTTCTTAGAGTCAATTGGATATATTGAATTCATACAAACATTGATCAGTAAAAAACTGAAGCCTCAAAATTACAACAATAAACTATGAAAACACTAACTATGAAAACACTTCGGAAGCAAATTTTATTATTGCTTGGTTCGATGACTTGCCTTTCAGTCTATCTTTCCTTACCTGCCTCGGCAGACTCTACGGCTAACTTAATACTCAGTTTGAAATGCCAAAATGAGTATACCGTTAATATTTGGAAAAGGCATAATTCGGGCGAACTTCTCTACCGTGCTACAGGACCTCTAGGAAATTTGAGTTTGGGAAAAGGAACTGGAAATAATACAGGATCAGCCCAAGTTTACAAATTTAAAAATGGCGAGTATGAATATCAAGTGCTTGGGGGTAGGGGAGATCACCAAGGAAAAGGAACGTTAGAGGTATATAAGAACGGTAACTCCATTTTTACTCAAACTTGTACACCTCAATAATAGTAGAGGCTAAAGTCTCAACTGCAAATTTTGTCTATGACCTGATCCTCTAATCATGGCGCCCTAAATAGTAGTTTGTTACTAAGCACTTACTAATGTTCCAAGCGGGAAGTGTATCGTTCACTTTCCGCTTCAAAGCACTCAAAGAAGGAATTTCTGCTATGAATGCAAATAATGGCATCATCAGCCAGTCCAGCAAATATTCAGTGACTGAAAGCATTGATCGATTAGAAGCCGTACTTCAGGCAAAAGGTATCACCATTTTTGCCCGCATCGATCAACAGGCAGAAGCCGAAAAAGCCGCACTAAGCCTGCGTCCAATGCAATTGTTGCTGTTTGGCAACCCGAAAGCCGGAACACCTCTCATGGTTGCTTCCCCGACGATTGGCCTCGATTTACCTCTGAAAGTACTGGCATGGGAAGCAGTTGACGGCAAGGTGTGGCTGAGTTACAAAGATCACAATTACTTGAAGCAGCAGTTCTCTCTCTCGGATGAATTGGTAAAAAACATTGCGATCATTCCATCCTTAATCGAGCAAACATTGGCTTAAAAAACGAGCCGATGCCATCTTTATTAGATATCTCCGTAAATTAGTAGAGACGCGATTTAATCGCATCTCTACCAAGGATTGCAGGCAACGCATAATTCTTTTCCGGAGATGTGTAATTATTGCCTAAAATTGATAATATTGTAGTCTAGACAGTTAGAATTTAATGTTAAATTAAAATAACTTAGCTATCACGTAATTACTCGAAACCCAACTCCTTCGGTATGGCAAGGGGTGGGGTTGAGTAAATTATGCAGTAAGTTATTAACAGGATTTCAAATAACATACATCAGCTGAAATTACTTAGTTTTTCCCTCGGAAATTATTAGTTCCAAGATGGCATTAACTAATGCTTCTGGCTCAACAGGTTTGGGAATATGTTTATGGAAGCCAACCAATAGAGCTTGCCGTTGGTCGTATTCTGCGGCATAAGCTGTCAGGGCGATCGCACGAATGAGTCCACCCTGCTGTGGCGATCGCTGACGAATTTGCTGCATCAGCGTATAGCCATCCATATCTGGCATTCCAATGTCACTGATCAAAATATCGGGCAGTTGGCGATCAAACAACATTAGCGCCTCAGCAGCAGTTGCGGCAACCGTAACTTGCGCTCCCTTTTGTTGGAGAATGATTTGTACCAAATCCCGCATATCCTTTTCATCATCCACCACTAAAATCCGCAGTTGGCTTAAGTCAACTGATTGATTAGCAGTAGAAATTTCTGGCTCTGAAACTGTTGCAACTGCCATCAAGGGCAACCTAACTGTAAATGTGGCGCCTTGTCCTTCGCCAGGGCTAGCTGCATCAACAGTTCCTCCATGTAATTCGGTCAAATGACGAACTATAGCTAAACCTAAGCCCAGCCCACCAAATTTGCGAGTAATCTTACCATCTTCTTGCCGGAAGTAGTCAAAAACATAGGGTAAAAAATCAGGATTGATGCCTTTTCCTGTATCCTTGACTTGGATTTGGGCATAGTTGCCAATTTTATCTAAGTAAATTTTGATATCTCCGCCATCTGGGGTGAATTTAACGGCATTAGATAGCAAATTCCAGACAATTTGCCCAAGTCGAGTCCCATCACCTGAAACCAGCGCGTTATCAAGGGTAACAAAAGTTTGAATTTGAATTTGTTTTGCCTCTGCTGCCAACCGCACTGTCTCTAGTGCAGATTCAACTACAGTAACCAAGTTGAAGGGGCAAATGTTTAATGCCATCTTACCGCGTAAAATCCGGGACACATCGAGCAAATCCTCAATTAGTTGGGTTTGCAGCTTGGCATTACGTTCAATTGTTTCTAAAGCGCGACGAGTTGCTTTTTGATCTAATTTGCCTTGTTGCAGTAGTTTTGACCAACCTAGAATTGGGTTGAGGGGTGATCGCAATTCATGGGATAATACAGCTAAAAACTCATCTTTAATACGGTTTGCAGTTTCGGCTTCTTCCCGTGCTGCCTGTTCTCGTTGCAGTAATTGTTCTCGTTCTGCCTCTGCTTGCTTACGGGCTGTGATATCACTAAAAGAGATTGCCAAACCGTCTTCTAACTTGACCGCCATATTGCGGAACCATCCAACGATACCATTTGTGTTGTAAGATAGTTCAATATCGTGGGCAACTCCTGTTTCTACAACCTCTACATAGCGCTCAAATAATTCGCTGTTGGTTTGGTTCCCGGGAAGCACTTCGAGTAGCCCTTGACCAAGAAGGTTTTTAACAGGACGCTGAATAATTTCGGCGGCTTTGGGATTTACGTAAGTCCAGACAAAATCAACGATTGCTCCAGTTTCGTCTCGTACACTGTCTAGAATTGTAAATGCATCAAGGGACAATTCTTGACTGATGCGTAAGCGTTCTTCACTTCGACGCAGAGCCTCTTGGGCGCGTCTGCGCTCGGTAATATCTATTAATGTCGCCCCTAAACCGATCACTTCCCCATCTGGAAGGCATACTGGGAAGTAATTTACTAAGCCATGTCTGATAATATCAGCAGGATTGGTTGCACCTACAACTTCCTGATTCAACAATGGCTCTTTTGTTTGCATAATCTGCTCAAGGATTGGCGTCACAATAGGCGCCCATTGAGGAAGCACTTCCCAGAGCGTTCGTCCCAAATGCTCGCTTAAGGGAATACCGTTAACTGTAGCCAAGGCTTCATTAGCATGAATATAGCGTAAGTTACGATCAAAAAATGCAATGGCAATGGGTGAACTGGCAATAAATGCATTAAGCGTTGTTTCACTCTGACGCAATGCCAACTCAACTTGTTTTCGGTCTGTAATATTAATGGAAGCACAGGTTATACCAATAATTTCTCCACCCACATTGAGCAATGGCTCAACTGTCAAATCGTAGTAAAATTCTTGTCCCTGCATCGTCACCTTAATTTCTTCTTGCGCTCCCATTCCTGTTTCTAAAACTCGACGCTTAATTTGAGTCAGTACTAAAGCATCCTCGCTCGGCAGAAAATCAGCATCTTGTTTACCAATTACTTGCGTTGCATGGTATGCAAATGTTGAATTATATACCCAGGTATAGCGCAACTCTATATCCTGATGAAAGACAGTAATCGGTGAATTTTTTAGTGCAACTCGTAACCGCTCCTCACTCGCTCGCAAGGCTTCTTCAGCTTGCTTGCGCTCGCTAATGTCACTCATTGCACCGACTACACGCATAGGTTTTCCGGCTGAGTCTCGAATGATGAAAGCACGATCAAGAACATTGGCGTAGGAGCCATTTGCTCGAAGAAACCTATATTCGTCTGTCCATAAAATTTCTCCACCGTTTAAACAGTTTTCGTAGCTAGCATAAATTCGCTCTAAATCTCCAGGATGAACCCGTTCAGCCCAACCCGACATATCAAACCTCAATTCTTCGGGTTTATAACCAAACACAATCTCTACTCGCTCACTCCACCACATTTCATGAGTTAAGAGATTGCAATCCCATATTACATCGTTGGTTGCCTGAGCAATGAGTTGAAACCGTTCTTCGCTCTTCCGTAATGCCTCTTCTGCCTCCTTGCGGTCGTGGATATCCGTATCCATGCCAATCCATTCTCGCACCGAACCGTCCGCATTTAATAAAGGAACTGCACGGGCGGTTATGTGCCGATACTCGCCACTAGGAGCGTGCCAGAGGCGCCCTTCTACCTCGTAAAATGACCGCTTTGCCAAAGCGCCTTCCCATCGTGTTTTTAATCCCTCACGATCTTCTGGATGAAACATTTCCAGCCAGCCCCATCCAGCGTATTCTTCCCAACTTTGTCCTGTATAAGCCTCCCAGGAAAGCTGAGAGCAAATAAATCCACCATTTGCATTCGTTGTCCACACAACTGCCGTCGTTGTTGCTATTAGTAAACGATACCGTTCCTCACTAGTTCGCAGTGCCTCTTCTGCTCGTTTGCTTTCGGTGATGTCCCAGGCAATACCCAGGCAACCTGGATTTTCCTGTGCATCGTGAATTAAATTAGCCCAAATCTCCAAATCTACCATGTGCCCATCTTTAGCTTGATGCTGGGCTTCAAAACCATTTAGCGAGTGCCCACTCAATACTGTTTGAATGCTAGCGAGAAATTCTTGTTGCCTATGGGGAACGGTTGGCATAAACTGCCCAATCGCTTCAGAGGCACTCCAACCAAAGATGTTTTCTGCTGCGCGATTCCATAACCTTACAATCCCTTGGGGATCAAGAACAGCAATGGCAACCGGGCACGCATCAATTAGAGTTTGTAACGTTTGGTTTGTTTGCCTAAGTGTCTCCTCTGCCCGTTTGCGATCGGTAATTTCAGTAACAAGGACAGATACCCCTGTAGAATTCGGATAGATATGGTTCTCAAACCAACGTTGCCAAGATGGGTAGAAGTACTCAAAGTAAACAATTCTCTGCTCTGCTGCTGCACTATGCACTTGCTCGTAGAACTGACTGCCAACAGTATCTGGAAACGCTTCCCAGATACACTTACCTAGCAGATCCTCCCTGGGCATTCCCACAACTTCCACAACTCTGTCGTTAACGTAGGTGTAGCGCCACTCGCGATCTAGGACTAAAAACTGATCGTTAATACTTGCTAAAACAGCTTCTAGTTGTTCCTTTGTAGCTTGCACTTCAGTATGTAACGCTCGCTCCCGACGGGCTGCTTCTTGTTGTGCAGTTTCTGCTCGTTTACGTTCGCTCAAGTCAAGCACGAAACCAACAACCGTCCTTTCTCCCGTCATTACAGCACCATGCAGAACTGGAACACGAGAAGCATCCTTACAAATATACTCTTTCTCAAAAGGTTTACAAGCTCCCGTAGTTATAAGTTCTTGGACTGCTCTATCACTCGCCTCAAGAGATTCTGGCGTAGTCATCTCGCGCCAACGCATTCGACCCGAACTTAGTTCCTCTTTGGTGTAGCCAACCATTTGCAGAAAAATATCATTAGCCTCAAGGATGGAACCCTTCAAATCGGCTACAATTATTCCAATAATACTAGATTCTGCTAAACGCCCAAACCGTGCTTCACTCTCACGCAGAGCTTGTAAATTAACTTCGGCTTTCCGTTGCGCTAATCGTTGTGCTTCATTAAGTAAATTGATAAGCAAGGCTGTTACTAAGAAAACGCTAAGTTGTACTAATGATCCTACAGTGGTCATCTTGAGCGAGTAGAACGGCTCAATAAAGAAGTAATTAATTGCCACTGTAGATAAAGCGGTTGCTAGCAGCCCTGAGCCGAAGCCCCCATACCAGGCACTCACCGTGATGGCGGCGAAAAATAATGGAGTTGGTGTTGGAGCGAGATAGGGACTTAACAGAAAGTTTGTTGCCAGTGCTAGGGCAACTGATAACAACGCAACGCCATAGTGCAAAAGTTGCGTTGGCAAAATCGTCCATCTTCCCTGCCTACCCTTGACAAATTCTGAATTTACCTCGCTCATTAAAC
Organism: Calothrix sp. HK-06; assembly: GCF_001904745.1. Lineage (GTDB taxonomy): Bacteria > Cyanobacteriota > Cyanobacteriia > Cyanobacteriales > Nostocaceae > Dulcicalothrix. The sequence goes on from NZ_MRCD01000084.1 coordinate 21,337, forward strand.
CCTCGACTCCGTTTCAGAAAAGTACTGACTCTAATAACTTCTGACTTCAACTGCTTGAGCATAGTTTTAATTTGCTTAAGCGCCAATGCAGAAGGTTGGATGTGACCTTTTCCCAGCGATTTACGGTACAGTAAGCGACCCCTAGTGTTGTAGCAAACTGCTCTTTGCTAAGTGACATTAACTGTCGGAGTTGACGTATCAGATAGCTAACTTCTGGTTGCTTAAGCACGATTGCCTCTTTCTGTACGAGAGCTTTGAGTACAAACTGAAAAAACTCAGAGATTATATAGAATATGTTATATTTAACTGTCTGCCAACAGCAGGGTGCCATTATCTATCCTGCGATAGAGCTTAAAACTCAAGAAATGTATAACTTTAGGTTGGGTATATTGGATTTCACTACGTTGTAATGGGACTTTGCGAAGTTGATGTTGGGTTCCACTGCGTCCCACCCAACCTACAATCAAGTTTTTAGTTCCAGGTAGGGTGCCTACAGCAAGCCGATAGCCTTGAATACGTAGGGCAGGAAGTCAGGAGGAATACCCTTTTCAGTGTCGCTAACGGTGATTTGAGCTTGATTATCAACTTTTTCTAATTGCACCTTACCCGTCCCCCTGCGGGTGTAAATTTAACTGAGTTTGCCGCACTGGAATTTGCACGACAAACTCAGTTCCTTGCCCCACATTGGAATGTACTCAATCTTACCACCGTGTTTTTGATGGCGTAGTTGCTGAAAAAACTTGGCAAGCATTGAGTATTTTTTAATCCCTTGAGTTTAGGCTTTATTTGTCGAAAGTCTAAAAAGCTAACTCCAGCAACATCTCTGCATAATCAAAAATAGCAATTAGTTGGTGCAGGACAAGCGGATGGCGCCCAATGTTAACAGCATCTATTGCTACTCGCACCCCAGGCAACAAGTTTTATCTTAAGGACTTCCAAAAATTTAATTCTCCATATTGTGGAATGGGCGCAACGCAGTGCCCGTTCCAGCCGTGGGCGCCTCTGGACTTACACCCCACAAGACAATTTTGGGTATTTATTTATTTGGAAGTCCCTTAGAGGCAACCGATATGGGAATTTCAACCCAAAATTCGGTTCCTTGATCTGGTTGCGATATGCAGGAAAGTTGCCCTCCATGTTGCTCAACGACAATTTTATAGCTAATTGATAAACCAAGACCAGTACCGCTACCCACAGGTTTAGTTGTGAAAAATGGGTCGAATATTTTTTGTTGAATATTAGCCGGAATTCCACAACCATTATCAGCAATGCAGACTGCTATATAATTTTTATCTAAACATTTAGTTGTAATTGTAATTTTATTTTTAGTTTTTGATTTTGGTTCTCTATACATTTGTAAAGCATCAATCGCGTTACTCAAAATATTCATAAATACTTGGTTGAGTTGTCCGGGATAGCATTCAACTAAAAGCAAATTTCCATAATTTGGTTCTTGCGTACTTAACGTGCTAAAATATTAGAATATATATTCGTGTTTTAGCAAAATCAATTATGAAAAGAATCCTTACTCAACTATTAAATTTGCCAATGGCGCCCAATCTCTAGTAAATAGGCTGGGCTTTTTATTTATATAGCCTAATGCCTTGCGTACATTAATCAGTTAATAAAGATAACGACGATAATGACGACGACGATGATGAGGGTTCTGACGATTCAATCTTAATTATTTATTAAAATTAACCGTTTATATGTTTATATATAGTAGATCAATGTGGCGGGCGATTTTTTCGACTGCAAGTCACAAAGATCTTGCACGACACGGGGACACTGAGACGCGGTGACGCGGAAATTTTGAGCTTGAGACTGGGGAAAAACCTGAGTTGCTCACTGTGTCGATAGTGTCCTTGTGTCCTCACCGCGTCCCCATGTCGCAAGCATTTCAGCTTACCGTGCGTGCCATTCCTCTTAAGGAAGAAGGTTAGCTTATATCTTGCACCTCTCCGTATATACCCAGGCTAAGTACAAATCAGAGGGATAAAGCTACATTATTTTTATTGCTTTTTATCGCTAAATTAAGCGCTTGAGGTTTCATACTGAGTGTTTAAAACCCATCAAATTTTCTTGGTGCAAGATGTGAGTTAGGGGCTTCAACCGAATATTTTGTTTTTGTTTATGAGTACAATTTTACTTTTTACTTTTGCCTCGTTTGTTTCAGTGCTGCCAAGTTCTTCTAAAATAGGCGTGTTTAGCAAGGCGCCTGTATTAAGGCAATAAGCTAATTAAGCAAACTCAACTAAAGTTGGAATTTAAATTCCAACTTTAGTTGGAGTCAAACTACCATTTTGAGATGGAGTGATTTATCAACCACACTATTTAAGAAAAGTTTCAACTCAAAATGGACGACTTGTTAGAGTCAGTTGGATATATTAAATTCATACAAGCATTGATAGCAATGCCTGTTGTAATCACTAAGGTTAATTTGAAAAAACAGAAGTAAAACAAAGGATTAGTCTCTATTTAAATTTACTCAACTTAGCCAAGGAGGGAATAATGTTTAAATTAAAACAACTAACTACTCTAGTATTTTTAACAGTTACTTTTGTTAGGAATTGGCAATCACTTACAGTAAACCTGCTTTTTCTAGGAGGTATAAGTGTGCTGTTACCGTGATCACAGTTCGTTATTCGTCCCACCTTTAACACAGGATCACATAAAAGGTGTGTTAAATGCAACCGTAGTAGTGATGATGTATGGGGACTATCAATGTTGTCAGAATGCAGATGTTTATAGGCTAATTAAAGTCATTCAACAACAGCTTAGTGCTTCTTTTGGAGAAAATTATTTGTGCCTCATCTTCCGTCATTTTCCACAGATACATATCCATTCTCATGCTCAACGTGCAGCAGAAGCGGCAGAAGCGGCTGCTGTCCAAGGTAAGTTTTGGCAAATGCATAATATTCTATTCACCCATCAACAACATTTAGGAAACGGCTATCTTGTAGAATATGCCAATAATCTAGGACTTGATATTTCCCAATTTCTGCAAGATATGTCTAAAAAAGTGCATATCGACCGCATTAATCAAGATATCGCTCATGGATTACACAGTGGAGTAACGACTGCCCCAGCATTGTTTATTAATGGAATTCGCTATAACGCTCGCTGGAACATTGAGCAGTTAATGGCAGCCATTATCTCTGCAAGTAATTAAGTCCCTAATTCTTGACTTCCATCTTTGACATATTGAGCAGGCATTTAAGATGAAACTTATTTCTGTCAACGCAGGACTTCCGCGTCAAGTAACCTGGAACGGAAAAACAGTGACAACTGGAATTTTCAAAGAACCAGTCAGCGAACGGGTGATGGTACGATCGCTTAATTTAGATGGTGATGGACAAGCTGATCTAACCGTTCATGGCGGAGTAGACAAAGCAGTTTATATATATCCATTTGAGCATTACGATTACTGGCGAGGTCAATTGCTTGATACAGAGCTACCGCTAGGCATCTTTGGTGAGAATTTTACAACTACTGGGTTGAGAGAAGAGGAGGTGAACATTGGGGATTGCTTTAAAATCGGCAATGTAAAACTAATGGTAACACAACCTCGCCTACCCTGCTACAAACTTGGGATTCGGTTTGGACGAGCGGATATGGTGAAACAATTTCTCGCGAGTCGTCGAACCGGATTTTACTTTCGTGTTTTGCAAGAGGGCGAAGTTGGCGCCGGAGACACTCTAGAGTTGGTGAGCCGGGACGAGAACAATGTTACGGTTGCCAATATTACTCAACTTTATGTTCGTGAGCAGGACAATCGAGAGTTACTTTACCGCGCAACTCAACTTGAAGCTTTACCCAAAAGTTGGCGTGATTACTTCAATCGCTTTTTTTAAGATATGAGACGGGGAGCGCATTTAATTTTTCGCATTTAATTTTTCAATCCTCATTCACACAAATACTTCAACTTCACTTTTATAAACAAGGAGCAAAATCATGATCACATTTCGCACAGTTTCGATAGATGGTTTAGATATCTTCTATCGAGAAGCTGGTTCCCGCGACAATCCGACAATTTTGCTGTTGCACGGCTTTCCAACTTCCTCTCATATGTTCCGTAATCTAATACCTGCACTTGCAGATAAATTTCATCTGGTTGCCCCTGATTATCCAGGTTACGGAAACAGTTCAATGCCAAGCGTGCATGAGTTTGACTACACGTTTGATCACCTAGCTGAGATCATGGAGAAATTTATTACCGCGATTGATCTCAAGCAATATAGCCTTTACGTAATGGATTATGGCGCCCCGATTGGTTACCGGATTGCGGCTAAATATCCAGAGCGAGTGCAAACCCTAATTGTTCAAAATGGAAATGCCTATGAGGAAGGTCTGCGCGAATTTTGGGAACCCATCAAGGCATACTGGCAAGACCGTTCGCCTGAGAATGCTGAAAAACTAAAATATTTAGTCACTCTAGAAGCAACGAAATGGCAGTACACTAATGGTATTCGCAACCTGGAAGCGATTAGCCCGGATACCTGGAATATGGATCAGCTCTTCCTTGATCGCCCTGGAAATGGTGAGATTCAAATGGCGCTACTTTATAGCTATGGCACAAATCCACCGTTATACCCACAATGGCAGGAATATTTTCGCCAACATCAACCCCCTACCCTTATTGTTTGGGGTAAAAACGACTACATCTTCCCTGCCGACGGTGCTTATCCCTACCAGCGCGACCTGAAAGATGTTGAGCTTCATTTACTCGATACCGGACATTTTGCCTTGGAAGAGGACGGCGATGCGATTGCAGACTATATGCGTCAGTTTATAACCACTCACCTTGTAAACCAGAACATCATATTAGCAGCCAGCAGGAAATAATTTCAACTGGGAAGCGATGTCGTAGAAGGTGATTGTCATCCACAATCATTGCCCGTTAACAAACACTGTCAAATTAACTAGCTTAACGGCGCCACTTCAATAAATTGTTTATCATTCATCAACAAAAGGAGAACGTCATGGTTTCTCAAGTAAATCCGCAAGCAATCAAAGTTTTGGAAGTTGCAGATGATCCGCGTCTTTCCAGGGGAACGAAGGTATTTTTGAAAGAGTTGAACTCAGCAGGTGTGGCTCTAGAGACACTCGCTCCACTCGAAGCACGTCAAGTACTCGTGGATGCACAAGCTGCTGTTAAGGTTGACCTCTCAGGCATCGACGAGTTTGAGAAGACAATTACCACTGACGGTTATTCGATTACGCTCAACATCGTGCGCCCTAAAGGTGTCAAAAGCATATTGCCTGTTTTCATGTTTATTCATGGCGGCGGTTGGGTACTAGGCGATTACCCAACGCACAAGCGCATGGTTCGCGATCTCGTCGTGCTTTCAGGTTTTGCTGCTGTCTTTGTCAATTACACTCGAACTCCAGACGCTGAGTATCCACAAGCTATCAATGAGATCTATGCTGCGACCAAATGGGTCGCCGAGCATGGTGAGGAGATTGGGGTTGATGGCAAAAATTTGGCAATCGTAGGAAACAGTGTCGGCGGTAATATGTCGGCAGTAACCACGTTGATGGCGAAAGCGAAAGGAGGCCCACACATTAAGTTGCAAATTCTGATGTGGCCCATCGTAGACGCTGATTTTGAAACGAATTCTTACCACCAATTCGGGGACAAGCGTTTCCTAACCACACCGACGATGAAGTGGATGTATGACATGTACATCGCTGACCCAGAAAAGCGCAAAGACATCTATGCCTCTCCTTTACGGGCTACTGTTGAGCAGTTGAAAGGCTTACCTCCAGCGTTAATTCAGATTGCAGAGAGCGATATTTTGCATGATGAAGGCGAAGCCTATGGACGCAAGCTAGATGAAGCAGGGGTAAACGTGACAACCGTGCGTTACAACGGCATGATTCATGACTTCGGACTGCTGAATGGTTTAGCCGAGCTTCCATCAACCCGCTCTCTTTTTGTCCAGGCAGCCGCCGAACTGAAAAAGCATCTGCAATAGGTAAAGATTGTTTGGCGTTGTTGATTTTAGGGATGATTTGTCATTAGTCGCGAAGCGATCCTTAGAAGCATTTGCCGCAGGCTAGAATCACCATAGATGCTACCCTACACCGTAAAGCGCAGCTTTACGGGAAATCCTACCCTTCGGGAAAACTTCGTTTACGGATTACGGGAAAAGCTACCCTAGCAAGAAAATGAGCATAAATTTCTTTACGTACCATTTCTGGTGTTTTACTTCGTAAAATATCCATTCCAAGAGAAGTTTTTAAATGTTTTAAATTCACTTCCACATTCCAACGTTGATGGTAAAGCTTTATTATTTCATGAGTCGGAAATTGTTAGCAGGCATCCCTGCCTGACAATTTCTTAATATAAAATTTATGTTGATACTGAGTGTTTGTAAAGAAATGTAATGTGAACCGTGGTTCACATCTTCTGGGCGCCTAAGCAGAAATTACAACAGCAAATCTTATTAATGCAACGAAATGCTATAAAAATTCAAATCATTAGTTTTGTAGATTAATGCTAATAATTAGCTATAAAGAAAGTAAGTTGTACTTTGTCAACCTGGAGTGTCAATTATGGAAGATACAACCAAAAATACTTCAGTAGCAATTGAAAATCGTAACGCTTGGCGCTGGGGATTCACACGTCAAGCAGAAATATGGAACGGGCGCCTAGCGATGCTGTTAGTAACGGTAGGATGTCTCGTCTGTGCGTTTGTTTACAAATGATTTGATTCATAACAAATTCTTACTACAGTTGAGAAAAATTTCATTTGTAATTGATTGACAATATATGCTTTTTGTGAAGTGGAGAGCGGCGCCCTTTGGCTTGCTGCAGTTCACGCTCGCGTGGGAAACCTACGCTTTGTGGGCTGCTTCACCGTGCGGGGGGTGGGGAACGTTGAGACGACTGCAGGGCATCCTTGTCCGCTTTTCGATAGTAACCTTTACCAAGTTTTTTGGGTGTTTCACAAAAATATTCAAATGCTTCTAGGGTTGGGTTGCGCGTACTGTGTTCTTGGCTTTCCTCCCACAGTTCATCATAGTCTTTGACTGTTAAGGTTATTGTCATCGTTGGGAATGATTGAATTAGGATTTAATGATAAATAATTGCAATAATTCTACCATACTCTATCATGGAAATAAACCAGCGTACAGTCTAAAAATAGGTGTAAATATAAGAAACCCCACCCCTAACTCCTCCCCGGAAACCGGGGAGGGGAATCAGAATTCTGATAAAAACGCAGAATTGGCAATTATACTTTTATTCCCCTTCAGAACTCGCTCCTTTTGGGTAAGTTTGTTGGAGTTTGAAGAAGTACGGGTAAATTCAACCACTTGTGTGTACACCGTAGGTATATGGGGAGGGGTGCATTTATGCGGGGTGGGGTGTACTTCATTCATCTGAAATATACTGTAAATTAAATCTTAGCTATCGTGGTCAAGCAAAATCTTTTCTATATTCCGCAGTGAGGGAATAGCAAACCCAAGCAACCCGACAAGAAGCATACATACGGCGCCCATTACGTACACAAAAGCAATTCCCGTACCTTTACCGCTTCCAAATATTCCTCCCTTTAATATTGTTGCTGGTTCTAATACTTTATCTGCTAAGAAACCTGCTATTAGGGTTGCAAAACTTGACATTAGCTGTGACATCAATGACTTTGCCGCAAATACTCTACCTTGTAAGTTAGGGGGAATTTTTGCTAGCCAAATAGCTGTTTCGCTACTGTTCATCAAAGGAAAGTTTAAGGAAGAACAAAACTGTGCCGGTACCCAAATTGATAAATTACGTCCTAGTCCAAATATAGTTTTACTTGCACCGGCGCCGATAAAACCTAACAACACACCATAAATGCGTGGTTTAATACCGGGGCAAATACTAAAAATAATTGCTGCCATCACACCGGAAATACCAGCAGCAGCAGAAATACTAGCTAATGCGGTGGGGTTACTATTGCTACGCGCGAGAATCATTGCCTCTCCTACAGATTCTGCAAAGTCGTGGGCAAACCAAAATAAACTGATAGCTAATAGAAAAATCCGCAAACTTTCATTTGTAAACAAGTAGCGAAAACCAAATGTTATATCTGTTAATAAATTTGCCGATGTTTGTTCTACATCTGTCTGAGGAGGCTGAGGAATTACTATCGTATATAAAGTCACAATTGCAACTAAAAAACTCAGTAAATCTATCAATAAAATTCCTGTTAAACCAATTAGGGGGTATAAACTACCCGCAAAAGCAGGCGCCAGAATAACCGGGCCATAATGAACTACAGACCCCATACTAGTTGCACGCGCGTAGTGTCGTTTTGGAACAATTTGAGTTAAAGAGGCTTCATAAGCTAAGTTTTGAATTTGCTGAAAACACCCATTAATGGCGCCAGTGAAGTAAAGATGCCAAATCTGTAAATGATTCGTAAGGTAAAGTGCAAGTAAGGCACAATTAGAAATAGCAGCGATAGTATCACCGAGAATCATTAAATTTTTGCGGTTGAAACGGTCTACTATAATTCCAGCAAACAGAGTAGTGGGAATACGAAGGATTTGAGAAAAGAAAGCAACTAAGGTGAGAGCAGTAGCTGAAGTAGTGAGTTGCCATACCCACAAAGATATGGCAAAGTTGGTCATGTACGTTCCGATGGTGGAGACGACTTGACCGAGCCAAATAATTGTAAAAGTTCGTAAGCTCGCAGGTTGTTGTGGCGCCATTTCAATCCACCTCGGTCATTTCTTGCTTGATTTGAGCAATACGTTCGCACGGTTTGAGCAGAGGACAGTTAGTACACTTCTCGTCATGCGGTGGAATTAGATAATATAAACAGCAAGTAACGCGAACCGTATATTTATTGGGTAAACCAGGTTCGTTTATTTCTTCGGAACGCACTAAATTATAAAGGGGGTTACGACCTGGCATTACTATACTGTATGGCTGTTCAAATAAAACTGAGTAATCTGCTTTTACTGCTTCGGAACTTGCACATTTACTAAAATCTTCATATAAACCCTCGGAAGCATTGACTGCATTTCCCCACATTGTTTTTTTAGAAAGTTTAGTCAAGCTGTGGATAAGCTCAACTACGGTGTTAATATTGTTTTCAAATAATCCAGTGAATACAAATTTATGTAACTCTTCAACGCTATTAACTAACTTACCTGGATAATTTGGAGGAAGCGTAATAGGTAAACGCGGTGGGTAAATTACACTACGACTCAGGTCATGAAAGTATAATGCTTTTGGTTCACCATTTTCTAAAATAAAACTTACATTGTCAACAGATGCATCTAACCCTACACCTGCCCATGTCATCAAAGCTAAAACACCCGGTAAAGTTTTCCAGTTATAAACTTTGTTACATATAGATGCAGCAACATGGATATCCTGACTACTTTGGTAAAAAGATGTTGCTTTAAACAAAGATAAAAGTTTTTCAGATTGTAGATATTCTGCAAGTGAAATTACCTCAGCTTGAGCAGGAGTATAAAAAGTGATGCAATCAGTATAGAAACTATCTAATCTTTGTTTAGCAATGACAAATATCTCTTCAAAAAAGTTAGATATATCAGAATTTTTTGGTTTTAACATTACTTATGTTATTTGATTTTTGTGGTTTTCATTGTAAACTTAGATTCCTGGCTTTTTTAATAGAACCTGAAGTAAATCATCTAAGATAGCATTCGCTGATAAAATGCTACCAAATATCCAGTGACCAGAATCAACTGTATAAACACGCTGGTTTTTCACGACATGAAGCGTTTGCCATAAAGGATTATTTCGGTATTTGTTAAAGTTTTTCTCTGAACCTGGGTCTAGTGCTACAAACAAAATATCTGCATCTATAAGTTCCATTTTTTCTTTACTAACTGTCACATAAGTACCATCTGAATATTTCTGTTTTAGTAACTGATTTTGTTGTTTTGGTACTGCAAATCCGATTTCTTGTAAGATACTTCCAGAAAAAGACAGTGGAGTTTGGAATTGGGTGAAGTTCCATCCTGCATAAAACCTACTCACCGAAATATCGGTATTTTTTAGTTTATTTTTGAAAAGCTCTTGAATTCCTTTTACTTTGTTTTCGTATTGAAATAGTAATTTGTCAGCTTGTTCAATTCTATTTAACGCTTGAGCAATTAATCGTAAATCTTTTTTCCAAGCGGCATGATTAAAATCGAATGTCAGTGTGGGAGCAATTTTGGAGTATAATCTATAGCCTTGGCCATCAATTCCTAACCCTAAAATCAAATCTGGCTGTAATTTTACCATTTTTTCAAGATTAGGCTGGCTTTCTTTACCTAAATAAGTTATATTTTCGATTTTTTTAGCCAAGATACGCTCTTTGCTCCCCACAATATTTGCTTTGACTGCTCCCACTGGTTGAAAACCTAAAGCTACAGCTATTTCTAAAGACTCTTGGTCGGTGACAATTATACGCTGAGGTTTAATGGGAACACAGCTTTCTCCTAATATGTGTTGAACTTTTCTACACTCAGATATTTCTTTGTTTTCATTAAGATAGTGGCTATTGTAATTTCCAAGTTGATAACACCCTGTTACTAGCACAATAGCTAATCCCATTAGACAAAATAATTTGAGAACTTTTTTAAACATGACGATTAAAATTGCCAACCTAGAGTAAATTTTACCGTCCTTGGGGCGCCGGGGAAAACACGCAAGTTACTTTCCGCAGCTTCAAAATAATCAGTGTCTAACAAATTTTGTAGATTTAAAGCAGCTCGGAAGTTATTTTTGCGGTAGAATAAAGCAGCATCGGTGCGTACATAACTAGGTAAAGTGAAAGTATTATCTAAGTCTCCTTGTCTTTCTCCTATATAAAATAGTCCTAATCCAAATCCCAAACCTTGCAAACTACCCTTTTGAATTTCGTATGTACTCCATAAATTGATAGCGTGTTCTGGTACATTATTAATTCTATTACCTTCTGGAATAGCATTATCTTCTGAGACTATTGCGTCGGTGTAAGCATAACCAGCAATAATTTTCCATCCAGGTAAAATTTCTCCAGTGATATCTAACTCAATTCCCCGACTTCTTTGTTCTCCAGTTTGAATAGAAGATAAGCCTTCAGGGTCTCTAGGGTCAGTGGTTAGAACATTTGAGCGTGTAATTTGATATAAAGCGAATGTAGAAGAAAGCCTTTGTGTCCAATCTAGTTTAACACCTACTTCATATTGTGTACCCCGTTCTGGTTCAAATAGCCTTCTATCGAAGTTGGTTCCCGTCACCTGTTGAAAGGAGCGACTGTAGTTAGCGTAAAGCGAAACTTGTTTGCTAGGTTGATACACAAAACCAATGCGAGGGCTAAAAGCTTCGTCTTGTTGGAATGATGTTGTCTCACCTTGGGATTCTAACTTTTGGTTGACTATATCAAACCTACCACCTAAAACTAATTTAAAGTTATCGGAAAAAGCAATTTGGTCTTGTAAATAAATACCCAAACCATCTGATTGACTTGGTTCTGAGGCAAGTTCCTCAAGAGGGGCACCAACATTTTCACGACCATAAATTGGATTAAATAAGTCTATAGGACTAAGTTCCTGAAAAAAGTTTCTTCCTTCTTGAAAAGAACGGTCTCTTGACAATTCAACACCTATTAACAACTTATGGTCAATGTTACCTGTTTTAAAATTGCCAACGATGTTTGTATCAAGGGTATAAGTTTGTTGAGCAAATTTAGCAATGACTAACCCTCTTGTCAGAGTGCGATTATCTTCTAATAAAGTATCTGGGAAAACAGAGTTCTGTTGAACGCTTAAGTATGAAAAGTTGAAAGCATTCCGTAATTGCCAATCTTGACTCAAACGATGTTCAAAATTATAGCTGAGTCGAAAGGAACGTCGATTATTTTGGTCAATAGAAGGTTCACCAATGAAACGGTTGATAGGGATTTTACCATTGGGGTTAAATAAAATAGTTCCTATAGCAGGTAAACCTCTATCATTCGGTTGTCTCTGGTCTGAATATTCTGTTTCTACAGTGAACTGGGTATCCTTCCCTACTATCCAAGTCCAACTTGGCGCCACAAAATAAGTTTCTCTATCAAAAAAATCAACGAATGTATCTGTACTCGAAGCCCCAGCATTTAAACGATATAACAAAGTTTTGTCATTATTTAGAGGACCTGTTAAATCAATTGAGCCACCATAGGTATTAAAATTACCAATAGTACCCTCTATCGAGTAAAAAGGTGTACTTAAAGGCTTTTTAGTAACAATATTTACTGTACCTCCGGCGCCACCTTGACCAAAAATAACTGAAGCTGGACCCCGCAACACCTCTATCTGTTCAATATTTTCTGTGAGAATATTAGTTGTAATACTGGTATCATCCCTCAAACCATTACGAATAATATTCCGGTTTGAGAAACCCCGAATAGTAAAACCTTCAAATGCAGAACGTGTTGAATTATCAGGTACAACACTAGGTGAATTTCGTAGTGCATCATTTAAACGCTCCACTTGCTGGTCTTCTAGTACTTGTCGAGGTATAACTTGAATTGCCTGGGGAACATCACGTAAAGGCGTATCTGTCCGTGTACCAGTTGTTGTAGTATCGACTTTATAGCTGTCTTGTTCACCCGTCACCACTAATTCAATTGGCTCCGAAGAGGGTTGTTCTGGCTTTTGCGGTGTTTCTGATTGCTGCGGTGTTGATCCCTGACTTTGCTGCGTTTCTGATTGCTGCGGTGTTGATTCTTGGCTCTGTCGCTCCCCTTGCTCAGGCGACGGAAGGGCGGGGTTTTGCGCCACTCCAAAAATTAAACCTTCATTGCTGTCAAACAACTCTACATTCGGTAAAGCTGTCTCTCCTGTCACAATCAACCTAACACTATTAGCATCGCTATTTGTTACCGATACTTCAGCAATTCCCGCAATAGGCTTTTCTTGTCGGAATACATTTCCATTTGAATAACGCAATTGAGCATTAGGAATATCTACAATTAAACTATTACCTTCGCTGCGGCTTGTTGGCTGGAGCTTTTCTGCATCTAAGGTGTCTAAAATAACTTCGATGCCTTCTTTCGTTTGGTTAATACGAACACCCGTCACTAACGATGGAGATGGTGAAGCAGGTGATTGGGAAAGCCATCCTTTAATTGTTGTTGCAGGCTTTGGGAATTCATTCAGTTGAGAGATTCTTGATATATAATTTTCTTGAGTACCAGAATCTTTCTTTACCTCTGCTTTTGCAAAAGCAGGAAAAAACACCCAAAATGTACTAAGCGTTGCAAATAAATATTGTAGTTTATTTAACATTTTCTCACACCACCAAAAGGAATCTTTATCAATAAGCTTAAAGGTAAGCTCTTTACGAGTGAAGATGGTTTTGGTGGCTAGACGGAATTTTTATGGTGGCTAGGCGGAATTTTTGAGATAAATACTTGGATTCACGCCAAACTTCTTACGAAAAGCAGCAGCAAAGTAACTGCGGTCACGAAATCCCACCATTTGAACTACATCTGTAACTTTGGCGCCTCCTGTTTCGAGTAAATGTCGCGCTTTTTCCAGGCGATAATCGTATAAATATCCAAATGCGGTCGTTCCAAATACTTCGCGGAAACCTTTTTTGAGGGTGCAGTCGTTCAAACCTACCTTTCGCGCGTGTTCCATTAATGAAGGTGGTTTATCAAGATTTTTAATTAAAATATCTCTGGCGCCATAAATGCGGTCAATATCATCAGGTTTAAGACTGCTGGATATATTCGTAGGTGAATCACTTTTAATTTGTTCTAAGCGTAGCGCAATTAGTTCTAATGCTTTACTTTCCAAATATAATCTTCTCGTGATTCCCTGATACGGACAGTTTAAAATTTGATTTATCAGATTTTGCATCGCTGGAGTAGTTTTCGCGAAATGAAAATAATCTGGTTCTCCTTCAACTTGCATGACTCGTCGCATCTGTTGGGGTAATTGCTCAATATCATCGGCAATCAGGGTTTGGAAGAACGGGACTTCAAGATGGATATCAAATTTCAAAATGCGTGAACCTGCTTGCCATTTGAAAAAACCCCCTTTTCCTGAATGCCACCCAGCCGCAAAGAAATTTTGTCCTTTATGAGTTTTTTCTGTATAATTACTACCTAAAAGACTGAAGCTTAACTCTAACTGCGAGCCAGGTGTACCATCTGCTAACTCAACAGTTAAATCTTCTTGCAACGTATAATCATCAATTAAAAAATCCAGCCCGGGACAAATCTCAATTGATCTACGATACCCTTTACTCAGATTTTTTGGGTCATTGAGCTGTATTTCAACAGTTTGGTATGGCGAAATATTTTTCTCTTCGACTTGAAAAATTTGTTTGTAAAATCCTTCTTCTGAGATGGTTAGAGCCATATTGCCTTGCTTTTAGATACAGGTAGAGGGGTGGCTGATGTTATGCTTGTTGAAAAATAATATCATTATTTTTGAAAAATTTTAACACCTATCTGTTGCCACTCTTGCGACTTTGCACCAACAAATATACAAAGTACGGCGCCCCAATAACAGCAGTAACAATTCCGCAAGGAAGTTCAATTGGTGCAAAAATAGTTCTGCCAACAAAATCTGACCAGACTACAATCATTGCACCTGTCATTCCTGCTACGGGTACTAAACCTTGATGATTTCCCTCTACTAACTGGCACCCTATATGAGGTGCAATTAGTCCTACAAATCCTATTGATCCTGCTGTAGCAATTGCGGCGCCGGAAAGTGCTGCACTAATTAATAGCAGTAAACTACGTTGCCATCGCCGCCCCTACCATCATCGCAATGATTGAGCGCGGTAATCGCACAGTCTGGATAATCAGATGTTCTCTCGAACCATCAAATACAGTAAACTCACATCTTGCACCAGGCCTAGAAACCGGGCTTCTTGACAAAAACTTTGCTATANAAACGTTGATTTTTCGTACAGAAGCCCGGCTTCTTTAAGCTTATTGAGAATGCTGCAAGATGTGAGGTAAACGAACTCAAAATTTGATTGAAGGAAATATCAGCGGCGCCTATCGCAACACTCTTTACCAAACAAGTTAACAAAACTAGTAAGCTTATTGCAAAACCAATTAGCAATGCTTTATGGCGATTTAGTCCAGCATACACTCCTTTGTCAACCTGGCTCATCTGTTATCCTAAATAGCATTAATTTCCATTAGTTGAAATATTTTATCATTTATTCTTCAATAATCAATTGCTAAAATTGGATTTAAATTTTAATTCCAAGATTTATGGCACATAGTTAGTTACTAATTATACAAGCAAATCTTGATTGACAAATTTACTAGTACTATTTTATACCTTATTTAAATAATAAGCTTCAGTAACTACCGATTGTGACAGTTAGGGTGCGGAATGTGGGCTATAAAGGTATTTTTCGAGGTCATCAAGGACAGCATTCATTGCCAACACATCGAAAGCGTACCAATTATTAGAGTCTACAAGGTAAAGCCGGTTTTGCTGCACTGCTTTGAGTTGGCGCCATAATGGGTGTCGTTGCAGTTTTTCTAGAGATTCTTTTGCTCTGTTTCCTCCTCTGTAGGATACAGAAGAGCGAATGGTAGGTTTGACCCCTCAACCCAACGATTTAATCGGGTTTTTGAGATACCATTCGAGGCGCCTATAACACCTAGAATGCTTGATTTCTCGTTCACCTGTGGGGTGTTACCCCTGAATCGCCAGCAGTATCCTTCAGGACTGGACTCACCGCACGCAACTTCTCTCTGCCTACGCAGGCTATAAATCTTAATTACAGGTTTTATTGATAAAAATACATGTTTATAAAAAGGTAAATATTAAGTATTTACACGAGGCGTGCATTCAGGTGAGTCTCCGACTGAAGCATTGACGGCACCGCAACTGAACTTTTTGATTGGTTAAGCTGAGTTGAGAATCTAAGCCATGAGTCTTCAAAGAGCGCGCGCTATAAAGATTTAGATAAAGTTTGAATTTGGGTTCCACCTTTAGTTGGAGCCAAGCTACCATTTTGAGATCGACTGATTTATCAATCACGTTATTGTAAAAAAGTTTCAACTCCTAGTGGACGACTTCTTAGAGTTAATTGCATATATTTAAATCATGCAAACATTGATAGCAATGCTCGTTGCAAGATCTAAGGCTGCTGGAAATATCGAATGTCGTAGAGCCAGACGAGTAGTCTATCATCTTTTTGCCATCTGTTACAAGCAGTTCTTTTAACTTTAACAATTACAGGATTTATCATTATGAAAAAACTAGAAGGAAAAGTCGCTCTTGTCACCGGCGGTACCAGTGGCATCGGTCTTGCCACTGCCAAGCGCTTTGTCGCCGAAGGCGCCTATGTTTTTATAACAGGTCGTCGCCAAACTGAACTAGATGCTGCCGTGAAAGAGATTGGTGAAAACATCACGGGTATTCAGAGCGATGTTTCCAAGCTGGCAGACCTAGATCGCCTGTTCGCAACAATTGAGCAAGAGCAAGGACACCTCGATGTGATCTTTGCCAATGCTGGCGGTGGAGAACTCGCCCCACTCGGAGCAATCACCGAAGAGCATTTTGACAAAACGTTCAACACGAACGTTAAAGGTGTGCTTTTTACTGTGCAGAAGGCACTGCCTTTATTGCCAGAGGGCGCTTCTATTATCCTGAACGCCTCGATTACTTCTATAAAAGGTACCCCAGCTTTCAGCGTTTACAGTGCGACCAAAGCCGCCGTGCGATCGTTTGCCCGGAATTGGACACTCGACCTCAAAGAGCGTAAGATTCGAGTTAATGCCATTAGCCCTGGCGTGGTTCCGACTCCTGGTTACGATCACTTAGGGCTTAATGATGAGCAATTACAGGAATTTGTGACTAGCCAAGCCAACACTATCCCGCTAGGAAGAGTAGGTACGCCCGATGAGATTGCTAAAGCGGTTGTCTTTCTCGCTTCAAACGACAGCAGCTTTGTGAATGGCATCGAGCTGTTTGTCGATGGCGGTATGGCACAGATTTGAGTAACCCTAAAAGCCCAATCAACTGCAAATAGAGACGTATTATGGCAATTATAAAACTTGAAACAATGAAAACACTACTTAAAACATCCGCGTTACTTCTTGCTCTGCCAATTAGTGTCTTAGCTAATTTTTCTTTACCTGCCTCTGCTGATTCTACTGCTGGCATTATCCTGAGTACGAAATGCCAGGGTGGCAACAACATCAATGTTTGGAAGAATCATACTTCAGGTAAACTACTGTATCGCGCAACCACCCCCAACGGTAATTTAAGCTTGAACGGAGGAACTAGCCAAGCGACAGAGGGTGTTCGAGTGTATAAATTTCGGAATGGAAATTATGAATATTGGGTGTGGGATGGCACGTTGGATAACCCGCAGTCTGGAAGTTTAGAAGTGTATAAAAACAACCGTATCTTGACGAAGCAAGCTTGTACAAAAAGTTGAATCCTCCTGTCGCTGTTATGCACTTTTTTGAAACCCAGTTCAAGTCAGCCTCTTAGTTACGCTTGCCAAATGCGACATCGCTAAAACCCTAGCAACGAGGCGCCTCTAAATACCACAGTGTAGGTGGTGAGTTGAGCGTGAGCGATCTCATTGCACCTGCTGTGGTATCCCAACGTTAGTAGTCTATATAACACTTTATAGCAATAAAAGAGGACATGATGGCACCTATTACAACATCATTTGGGCAGCATTCCACCGCCGCTGAGGTGGTACAAGGAATTAATCTCTCTGGCAAACGGTCAATCGTTACCGGAGCGGCATCGGGCATTGGTATAGAGACGGCGCGGGCACTGGCTTACACTGGGGCTGAGGTCACGTTGGCTGTGCGTAACACCGATGCTGGAGTGCAGACGGCAGCTGACATCACCGCTACTACTGGCAACCAGAACATTCGTGTCGCCCCACTTGACCTGGCCGACCGAGCCTCAATCGCCAATTTTGTCGCCGCGTGGGATGAACCGCTGCATATCCTCGTCAACAACGCGGGCGTGATGGCATTACCCGAACAACACACGCTCGAAGGCTGGGAGATGCAGTTTGCTACCAACCACCTTGGACACTTCGCCCTGGCACTCGGACTCCACGATGCACTGGCAGCAGATGGTGCCGCGCGCATCGTGTCTGTCAGTTCCAGTGCTAATCTGATGTCACCAGTTGTATTTGACGATATTCACTTCGCGTTTCGCCCTTACGACCGATGGTTGGCATACGGACAATCCAAAACTGCCAACATCCTTTTCGCTGTCGGCGCCACTGCGCGCTGGGCAGGCGACGGGATCACCGCCAATGCTCTCATGCCTGGTGCCATTGCAACCAATCTCCAGCGCTACACTGACGGTCTCCAGGCCCCCCCAGAGCGGCAGAAGACACCAGAGCAGGGCGCCGCCACCTCAGTCCTGCTGGCGACCTCTCCGCTGCTGGAAGGCATCGGCGGGCGCTACTTCGAGGACTGCAACGAAGCCACCATCGTCACAAACGGCAATGACTACATGAGCGGTGTTGCCCCCTATGCTCTTAATCCGGACAACGCCGATCGTCTCTGGGAGGAATCATTGCGCTTGCTTGCCTAATGTGGTTCAACGTATGGAAATATCTAGTGGTTCGTGTCATAAGTTTTGGAAGGTTGTAGGGTGGGCTTCGGCCCACCTTACGCTCGGTGCCAACCAGCCAAAATTAATGACATGAACCACTAGTACTCCATGTCATTAATTTTGGCTGGTTGGATAAACCCGTTTGAGCTTAA
>NZ_MRCD01000085.1 GCF_001904745.1 Calothrix sp. HK-06
CTTTAACTCGTTTTTGCGGCGCCGGATGAGTTGATAGGAATTCTATATCTACATTTTTTTGTTTACTTAATCTATTAAAAAAGTCAGTTGCTCCAGCTACATGACCGTAGGTTTTGTGTAATAAATTTAATCCGATTTCGTCTGCTTGTGATTCTTGCGATTGTGAATACTTAGCATCGCTAAAGGTTGTAATACCAGAAGCAACTGATACTAGTAAGTCATTATTTCCTGTTATGGAAGCTAATGCAATTGGTAATATTAGTTGTCTTAATATACTGCGTAGATGGTCACGGTTGCTGAAATGTCCTAATTCATGACCTAAAATCATCATTAACTCGTTTTCGGACTCTGCTTGTTTGAGTAAACCATCAAAAATCACAATACGGTCGCCAGGTAGGGCTAAAGCATTTACTGTTTTATTCGGCACATATATAATTTGATAATCACGTTTACGTTCTTCTGATGGTAAATTTGATTCTAATTTATTTAAAAGCTGGTTTAAAGTATCCTGCGTTTGCGATGGTTGGGATAGTTTTTCATATGCAGGAACTATTAAGGCGCCTAATCGGTTTTCAATATCTGGAGAAATCACCCACACAAGATTATCGACTAGTAACCCTACTAGCCAAATTACACCTAAAATAATAGATAAAAATATTCCTAAGATTATAAATAATTGACGGTTACTAGTTGGTGGGTTGCGATTTGTTGGCGCCATTTATTTTTAAGGTAGTGTTAAAAATGAATCGTAGGTGCGGCTTTTGCCCCACTTACTAAATCAGCAAAGGATGTAACGTCACAAATCAACCATCCGTTACATCCTTTGCCAGTTTATCCGTCACTACTACTTGAACTAGAACTGCTTTCAACAGGACGAAATACATTCAAGAAATTTATTAAATTATAAAGTTGACGGGACTGTACCCAAAGTTTACCTGTACCCGTAAACCTACAAACTAAACCTTCTCCACCCAAAATACCTGTTTTCAATCCTCTAAACGATAAACCCCCAATCATTTCGACCTTATAATTAAGCGTATCTTCAAATGCTACAATATAGCCCGTGTCAACTACATATTCACCTGTCACGGGAATTTCTACAATTCCACCGTAAGAACTAAACCAAATATCTCCTTCACCAATAGCTCTTAATAAAAATAAAGATTCACCACTGAAGAAGCCCTTAAAACCTTGAAATTTAGTGTCAATTTCTACGGTTACACTCGATGCGAGGAATCCTGATGATTGTACCATTAAACCTTTAATACCATCTAGGTAATAGTGCTGTACATCTCCAGGTACACTAGGAGATATATATAATTCACCAGGTTTATCTTTGGCTGTAAAGTCACTTAAAAATAGTGATTCACCCGCAAACATTCGAGCTACACTTTTCATTAAGCCCCCTCTCGTTTTGGCTTTCATTTCTATCCAGGGGTCCATTGCTGCCATTGCACCTGATTCTACTACTATGGTTTGGTGTGCTTGTAATTTTACTTTTAACGAAGCGTAAGCAGGTGAGTGTTCAATATTGTAGGCTATTTTATTCATGTTAATATCTAATGTTAGTATTGAAATTATGAGGTTTTGATAGCTGGTAGTTGTGAACCTACTAACTGACCAAAGGCGCCTGGGCTATGAGTTTGACAGAATACTTTACCTTTGCCTTTAAATCGACAAATTAATCCTTCTCCACCAAAAAAGGCGCCAAGCCAAGATGTGTTTGCTTTACCAATGCTAAACGTCAAACTTTTCTCGAAGGCAACAATGTTACCTGTGTCAACCACATATTCACCATCTACATCTATTTCATAAACGGCGCCGAACGAAGTCAGAGCAACTTCACCATAGCCACTTATTGTTAACCAAAAAATAGACTCTCCAGAAAACAAAGACTTAAAACCTTGAAATCCTAAATCAATATCTACACCCGAAGCACTAGCAAGATATGAACTAGCTTGCACAACTAACTCATTATTATTGACTTTGTAAAGTAAAATGTCTCCCATTAATTTTGGCGCCAGAAAAACTTCTCCCCCATTTACCAGAGAACGATAAACGCTCAAAAATAAAGATTCACCACCGAGCATTCGCTTCAGTCCACCGAGGATACCTCCTCCTTTTCCTTGTCTCAAAGTGGTGCTGGTGTTAATATTGCCGCTCATGGCAATCATACATCCAGCTTCAGCTACTAATTCTTCACCAGCTTGCAATGTTACACGCGCAATTGTACTATCTGGCTGCTGTAATAATTTTATATCCATTGTTTAATTTCTGTTTAATTTACTTTTAGCGAACTTTAGGACTTAGAAACCGAACTAAACCATCGATACTGCGAGACTGCAAATAAATATCTCCCTGACCAGAAAGTTTACTAACGACACCTTCTCCAGAAGTCACAGAACTAATTAAACCACCAGCAAGTTTAAGATTTAACTTCATACTAGCTGGATATGCAACCAAATGACCGCTATCAACAATAAATTCACCGTCTACGTGCTTCTTAGTAATGCCACCATAGGCGCCAAAAAATACCTGTCCACTACCGCTTAATTTGAGTTTAAATAACCCTTCACCAGCAAAGAAACTCGAAAAACCTGCCCAAGCTACACCCATTTTGACACCAGGAGTATGAGCTATATAGGCGCCGGGTTGTAAACAAATTTCGCCGTTATTCAAATCAAATTTTTCAATATCACCAACGCAAGACTGGTTTAACACTACCATCAAGGGTTGAGAAGCTTTATTAGAAAACTCGTTGACAAATAAAGATTCACCACCGAAAAATTTTTTTAACAACCCAGAAATTAAACCACCTGAGAACTGAGTTTGCATGGATACCTGACCATCCATACTAGTCATGGCGCCTGCTTCTGCAATAATACTGTCACCGGGGTTAAGGGTGACAAAAATAGACGCAAATGCAGGTTTATAGCGGATTTCGTATTTCAATTGCTCTCACCTCTAATTACAGCCACTAAATTAATAGATACAATATTTCAACCGTGATATCACGTAAAAATTTATCTATTTGATGATGTATTTATATATTTCATCAATCCACGTCAGGTATAACTCATAGCCTAGGGTATCCGCAACATATAGTAGAAACTGGGTTTTTTATAATTCATCAGTATTTACTTCTAGCTGGCGTAACTTTTCTGCTAGTCTTTGCGCGCGTTGTTCTACATCGGTAGCTAATTCTTCGGGTGTTTTGTATCTAACACCATCTGAATTGTACCAATATAACCACTTGATAAACTTCTAACCGTGCTTTGCGTTTCCGTAAAGGATTGTAAACAACATAGAACAACATAGTATAAAATTCCTAATTGTTCGTAAATTTCTTTTTTCTTAGTATATTCACGTCATCGTCAACTGGTGTATCGTCAGAATCAGGCAAATGTTCTGCTGAGGGTAAGCAGTGCAATGGGTTATACTCTAACATGGCGCCAGTTGAGGATACTATAGATTTATGATATCTAAGGTTGCCATTTACTCGGTATTAATATCAGTGAGAAGTAAGGAACTGTATCTGGGTCAACTTTTTCTAAAGGTATAATTACTTGATTGCTAGTTGTGGCACGTTCGATGTATTTCGCACGTTCTGCTAATCCTAAGTCTTTTAATACCCCATATACTTTTCTAAAATGTTTGCCCAGTTTGATAATTACCGCTGCATCTGCAACTGCTAATTTTTCTGTTAATACTTCTGCGCTTAATATCGAAGATAGCACCATGAATACATCATTACGGTAGGTAAGCGGCGCCCCTAAAGCTGATGCACTTGCCATAATAGAAGAAACTCCCGGTACTACTTCTACATGAAACTGTGGTGATAAACGTGTGTAAAGATACATAAAACTCCCGTAAAAAAACGGGTCGCCTTCGCATAACACCACAACATCCTGACCTGCATTTAAATACTCGGCTAATTTTTCTGCGGCACTGTCATAAAAAGGTTGAGCAGATTCCTCAAGTTTAAAAGGAAAAAGCATTGGGACTTCGATTTGATTTCCTGTTAAATATGGAGCAATAATTGAACGTGCAAGCGGTTTCTGTTTATCGGATATTGGATAAGCAACTACAGGTGAAGCTTGTAATATCCGTAAAGCTTTAATTGTTAATAGTTCTGGGTCTCCTGGCCCGATACCGATACCATACAGGCGCCCAGTTGTTTGAGATACTAAAAACATGTTATATTTCCTCCTCTTTTGCCAGAGCATTTACTGCCGCTGCTGCCATTGCACTGCCACCTCGGCGCCCATTTAAAGTAATAAAAGGCACTCCTCTACTGTTTTCTGCTAACGCTGCTTTCGATTCTGCGGCGCCGACGAATCCCACCGGAAAGCCTAGAATTACCGCTGGTTTACTTGCACCTGCATCAAGCAATTCGAGTAAGTGAAATAACGCAGTAGGTGCATTGCCAATTGCTACCACTGCCCCCTCCAGGTAAGGTTCCCATAACTCTAAAGCAACAGCAGAACGAGTATTCAGCATTTTTTGCGCTAATGTAGGCACTTCAGGATTATTTAAAGTGCAAATTATTTGATTGTTAGCAGGCAATCGTTTTTTAGTAATTCCTTCTGCGACCATTTGAGCATCGCATAATATTGGTTTACCATTTTTAAGTGCATTGCGTCCTGCTGCGACTGCATCGAATGAGGCACTTAAATCATTTACAATATCTGTCATTCCACAAGTATGAATAAGACGCACAACTACGGTCGCTAAGTCAGTAGGTAATTTTTCTAAGTTAGCTTCCGAACGAATAATACTAAAAGAACGACGGTAAATTTCATTGCCATCGCGAATATAATCCATCATCTAATTCCTCCTGCATTTAACCAGTGCTGTATTTCACCTACTGTATATTGGTCTACCCATTCTCCAAAGGAATCATGATTATGTTTACGCAAGAGTTTATATACTTGCAGTAACCGTAATATTACTTTTGGTAATTGAGTTTGATTAATAAAACTATATATTTCTCTGCCGAAATTTTGCTCGCTTCCAACAAAAACTTGATAACCTTCTGTCATGATATTATTTTCGATTTTTTGGGAGCCTAATAAAGTAATATCACTTTTACCATGATAAGCGCAGGATTTAGAACAGCCAGTAAAGTGAATTTTTACAGGTATATCAAGGGTAATGTGTTGCTGTAAATATTCTGCTAAAGCGAGAGCGTCACTTTTTGTATCGGTCGCAGAAGATGCACAACCCTTATTTCCTGTACAAGCAACTAGACCACTATATATATGATTTGCTGACCAATGCAATCCTAAATTTTCGATATGTTCTTGAACTTGAGGTATAAATTCGTTTTTAATATCGGGAATAATTATATTTTGCCAAGGTGTTAATCGTAATGAACAGCTACCATAAGTATCTACTAAAGAAGCTAAGTTATATAATTGGTTTGTGTTTAGCTTGCCCAGCGGTAGAACTATTCCAATGTAAGAATAACCTTTTTGTCGCTGAGGATGGGCGCCTAAATGGTAATTAGTATTTGTATTTAAGGTGTATGTGTTATTTGAGACATTAAGTGAAAAAGGTAAATACTTTTGTGCTTGTTCTAAAGTCTTGGAAAGACCTTTTTCTTGAAATAGCTTTTTTAAACGAGGTTTGCGTTTTTCGGTAATATCTACTTCGTTGAGGTAGAGTTGTGCTAAAGCGGCAACTACGAATATACACTTTTCAGGCTCTAATAAGATATTGGTTGCTTCCCCTCCTATTAAAAGGTGAAAATATATAGATGTATTTTCTTTAACAGCAGCAAATGTAATCTCATTTGGTTGTTGACATACCGACACCTTCCCACCA
Organism: Calothrix sp. HK-06; assembly: GCF_001904745.1. Taxonomy (GTDB): domain Bacteria; phylum Cyanobacteriota; class Cyanobacteriia; order Cyanobacteriales; family Nostocaceae; genus Dulcicalothrix. Next base: position 5,827 of record NZ_MRCD01000085.1, read on the forward strand.
CCATCAAACGCAACACTAAACTTAGCTGACAACCCTCCTAATTCTTTGTGCGAACATATATACTCATCTAACTCACGAACTAAATAAAGAGTATCAATCAGTTCATCGTTATCAATACCTGCTGTCGGACTTGCCATAATATTCCGAATATGGTCAACTTCAGCAATTCCAGCTAAACCCACAGAACGTAAAGTAATTAAAGCTGTTTCTGTACCTCTTATTCCTCGAACTTGTAAATTTGCGCGGTTTGTTACGTAAATATTTTTATCGCTACCACCAAAATTAGTAGCATAATCAGCAACAATCCGTACTTGCTGACTAGTTAAAATACCAGAAGGAGTGCGGATGCGAGAAATAACTCCATCAATAGCTGGTGTAGCGTAAAATAATCCCGGACAAGTTAGAGGATTATCTAATAAAGGTAGGGGGTGATCAACCTGGTTAACAGACTTAAACACGGTACTATCTCCTTCCCTGTGCAACGCAGGGAGTTGATTGTTTAACACTGCTCAAGTTGGCATTCTGACTCTTAAGTGATGAGTGCTGAGTGCTGAGTGCTGAGTTTATTTATACTCAGTACACAGGACTTTTAACTCAATACTTTTTTACAGCTGCGGCACAGTCCCGGAATTTCACCAGAGTTTCCCAACTTTGAGCATATGAACTATATCACATGCTTGGTTCCCAAAACTTTAATTCTTACTTATTCTTAAAAAATAATTGTAAATCAGTTTGCCTATGTCATCTTTGCTGCGCTTATTTATCCTTTCTACAACCATCGCTATTTTCCCAACCTCTAGTGCCTTCGTATTCAACGACACTCAAAACTACTGGGCTAATGATTGTATTCAACAACTCAATGAACGTAAACTTATTACAGGATACTCTGATAATTCTTTTCGTCCAAATGTAACGGTAACACGTGCAGAAGCAGCTGTCTTGATGCTAAATGCTTTTCCTACGGCGCCAAATAAACGTAGTTCTATAGCATTTCGAGATGTTCCGCAAACCCACTGGGCATATAAAGCGATATCTAGCGCATTCCAAAAAGGCTTTTTTTCTGGGTATCCAGGAGATATATTCCAACCTAACCAAGCAATACCCCGCGCGCAAATTATTGGTGTCATCGCTGGAGCAAAAAATTACAGTGCTGTAGCGAACCCCGCGCAAACACTACGAACATACTTTCAAGATGCAGCAGAAATTCCCAACTATGCTCAAACTTCGGTTGCATCTGCCGCAATTAATAGTATTGTGGTTAACTATCCCAACGTCAAACAGCTAAGACCCAAAGTTGGCGCCACTCGAGGAGAAGTTGCAGCATTGATGTGTCGCGCGCTCAACATCTATACTATTCCCCCGCAATACATCGTTGGTGTCGAAGTACAACCGCAACAAGTATATCTATTACCAGGAAAACTCGATACTATACCCACCTTCAACAGTAACAGTCCAGAATTAGTAGAAACCGATGGAATTTTACTATCAACTTTTCCCGCAGAAGGTAAAAAAACACCTGCTGCACATTTAAATTACCCGCTTCAAGGCAGATTTGATATTTTTTCTCATCATATTATTAGAGCAGCAACATCATCTCGAAGCCGTACAGTCTACCAAGGAATAATCGTGTATAATCCTGGTGATGAAGCAGTTACGTTAGAAGTATTAAATGGCGCCAGCTATCTGACTCAACAAGCTCCCTTTATCTCATTACCTGACGTTCAAGATAATCCCCAAAATACAGTTTATTCGGGACCAGGAAGCAGAACAATGGGTGAAGTATTGCGAGGAATTAGACAAAATATTTTCTCTGAAAAAATAATTATAGAACCCAGAAAAAGTCAAATATTAGCGAACCTACCAATTCCTGTACAAGCTCCTTCTTCCAACGGTCGCACAACAATGATGCGATTGAAAAGCGACGGTATAATTCACGTTGCCAATTTAGCAATGACTTCCAATCGTCCACCAACTTTAAACGAATTACAAAATTTACTCAACACAGGCAATTTAGCAGAAAAACGCGATGCCATTCCTACACCATTAGAACCACCCAGAGAACCAACCGTATTTAGTCGAGTAGCGGGTGTTTCCCAAGGTACAAAATGGGAAGCAGTAATTACAGATAACCCTAATACAGCAAAATTAACTATACCAGAAACAAGAAAAGCAATTTCATACGCATTAGGAACAGTACATTTAGTCACCCTTGCCACCAAGCAGATACAGAGCGCTCCTATGTTAGCTCGCTATCCTGACACAGCATATTTTGCCCATAGTAATTACGGTGTAGAATACGATTTGACTTTGCCTTTACATAACCCAACAAACCAAACACAAACGGTGAGTGTATCAATTCAAACCCCACTTAAAGATGAAGGTGGAAGCGATAGATTATTATTTTTAAACCCGCAAGTCGAGCAGGTGTTTTTTCGCGGTACAGTAAAGGTTAGTTATGAAGATGATTTAGGGAAAGTCCAAAGGTACTCACATTTAGTGCAAAGAAGAGGACAGCAAGGTGAAGCTTTAGTCACATTAAAATTGCCAGCAGGCGCCACCAAGAAAGTAGAAGTAGATTTCATTTACCCCCCAGATTCCACACCACCCCAAGTTTTAACGGTAAAAACTCAAACTAATTCTATATGATAAATAATTTGGCATAGGCACCGATTCATACTGTTGCATAGGCATTCGGCGCCTGTGCAGCCATGTAATTATGTTTACCACAGAGACTATTAGGACACAGAGAGAGGTGATATGAAAGCACTAGGTTTCATATTTTACTTATTTATAAAGCAGTAATCCTAAGTTGATTATTAAATTAAACGCTGAGTTACAATATAAGTCAAAGGTAAATCCTCTCCGCCTTTAACAGGCGCCTATTTTGAGCATGAAGTTGAACTTGTATGGCTAGAGATAGATTTCATGGTGTAGTTAGAAAAGCTTTAGAAAAAGATGGCTGGAATATTACCGCTGACCTATTGAGGCGCCTCTAACTTATTCGTTAGTAACGTTCATGTCACTTCCATCATAAATCCACATTGCTTTAATACCTTGTGAATGCTTAAAACCAAGCTTCTCATAGAACGGAGCGGCATAATTAATTGCTAGCAATACCTGTTGATGAAACCCAATATAAGGAGCTTGAAGACGCTTCATTATCTCTCGTCCTATTCCCATATTTTGATATGAAGGTAGCACGAGTAAATGAGGGTAATAAACAGTTAATGCTTTATCTGAAATTGCATTACCAAGTCCGATTAATGCATTCTGATACCATGCTGAAATTACTGTTTCTGAGTTTGAAAGAGCAAATACCAATGCATCCGGTTTCTCTGCGGATGACCACTTGCACTGAGCATAAAGATTGATAACCTGCTCGCGGGGTAACTCTACCCCCTCTCGATATTCAACCTTTAAAGAAAGCATTTTTATTGCTCCTTATACCTATGTCTTTGAGTTGAGTCAAATATACTGTTATCCTTTTTGCTCGCATAACTAAATATATCACGAACAAGGTGCATTTTACTTTGTATTGGCGCCTAAAGGTATATAGCGTTTTCAGTTCTAATGAAGTACATCAGAGCGGGCAAGGATGCCCACTCCACAAGAGATACATTAATTTAGTGTGTACCTTACTTGACAAGGAACTGCTATAATAGCTATTGATTTAAGAAGGTGGGCGCCATGATAAAAAACGAGCAGCAGTATCATATTACTAAAAAATGGGTACAAAAATTTAAGCGTTCAGTAGCAGAAATTGACAGTAATGTGGCAATCAAATTAAAAAACTGAAATATAAACCCAATATTATCGCGACGGAATAACGTACAAGCACGCTCCGAAAGTTCGGTAATAGCAGTGTTTTTAATCAATACCGTTCCTGCTGTTGGTTTCTCAATACCGCTAATAAGATTTAAGAGTGTGCTTTTGCCGCTACCACTTTGACCCAGAAGAACTATAAATTCCCCTTCGCTAAATTCTATATTAATATCGTGGATCACTATGCGAGTACTGGCGCCTTCGTTAAACTCCTTGCGGAGATTTTGAATTTGAATTAAAGGACTCAAGGTGGATTCCCCTCATTATTGTGACAAATCTTTATATTCTAGCCTAACTTATAATCAGTGCGTGCGTGTATAGACGTGTAAACCGGAGGTTTTTCCGCTCTCATTAATCACGTCTCTACATTTTGTGGAATTTTAATGATAAAGGTGGCGCCTGCTCCGGGTTTAGAGATACATTCTAATGTACCGTTGTGTTTTTCGGTTATAATTTTGTAGCTCAGAGGTAGTCCCATACCTGTACCTTTACCAACAGGTTTAGTAGTGAAAAATAGATTAAATAGTTTTTTTTGTATTTCTTGACATATACCTAAACCATTGTCTGCAATACTTATTGATATTAAATTTTCTGTTGTCATACTAGTCTTAATAACAATTTTGGGATGCGCGATTTGTGCTTCATCTAATGCATCAATCGCATTTAGTAAAATATTCATAAATACTTGATTAAGTTGTCCAGCATAACATTCAATTATAGGTAATTTACTATAATTTTTAATCACTTCGATTTTGGCGCGTTTACTTTGCTGTTTCAGGCGATGTTCTAATAAGTCTAATGTACTATCAAGCCCAATATGAATATCTACTTTTTTATATTCTGCTTCATCCATATGAGCGAAAGTGCGTAAGGAAGAAACTATTTTGATAATTCGTTCGGCGCCAACTTGCATTGAGTTAAGTATCATGGGTAAGTCAGCCATGATAAAATCTAGTTCAATGGCGTTTATTTTATCTTGAATAATTTTTACGGGTTTTAAATAAGATTTTTGATAAAGCTTGATTAAATCAAATAAGTTTTTTGTATATTCTTGGGCAAAATCTAAATTACCAAATATAAAACTTGTCGGGTTATTTATTTCGTGAGCAATACCAGCAACCAATTGCCCTAACGATAACATTTTCTCGGTTTGAATCAGTTTAGTTTGAGTCGAAGCAATTTGAGTTAGTGCTGCTTCTAACTCAGTAGCTTTAGCTTGAAGTTGAGATTGTGTTTTTTTTAGTTCTGTAATTTCAGTTACAGTTCCAACTAACCGATAAATTTTACCTGTATTATCTCTAATGGGGTTAAGCGTCGTCAAACCCCAAATATTCTCATTATTGACAGTTATATATTCTTCGTAAGTAATGACAGTGCCTTTAGCAATACAATCCAAATAATTCTTACATATTATTGCTCCAGTTCCTGAACCAAATAAATCAACAACATTCTTACCGATAACTTCATCAGTAAAACCACATAGTCGAGCGCTGGTAGCGTTAACACCAGCAAGTCTAAATTCTCCACTGTCTAAAACATCAACTACAAATATCGAATTATTACAACCATCATAAATACAGCGAAGAAATTGTTCTTTCTCTTGCAATTGCATTTCAGCTTCTTTACGAGCAGTAATATCTACCGTCGTTCCCACTAAACGGTAAATTCTACCCCTACAGTCTCTAAGTGGGTTCAACGTCGTAAACCACCACTTTGGTTCATCACCAAATCTTAAACAGTCTTCATAGCTAATTGATTTACCACCTTTTAGACATTTTACATACCACTCTTTTACTTGAGAACTCGGTGCCTTACCTAGTATATGGGCACTACTAATACCTGTGGCACGTTCGCAAGCAGGACTCCACCCAACATAACGGAATGAGTCATCTCCCAAAACATCGACGACAAATATTGGATGTTCCAAACCTTCGTAAACACTGCGGAAAAACTCCAACTGCTCGCGTTCTTTATGTTGTAAAGGTTTTGATATTGTGGGTAAACGGTTGATTTCGCACATGGGATAAGTAATAGCGACTGCAATTTAAAAACGATTGTCTTCCTATTACTATTCCCATCCAAATCAAAATAATCGCAGAAACCCGGTTTTTTCGTTCTTTTATTTAATAAGGGGTTGATTTGCCAGATTTTCTAGACCAACCGATTTAAGCAAAGCATTCCAGTCAGCCATTAACGCAGCATCTTTTGGTTTCAAGAGTCGAAGTTCTGCTAGCGTCGTCAAAGCATCGTGCCAAATACTATTTTCGGCATATAGCACGACTTTTTGCTGTGGACTGGCGCCTGCTAGACTCGAAGCGAGTTTAGAATTGGGCTTAACTCTTTGCACCCATCCTTCTACATATTCTAATTGTGCTGGTAATTGTGAATTACAATCTACTTTTAGCTTCAAAAACCAGTTATATGATTTACCAACTTGCAAAGCACTTACATTCGATGGCAGTTTGATATTTATAATTCCCGGCGCCTGCGGAGGTGTTACAAAACTCCGATATATACTTTTACTAGGTTTAGTTGTTTCATCTTTAAGCACAAACTCCATTGTTTTTATCGATGCTTTTTGATATGGAACAAAAAACCAAAAAGTCGGAAGTTCCGCAGTTGTTAAACCCCAAACTTGAGTGATAGGACTAGCTTGAGTTGTAGTTCCTTCATATACAGGTACTAATGCCATAAGTGGCTGGTCACTACTACATCCACGACTAGCAGAACCTCCGCGCGTACCTGCGGCGCCTCGGTCTGGTGGAGGTGGAGGTGGAATAAATTTAATTGGGGTGTTTTCAGCAGAAGCTGTAGGCGCCAACGAATATGTTGAACAAACAATGCTACTGAATAAAGCAATTAAACTAAATAAAGCTTTTGTCTGTATTTTTATCAAATCGTTTTTCATAAAATATACCTACCTTTTAATTAAAATTTTATAAACCTTAGAAACCCGGTTTATCAGAATAAATGCTGATATTTTGGTAAAGACTTTGAAAACACTAATGCAGCGATAGTGCTAATTATTAAACTGACAGCAGCAGGAAGCAGTGGAACCCAGTAATGAAATGAAACCAACAACACAAAACAGGCGCTGTACAATATAATTATACAAACTCCACCAGATACTAATACATAAGTTGGTTGCCGTCCTAGAAAATAGACAATAACGCACCCTAAGTTAGACCAAAACCAAATCCAAATTGTTTCGTTTCCAATAGACCAACTTGATAGTAATGGTCTTTCATCTAAAACAGCACTAATCAATTGGCTAACCATCTGTGCTTGAAGTATGATGCCAGGTACTTCTTGAGAATGAGACTCATTATTTACGTAAGGAGTTAACCAATAGTCGTGAAAAGTTTCTGCAGTTGTACCAATAATAATGATGCGGTCTTTAACTGCTGCTGCATTTAATTTGCCAACGAGTACATCTTTTAGGGTAACTTGTGGGGCAATAGTTTCAATTGTTGGAGACGCGCGATAATTAAGTAATATTTGGTGTCCAAAAGCATTAATTCCTTGATATCCTCCTGTATGAGCTTCTATAGGATTAATTTTCACTTTTCCTAGTTGCCACGTACCATCAGGAGCAAATTTGAGTTGAACTCCTTTACTGTGTAAGTAACGTAGTGCTAATTGTACACTCAATGAATAAGAGGATAAGCAAGGAGACGAGGGAGGAGGAGTTAATGCCAAATAATGACGACGCACTATATTATCTTTATCGTTAAGCGTATTGCTAAATCCTAAACGGTCAGCAGAAACTTCTGGTGGTGGAGCAACACCTATTTTTTCTTTTTGAGAGTCGTTAACTTGACAAACTGCTACTATGTTTTCACTTTCTCTAAGTTGCTTTGCTAATTGAGGAGTATTTTTACTAACAGGATAATCTCTGTATAAATCTAGACCAATTGCTAGCGGTTGAAGTGCCTCTACTTTTTCTAAAACTTTGCTCAATGACTCATCAGACCAGGAACCTCGCCGTTCTTGTGTTTGTGCTTGGATATCTTCTTCAGTAGCAGTTATAAGCAGTATGCGAGAGTCAGGATTTTCAGTAGGACGTGAGCGCAATAAGAGGTCAAATGCTCCTAATTCAAATGATTGTAAAATTCCTAAATATCTTACTCCCATAATTAATCCAGTGGTAGCCAAGCTTAAAAGCAATGTCAATGAGAAACCAACCAAATTGTTCGCACGTTTAACAGGTGCTTCTTTAAATATGGAGATATCAGGTGTTTTGATTAATGACTGCCAAGTAAATGGCATATCAGCAGGGTTTTGACAAATAATAGGCAACCAGCTAGCACAGGGATACTTATTTTCTAATCCTTGTAACCGTTCTCGTGCTTCGCGTACAGCTAAATATAGTGACTCACCCCTTATCATTGCTTCCAAAAAATACTTTAAAAATTCTTGCGCCACCTTATCAGGAACAGGTTCACGCATAATGATAATTTGAGGAATTTGCAAATCAGCAAACTCGCGCGCTAACCCCAAACCGTCACAAGAGTTAAAAATAGCTAGTTGCAAACCTCTTTCTACTGCTTTTTTGAGTGCATACTTTAGCTGACCAATTGTTAAACTCTCGGTTTGATTAATATAAATTTTTCCATTATCGCAGTTTTCTTGGCTAGAACTATGCCCAGCGAAAAACAAAATTTGCCAGTTTTGCTCCCACAATTGATTAGTAAGGTCTTTACATTCTGGTTCAACTAGGAATGTCGTATCAGCTTGGGGTAATTGTTCAAGGATTTTACGGTCTGTTTTTGTATCAATACCATCACTGTTACCTAAAATAGCTAGAATTTTTACGGCTGTTGATTCTGGTAAAGTGCGATTTACTTGTTCATAACTGGGTGTACTTAAAGCTATTTCAGCATTGGGATACCGTTCTAAGAAATCCCATAAATGCCAAGGTAGTTTTTGTAACCATAAATCTTTTGTTTGTAGCAGTACGCGAATATTATCTTGAGGTAAAAGTTTTTCTAGCCATTTCTCGCGAATACGGCGAAACGACTCAGAAGCAAGCCATAAATTCAGGCGCCATGAAAGTTCTTGAGCAGCTTTTTGGCAATCTTCGATAGTGGCAGTTTGTATATCTCGTTTTGGGATACCAATAGGACGACCGGGTAAATTTAGACTACGGTAAATAGATTGCCATTGATGGTAGTAGCGTTTTATATCGGGGTCAGGTGGTAGCTCACCAGTAATTTCTACGCTTGGGCGAACATTTTCGTCACCTATCTGTAAGGTGACGTGGAAACCTTGTTCAAAATTACCTTCTCCTAATTTTAAAATAACTAACTTGCTCACAATCGCAATGCTCCTAAATCATAACTATTATACGGGTGGGTTTATCGACATTTTTCATTATTAAGCAGGATATGGGTTAACCCGCCCCTACCGTACATATTTTAAACTTTCGGCTTTTTTGACTAGGAAATCTGTGAAGATGCTAATAATAGTTCGTTTGCGTAGTTTGATATTGGCGCTGATTGACATACCTGATTGTAAAGGAACTTGACGATTGTTAATTGATAATGCTTGTCCATCTAAGCGGACTTTGGCGGGGAAACGCCAGTAGGGATATACTTGGTCTGGTGGTAAAGCATCCGAACCTATATCTATTAATTCTCCTTTAATGTCACCATACTCTTGAAATGGAAACGAGTCAATACGAACGTCTACTTTTTGACCTTCCTTTACAAAGCCTATGTCTCTATTGGTAATATAGACTTTGGCAATTAAGTTATCTTTAGGAACTATTTTTAATATTGGTTCGCTGGAATTAGCTACAAATCCCGATGATTTAGCTTTTATTTCAAAAATTGTGCCTTCTAAAGGAGAACTAACTTTTTGATATTTTAATGTTTCTTTAGTTTGGGTTAATTTACTATCGATTTCACCAATTTGACTGTTAATATCATAAAGACGCTTTTGATTTTCTAAAATAACTTTAGATAATTGGCTGTCTATTTCCGCAATACTTTTATCGTTAACTGTAATTTTAGCAAATGTATCCTCTTGTGACACAGCAGTTGTATTGCGAACTTTTTCATTACTTCCTGCAAATGCTAGCTGCAATCGTTGTTTTTCTTTTGTTAATCGGGTGACTTCAGCTTGTTTTGTGCTAACATCTTGCTGTTGCTTTAAGTACTGAATTTGAGAAATTGCTCCTGCTTGTGCTAAAGGTGCAAATTTATTGAGAATATTTTGGTTAATAGTTAATAATTGTTTTGCACTAGTCAACTGTGCTTCAGTTTGTAATAATTGCTGTTGTATTTGACCTGTTTCTAACTTTACACCTTCAACACGAGACTCTAGCTCGGTCTGACGGCTTTTTAAACGCAGTTGTTGCTCTGGAGTAAAACTAGTATCTATGGTAGAACCTTGTAAATGTGCGCGATAAAGTTGATTTTCTGCTGTATAAGTTGCTCGACTTTTCATTAAAAAAGCTAATTCTGGCTTAATTCCTAGTAAAGTAGCTTTTTGCGTCACTTCTTGAGGTGATACTACTGCTTGAATTTGAGAACTGTAAAAATCAGTTTCCTGTTGAACAGCATTTTTTTGTAAAACCAGCGAAGTGTGCGTTTTCTGTAATGCGGTTAGCTGTGCTTGAGAAGAAGTATCTTCAAAACTAATTAATACTTGACCTTTCTTAACAGCTTCACCATCTTTTACGTATATATTTTTAACAACACCTCCAACAGGCGCCTGAACTTCTTGCACAGCAGCCTTCGGTTCAAGTTTACCAGTAGCAGGAATAGATTCTTCAATTTTAAAAACAGAAGCCCAAACCACAGTAAACGCAGTAATCCCAACAATACCCAAAGCAATCGCACGCGACCAGATAGGAGATTGTTGTAATAAAACAGGTTGGTCAAATTGATGTTGAATAGCCATAAGGTAAGAGTTAGAAGTTAGGAAGATTGGCAACGGATGATGAACGGATGTAACGGATGATTAATTTTAATTAACTAGATTTTGTTTGTAACCAATAACTTATCCGTTACATCCCTTGCATCCGTTGTAAATGAGTCTTGTTGCTTATATAAACAGTAATAATAACCTTTATAAGACATTAACTCATCATGAGTACCTTGCTCAACAACGGCGCCATTATCCATCATTAAAATAGTATCAGCATTACGAATAGTACTAAGTCGATGAGTAATAAAAAACACAGTCTTATTTTTAAACGCAGTTGCTAAATTACGGCAAACTTGTGATTCAGCGTTATAATCTAATGCACTAGTAGCTTCATCTAATATCAAGATTTGAGGATTTTGTAAAACGGTACGCGCGATAGCTACACGTTGTCTTTGTCCTCCGGATAAATTAGAACCACGTTCACCAACTTGAGTGTTATAACCGTTAGGCAGGTTCATAATAAAATCGTGAGCAAATGCGACTTTTGCAGCAGCTATAATTTCATCATCGCTAGCATCTGGATACGCAAGGGCAATGTTATCGCGTACTGTACCATCAAAAAGTAAAGTGTCTTGTAGCACTACACCTATTTGGCGCCTAAGTGAATAAAGCTCTACTTTGCTGATATCATAACCATCTATTAAAATTTTGCCTGCTTGAGGTTCGTATAATCTTGGTAATAATTTTAACAGCGTGCTTTTACCAGAACCGCTTTGTCCAACTATACCAATAAAGGTACCAGCAGGAATATCTAAGTTAATGTTACATAATTGCAATGTGCCACCCTGACGGAAGCTAAAGGAAAGGTTATCATAACGAACGCTTCCTTGAATTGCTGGCATAAGGATATTTTGATTATCGGTTTCAGTTTCTTGGGGTGTGTCTAAAATATCCGCTAATCTTTGTAAAGATAAAGCTGTTTCTTGGAAGTTTTGCCACAACTGTACTAGTCGAAGTAACGGACTGGTTACATAACCTGATAAAATACGAAAGGCAATAAGCTGTCCTAAAGTCAATTGTTGGTTTAAAACTAGATAGGCGCCAACCCAAAGTACTAATAAAGTGGAGAATTTGTTGAGAAAACTGCTGATGGAACTAGCGGTGGTTTGTGTTGAGATGGTTTTGAAACCAGCACTGATATAGCGCGCGTACTTGTCTTGCCACTGCCAACGCGAACGCATTTCTAAATTCTGCGCTTTAACTGTTTGCATTCCCCCCATCATTTCTACAAGATAAGAATGTGTCTCACTGTTTCGTTCGGCTTTATCTTGCAGTTGGCGCCGAATAATAGGTGATACCATCAAGTTAAGCAATGCAAACAAAGGTACTGTTGCGAGTGCCACAAGTGTTAACACCGGGCTGTAAATAACCATCACCAAGATATACACCACAGAGAATACAGCATCCATGACAACAGTAAGTGCTGTACCCGTGAGAAATTGGCGAATGTTTTCTAGCTCGTTGACGCGCGTCGCTAATTCCCCAACTGGGCGCCGTTCAAAGTAAGATAAAGGCAAGCGTAAAAGGTGATTGATAACTTCCGAACCGAGAGATAAATCAATGCGGTTAGTCGTATCCACAAATAACTGCGTGCGGATAGCGGTAAGTATAGCTTCGACAACTGCGACAACAATTAGGAAAATACCAAATACTTCCAAACTATCTGGACTATTACCAACAATAACTTTATCAATAATTACTTGTGTTGCTAAAGGATTGACTAATCCAAACACCTGTACAACAATCGAAGCAATCAATACCTCGATTAATACTTTACGATAGCGTCGCATCGCAGGTACAAACCACCGCAAGCTAAACCGAGACTGAGGTGTTTGTTTTGTCGGTTGAAAAAGCAACACTTCACCTTCTTTACCCCAAGTTTCAACAAAATCGCGCGTTTTGCGACGTATCACCCCCGTCTCTGGAACAGCTATAACTAATTCCTGGTGACTGCTTTTGTAAATAATTGCAAAACTATCTTGCCAAGAAATCATTACTGGAGGTTGCAAACGACTTACCGCAGTAGCAGGAACTTTCACCATTTGCGTCGTTAACCCCATCAACTCAGCAACGGCGCCGCAAAATTGAAGTGATACTCCTGTATGCTGTATTTGTTTCGCTATTATTCGTCGTAACATATCCCGACGAAACGGCATATTAAAATACTGACACAGCATTTGAAAGCAAGCCAAAGCTGCATCTTGCTGACCCTTACCTCTTATATAAGGGTATTTTTTATGCTTAGTAGATTCAGATACATCTATAACTGTATCAGGAGCATAAGGAACACGAGCTAAATCTATAGTTGAAGTAATTGATGAAGAAATACCCGTAGTAAGTACTTCAGTACTTATCTTCTCCAATGCATCACGACGCACACCCAACAAACGTAAAAAACCTCTTGCAGAAATGCTTTGGTTAGCATCTTGACATTCAATACGACTACCAACAGCAAACTCAGCTTGTGAACTACCACTAACTAGCCATAAAAAGTCTGAGTCTAACTGCTTATAAAACTTCCGCGCAGACAATACCTGTACAGCATCACTTTCAATAACATCGCGCGTAAGCTTTACTAAGTCAGTCTCTCCAGAAGCTCGTCGGCTAAGTTCCTCTCCTAATAAATCATATACTTCAATCCATCCAGCGTGATTATATAACCTTTCTGTAAAAGATGAATTTTGCTGTAATAAACTTAAAAAATCAGCGCTTTTAATATTGAGACAAACAACTTCAGTCGAAGCAATAACAGTTTCGCAAGGACAAGAACGCAGATGACTGACCCAGCCAAATACCTCTCCCGCACTCAGCAACTTTAAAGTAGTAGCTTTATCATTACGAGGGTCATAACCTAAAAGACGTGCCTGTCCTTCGTAAATAATACTAATATATTGAGGCATCGCTTCACGCGCGATAATAACCTGTCCAATGCGATAGCGTAGAAACTCAGCTTTTGTAGATAAGTTCTCTAAAGCATTTTTAGACAAGTTATTAAAAGGAAATACACCCGCGAGAAATTCTTCTATATCAACTTGCGTAGATGTCATTACACGGGAAACCATTGCTGTCGTCCTTCTTTTATAAGCATCATGCCGTTTTATACGTCTGTTATGTAAATTTATGCAATTAGCAACGCTAGCAACGGATACAACAGATGTAACGGATAGATTAATAGTTTATGCATAAATTTTTTTGACTTTTGTTAAGACACTTTAAGCAAAGTGCCCGTTTGTAACCAATAAACCATCCGTTACATCTGTTCATCATCCGTTGCCAAGTTCAACCAATTTTCAAACAGTTCATCAATCAATCGGCGCCGCATAGTTTCATCAAGTCTAGCTGGTATACTCTTTTCAAGCCGAATAATTACAAAATTACCCTCTATATTATGAGGTGCCCAAAGTTGACCGGGTTTACTTACAGCTAACACTCGACCAATAACCGGGTGTACTTGACCCAGAGCGACAGGTCCTAATATACCCCCAGTATATGCTTCTAAACCTTGAGAGAACTCGTGCGCTAACTCAGAAAAAGACTGTTCACCAGCTTGAATACGAAAATATATCTCCGAAGCAAGACCTTGGTCTTTAACGCGAATTACGGAATAAATAACTTGGTCAAATCTGGCTTTGGTTTTTAAAAAATATGACTCAACTTTGTTACCAAAAGTAATCATTTTAAATTTATATATCTGAAAATTGCGAATTGCTATCTCCTCCATCGCTTCTAAAGTCATACCATGATTATGTTTTTCAAACTCTGTAATCGCAACAATCCGTTCTGACTCATTGCACGGTATATTAGCTATAGCCTGGTCAATAACCAAACCTCGGCGAACCTGCGACATCATTTGATAACGATTTAGCATTACAGGTAGTTCATGCGCGTGAACTGCTTGCTCACCGACTTGTAAAACTGGCGCATTCATAATTTACCCCTCAGTACTATCCCTTACGCTGGTTTATACGATTGGTTTGTTATAATATGCAGGCATTTTACTAGATTCCCGACTTCTTTGAGAAGTCGGGAATCTGACCAGCCGCAACTAACCAAAACTATTAACACGAACCAGCAGTTTCAAAGCTGCATTTATAGTCAGGTCGCTCTTCAAAAGTAATTTGATACATCCGTCTGGTAATCTCTTCACCTTTTCTTTAATAATAGGAGCAGTTTTCTTGAGACTTTGTGAGAAATATTTGATACTCAATAAAAAATTTTATTTGGCGCCGTAACCCAAATCTGATCTCATTTATGGGTAGTGTGGGAGAACAAAGTTATACCCTGCTCCTTCATGGGTGCCACCTGCAGCACAAGCTCCTCTATTATCATAACCGTTGTAAAACATTACTTGACACTTATGACAGAAGCGCCATTCTTCCTGTGTTGTTGATGTTGGCGAGATATCATGTGGAAGAACAAAATTATATCCAGCAGCTTTATGAGTACCACCCGCAGGGCAAGTTCCTTTATTGGGATATCCATTGAAAAACATTGCTTGGCATTTTCGACAAAAGCGCCAATTATCCTGTGCTTTTTGTGTTGGCGAACCACCATAGGGAAGTGCAAACTCAAACCCTGCTGGTTCATGGCTACCACCCGCAGCACAAGCTCCTTTATTATCATAACCGTTGTAAAACATCGCTTGACATTTACGACAGAAGCGCCATCTATCTTGTACTCCACTAGATTGAGCTAAAACAACGGTAGAGAAATCACCAAGCAAGACTGTACCTGCGGCTCCACCAATGAAACCGACACCTGCTTTTAAAAATTGACGACGGGAAAACTCATCATACATAATACTTTCTCCTTGCATTCTTGTTGATAGATCATCTAGTAGTCACAGAATTTTCGCTCCAGGGAGAGCAGTTTGAACTCCTTAAAAAGCGTGAGTTGCAACCTTGGACTTTGATTGTATAAACACGATTTGGTTGAATATTTTTAAGAGTAAAGGAGCCAGAACGGTTCTCTACTTGTTTTTCTCCTCCCCTTACCTGATAGCGAACATTATAAAAGTCCCAACCACTGACACCAGTAAATCGGAAGATAACTCGATCACCGGATTGATAGGCTTCATTAAAACATGGTCTGTCAGCGGGGCAAAGGTTGACTTCGCCAGCCATAGCACTCTGGCAAAAAGACAAACTCAAGCACGTCAATATTACGGATAGAAAGCGAGCATTCAGCGCATTCATATTTGTTCTCCTTCTTTAATTTAGTCACAATTAGAAGCTGGTGCGTGAAGGCTACAACTTTTATCGTTGCGTTGAAATTTTTTCGTGGCATCACACACCCCACGGCTTTTATGTGCCTGTCGCGTAAGTCTTATTAACGCTTCTTCTTTTGCTTCTTACGATTGTTTTTTCTGTTTATGCACTAGGAGCTATACTAATATTTTTGAACTATGTGGAAATACTTGTTCGAGGCTGTATGAATTCGGTGCCTATCAGACATCTAGATATTCACATAGGCGCCAAAATAATTTTGATAATTATTCTTAAGTTTTTTTCGTATTAAGTTTTTTTTCGTATTTTCTGTCTGTATTCCATCTTAATCTAGATTAAGAAACAATACACATAACAAAACTGTTGCCTGATGGTAGGAGGGTCATATATGCCAAAAGGTTGGCTAATTTTGCTGTCAAGATTTTTGGCACCTGCCTTTGTCTTTGTATATTCTGCCACAAAAGCCCTCGCACAAAATATTACCTTGGATGGCACCTTGGGAACTTCTGGAACTTTAACGGGTTCTAATTACGCAATTCCTCAATCGCTGGGGCAAACTGTCGGTAATAATTTATTTCATAGTTTTAGTCAGTTTAATCTTAATACTAACGAAGTAGCTATTTTTCAAAGTAATCCAAATATTCAAAATATTCTCTCGCGCGTCACTGGTGGAAATCAGTCAGTAATTGATGGTTTGATTCGTACACAAAGCGGTGTAAATCTGTTTTTGATTAATCCCAGTGGGATTATATTTGGGCAAAATGCTTCTTTAGATGTTGGTGGTTCATTTGTTGCAAGTACTGCAAATGCATTGCAATTTGGCAATTTGGGATATTTTAGCGCGACCGAGAAAAATGTCCCTTCTTCTTTACTGACAATAAATCCTTCAGCTTTACTCTTCAATCAGATTAATCAAAGTGCAGCGATTCAAAATACGAGCGTGGCGCCAGCAGGAAAAGACTTAGCAGGTTTTAATACTTTTGGTTTACGAGTTCCAGATGGTAAGAGTTTATTGTTGGTGGGTGGTAATGTCAGCATAGAGGGCGGGTGGCTAAATGCTTTTGGCGGGAGGATTGAGTTAGGAAGTTTGGCGGCGCCTGGAAATGTTTTTCTTCTATTCGATGCTCATAATCCAAGGTTAGAATTTCCTTCGGGAGAGAAACGGGGAGATGTATCGTTGACAAAACAAGCGAGATTATTGGTACAAGCTGCGGATGGGGGCGATATTGCAGTTAATGCTCGAAATATAGAAATATTAGAAAGTAGTCGGCTAATAGCAGGTATAGGCTATGGGTTGGGTTCAGAAGAAAGTCAAGCGGGAGAGATAACACTCAGTGCCACAGGCATAATTCGAGGGGATAATGCTGGTAGAATTTTGAACATTGTTGATTCTAGTAGCAAAGGTAAAACTGGAAATATCAATATCACAGCAGAATCACTTTCTTTGAATGATGGTACTCAAATATCTGCTAGTATCTTTGGTCAAGGTTCGGCTGGCAATATCGATATTAAAGTGCAGAAAGACATTTCTTTTAACGGAATTGACGATTATGGATTTTCTAGCGGTGCATTTAGTGCAGTCGTATATGGCGCCCAAGGTAAAGCAGGTAATATTAAAATTATCACTGACTCTATATCTTTAACTAATGGAGCAAGGTTAGATTCTAGTACTTTTGAAATGGGAGACGCAGGTAATATTACGGTTAACGCCAGTAAAAATATTAATTTAGATGGAGTCAGTAGTAAGGGGTCTCTCAGTGGCATCTTTAATAATGTCTCACCTGGTGCTTACGGTAAGGGTGGCGATATTAATCTGACAACGGGAACACTAAGTGCAACTAACGGCGCGCAAATCATTGCTGCGACATTTGGACAAGGTGATGCTGGTAATATTTCCATAGATGCTGATACCATCTCCTTGAGTGGAGTGACTAGTAACGGAGCTTTTCCTAGTGGCATATTTAACAGCGTTGAAGACCAAAAAGCTGTAGGCAATGGTGGCAATGTGACAGTGAACGTCAATCGACTTTCCCTAAATAATGGTGGACGGGTAAGTGCTAGCACTTTGGGGCAGGGAAATACGGGAAATATCACTATTAATAAAGCAAAGGATATTCTGCTAGATGGAATAGGTCGCAATAACTTTCGCAGTGGAGTATTTAACGATGTCTTATCTGGAGCTAGAGGAAATGGCGGTAACATCATAGTTAATACAGGCGCCTTGTCTGCAAAAAATGGCGCTCAATTATCAGCTATTACTTCTGGGCTGGGAAATGCAGGAAATGTAACAATTAAAGCTCAAGGTGATCTTTCGTTAGATGGGACAGGTACTGGCTTGTTTACTCAAAATAGAAACCGAGGTGATGCTGGAAATATTTCAGTTAATACGGAGGGTTTTCTGTTTCTTAATAATGGAGCGCAACTAAGTACATCAACTTTTTTTAAAGGTAATGCTGGTAATATTAACATTGATGCTCGTCAAGGTATTTCCTTAGATGGTCAAAGAACTGGTGTTTTTAGTCGAGTAAACAATAGAGGGGAAGGAAATGCAGGTAAGATTGATGTAACTACTGGGGGTTTGCTTGTTATTACAGATGGCGCCGAAATTAGTACGGGTATAACTGGACGTGGAAACGCAGGCGATATTACAATTAATGCTCAAGAAACAATTCTTAGTGGTGACAATAGTATTATTGCCAGCGCAATAGCAAGAAGTTTAGATGGTCAATTTATTGGACAGGGTGAGGGAAGAAATATTTCTATTACTACTGATTCTTTATCTATTAATAATGGTGCTAGAATAATTGCAAGTACTTTTGGGCTAGGTTCGGCTGGCAATATCAAAATTACAGCTAATAAAAATATCTACTTAGATGGGATAGGAAGTGATGGCAGGAGTAGTGAAATTACTACTGCGGTGTTGCGTGGTTCAGAAGGCAATGCAGGAGATATCAAAATTGATACTACTTCACTATCTATCACTAATGGCGCCAGATTACTAGCTATTTCTCTAGGTAAAGGAGATGCGGGAAACGTAACTATTGATGCTCGTGATAATGTTTCTTTAAGTGGAATAGGTAGTAATGGTAGTTCTAGCAGTATCTTCAGTAATTTAGCATCCGATTTTGATAGCAAGGGCGGCAATATAAATATTACTACTGGGTCATTTTCTGCAACAGATGGAACGTTTTTAACTGTTAGTACAGAAGGACGAGGTGATGCAGGTAATGTAACAATTAATGCTGATAATCGTGTATCTTTGGCAAACAAAGCATATATTGCTAGTACAGTAGCACAAAATGCAGTAGGCAACGCTGGGGGTATTAATATCAACACTGGAACAATGTTTATGACTACTAGAGGGCTTCTTAGTACGACTACTACCGGACAAGGTTCGGCTGGTAGCATCAATATTAATGCTCGTAATAGTTTCTCTGTATCAGGTCGTGAAACTGGTGTTTTTAGTAGAGTGCGTCCTGAAGCCAGAGGAGAAGCTGGTAAAATAAGCATTTCTACAGATTCGTTATTTTTTACTGATGAAGCAGAAGTATCAGTTAGCAACATTGGACAAGGAAGCGCAGGTAATATAGAACTTACTGCTAATTCAATCAGTCTCAACAACAAAGCAACTATTCAAGCCAATACATTTTCAGGTAATGGCGGAAATATAATGCTGAATGTGCAAGATTTACTTTTACTGCGTCGCGGTAGCAAAATCTCCACTAACGCAGGTACAGCCCAAGCAGGGGGTGATAGTGGTAACATTGGTATCAATTCAAGATTTATTGTTGCTGTACCCAAGGAAAATAGTGATATTACCGCAAATGCTTTTGATGGTAGGGGTGGTAACGTCAAGATTAGCAGGAATCAAGGCATTTTTGGAATAGAAGCGCGCTCTCAAGAATCCCCCACTACTAGCGATATCACAGCTAGTTCTGAAAACGGAGTACAGGGAGAAATTTTGATTGAACGACCCGAAACTGAACCTAGTCCCGGTTTAATAGAATTACCAAATAACCTAGTTGATGCATCCCAACAAATAGCTCAAGGTTGCACTCCTAGAAGGGGACAAACTGCCAGTAAATTTATCTCTACTGGAAGGGGAGGAATACCAGAAAATCCCTACGAACCGTTACGTAAACGTGCAACTATAAATAACTGGGTGACACTTCCAAATGACGCAAATCAGCAAACAAGAGAAATTAAGAAAGAAATGATAATAAAACCAACTTCAGAAGCAATTGTAGAAGCACAGGGTTTAGTGCTTAATTCCCTTGGAGAAGTTGAGTTGGTTGCACAAGTTTCTGCGAATAATTTTCATAATTCTTCACAGCAAGCAGCATTTAGCTGTAGTGGCGCCACATATTGATAGCATGATTAACATGCCTAGACAGCAACATGAGAAA
Organism: Calothrix sp. HK-06; assembly: GCF_001904745.1. Classification (GTDB taxonomy): domain Bacteria; phylum Cyanobacteriota; class Cyanobacteriia; order Cyanobacteriales; family Nostocaceae; genus Dulcicalothrix. Next base: position 26,213 of record NZ_MRCD01000085.1, read on the forward strand.
AGCAAATAATCGCCTAAAACCGAGCAAATTTCATAAAAATATTAAAAAAAACTATAAACAACTATGATTAAGCTCAAATTTAAAAATAAGTGGAAGTTTATAATTCTCCTCGCATTAATAACTTATTTAATATGCATTACTCCTCCCGTTATTGCCAAAGACCCAACAACTAATTCTGCTAATTCCCAAAATCAAATCCAAAATCAAATCCAAAATCTTGATAATTTTTTACAACAGGGCAAAATACTGTATGACGCAGGCAAATTTAACGATGCAGTTAAAATTTTGCAACAAGCTATTGACAATTATCGCATTCAAGGTAACAAATTACAGCAAGCTGTGGGGTTAAGCAATCTCGCTCTAGCCTATCAAAAAATGGGATTATGGCAAGAAGCAAATTTAGCAGTGACAGAAAGTTTAAAGCTGCAAGAAAATATCAAACTAAATCCTGTGGTTTTAGCACAAACGTTAGATATTCAAGGCAGTATTCAATTAGAATTAGGACAAGCTGAACAAGCACTCTTCACTTGGCAACGCGCGGAAGCAATATACAAACAAATAGATAATCAAAGCGGCGCCGTTGGTAGTCGCATCAATCAAGCTCAAGCGCTGCAAATATTGGGATTTTATCGGCGCTCGCTCAATTTATTAACCGATTTAAAGGTAAAATTACAATTACAGCCTAAATCCCTGACCAAAGCGGTCGAGCTACGTTCTTTGGGAGACGCTTTACAATTAGCGGGAGATTTACAACAGTCCCGTCAAGTTCTGCAACAAAGTTTGGAGATAGCCCAAAGTTTGCAGTTAACTCCAGAGATAAGCGCTACATTATTCAGTCTCGGTAATACTGCGAGGGCACAACAAGATACAAAAGCAGCTTTAACCTACTACCAACAAGCTGCTCAAGCCGCACCCGATACTATTACTCAAGTTCAAGCAAAAATAAATCAGATAAGTTTGCTTCTGAGTACCAAGCAACAATCGGCAGTTGAGACAATATTACCGCAAATACAAACGCAAATTGCGAATTTACCTCCCAGTCAATCAGCAGTTTACGCGCGAATCTATCTAGCACAAAACTTAGTAAAAATGGCAAATAAAACTACTGATGCCGCCAAAATACTTGCTGATTCGGTCGAAATTGCCAGAATTTTATCAGATAAACGTGCAGAATCTTATGCACTTGGCACATTGGGTAATTTGTACGAACGAACTCAACAATGGGCAAATGCTCAAAACTTGACTTCCAAGGCTTTAGTCTTAACACAAACTATTAACGCACCAGATATATCTTATCGCTGGAATTGGCAATTAGGAAGGTTGTTGAAACAACAGGGAGATATAAATGGCGCCCTGAGTGCTTATGATACTGCAATTAGTGAATTGCAATCACTCAGGAGCGATTTAGTCGCAACTAATCGTGATATACAATTTGACTTTAAGGAAAGTGTTGAACCCATATACAGACAGTCTGTAGAATTACTATTAACATCTTCAGAATCTAATCCAAAACCAGAAAACATAGAGAAAAATTTAGAAAAAGCCAGACAAAGAATCGAATCCCTACAACTTGCAGAGCTAGATGATTTCTTTCGTCAAGCTTGCATCAATGCTCAAACAGTAGTGCTTGACAAAGTAGTAGACAAAGATAATCCAACCAGTGCAATTATTTACCCAATAATTTTACCCAATCAACTACAAGTCATCGTCAAAATTCCCCAACAAAAACTCAAATCATACAAAGTTAATATTCCTCAACAAGAAATAGAAAGCAAATTAGCAAAACTTCGGGAGTATTTTTTAGAACCCGACCTAGCAGAAGAAGTAAAAACGCTTTCACAAGAGGTCTATAGCTGGTTAATTCGACCAGAAATTGAGTCAGATTTTGCGAAGAGTGAAGTCAATACACTCGTTTTTATACTAGATGGCGCCTTGCGAAATATACCAATGGCAGCATTATACGATGGTCAAAAGTATCTAGTAGAAAAATATGCTGTTGCTTTAAGTTTAGGACTGCAATTACTTGCTCCTAAATCTTTAGCAAAAGAACCACTCAATGTTCTAGCTGCTGGGTTAGTTCAGCCACCACAAGCATACTCCAAATTTCCACCCTTACCAGGAATAAAATCTGAGTTTAATCTAATTGCCCAAGCGGGAATATCTACCAAACAACTGCTTGACAAAGATTTTACCAGCAAAACCTTAGAAAAAAACGTAAACACAACGCCCTTAAATGTCTTGCATTTAGCCACCCACGGACAATTTAGTTCTCGTCCCGAAGATACTTTTATACTAGCAAACGATGGTCCAATCAACGTCTTGCAGTTCGATAGTTTACTGCGTCATCAAGGAGAAACGCGCGCGCAAACCCTAGAAATGTTAGTTTTAAGTGCTTGCCAAACTGCATCGGGCGATAATCGTGCCACACTAGGTCTAGCGGGAGCATCTATTAAAGCAGGGGCACGTAGTACATTAGCTTCACTGTGGCATATTAACGATAAATCCACAGCTATCTTAATTGGCGAGTTTTACCGTGAATTAGCTAAAAATAAAGTGACAAAAGCCGAAGCTTTACGTCGTGCCCAAGTAAAATTATTCAAAGAATACCCTAATTATACTCGTCCTGGTTTTTGGGCGCCTTATATATTAGTTGGAAATTGGCTTTAAATTTTGTTAATAGTGTGATTGTCAATGTGTGAGTACTATTCAAGATTATCAGGATTTACGCAATCGCATCCAAGAATTGTTCGACCAACTAACACTTGATCAGGTTATGTCTGTTTCCTCTTATAACTTTATCCTGGAAGCTCTTTTCTATGCAGCTTCACATTAAATTGGTATAACACTACAAAATTAGTTACGCACCCTACACAAATTACGAGAAGCCAATGTAACTCTCTGTACAGGCGCCTGCGCGACCAATATCACATCACCATTCTTGTCCTTAACCCAACTTTGTGCTTCTATAACTGGAGTGTAGGAGTGTGTAGGAGTGTAGGAAGATGAGATAGCTGGATGCTCAGTATTTAATGTTATCCACCTACCAGTTTGCACTTCTGCTTGTAACGTTTCGGTAGGAGTCGGCGCCGTTCCGGAACGTCCTGTTACAGTGAAAGAATTACCGCGCGCACGAACACCTGGGTTACAACTCGATGTTATTTGTCGCGATGCATCGACTACACCCGATGGTAACTCAACTAAACTACTACTAGGGTCATCAACAAGCGTACTAATTGCAATTGAACCAGATGTGCCAAACTTTGAACTAGCATCAATATCATTTGTAGTATTTCCCACAATTGCCATACGTGGTTTTATACCAAAAATGCTTTGTGCTTGAATATTAATTGCTCCACCTTTACCTGTGTAAGCGTTCGCTGTGAAATCGCTGTTTTCACCTAGGGCAGCAATAATAAAACCATTTTTGGCATTAATATTAATGTTACCACCATTACCACCTTGTTCAGCATTTCCCGCAGCAGCAGAGATTAAACTGTTGTTGCGTAGGAGTAATAAATCTTGTATGTTCAGAACAATGTTACCACCATCACCAGAGTTAGATTGCGTATTAATTTTTCCACCGTTTTTTAAAATGATGTTGCGTGCGGTAATATCAAGATTACCCGCGCCTTGAGCAGCAGTTGTAGAGTTGAGACTACTAGCAGCAACTTGAGCATTATCTTGAACAGTTAAGTTATCTGTGGTAACGCTGACAGTACCACCTTTACCTGTCGCTTCTGGAAACCCAACGAAATTTCCACCTGTCACCCCACCAGAAGCACTAAGTATCGCAGTAGGAAAACTTCCATTTTTGCTAACGCCATTTAATGAGATGTCCTTTGCTGTAATACTAAGATTACCAGCATCGCCACTGCCTAGAGTGGAAGTTTGAATGATGGCGCCGTCGCGCATGTTTAATGTGTTAGTTTTGATGGTTAGAGAGGCGCCGTTGCCAGAAGAGTTACGGTCGCTACTTGCTAGTAAGCCACTAGCTTTCACAGGATTTTCTGGTGTCGAAACAACTTCTCCTTGTGTTGTTAGACCAACCCCAGCTAATTCAATTCTGTCAGCCTCTACAAATATTTCTCCAGCAGAACCATCAGCAAAGGTGATTGAAGCAATCTGCCCCCCATCCAATAGGCTTAGTTCACCTGTTTTAATTTTTATATGTCCACTAGCTTCTTGACCAGAAGTTTGCGCGAATATACCACTACTTTTATCAGTGTCAGAATTTGGCACACCTTTAACAGTAAGAAAATTGATCGCACTAACAGTTATGTTGCCCCCTTGCCCTAAACCAAGAGTACTTGATGAGACTTGTGCTCCTGATTGTAACGACAAGAACTGCGTACTTATCGTAATATCCCCGGCTGTGCCAATACCTTGTGTGGTTGCAAAAATACCGCTGGGTTCTTTAATTGATATAATATTAATGCCTGTAGATTCTATTAACTTAGCGGTTACTATAACATCTCCACCTACTCCAGAACCGAAATTAGTGGAATTTAAAAGCGCGCCATCCCTAATGAAAACCTTATTGGCAGAGATTACCAAATTTGTACCTTCACCTGTAGCATATTGTGTTGGCTCCGAAAATAAACCACTGTAAACACCATTTGCATCAGTACCAATTAATTCAATTGTTTCCTTTGCATTTGCTACTATGTTTCCACCTTTTCCTCTACCATAAATCATTGCTCCAATTTGCGAACCGCCTTCTAACCGCAGGTTTCTAGTATTAATTACTACATCTCCGCTTGAATCGCCGCTAACATCAACCAGTGAAGCTTGGGATAGCTGAATATCACCAAATTTTTGAACTCCTACATATCCTAATATAAAACCAACATCAGTCAGATTCAAACTCATTAACCCTGGACTAGCAACACTACCTAATTCTATTCTTCCATCAAAAGCAGTAAGATAACCTCCAGACAATTCCACATTACCACCCACTAGTGCTAATGTTTTCCCTGGTTTAACTGCTAAACCTTGAAGCACACCATTCGCATCTGTAAACAGAGACTCGTTAACTATCCGATTTGGATTTTCGCCAAATTGTAAGCCAATAGGAACAGTAATAGTTAGCAGAGGTTGAATATTTGTAGGGTTAATAGCACTAAACTCACTACCATCGGCAAATTTTAAACTTCCAGCAGTACTAGCAAGAAATGAACCACCTATATTTAAGGAAGCATCTTTACCAAAAAGAATTCCATTGGGATTAATTAAGAAGAAATTGGCTGAACTTGCTGCACCATCAGCTTGCAATACCTCAATTAAACCATTAATGTTTGATGGAAAGGTGCCTGTGACGCGAGAAATAATATTTGCAATACCCACGTCATGTTGAAAGGATGCTGTATTTCCAGTTGGGACAGAAAACTGACTAAAACTATGAAATAAGTTGTTTCCTGCTTGAGTTCCTCCTGTAATGATAGCTGTGTTATCACTTTGAGTTACTACGGTGGCATTAGGTAAAGTTGCATCTGGAATTACTTGCGCTTGCGATGGAGTAATTGTTAATAAACAAGATATACAAAAATGACTAAGAAGTGATTTAGAAATAAGACATGCCTCTTTTGTAATTTTAAATTTAGCCAAAGTTTGCAAAGTTTTTTTCACTTGCTTAAAACTCTGTAAGGCTTTTTTTTGATCAAAAGAGGAGTTAGGTATCATAAATTTTGCCTAATATTTATAGTTGCTGTGAAGGCGTTGTTAAATTATCGTGCAAATCATAATCATGGGTAAAGGCGCAATTAATTTTGTGGAGACGCGATTAATCGCGTCTCTGCTCAAAATTGCTTCCACCTTAAACTAATTTAATATCACTGCCTGGTATGAAACTAGTACCAGGTGTAAGAGTCGCAAACTGTATAGCCGCAATACTATCACTAGGTGAAGCATCAAAATACAATGCCCCTGTGCTGCTGTTATAGCTAAATTGACTTGTGGAAGTGGCGCCAAAACCAGATTTAGAAATCTGAATTTTATCGCCTTCTGCCCAATTAAAATCGGTAATGCTATCAATACCTTCTTGGTAAGTATTAGCAGGAAAATAATTTGCTGTCAAAGATTCAAAAACGAAAGTATCAGCACCACTCCCACCTATAAGTGTATCATTGCCACCTTTACCGCTAAGAATGTCATTGCCAGCACCTCCATATAGAATATTGTCATATTGATTACCAGTAATCGTGTTATTCAGATTATTGCCAGTGCCGTTATGTTTACCATACCCTTCCAGAATTAAATTATCTAATCCTGCACCCAATGTCCAATCTACAAAAGCTTTAACTGTTTCTATACCTGTTCCAGATGAGTCTATAATTTTGTCGTTGACATCATTTACTATATAGATATCATCGCCATAACCACCTTCTAAGGTATCTGCTCCATATCCCCCATCTAGAATATCATTACCATCACCACCGTTTAGGTAATCATTGCCTTCACCACCCTCTAGTTTATCGTTTCCTTCTTTACCTTCAAGAGTATTATTTTGGCTATTACCGTAAATGTTGTTATTGAGGTTGTTACCTATTCCCTGAGTAGCATTACCTATCAAGTAAAGATTATCTAACCCAGCTCCCAATATCCAATTTACAGAAGAATTAACTGTTTCTACTCCTGTTCCAGGTGAGTCAATTATCTTATCGTTAACGTTATCAACTATGTAGGTATCATCACCATTACCACCTTCCATTGTATCGGCGCCAGCACCACCATCTATATAATCTTTACCATCACCACCGTTGAGGTAATCATTGCCGTCACCACCGAAAAGGTAATCATTCCCTTCTCTACCCCAAATCTTATCATTACCTTGTTGCCCAAAAACGATATCGTTACCTTTACCTGTATCTACTATGTCATCTCCAGCACCTGCTAGTACTGTATCGTTGCTAGTATCATTATTGCTAGCACCTTTTAGATTAATGTTATTTGCTGAATTATCCCCTTTCGTTTTACGACTAGGATTTTCATCATCATAGATTAGTACATATGCAGTCTGCGTTGTAGAAGTCGTATTTAGTCCAATTGGAAAAGTTTGATCGCTCGAATAAATTGGTGAACCATCATTCGCTAGTTCTAAACCATTTTTTTCTTGAAATTCATAAATTTCTTGGTTAAAGCCTACGGTAGAAGTATCAACCGTTAAAGCAATAATATTATCCCCATCGCTCATTTTATCGTTGTATATTCTGACAGGAATATTAGCTTTACCAGCACTGTCTACAATAAAATCTTCACTACCAGAAGGAATTTCAAAGTCGTAATAAAAACCTGGCCCTGGGTTTCCTGTTCTACCCCAAACTGGCTTGCTTGTAGATCTCGGCATAACTTATCCTCTTTAGCTCTTTAGCTTTGATAAACTTACTTCTACAGAAATATCTGTATAGCAAATCGAGTTAATGTAGTGTTTTACAAGTCTTCACACTTGAAGGGACACCATGATTTTGATATCAGTACCATCCCTTACACAGCTTTATACGACCATTTTGATAAATTATGCAGGTGGTAGTAACAATATTGATGGTGCGTAACGCTACAAAATTATTTGCTTCGTTGAAATATTGTTATGACGTTACGCACCCTACTTCTCATCCGTTACATCCGTTGTATCCGTTGCCCAAATTACGAGAACCTAATAAACCTATCTGTGCAGGCGCCCGCGCGACTAACACCACATCACCATCTTTATCTTTAATCCAGTTCTGTGCTTCGACTATATTATTGTTGGTAGTACTAGAAATATTACCAGTTTGTTTACTAGTTACAGCATTTGATGTTATCCATCTACTTGTTTGCACTTCTGCTTGTAATGCTTCCGTGGGAGTCGGCGCCATTCCACTACGTCCAGTTATAGTGAAAGAAGTACCGCGCGCACGAACTCCTGGTTCACAACTTGATGCTATTTGTTGCGATGCATCTACTAAACCTGATGGTAACTCTACTAAACCGCGACTTGGGTCTACATCGGGTGTGTTAATAGTTACAACGCCAGTCAATGATGGGTTGGTTTGAGATACTGCTGTAATGTCGTTTGTTCGTAAAAATCCCGGATTTAAATCACCTGGTCGTAATTTTTGTAACTGCTCTCTACTCAGTGGTGAGGCGCCGAATATGGCTGTAGCGTCTATTTTCACGTTTCCACCAGAACCATTGAAAGCATTCGCTGTAATGTCGGTGTTTTCATTGGGATAAGCAATAATAAACTTTGTGTTGATATCAATATTGCCACCATTACCACCAGATTGAGCGGTTCCTGCTGTCGTTGATATTCGACTCTGGCGCCGTAGTGATAATATATCTTGTATATCTAAGGCAATGTTGCCACCATTTCCAGATGTTGTTTCACCTTGAATAATTCCTCGGTCAAGGGAAAGCGAGTTTGCTTGTATATCAATATTACCTGCACTACTGGCGAGATTGTTTGAATTAACGTTGGAATTAGGTTTTGCAGAAACAGAGATATTACTATTGCGTAAAACCATTTCTCCTTCCACTTTAATATTGAGGTTTCCACCTCTGCCAGTACCTTTATCTTCACTTTCGATAGCACCGTTTTCTATTAGTAAAGAATTTGCTGTTAAAAATAGTGTACCAGCGTTACCTTCTCCTTCTGTGCTAATTCCAATTCCACCTCGATTGCGAAATACTGCTGTATCTGTATTTAAAATAATTGTACCACCATTGCCTCTACCGCGCGTTGTACTACCTAAACCGCTATTCACTCCAGGTACATCATTCTCAAAAAGAACTGATTTTGCTATAATATTAATTACGCCAGCATTTCCGGTAAATCTTCTATCAAAAAAGGTACTAGTTGTAATATTGGCATTGTTTCGTAATTCCAGTGAGTCTGTTTTAAGGTTTATTATTCCGGCTTGTCCTCTGCTTGCAGTTTCACTTGTTATTCCCGAATTTTTAGTCATTAAAACACGATTTGCCCTAACATTAATGACTCCAGCATTGCCAGTATTATCTTTTATACGCTCTTGTCGATTTGCCTCAACTCTACCTGTATCGGTATTTATTCCCACTTCGTTTGACATAAATAGTGAGTCTGTGTCGATGTTAATAGTCCCTGCATTTCCTGACCCTAATGTGTAACTCTTAATAGCACCACGATTTTCTATACTTAATTCTCTTGCGCTGATAGTCATATTACCTGCTTGTCCGGCGCCTTCAGTATTACTTCCAATTCCTGCATCTTGAAGTAGCTTAATCGTATTACTTGTAATTATAATATCACCAGCTTTACCATCACTAGTAGTTAAACTTTTAATACCTGCACTACTTAGAGTTAAATTTGGTGTATTGATAATTAATGATGCTGCATTACCCGAAGCTTCTGTTTTACTATTAAGACCAGCACCGTTCAAATTAATTGTATTTGCTTCCAATTGCATCGGCGCCGCGTTATTGGCAGTAATATTATTGCTATTAAAACCTAAATCCTTAAGAGAAATTGTATCAACAGCCGTCAGCTTCAACTCTCCACCATTAGTTTGAAAGCCAGCTTTGCGTATAGATATATTACCTCCAGCAGTTGCCTTAAACTCTCCACCATTAGTTTGCATACTAATGTCGGCTATAGATATATTACTTACAGCCGTTGCTTTAAAATTTCCAGCGCTAGTTTGATAATTACCCCCGTTTATAAATATATTACGTCCAGCCGTCGCCTTAAATTCTCCGCCGCTAGTTTCAAAACCACCTTCATTTATAGATATATTACGTTCAGCTTTCGCATTGAATTCTCCACCTCTAGTTTCAAAACCACCTTTGGTTATAGATATATTACCTCCAGCTTGGAGAATTACATTAAACACCCCATTTTGTGATTTAAATCCAAAACCATTTTCTCCCCCTAACGTAATATCATTTGCTGCCTGTAAAGTCAAAGTTACTGGACTTGCAGTTTTTTTTGTAAGTCCAAAACCAGAATTTGTTATTGATGAAATATTACCTTCCTGATTTCCTGTATTACCTGTGCTAATAGTTACACTCGTACCAGCTTCAAGTTGCGTTTCAATATCATAAATAGCAACAATTGCATTATCACTTATAGCTGTAAACACATTTGGATTTCCACTGTTAAAACTACCATTTTCATAATTTTGATATGCTAGTAAGATATTGCGTGGGTCAAGCAACCAAGTTCCCCCCATACCATTTGCTGCACTCGCATTAACTGTAATACCAGCAACATCAAGAAAATTTGCGCTAGAGGTTTCAATAAAACCCCCATTGCCATACACTCCACCCTTTGCTTCTAAAGTTCCATAAGCACGCGTGGACTGGTTACTCCACACAATAATTTGTCCACCGTTGCCTGCATTTATGGCATTTGCTTGAATTACAGCTTTTGGACTAATATAAGTTGCATTTGCATTGAAACTTCCACCACCTTTATAGTCCCCACCGACAAATACTTTACCACCGCCCATATCACCAGACGCATTAATAAAGGCGCCGGGATATAAACCAACTTGATGACCTAATATTTTTACACTTCCACCCTGTTGACTCAATACATCTATATTACCTGTCGTGATAGTTGTCCCAGCTTGGTTTGGTATCGCAAGTCCAAATAATTCAACTTCACCGTTTGTATTTGTAGGTAAGTTAGACAGTAACGGTGATAGTGATACTTTATTTATTTCTTCTGCCTGCAACTGTAACCCAGTAACACTACCATTTACTAAGCTGATATCTGCTGCATTAGGAACCGATATTAAAGCTATTTCTCCACCTGGTGCTATTAGGCGCCCAGTATTAACAACCGCACCACCTAACAAAGTTAAATTTTGTCCTGAATTAACCGCTAAATCACCAGTATTTACAACCGGATTATTTGAACTTTGGTCTAATTGTAATCCAATCGGTGTAGATATAGTTAATAGTGGTTGAGAGTTAGGAGTAGCAGCAAACGTTGTACCATCTGCAAACTTTATACTATTTGCCGTAGTACCAACAAAAGAACCACCAATATCCAAACGCGCGTTTTGTCCAAACAGAATCCCTGCAGGGTTTAAGATAAATAAATTAGCTGCACCGTTGGCTTTAATAATGCCATCTATATTAGATGGCAACCCACCCGTTACGCGCGTTACGATATTTTTAATGCTTAAATCATTATTAAAAAATGCTGTATTCCCTGAAAATGAAAAATCTTTGAAGCTATGAAATAAATTACTTTCCCTCTGCGTTCCACCCTCTATTACCTTAATAGCTCCTTGAGTTGAAACTGTTGAGTTAATAGGGAGTGTTGCATCTGGTGTAACATCTGCAAGCACAGGGTAGGAAGCAGCGAGAAACATTATCACACTACCTAAGCTGTGTAAACCAAGTTTGTAAATATTTACAGATTGATTTTTCATTTTTGATGTCAGCGCTTCTAATAATTTACATTTCCTTATTTGTAAGGTGGGCTGTTGCCCACCATACTTAAAAATATAAACTTTATTCTGCGTTTATTGTCTTTAGATAAAATTACGCAAGATTTTACAAGTCTTCACATTTAAAGAGGCGCCATAGTTTTGAGATTAGTGGTCTATATCATCAATTTTGGTGATATATTTTTACCACACAGACACGTAGAGACCAAATTAATTCGGTCTCTACAGATGTGAAATTAAACGAAATCTTCTAACTCAAATCTAGAAGGTAGCATCCAAGCTAAGTACAAAGCTGGTGTTATCTTGGAAGACAGCGATTAAGTCACCTTTATAGTACAAAGTCGTATCTAATGTAGATGAACCGCTCATGTTTTCATTGTACTTAACAGTGTAATCGTTCTTGCTGCCACCCAAGCGAACTTTATCACCTTCCCAATATTTAAAGTCAGTAATGGTAGCGTATCCAGCTTTACCGTCACCGTAGTAACCAACTTCACTCCAAGAACCGTTGTAACCGAGTCCAAAGGTATCTTTACCAGCACCACCACTTAAGGTATCTTTTTCACCGTAACTGTAAGCTTGGTACCCGTTAACAAAGTCATCACCGGCACCACCTGATAGATAGTCGTTACCAGACCCACCATAGAGTAAGTCGTTACCCTCTTCACCATAGAGCCAGTCATTACCAGTACCACCATCAAGATAGTCATTGCCGGCGCCACCATAAAGAGAGTCATTACCAGATTCACCGTAGAGGATATCATCACCAGAATACTTTGGATTCAAACCACCATACAAGGTATCATTACCACTTCCACCATAGAGCCAGTCATTTTCATTACCACCGTACATGATATCATCGCCGCCATAACCGTACAAAGTATCTTGTCCGTCATAGTCGTCATATCCAGAACCATAACCAGATGTTGGATAGCCTTTAATAACATCATTACTGTTAGTGCCATAAAGGGTTTCGCTGTACCAGTTACCGTTGATAGTAGCCATAATTTATTTCTCCTAGACCAATGTAAAGTTGTGTGTATAAAGTTTGGTTCACATCAAGCTATGTTTATCATTCTTCTACTGAAAAGTGTGAACCTCTCTTCTTTTACCCTATACGGTAGGTTTTTTAGTTTATGCAGTTAAAGTAAAAATTTTTTGGATATCTTGTAGAATTTTTTGAAGTCTTGTGTAATTGTCATCTTGTGGAACGGGTATCTCACATCTTGCACTAGTCCGAGAAACCGGGCTTCTTGAGAAATATTTTGCGCGCGTACCCCTAGTTTT
>NZ_MRCD01000086.1 GCF_001904745.1 Calothrix sp. HK-06
AGTCAAAGCGTTGCAAGTAAAACTTATAAATCTTTATATATAGAGATTTTGACTTTTGGTATATCTATAGGTATGTTAAGTTTGCCATTTATTCTTGACAAGACTTACTCCACACAATTACAGCAACTGCTCAAACAGTACGAAAATTTTCACACTTTAGTTAGTGGGCAAAGTAAGACTGAAGAATAACTTGACGAAGAAATTAGTTTAGACTTGAGCAGAGTTTTGTTACATGGTCAAAATATTGCAGTTTATAAAGATTTATAAAATTTTTATATGTGTTGTGGCTTTCAATATTTAATACAGATAGAATAAGCATTTGCTGCATTTTGATACAAAACTTTATGCAGTACTTACGATACTATATATTTTACTTGCTCCCCAGTAAATATAGAGAGAGCGATATATTTATTACACGAATATGACAAATAATATAAAAGTACAGGCAAGAGAAAATCTAAGTATAATTGCTGACCAATTTGCACTATTTGGACAGGTGGAAAGTGTTCAAGCATTTGGCAGTGGTAATATAAATGATACTTTTTTGGTAACGCAAAATTGCTTAAACAAAAAGAATTTTATGCTACAACGCATTAACACACAAGTATTTCACCAGCCTGAATTAGTCATGCAAAACATGCGTATTTTTACTGAGCATGTTAGCCAACGGCTAAAAAAGATGAGTTTAAATCGTCGTTGGGAAGTACTTGAAGTTTTACTTACCAAAGATGGTCAAGACCATTACTGTGATACAAATGGTTCGTTTTGGCGTGCGATTAGTTTTATCGAAGCATCAGAATCTTTTGATATTATGCACTCTGGCGAGCAAGCTAGAGAAATTGGTTATGCGCTAGGTATGTTCCACAACCTCATAAGTGACCTGTCACCACAAAAGCTTGCTAACACCCTCGAAGGGTTTCATATTACCCCACTTTATCTAAACCACTACAACAAAGTTTTAGCTACTGCAACTCCAACTTCTACTCCCGAAGTAAATTATTGCCTAGAATTTGTAGAAAAACATTATTCACTGGCGCCTATATTAGAAAATGCCAAAGCTTCTGGTCAGCTACCACTACGTTTAATGCATGGCGACCCCAAGATAAATAATGTCATGTTCGATACTAGTACTAAAAAAGCAGTTAGTGTAATAGACTTAGATACAGTCAAGCCAGGATTAGTGCATTATGACATTGGCGACTGTTTGCGGTCTGGCTGCAACCCTGCGGGTGAAGAAACCGAAAATTGGCAAAGCATAACTTTTGATACTGATATATGTAAAGAAATTCTCCAAGGGTATCTATCTGTAGCCAAAGAATTTCTGACCGAGAATGACTATATATATATGTACGATGCCATCCGCTTGATAGCATTCGAGTTAGGGTTAAGATTCTTTGCCGACTATTTAGCAGGCAATGTTTACTTCAAAGTCAAATATCCAGAACATAACTTAGCACGTGCGCTCGTACAATTTAAACTCACCGAAAGCATCGAAGCACAACAAGCAACAATTCAGAAAATTATTAAGGATATCAAATAATAGGCAGGCAGGGATGCCTACCCCACAAGATTTATGCAAAATACTTTTACTCTACAACCATTTCCTTCTACACAGGCACTTTTCAATCTGAAAATAACAGGTAACATTGCCAGACATGAGAACTTGCTCACTATAAGCTATACCCTCCTAGGTGATATTCAACAAGTACATATTGCACCACCAGAAACACCCCAACGTAAACACGAACTTTGGCAAGACACATGCTTCGAGTTTTTTATTGGCGCCGAAAACTCTCCTGGGTACTGGGAATTTAACTTATCCCCTGCTGGACACTGGAATATCTACCGCTTTGATAACTACCGTCAAGGAATGCAAGAAGAAACTGCTTTTACAACACTTCCATTTGACGTAAAGCATAATTCAGATTCTTTTACTTTAGCACTCGATGTCAACCTAGATAAAATCATTTCTATACACCAACCAATTGAAGTAGCAATTACAACTGTAATTAAAAGCAAAAATGGTGATGTTAGTTACTGGGCATTGAGTCATAAAGGCGCCGAACCTGACTTTCACCTCCGAGAAAGTTTTATATTAAAGTAGGGTGCGTCACTGCCTAAACAATCGCTCACTAAGCACGGAAATCAAGTGCAGTGACGCACCATTAACAACCATAAAATACGAACAATTAAGTAATCATTGGTAAGTGCTGGGTTACGACGCATTGGAGATTGATAATTAAATTTACAAATTTTTGTGCATCTCTACCCAACCTACAAATCGATGCGATTCTACATTTATATCGGACATATTAATATTTAAATCAGTTGTAAGATGTGCTGCGAGATGAATGATGAACGCTTTTCCAGATTGAATTAACTTGAGCTTCTTTTTGCTCTAAATTTGAGCCATGAACTAATGGGTTCCTATCGCTTGTGGACATAACTGTAATTTTTCTTTGAGGTGAGATGCAATACATTGAGCAAGGAGAGGAGGAATTGCGTTGCCAACCTGGTTATACTGGCAGAGAAATTTTTCATCTAGCCGTTCTTCTCTTTGTAGTAGCTTATGAGAAACTACTGTTTTTTTTCCCATAAAACGGTAAGTGTCGGGAAATGACTGTACGCGCGCTCCTTCACGGGCAGTTAAGTTACGATGTTGGAAGGGATGAATAAAATTTGCATAAAATGAAGCGGCAATTGTATGTGATGGTTTATATGGATGTAAACGCCGATTATTTTGGTCATAGTTTATTCCTGATAGATCTCCATTACCACTACGGCGCCTAGCTCCATGTTCTTCTGGAACATCTGAACTAGACTCGCCCCATTTGATATGTTTAAAACGCTCAACTAATCGTTCTGAATGCTCCATCGCTACATGATTGTAAAGGGTTTTGCTATAATTTTTTATCCAGTGTTGATATTCGTTTTGGGGTTCTGTTGTAAAAGCTTGCTCTTCTAAACCTTCACGTGCTTCAAGCAGTGGTAAATCAGATATTGCATCCCACAAAGTAGTCGCAGGTAATAAATTTACAGTGTCAAATACGGATAATTGAATAGTTTTTTTATTAACCAACTCTAATGAATGGGTTTTACGAGGAGGTTTTAATTCTTTCCCTGTTTTATTGCCTACGATAAAAACACGCTCGCGAATTTGTGGTACTCCATACTCTGCGGCATTTAATAACCACACTTCTACAAAATAACCTAGTTCAGTAAATGTTTTTTTAATAATGTCTATAACTTTTTCGCCTTCTGCACTTTTGCGTGTAAGTAAACCCTTGACGTTTTCCATTACAAATGCTTTGGGTTCTAAAAAGGTAATCCATTGAGCAAAGTTTTGGAACAAACTATTTCTTGGGTCTTTTGGGTCTTTTACTGCTGGTCCAGCAATACTAAAACCTTGACACGGTGGACCGCCAATAATAATATCAGGCTTAGAAGAGTAAATATTTGTAACACTGCTTAAACTATTAAAATTGCGTATATCTTCTTGAATAACTACCATATTTGGATGGTTATAACGCAATGTATCACAAGCCCAAGCGTCAACTTCCAGTGAAACCGGAACAGAAAACCCTGCCATCTTAAAGCCTAAACCGAAACCCCCCGCTCCAGCGAACAAATCGATTGCTACAGGTTGTGCCATTAATACTTAAAATAGAAAGTGTGTGTAAATAATTATATTACAAAAAGTTATGTTAGAGTCAAATCAACTTATCTTTAAAGCCAGCGTCACACAACTTAAAAAAATACATCATTGGCGCCAACAATTAGAAGAACGAATTGCCAAACAACAACTAGAAACAGGAAGATTACGCAAATTTGCAACTAAAGCAATTAACTCAAGTTTAGAACGTGGTGAACCGTGTGCTTATTATGGAGCAATTGGTGGCGCCTACGATAACATATTTCAGCCAACACCTAATAGCTTAATATTTAAGGTTAAAAATAATGTGTCTGGTGATGAAATTGACCTTACAGATTTTGATGCTGTAGGTGATGTTATTGTTGGTGTAATTAGCGATACAGAGTACACAACTCTTTTAGAATGGCAGCAATCAATTGAGCAAAAACTAGGATGTATTGGAAGTTACATCTATAAATTTAGTGGCACAACTCTAGGAACGATTATTAAAGTTAGATGTGTGGAAACTTCGGAGGAAATTGATTGTACAGATTATGATTGGTAAAATGATTAACTGCACATCTGAGAACAGACGGGGCACAAGATACGTGTGTTATATTAATTTTGCACAACAAAATATACGCCCCAGGTATTACAACCTGGTTTATTGCCTGTCATCCATTCACCGCTTTCTATAGGCGCCAGTTGATTTACACGACATAAAAGTTCAATTTCTGGCTCAAATAAATAGCGCATTTTATGAGTTTCTTGCAATTCTTCAAAAGCTTCAGTAATTTTATCTTTAATAAAGACTTGGTAATTAACGTCTACTAAATTTTTATTTGGGTAAATTACTGGTTCTGCAAGTCGTGTTACTTGAATTTTGTCGTCTTCTACACGTTTAATTCTAGTTGTAGGACTTTCTGTTAGTACGGCAGGTCCATACCAAACATCAAAAATAAAAATTCCTCCTGGGTTTAAGTGTTTTTTCACTGTAGTAAAAGCTGCAAGTAAATCTTCATTTGTTGTCTGGTAGCTAATTACATGGAACAGTGAGAGGATTACGTCAAAAGTTTGATTAAGTCTGATTTCACGAATATCTCCATGTGAAAATTTCAACAGAGAAGCTAAATTATTATTTAGTGACGAGAGAGAATTATTAGCTTTTTGTAGCATTTCTTGACTTAAGTCTACACCGTGAATTTGATAGTTATTGGCAGCTAGAGCAAAAGCGTGTTTTCCTTGACCACATCCTAGTTCTAAGATACTCTTGGTATTTGGTGCATGAGTTTGAATTAGACTATGAATAAATTTACCTTCTCCAATATAGTCTTTATCACGGTAGATTAAGTCGTAATAGCGAGCATAGTTACTAAATATTGTCATAATTAATTCATCAACCTTAAGTATAATCCAGAGTAGCTATGAACTGATTTGTCTGGGTGGAAAGGAATGATACAACTACCAGTACCTTCCCAAATATCAATTAGTTCGTAACCAATATTTATTAGTCCGTCAATAAACTCGGTTTTATTAAATATATACTGAGGATAAAAAACTTTACCACCGTTCTGTAAAGTTATAAATTGCTCACCATCATACAATGGTACACGATTGATTAATAAATGTTGCGGTTTGTAAGTAGTTGACAAGTTCTTTGCTAAATTGTCTATATATTGAATTACTCCAGCCGCAATCATAATATCTTTACTTTTAATATCCGCAAATTCACTAGTAAAGTCTAAATCTTTAATAGCGCGCTTTTCCGCAATTCTTTTTCCAGCTTTAATTATTTCTGGTAAATCGCACACTGTCCATTTTAAACTTGTGTTGCTTAGATATTTTGTATAGCTGTAATAATGAACTCCAACATTGCCACCAAAATCAAAAATATTTGTTTTGCCCTGATTAATAATCGAACTGAGCCAAAACAACATTGGGTAATCATATAAGAAAATGCTACGTCCTTGATTTTCCCAATTATTATCTTCTAACATTTGTTGGTATTCTTGAGCTAGCTCCTCATTATTGTAGCCAACAGTTTTAACTTTAGGTGCCGCTTGTATAGCTTCATCAAATGTGTTAAAGACTCCCCAGAAACAACCGTAATAATCAGTTGCAAATCTGGATTTATATTGCTCTTCTTTGTAAAGCTGATAATAGCGCTTAACGAATGGAATTTGCTTAATAATATTCTTCATGAAAAAATTTCTCTAAGGCAAGAAGCTACTCGTTTGATTTGCTCCGGGGTAATTGCTAACCCACTGGGAATATAAAACCCGCGACGCGCGATTCTTTCGGCAATAGGACAAGATACGTTATTAAACAAACCCATTTTTTGAAATACGGGTTGCTCGTGCATACACCAAAAGAAAGGACGAGTCCCAATTTTATATTGAGCTAAACGTCGCATTGCTTCTTCTGCGTCAAAGGGAACTTTATCTTTTAAGACTACACCATATACCCAGTAAATATTTTCGGCATAATCAGTTTTTACAATGGGTAGCTCTAAGAAGGAAATATCTTTTAATAGTTCGGTGTACCGTTGACCAATATAACGTTTACGAGCAACAAATTCCTCTAATCGCTCTAATTGTGCAACTCCAACAGCAGCTTGCAAATTAGTCATCCTAAAATTCCAGCCCAGTTCTTCATGAAAAAAGCGTTTTTGTGGTTGAAAGCATAAATTGCGTAAGCTACGACAGCGAACTGCTAACTCTTCATCATCCGTTACCAGCATTCCCCCTTCGCCTGTTGTAACATGCTTGTTAGGATAGAAGCTGAAGGTACTTATGGCGCCAAAACTTCCGCACGAGAGACCATTATAGGTTTGACCATGCATTTCTGCTGCGTCTTCAATTATTTGTAATCCATATTTAGAGGCTAAAGATAATATCGGTGCCATATCTACAGGTAGTCCATAAATATGAACGACCATAATGGCTTTTGTTCTGGATGTAATTTTTTCCTCTATTTGATTAATATTTATATTCCAAGTGTGAGGTTCACAGTCTACCACCACTGGAATGGCGCCAGCACGGACAATAGCAGCTGCACAGGAAATTATTGTAAATGTAGGAAGAATCACCTCGTCTCCCCTACCAATTCCCAAAGCGACAACTGCGGTATCAAGAGCAACAGAGCCATTACTAACAGCAATACCATATTGGCGCCCCACGCGCGCGGCAAACTGTTCTTCAAATTGTTTAACGAAAGGACCCTCTGAAGAAATCCAGCCAGTCTCAATACATTCAAGTAAGTATTTTTTTTCGTTACCGTCCAGCAGTATTTCATTTACCGGAATAGGATTCATACAGTACTGTACTCAACTAGTTTAGTTCCAGAAGGTTTGACACTCATAAATCGGGTTTTATCATCTTCGCCGATGTAGGGCCCTTGCTTAACCTCAAGCATTTCTACCTCTTCAATAACTTCAAACCCGTGTCCACCAGTAATTAAAAGAATTACATCACCAGAAGACAAAACTCTACTTTCTAGATAATGCTGTTGGTTGTTGTAGAAGTCTACGCGCAGAATACCTTTTCTTATGAACAAAACTTCCTGAGTGTATTGTACCTGACGCGGCACAAGATTATGAACATGAGGTTCAATTATTTTTCCAGTGGGATGATGCATGTAAGCTAGCTGCTGAGAAAGTTCATTTGGTGTAAAAAAATGAATTCCTGGCTTGCTAAATTGTCCAGAGACAATTATAGCTATTAATTGATTTTGGTAGAAAATTTCTTCAACCATTTCTTTTAAGTTAATCATACAGTTATTTAGGAATAATTTAATACGCACTAATACTCTATCTTTTTACATATTAAATTTTAAAAAACTTTATATAAATATTTTAAAAAGATTTTAAGTAATGACTATTTTCTCTCTTCCCAAGGAAAATTTACAATTATAAAACCACATTCTGCACCTTGATATATAGCCAGAGGACTTCCTGTTTCTTCTATTTCAAAAACAGCTATTGATTTATGGTGTGCAAAAAATTCACCATTTGGTTTATATGCAGCAATATCGATACTATATGTCCTTGGCGCCAAAAATAAAGCAGGAATTTCGATTCGTGCAATGCAGTTACCTGCTGCCACTTCACTGTTTATAGATGACGACCTAAGCAAGCTAAATATCAGAACTCCAGAAGAATCCCTTATGTCTACAGCAATTTCTGTATCTAGTAACTTATTTGCATAATACTCTAATTCAATCATTATTGGTTTGGTTACATCAAAAATTGATCTAATATTCTCTTGACTATCAAGTAAAGACAGGCGTTTAAAGTAAAAATTTGAATCATAATTATTTTTAATTATAACTTCACCTGAGCGCTCGGCACCGTGAACTAAATAATGTTTTGTTATTTGTTCTGTTTTGCCTATCATGTTTACAGAACCATTAGACAACCAAACAACTTTTTCACATAAATTATTAATTGTTGCCATGTTGTGACTTACAAACAATACAGTTCTTCCATCTTTTCCTACCTCTTCCATTTTACCCAAACACTTTTCTTGAAACTTAATATCGCCAACTGCCAACACTTCGTCTACTATCAAAATTTCTGGTTCCAAATGTGCTGCTACAGAAAAAGCTAGCCGTACATACATACCTGATGAATAACGCTTTACAGGTGTATCTAAAAACTTCTCAACTTCTGAAAAAGCAACAATTTGGTCAAATTTACGCTTAATTTCTGCCTTGCTCATTCCCAAAATGGCGCCATTTAGAAAAATATTCTCTCTACCCGTCAACTCAGGATGAAAACCTGTGCCAACTTCTAACAAACTAGCAACTCGTCCCTTAATACGAATACTTCCTTTCGTCGGTTCAGTAATTCGACTAATAATTTTGAGTAGTGTAGACTTTCCTGCACCATTACGTCCAATAATACCTACTTTTTCACCTTGCTTAATCTCAAACGAAACATCTTTTAGTGCCCAAAATTCTTCACGGTTAGAACTTAATTTATTACTTTCACCAGAGCTTTTGAATGTTTTTACTAACGATTTTGCAGCATTAGCTACCGTATCACGAAATGTTTTATAACCTTCGTCTTTATGCGATAAAATATACTTTTTTCCTAGATTTTCAATTTGCACTACAGTATCTGACATAAATGTATAAACAAAATTAAATAAAATTAAACAAATATAAGCCTAAATTATCCAGCATTGATAAACTTTAAAAATGGCTCAACTTTAGTATCCAACATAAACTCTTGTTCAAAACAAATCAGAGCATTTCTACTATAAAATTTATAATTACTTAAAATATCTTTTAACGCTGTATTTATTTCTTTAGGGCAAGAAATATCTTGAATAACTTTCCCAAATTTATATTTAGTATTTAGCTCAACCAAAGATTTTAAGTTACTCATAATAACAGGTTTACCACATTGCAAGTAAGCAGATAATTTACCCGATGCCTTAGCAATATTGGCAAAGTTTTCATCAATTCCTTTATAAAAAGCTACACCAATAGTAGCTGCATTAAAAATCTTATATACTTCCTCATATGGTAATGGGTTTAGAGATAAAAAGAGGTTAGTTGAATTTATATCTTTTAATAACTGAATATAAGGTTCATCCAAGCTTCTTTGGCGCGCGTCATGATAAATTAATGCACATCCACTATTAACATGATTGAATACATTTGCTAATTCCTTAGAAAAAACAGCATCACATATCATTCCTGCGTGGGTAACTAAATATGGATAATCTTCTTGATTTAATTGAAGTACCTCTCTCAAATAATTTTTATTCTTGTCGTCATCTACACTTTTACTAAAAGTAACTGTGTTTGGTAAATAAAAAGCTTGATGATGTTTGTATTCATTTTGGCTACAAAGATATTCAAATCTATCTTCATCTTGAATTAATACACAACACGATTTTTTAAAAGCTAAACGTTCTAAAAATAATCTAGCTTTATCAAATTTGTTAAATTGGTGCCCAATAGTCAATTCTAGCGAAAGATAAACTAGCTGACTTTTTAACAGCATAGATTCAATCCAAGCAATAATTGAACCATTTGTATCAATACCTATAGATACATAACGATTTAAATACCCCTTATGTTTCAAATTCCAAAGTAAAATTTGAATCGCAAACGCAATTAAATCTAATAAATCAGTTGCCGTGCCACCTAATTGTATTTCTTTTAGTTTGCGACTAATAGAAGCTATAAAACTTGGCTTTTCCAAGTAAACTATTGTAATATCTTTACCTAAGTTACAACGAAGACTATAATCTGGATTGATTCTTGTATAAATGGTAACCTGATTACCAATGTTTGCCAAAATTTTTGCTAAATTTATCACCGTAGGGGCAGCAGAAAGCCAACCTTCATAAAAGAAAATAGAACAAGACTTATTCATATAAGGTTAATTCCAATATTCGATTAAATCGAACTGATTGCAAAGTTTAAATATTGAGTAAACCTACCCAAATCTACGCAACACCCAAGATAACACCTCAAGTCTCCAGCCTTACTAACTCTGGAGTTTTAGTCTAGATGCACTATTTATCAAATTTTGACAATTGTATCTTTGTATAAATATATGTAGCACAAAATAGTAAATATACGCAAACAATTTTATAGATAGGATACAATAGTAGTATTTATTACATTTAGCACTACTGAACTAGAATACCGTCGGCATTGAACACTAATGTTGGGTTTTCCCTTGGGGACAACTTTGTTAATACTACGTTCGACCCAACCTACGACCACAATAATAATGAAAAATGAAAAAGTTGTATTTAAAATAAGCGCTCCACAAGTTGAAAAAAGATAAAAATGGCGCCACCAAGTATAAGAACGAGTTCTTATGAAGGCACCGTAATTATAACTATTACCTAGTGTGTGTTAGATAACAATAAATAGTAAAACCGCTCTGCTATGCTATAAAACGGCTCTGGTAAAGAACCAATAATTTTAGTTTTGTATCAACTCTATAACAAATTGTTCCCTTGATTTATGGGTCGTTGGAAAAAATCGACTCCGAAGTTCAGGGTAAATTGTTGTGGAAATTAACTATCGCGCGCAGGTGCTACCAAAAAACCTATGTCTAATTTGTATAAACATTCACAATTAATTCATCTACAGACCGAGCAACAAACCCAAAAATCTGGAGTGCAGGTAGCTGTTGATGTTGGAAATAGATTAATCAAATATTGTACAGGAGAAGGAATAGTAAAAGTTTTTTCATCGTGGCACAAAGATTTAGAACAATGGGATACACCCAAACCACATGAAAACTCAGTTATTATCACTTACTTACAAGGAGATAATTCAGAAAATACGGTAAAGAGCTAGAGTCATGGGTGGGTGTTCCTCTGCTTTCTTCTGTTTCTATACAAGAATTTAAAGAACCTACCCCGGTTTTACTACTTGCTCGTACTCAGCATTATTCTGAACCGACTATTAATTTACCTAAAGACCCAGGCAAAGGGTTAAAGCCCATTCAACTTTAACCCAACAACTTATGTAGAAGACGTTACATGTAACGTCTCTACATTATCGGCGCCTAATTGCACGAACTAACCATCCGTTACATACGTTGTATCCGTTGCAAATTTAGGGGTTTTTGACGTTGGCTGAGTGTAAACCGCATTCTTTTTGCGTTGCTTCTTCCCACCACCAGCGACCTTCGCGTTCGTGTTGGTTGGGTAATACTGCTCTTGTGCAGGGCTCGCAACCAATACTAATGAACCCGCGTTCGTGGAGTTTATTATAAGGTACTCCTAGTGCGCGGATATATTCCCATACTTGGGCTGATGACCAGTTTGCTAATGGGTTAAATTTGATTAACTCATGGTCTGGGGTTGAGAAGGCGCCATCTTTTTCAATAACAGGTATACCATTGCGAGTACCGGGACTTTGGTCTTTACGCTGACCTGTTATCCATGCATCAAGGGTGTTGAGTTTACGACGTAGTGGTCTAACTTTACGTATACCACAGCATTCTTTGTGACCGTCTTGATAAAAGCTGAACATTCCCTTCTCTTCAACCATTGCTTGCACTTCGGCGGCATCTGGGAACATAACTTCTATTTTTATGCCGTAATGCTTCCGGACTTCCTCCAAAAATTGATAGGTTTCTGGATGTAGACGCGCGGTGTCTAAAGTAAATACACGGAAGTCTTTTGTGATTTTTGAAGCAATATCAATTAGTACCACATCCTCGGCGCCGCTGAAAGATATCGCGATATTATCGAAACTTTCAAGGGCAAATTTGAGTATTTCCCGTGGTGATTTTTGACTGTACTCAGCTTCGAGTGCTGCAACATCAAATTTGGTCTGAGCGGCTACCATGCTTTAATTTTCCTCTCTCTAACCCTGATTTTACTAGTTATTGGCAGCACTTGATAATAGCATAAACCGAATCGTGATACTACGTGCGTGATTGTGCCGCGCAATGGTATTTTAGATGTTGATTGTTTAAGGTTAAGACAAGGTTATGGCGACTCAAGGACGAATGCTGCTGTCACACAATTTTGACGTTTCTGAAGAGGTTATTCCCCTATTGAGTCGCGATGCATTTGTTTTTGGAAGGTATTGGGTGGGAGGCGGCGGTTGCGACGAAATTGTCTGGTAGTGTGTTTATGGTTAAGTACTCTCCGTGCTTATTACGAATGGGTTTGTTTCATGGCGCATGTTTAGATAATAAAAATGAAAAAAGATTTTATGTTTAGCTCCGAGTCTGTTACTGAAGGACACCCGGATAAGCTTTGTGACCAAATTAGTGATGCAATTGTTGATAAGTTTTTGCAACGCGACCCTTATTCAAGAGTTGTTGCTGAGTGTGCTGTAGCTACGGCTATTGTATTTATTGCTGCTCGATTTGAGTCGGATGCTGTTGTTGATTTTACTAAGATTGCTCGCCAAGTTATT
The DNA here is from genome assembly GCF_001904745.1 of Calothrix sp. HK-06. GTDB lineage: Bacteria > Cyanobacteriota > Cyanobacteriia > Cyanobacteriales > Nostocaceae > Dulcicalothrix. Next base: position 12,539 of record NZ_MRCD01000086.1, read on the forward strand.
AAACAAGTTGGTTACAATGACCCTGATTTTAATGCTAACACTTGCAGTATTATTACGAGTTTGAAGGAGTTACCTTATAGTGGTTATCGGTATTGGGACGCGCGACAATTATCTGATGAAGAGTTAGATCTAATACCTGTAAAAGACCAGGTTACGGTATTTGGGTTTGCTTGTAATCAAACTTTAACTTTTATGCCTTTACCGATTTGGTTGGCGCATAAATTAGCACATCGTTTAACAACGGTGCGTCAAGAAAAAATATTATCTTATATTGCCCCTGATGGTAAAACTCAAGTGGGGGTTGAATATAGTAATCGTAAACCTCATCGCATTCACAGCATTTCTATTTTAGCTAGTCAAAATCAGCGCTCTAGCTCACAAGTCGCACAGCAAGAGATTAAAGAAGCGGTCATTGATTACGTTTTTAAAGACGAAGTTATTAAACCTGATAATTATACTCGTATTTTCATTGACTGTGATCAGTCTTTCGCTATTGGTGGGCCATCTGTACATTCTGGTTTAACAGGCCGCAAAAACGCTATTGACACTTATGGTGAATATTCACGCCATAGCGGCGCCGCATTAAGTGGTAAAGACCCCACTCGTATTGATAGAGTGGGTGCATATGCTGCCCGTTACGCTGCAAAAAATATCGTTGCTGCTCGACTCGCTTCGGAATGTGAGGTGCAAGTTACTTACTCGATGGGACTTGCACGTCCTGTTAGTATTCAAGTCGAAACCTTTGGAACAGGCGCCATCCCCGATGCTGATATTGCTGCTATTTTAGAAGAACACTTCGACTTTCGCTTGGGTGGCATTATTCGTAAATTTAATTTACGCGCACTACCTGCCATTACCGATGGAGGATTTTATCGTAAACTTGCTGCTTACGGTCACGTTGGTAGAGACGATTTAAAAAATTTACCTTGGGAAGAACTTGATATGGTTCCACTTCTTAAAAGGTAAACCTATAGCTCGCTCATGTTTTCAGCATCTGTAAAAAAGTTTATATAATTAAAAATCAGTTTTTTCTCTTATTGGTGTTAAACTAAAGTTTCACACTTCAAGGGGGTAAAACTCATGGCAATATTTAAAATTATGCCTAACCTTGAAAATATCACCAAGGGTCTTAGTGTTCTATCGGCTTCAGTTCCTTTGTTCGCACGTTTTGGTAAATCTTTAACCAAGACAGCTATTAAAAGTGGAATTATTGTCTACGCCGAAAGTAAAGGATTGATTACTGGAGCTAGTGACGCTCTTGAGGAAATTTTGTCGCAGAAGCTAGAGCCGAACTTTCCGAATCGAACGTCAAGCAGCGCGCGAAGTAGTAGATAAAGTCTAATCCCATAGATAGCATCATGTCAGCAAATAAAAAGCTTCCAAAAATTTAATTCTCCATATTGTTGAATGGGCATCCTTGCCTGTTCTAAAGAATGGCCCTACAAGAAAAGGAAAATTACAAAATGTATAGACGTTACATGTCACGTCTCTACAACAACGTGTTCATGATGTTATAAATCATGGGGTCATATTGACATGCCAAAAATAGTCATATTTGATACCGCTAACTATTTTACTATAAAGGGGGGGGTGTGCTATGAGCAATTTGTGCGAATTGGATACAACACAAATATTGCAAAAACTTCACAGTAATGCATTTGATGGATTAACAACTAGTGAAGCAAACTTACGGCTCAAAAAATATGGAAACAATGAACAAGTTGAACAACTGCGTTCAATAAAGCAAATTCTTTGGGAGCAGATTAGCGCAACGTTAGTAATTGTCCTTATTTTATCTGCTATAATTACCCCGATTTTTGGAGATTATAAAGAAGCGGTGGGAATCATCGCGATGATTGTGCTGATTTGTTGCTTGGGATTTACTCAAGAGTACCGCGCACAAAAAGCAATTATGACTCTCAAAAAATTATCAGTACCCAATGTTAAGGTACTTCGCGATGGTTATATTCAGGAAATCTCTGGCTTGTACTTGGTGCCAGGAGATATTATTTATCTTGAAACTGAGGATATTGTACCCGCTGACTGTCAAGTATTAGAAAGCCAAAATTTCCAAGTCGAAGAAAGTAGGAATGTTGTCTCCACAGGCTCGATTTATAAAAGTTCAGTAGTTAGATGTGGACAATCTAAAGCTATTGTCACCGAAACTGGAGTAAACACAAAATTTGGATGCATTACTAATCATACTGCCGCAACCAGCCCAACTTCGCTTCAACTTCGTTTAGAAAAACTCGGACGAACACTTACCATAGTTGTTTTTTCTATTGTGGGAATTATTCTCACTTTCGGATTGCTGCGAGGTGAAGACCCAAAATTAATGTTTCTGACTGCAATTACTTTAGTTGTCGCTGCTTTACCTGAAGGTTTACCTGCTGTCGTTGCAATTGCTCTTGCTCTCGGCGCCCGTTCTCTACTCAAAAGACGTATCCTAGTTCGTAACCTCTCTTGTGTTGAAACACTTGGTTTTGTGACAGTAATTGGTTCTGGTAAAACAGGAATGAACAACTCCGCACGTCCTGAAGTTCGGAGTGCTGTTGTAAATTGCAAGCGCGCGGGTATTCGTCCGATTATGATTACACCCGAACATCCCCTCAGAGCTATTCATATTGCGAAAGAAGTAAATATTAATACAAAAGCGCGCGTTGTTACTGGTAGTCAATTCAATAATCTATTAAAAAATAAATCAACGTATCGGCTCAAGAAGGTATCGGTTTATGCAAGTGTATCACCTACAGAAAAGCTGGCAATCGTTAAATCTTTAAAGCGGCGCCGACATGTTGTTGCTATAACAGGTAATGGAATTGATGATGTTCCAACATTCCATACAGCAGATATTGGGATAGCGATGGGATTACGCGGTACTGATGCTGCCAAAGAAGCTGCTGATATTGTGTTACTAGATGATAATTTCGCCAGTATTGTAGCAGCAGTGAAGCAAGGACGAGTAATATACGATAATATTCGTAAGTTTATCAAGTACTTGTTAAGTAGCAATATTGGTGAACTTTTGGTAATGTTGATTGCTCCTTTTTTGGGAATGCCATTACCTTTACTACCAATGCAAATACTTTGGATTAACCTTGCTACTGATGGATTACCTGCTTTGGCTTTGAGTTTGGAACCACCCGAACGTAATATAATGAATCGTTCCCCATACCCACATGATGAAAATATTTTTAGTCGGGGTATGGGCAAAGATATTCTTTGGATAGGATTATTGTTGGGAACTGTATCTTTAGCCACAGGTTATTTTTACTTTAAAAGTGGCGCTGCAAACTGGCAGACTATGTTACTTACAGTTCTCACTCTGTCTCAAATGGGGAATGCTTTAGCAACTCGTTCCGAACGTGAATCGCTGTTCAGAATTGGATTATTTTCAAACAAACTACTGTTAATGGCAGTTACACTCACGCTGTTTATGCAGCTAGTAATCATTTACGTTCCCGAATTCGCGCGAATCTTCTCAACTACACCACTCTCGGCTACCGATTTAATCGTATGCTTAGGCTTGAGCAGCATTGTTTTCTGGTCTACAGAACTTAAAAAATGCTTTTGATACACAATAAAATGAAATTGCAGAAAGGCGTGCTAGGACGATAAATCGCTCTCCGCTGCTTTTCTGCATTTGTGCGTAAGTAAATAAACCCATGAGTCTCATCATTATGGCACTATGTACAAGTGTTTTGATTTCGTCTCAAGCCAATTGTGCTGTTCACTTGCAATTTACGCATATAAATGATGCGATAATCGCAATTGGATAAATATACTACCGTAGCAAAATCTAAATATTCTCAACGGTTAGTTGTTAATTGTTTCTCGTTAATGGTTAATTGTTATTTATCTGGCTGTTTATACTATTAATTTGTCACCGATGAAAATTTCGACCGATAACCGAGTTCCCTTTCCACGCCAAATTGTATATACTACCTACCGGGACAAAATAACGGAATTAGTTCGTTATGTGCCAGATATTCGCACTATTAACGTCAAGTCCCGACGTGAAGCAGATAACATTATATATATAGTCAACGAGTGGCATGGTGGTGGCGAAATTCCGTTGGCAGCAAGAGCATTACTTAGCGATGATATGCTGTCTTGGCTTGAACACGATGTCTGGGATGAATCAAAATTTACACTAGATTGGCGCCTGGAAACGCGCGCTTTTACTGAAGCTGTTTCTTGTATAGGTAAAAATACTTTTATAGAAGATGGTGATTCAACTATTATTCAAAGTCGAGGCGAACTCAATATAGACCCCAATCAAATTCATGGGGCGCCTGCATTTATTACAGGTCAAATAGCCCGTGTCGTCGAAGATTTTCTCGCTGCCAAAATAAAACCAAGTTTAGTCCAAATGAGCGATGGTGTACGTAAGTACCTGGAAAGAGCAGGTAATTAAACAGCTAGTTGTAACAAAATCTGTAACGAATAAGTAATTTTGAATGCAAGCCATGTAGATTAAAACAACTACATGGCTTGTATATTGTGAAGTGGCTAGCAATTTACTTTAAAGACCCTCGTGATTATCAAATTCTATTTCTGTGTTCATTTCTAATACTGGGAATAGGCGCCAGAGATTGGACATTAAAACCTGAAGTTATTTGTGTAGCTACTGGCACGTGCTTAGTTACACAATTCTTAATGTCTTTTTTTCTCAGTAAGGAATCACCCGTAGGAAAATCGCTAAAAAGTGCATTAATTACTTCTTTAGGACTTAGTTTGCTGCTGCGTGTAGACCATTGGACAACGATGGCACTTGCAGCAAGTTGTGCTATTGCAAGTAAATTTGTATTTAAAGTTGGTGATAAACACTTTTTCAACCCGGCAAACTTTGGCATTATTACAGCTTTAGTATTTACAAATGATGCTTGGGTGTCACCTGGACAGTGGGGTGAAGATTGGTGGTATGCAATAATTTTTGCTGGATGTGGAGGTATGGTTCTCAAGCGCGTTGGCCGTTGGGATACTAGTGCTGCATTTTTAGGCGCCTATAGTTTACTTGAAGCTGTTCGCAATTTTTGGCTTGAATGGACTTGGGATGTATTTGGGCATCGTTTAATGAGTGGGTCTTTATTATTGTTTGCTTTATTTATGGTGACAGACCCTCGCTCAATACCCAATACCTCCATCGGCAGAGTTACTTGGGCATTATGTATTGCCGCACTTACTTTTATTTTACGTAACTACTTTTATTTATCTACCGCTGTTTTTTGGGCGTTATTTGCTCTTGCTCCCACCACAGTATGGTTTGATACTTTGTTTCAAGGACACTCTTTTAAGTGGAAAGTGTTGAGTGCTGAGTAAAAAGTTAGGAGGCGCAGAGTTATGAAATTAAAATTTTTGATGACGCTATTTGTTTTGTGTATTGCACTATTATGCTTTACACCTGCTGCTTGGGCTTTTTGTGGTTTTTACGTAGCTAAAGCTGATACCAAACTATATAACAAAGCATCACAGGTAGTCATTGCGAGAGACGATAAAAAAACTGTGTTAACAATGGCAAATGACTTTCAAGGTGAAGTCAAAGATTTTGCAATTGTTGTTCCTGTACCAACTGTGTTGCAAAAAGAACAAGTAATTGTTGGTAAGCCTAAGATTATCGAACGTTTAGATGCTTTTAGCGCTCCCCGTTTAGTTGAATATTTTGACCCTGACCCATGTGAGCAAAGGTATCCTAGAGAACGCGATGTACTAAGACCCCTACCAATGCCTTTACCACCATCTGCTCGTAGCGCACGCGGTGGAGATTTAGGTGTGACGGTGGAAGCACGGTATAGTGTCGGGGAGTATGATATTTTGATTCTTGGCGCCAAAGAATCAGGAGGTTTACAAACTTGGCTCAACCGTAACGGTTATAAAATTCCACGAGAAGCTTCTTCATTACTCAAACCTTACATTCGCCAAAAAATGAAGTTCTTCGTGGCAAAGGTAAATATCGATAAGTTTGAAGAAAGTGGTTATCAATATTTACGTCCATTACAAATATCTTACACTTCTCCCAAATTCATGCTGCCAATTCGTTTGGGGATGATGAACGCTTTGAGTGAACAAGATTTGATAGTGTATATACTTTCTCCACAAGGACAAGCTGAAATTACTAACTATCGAACGGTCAAAGTTCCGAGTGATGTCAACATTCCAGTATTTGTGAAAGAAGAATTTGCAGATTTTTACAAGTCGATGTTTCAAACCTCTTACACCAAAGAAGACCGTAAAGTCGCATTTCTTGAATATGCTTGGGACATGGCAAGCTGTGATCCCTGTTCTGCTGAACCTTTGAGTAATTCTGAACTAAAAGACGCTGGTGTATTTTGGGGTGATAAAAGTAATAACGTTTTCATTACCCGGTTGCATGTTCGCTACACACGCGATAAGTTTCCTGAAGACTTGATATTCCAAGAAACTTCAAATAAAGAAAATTTCCAAGGACGTTACATCCTTCAACATTCCTTTACGGGTGAAGCGAAATGCGCTGCGGGTCGAAAATATAAGCGTAGTTTAAACGAACGCTATGAACTTGAAGCGCAAACCCTAGCAAAACTCACTAATTGGAATATTCGGGATATTCGTCGAAAAATCAAGCAAAAAAACCAATCTTAAGAACTAAAGCCTTCCCCTTTTCTCATCAAACAGGTAATATCACCATCAAGGGTAACATTACTTATGCAGACCATAAGCAATACTCAGATAGCATCGTTTGGCTTGAACTATTGCATGAGTGGATTGGAGGAACAATTACGTCGATTAGTTGAAGAAGCTTGTGGACATCCACCCGGAAGTCCACAAAGAGCTAGAGTTTTGACGCAAATTATTCGTTTAGTTACCGTCAGACTGTGGAGAGAAAATACTTCTTATTATCAAGACGCTTTACAGCAAACTTGGTTATATTTCTGCCGAAATATTTGTGAGGGTTATGACCCTGACCGGGGAACGGTTATAACGTGGTTGAATGCGTACTTAAAGCATAGGTTACAAGATTTGTACCTAAAAACACAAGAAGACAATATCAGAAAAGCATCTTTGGGCATACAGCAGTTAGCTTCGGGTGATAAGAGTGATATATATGACCCTGTTGACAATATTGCTGCACCTCCTGACGCTCCTCCTATTTTAGAAAATGTTCAGTTGTGGGCAGAAGCTGATATATTAGGTGACTTGCGTCAAACTCATATTCAAGGACGACCCGATGTAAATTGTCAGGTGTTAATCTTGAAACGTTTACCACCAGAAGTTAGTTGGAAGCAATTAGCGAACGAATACGGATTAACAGTTTCGACGTTAAGCAGTTTTTACCAGCGTCAGTGTATACCTAGGTTACGTCAATTTGCAGAAAGCGAAGGCTATCTATGAATTTGTGTTCATCATAGTGTCAATCCTGCCGCTACCTCTATCATCACTTAAAAACATTACTGCATCAACTCTACCGCTACCTCTTTCGCAGTCAAAAAATACCATCATTTTTCTTTCCTCGATTTTAATTAATAGTTTTACAATTCAAATATTCATTTCCCAGAATCAAATAGATACAGGCATTAAGAGAGTATGTAAACTGAATTTAGTTTCGAGTTTAAATACATCAAGTCCAATTACACCCTGCCTCTTGTGCAATCCGGATTTTTTTTGACTGTTTTTAAAAAATTTTCCGAACTGGTAGAATGTAGTCCACATCGCCGTCAATATCAAAGGCGCCCAATTCAGCCAATATATATATTCATATTTCAAATAATCAAGTATCCATTTAACATTAAATATCTCTTTGATCAAAAAAAATGAATAATTTAAAGATTGTTTGGAACTATTTATTCTCATTGGCCCTGATTAATGTTTGATAATGTTTGAACTTTTTCTCAGCTTTACATAGAGATTTTCCTTTCACCTGAGTATTTTTCCGTAAAGTAACAAAAAATAATTACTTAAATTTATTTTCTTAAGTATCTATTCGATGTCGATTATGATTCTTAACAAAAAAGATTTTCTAAGTATTTCTTACTTAGATAAGTAGAATCATCAGTCAGTAAAAACCACAAATGTCACAGGTCTATATATTGATAATATTAAGAACACGTTAAGTAAATATAAAAAAACTCGCTTCATCTGCGAGTTTTTTACTAAATTAGAAATTGACTATTATTATTAATTAAGAGAATTTACGCATAGTTTGGCACTTACGTAAAAGAAACCGGGTTTCTTCAAAAAACCCGGTTTCTAGTTAGCCAAACTGCAAAGCTTGACCACGCACGTAGGTACAGAGTTTACCTTGGTGATAAACGATTTGACCACCGACAATTGTCGTTTGTACCCATCCCGTCAAGTTCCAACCTTCAAAAGGACTCCATCCACACTTCGTAAATAGTTCTTCGCGCAGTACAGGACGATATGTTTTCAAGTCAACTAGTATTAAGTCAGCATCATAGCCTACAGCAATTGCCCCTTTGTTTGGTATTTTATAAGCTTTGGCTACAGCAGTAGACATCCAGTTAACAACTTGATGAACGCTACATTTACCCTGCATTGCTGCGGTTAGCATTAGCAAGAGCGAAGTCTCAACTCCAGGCATTCCAGAAGGACTATTAGGATACTGTTGAGCTTTTTCCTCCAAAGTATGAGGTGCGTGGTCAGTAGCAATAAAATCAATAACACCATCGTGTAGCGCTTGCCATAGTACTTCACAATCGTGAGATGTACGTAGGGGAGGATTCATTTGCGCTAAGGTTCCAATTTTTGCATAAGCGCTTGTATCTAAGAGCAAATGCTGTGGCGTCACTTCTGCCGTAACCCAACTTGGTTTATCCTCACGTAACAACTCTGCTTCATCTGCCGTAGACATATGCAGAATATGTAACCGTCGCTGATATTTTTTAGATAATTTTAATGCTAGTTTGGTTGCTAGAAGTGCAGCTTGGTTATCTTGAATTTGAGAATGAACTGCTGGGTCAGTAATACCAGCAAATTCTTGGCGCCGTTGGTTAATACGTGCTTGGTCCTCGGCATGAACCGCAATCAAGCGCGAACCCGAAGAAAATATTTTATCGAGTAAAGTTTCGTCATCTAGCAAAAGCTGACCGTGCATTGACCCCATAAAAATTTTGATTCCGCATGTGGGGTTACATGAAAGCAAATCAGGTAAATTTTCGGACGTTGCTCCAATAAAGAAGCCATAATTAACTAGGCACTTTTGTGACGCACGCTGTAACTTGTCGTCCAAGGTTTGCTGAGTAGTAGTTAGAGGTCGCGTATTCGGCATCTCTAAAAACGAAGTGACTCCGCCTTTGGCACAAGCACAACTTGCAGTAAACAGGTTCTCCTTATGTTCGAGTCCCGGTTCACGAAAGTGTACCTGCGGGTCAATAACTCCGGGCAACAAAGTTAACCCTTCTGCGTCAATTTCCGTAGTCGCGCTCGTGGCTTCAATGTCGGATCCAACTTCGACGATCATTCCGCCGCGCGTTAGTACATCCCCAACCATGTACGTACCATCAGGTAAAATGATGCTTGCACGGCGAATTAGTAAACTAATTGGAGATGACGTAGAGGTAAATGCACTCACACAACAGTTCCCTTAGAAATAACGATTATATTTTTAAGGTTAAACTTGGTTGTCTCAATCGCAATCACTTTTTGACCATCTGACAAAAAAGTTCATTTTTTCTTTACTCTCTAAGGGTAGGTCAAAATGATAACATCACTTGCATGTCCATCATCTATGGTTAAGATTAAAAAATATCACCTTATTTGTTTTACAGGTATGCCACCTGTGTATCAATCTACTATTTAAGTAACTACATGCAGAATCAAGTGTCTGAAAATAACTCTAACAAACAACCTGACCATTCTTGGATTGGCGAACTAGGTAGAACTGTAATACTAAGCGTCGTTCTTGCCCTAGGAATTAGGACTTTCGTCGCCGAAGCGCGTTGGATTCCTTCTGGTTCAATGGAACCTACTCTTCACGGTACCCCCAACCAATGGGAAGCTGACAAAATTATAGTTGATAAATTAAAGTATAGATTTTCTGACCCACAACGAGGCGATATTGTAGTATTTTCGCCTACAGAAGAGTTACAAAGAGAAAAATATCAAGATGCATTTATTAAGCGTGTAATTGGTTTACCTGGAGAAAAAATAGAACTTAAAGACGGTAAAGTCTTGATTAATGGCAAGCCACTAGCAGAAAATTATCTCTCAGCCAATCAACAAACTTCAATTGATGTTTGTGTCTCTAGCCCAACTGCGCCATTTTTACAAAAACCTACTACAATACCCCCAGGTCAATATCTTGTACTTGGTGACAACCGCGCTCAAAGTTATGATGGACGCTGCTGGGGCTTAGTACCTCGCGGAAATATTATTGGTCGTGCAGTAGTCCGCTTTTGGCCTCTCAACAAGGTCGGTGGTATTGATAAAGCCCCTGCGTATCCATAAAAAAAATTGTTGTGAAGCACAAAAAAGGAAGAAGTCTTGGATTTCTTCTTTTTTTTAAATTTAGTTACAGGCGCCTCCAGAACGCTGACTTTGAACTTGGCTTCTTCGTGCATTGCTGAGTTCGTCACGTACACACATCAGAATTTTGCCAAGATGGTTCTGACCACTTTTATCGGCGCCACATCCCCAAAAATAATCACAGGGTGAATCTTCTACAAGTAACTGTGTACCTGTACTCAAAAGAACTTCACGAATATCAATGTGGGTCAAAAATTTTTTGTGGACAGCTTTGTGCATTACTTGGGTTTTAACAATATCCCAATCTGAACGAACACACTTAGTATCACAGCGTCCTAGTGCTGCTGCTTTCTCAGGTGTCTGTGCTATATAAATCTCTGGAATAATCGCCGCATCTGGACTACCAACAAACTTTTGCGCTTGGTAGTAATGCTCTACTGTTGCCCAAACTGTCCCCTCAATTTCGATAGGGTGGGGAGAAAAGTTAGAAAAACAACCGTAAGGGTCACAAACCTTGTAAAAATATATCGTCATTTTTATAAAAAGCTTTACATAAACTTTTTAACAGATTTTTATTTAATATTTAAGAAATATTTAAGAAAATATCCCATATACCAATAATAATCACCTCCTGTACGCAATTGCATAGACATTTACCTTCGGACAGAAGATTATCTATATAAATAAGGCTTATCGTTGGAAAAACGAATCATATGAGACGAGGGATATATGGAGGCACAAGTCAGTAAGAGTTCCAAACCTCTAATTGCACCTGGAATTTTTCTAGGTGTGGGTTTTAGCGGGTTTTTTGATGGCATTGTACTCCATCAGATTTTGCAGTGGCATCATATGTTAAGCAATGTTAAACCATTGTTTACAGTCGCCAATATTGATTTAAACATGGTTTGGGACGGTTTATTTCATGCTTTTGATTTTGTCATGACTTTTACTGGGGTAATTTTACTGTGGCGTGCAGGCGAACGCGATGATGTAATTTGGGCGCCGAATACGTTTTTTGGTTCAATGTTGATAGGCGCCGGCATGTTCGATGTTATCGAAGGAATTATCGACCACCAAATTCTCGGTATCCACCACGTTAAACCGGGGCCTAACCAACTCGCATGGGATTTAGGATTTTTAGCTTTTGGCGCCACTTTAATTGTCATCGGCAGAATTATACAGACAAAAGAAAAAAAATCGTGAGTTGGGCAGATTTAATTTTTATGCAATAAAACTTAAAATATGAGGAGGCAGTTTAGAAAAATTAATAGTAACAGTGATTACGCAACAGCAAACAGTAACAACCGCGCTTGAGAAACATTTTTGGACTTGGCGTTCGTTTAAAATTCAATACACAGTTATGGGTACGGGTAAACCTTTAGTACTCATTCATGGGTTCGGCGCCTCTATTGGTCACTGGCGAAAAAACATACCTGTTCTTGCGGAAGCTGGATATAGTGTGTTTGCTGTTGATTTATTAGGATTTGGTGGTTCAGATAAACCACCACTCCAATACAACATAGAACTGTGGGTAGATTTACTTAAAGATTTTTGGACTGCCCATATTCAGCAACCAGCAGTATTTATTGGTAATTCCATCGGCGCCCTTATTGGTTTGACTGTATTGGCTGAACATCCAGAAATTGCCGCAGGTGGTGTATTAATAAACAGCGCAGGTGGGTTAAGTCACCGTCCACACGAGTTAAACCCACCGTTACGTATCGTCATGTCAACTTTTAATCGGTTAGTCAATCATCCAATTACAGGTTCATTTGTATTTAACCGTGTTCGTCAAAAGCCTCAAATTCGTCGCACATTGTACCAAGTGTACCGTGACCGCAATGCTGTAACCGATGAATTAGTAGATTTATTATATGAACCATCGTGTGATCCAGGCGCCCAAAAAGTGTTCGCGTCAATTATAACGGCGCCTCCTGGTGCAAGTCCAAATGAACTATTACCCAAGGTGAATGTACCATTGTTGGTACTTTGGGGTGCAGATGACCCTTGGACACCAATAACTGGGTCAAAAATTTACGAACAAGCACGTGCGGATGGGAAAGAAGTAAAAATAGTCGCTATTCCAGGTGCTGGTCATTGTCCCCACGATGAAGTTCCAGACAAAGTTAACCCAGAAATTACCAATTGGCTCATAGAGCAACTGCCGTAAAAATCAGATTAGATGCGGCATAGTCAACACATAGTTGAACACGAATTAATATAAAGTTTGCTATAGGGCACTTGTAATACAAACCAAATTAACAATTGCCCTTAAGGACTTTTTATGATTCATCGCATTCTGGCAAGCAGTAAGAAATTGATACTTTTAGCGGTCATCTGTTCTTTTATCGCTTCAGTTACAGTTTTGATTTACGGAGTCATCGAAACGGGTGACGCGGTTATACACGTAATATTAGATGGCCCAGTCTCTAGTAAAGGTGCCAAAAAGCTTGTTGTCGCTTTTGTTGAGGTAATAGACTTATTTTTATTGTCAACGGTATTTTATATTACTGCGTTGGGGTTATACGAGTTATTTATTGACGACAGGATAAAAGTACCTGAATGGCTTGAAATACACACATTAGATGATTTGAAAGGTAAGCTGATTAGTGTAATAGTAGTGCTGTTGAGTGTATTATTTTTAGGGCAAGCTGTTACATGGAATGGAGAAGCTAATCTTTTGCCTTTTGGCGCCAGTGTTGCACTTGTTATTGCATCATTGACTTTGTTTTTAAATGGTCAGCATAAGAAATCGAGAATTGATTAAGTATGGGTAAGACACAGGCATCATTGCCTGTGTCACAATATTACGAAACCATGATAATTAAAATGTGAACCACGGTTCACAAAACTCCTTTGGAGCTGGGGATAATGCCCGCGCGACGTGGGTCTATTTCAGCGGCCATTCGGGTAGCACGCGCAAAAGCTTTAAATGTAGCTTCGATGATATGGTGAGAATTAATACCATCTAATTGACGAATATGCAGTGTTGTAAAGCTATGGTTGACTAACGCTACAAAGAATTCACGTACTAATTGAGTGTCATATGTACCTACTCGTTGCGTAGGAATTTGTAACCCGTAGCTCAGGTGAGGGCGCCCAGAAAAGTCGAGAGCAACTTGAACCAAAGCTTCATCAAGGGGTGCAAGAAAATTACCAAAGCGCACAATTCCCTTTCTATCACCCAAAGCTTTATTTAATGCTTGTCCAAGGGTAATACCAACATCTTCGTTAGTATGATGGTCATCAATATGTAAATCACCTGTCGCGCGCACGTCTAAGTCAATAAGTCCATGCGAAGCAATTTGGTGCAGCATATGGTCAAGAAAGGGAATACCAGTGGCAGCGTGACAAACACCAGTACCATCGAGGTTTATAGATACTTCTACATCTGTTTCGCCAGTGGTGCGGCAAACAGTAGCTGTACGTTGGTTTAAATTTGTGAGGGTTTGCATTCTTTAGTTAAAAGTTAGGAGTTATGAGTTAGGAGTTGGGAGCTATTAACTCATAACTCTTAACTCTTAACTCATAACTTTAATATTATTACATTCCCATAATTTCATAACCTGCATCGACATACAGGACTTGTCCGGTAATACCGCTTGATAAGTCGCTGCATAAGAAAGCAGCTGTGTTACCTACTTCTGTTTGTGTGACTGTACGACGTAACGGTGCCACTTGCTCGACGTGGTGAATCATGTCTAAAATGCCACCAACAGCGCTTGATGCAAGGGTGCGAATGGGACCTGCCGAAATGGCGTTGACGCGAATGTTTTGTTGCCCAAGTTCGCTGGCAAGGTAGCGAACGCTTGTTTCTAACCCAGCTTTGGCGACACCCATGACATTATAATTGGGAATAGCGCGTACACCTCCTAAATAAGTTAGGGTGACAATGCTCCCACCTTCTGTCATAAGGGGCTTTGCGGCACCTGCTAACTGAATAAGCGAGTAAGTGCTAATTTCTAAGGCAGTATTGAAACCGGAACGCGAAGTTTGACTGAAGTCACCGCTTAAATCATCTTTGTTGGCGAAAGCAAGACAGTGGATGAGTATATCCAACTTGTTCCATTTTGAGCTAATCTCAGCAAAAGTCGATTGAATCTCAGTTTCATTTTGGACGTTACAAGGCAGGAATAAGCTTGGATTAAGTGGTTCAACGAGTTCTTTAACCTTCTTCTCCATTTTGCCTTTGTCGTCGCTAAGGTACGTAATACCTAGATTGGCACCAGCTTTGTGTAATTGCTGGGCTATACCCCAAGCGATGGAACGGTTATTGGCGATACCTGTAACAAGGGCATTTTTTCCGGTTAAATCGAGCATATATATATTTCAAGACAGACGCATAACTAGGAGCATACTAGAATCTGATGTCTTTTGTACGAGCGTGTTCAAACGCAACAAGACTGAACTTCTGATCAAAAGTTTTTGTATAAAGTGAGAGTGTTATTACCAAGGAATAATGTTATTTGTAAGCGTGTTATTACGAATGCCCTAGTTCTTTGTTAAGATTTTCTGAATTATATGTGAGTAATTTGCTCTTAAATTTCGTATGGGAGTGTTTTTGTAAATAGTTATCAAAAAGTAGTAGCCGAAGTCATCAAAAATTATGTATCATACAGGACAAATAACTACGATAAACGTTGATAAAGCGAGGTTGGGTATAGGAAAGTACAAAAAGGTTGACAATGTATTCTTGAATTTTCGAGTGTATTCTTAGGTAATCTGTTTTTATTTTCTGGCATTGGGTAGGGGAAGGGAGATGATCGTGACACAAGATAAAGCCCTAGCAAATGTTTTTCGTCAGATGGCAACCGGAGCGTTTCCACCTGTTGTGGAAACGTTTGAACGTAATAAAACCATATTTTTTCCCGGTGACCCTGCTGAACGAGTTTATTTTCTTCTTAAAGGTGCTGTGAAGCTCTCCAGGGTGTACGAAGCAGGAGAAGAAATAACGGTTGCGCTGCTGAGGGAAAATAGCGTTTTTGGCGTTTTGTCCTTACTGACTGGAAACAAGTCGGACAGATTTTACCATGCGGTTGCGTTTACCCCTGTGGAATTGCTATCGGCGCCAATCGAGCAAGTCGAACAAGCGTTAAAGGAAAATCCCGAATTGTCGATGTTAATGCTGCGCGGACTCTCCTCGCGGATATTGCAAACGGAGATGATGATTGAAACGCTCGCGCACCGTGACATGGGTTCGAGGTTAGTGAGCTTTCTACTTATTCTCTGTCGAGATTTTGGAGTTCCTTGTGCTGATGGCATCACAATTGATTTGAAGTTATCGCATCAAGCTATTGCTGAAGCTATTGGCTCGACTCGTGTAACCGTTACTAGGTTATTGGGCGATCTACGCGAGAAAAAGATGATTTCAATCCACAAGAAAAAAATCACTGTCCATAAACCTGTAACTCTGAGTCGTCAGTTCACTTAAAACTTAGTGGAGGAATATTTCGGTGGCATAGAACTTATGTAGTCTATTGCTCAACACGTGTAATTAGTACTACTGCTATACCAATAGCTCCAAGTGCGGAACGCCGTACTCTATTATTGCTCGCGCTTCCACTCACCAAGCGGATCCTGACTAAAATAATAATGGCAGGACTAGCGCGACCAATATTCATAGAGGGACGGCGTAAGCCGCTTTTAACGTGAAGTTGAAATTTACTAGAATTAAATTAGCTTGCAAATTACAAATCGCACGTGCGATTTGGTGAACTGATAATTGTCACATATTATATTTGGATACAAGTATCTTGAATTTTATATTTAACAAGGCTGTTCGTGGTATTCCCTATTACCAAGAGGTTACAGTAGCCATTATATGACCACCGCGTTCATCCTAATTACAGCTATTTTAATTTTGGGAGGCGTTATTGCTACCGTTGGTGACCGAATTGGTACACGAGTTGGTAAAAAACGACTCTCACTATTTAACCTACGTCCAAAAAATACAGCGGTAGTAGTAACAATACTAACGGGAATTGGCATTTCTGGTTCAACGTTAGGGATATTATTTCTCGCCGATGATGGATTGCGAAAAGGAGTATTTGAGTTAGAGAATATTCAGAAGGATTTACGACGTAAACGAGAACAGCTAAAAGGCGCCGAAACTCAAATTAGTCAAGTCACAAACGAACTGGGTCAAGCAAAGCAGCAGCAAGCAGAAGCACAACAGCGTTTAGAAGCGACGAATCAGAACCTGCAACAGGCAAACAAAAAACAAAGAGAAACACAAACCCAACTCAACAAAACCCTGAGAGTCCAAGCACAAACTCAAAATCAACTCCAAGGAACGCAAACCCGTCTGACTAAGGTAGTCGCGCAATACCGACAAGCGATATCACAATTACAAAGCGTCTACGACGAACGTAAAAAGCTTCAGCAAGAAATTAGCTTACAAAAGGCAGAAAGTCAAAGACTATTTAACGATGCCAAAGCAGCAATTGACGAAGCCAAAAATGCCATTAGTAGACGTGACCGTGAGCTTGCCAAGCGTAAAGATGCCATTGAGTCACGTGACCGCAAAATTAATAACCTCGATACCGTAATCCAAAAGCGCAACATCGAAATTACAGCACGCGAGCAAATTATTGCCCAACGCGAATCACGTCTTAAAGAACTTGAATCGCAGCAAAGTGATTTAGAGCAAGAAGTAGCAAGACTAGAAAAGTACTATCAATCATTCCGCGACTTGCGTTTGGGTAAATTAGCTTTGGTTCGCGGTCAAGTTATCGCATCAGCAGTAGTTAGCGTGCAACAACCAAGTGCAGCCAAGCAAGCAGTAAGACAACTTTTAGAAGAAGCTAATCGTAATGCGGTTTCAGAACTGACCGAACCTGGTACAAATCCACCAGCAGACGGTATTTTGCAAATTTCAAAAGAACAAGTACAGCAATTGAGCAAGCAAATTGAAAATGGACGCGAATATGTAGTGCGCGTGTTTTCGGCAGGTAACTATGTACGAGGAGAAAGACGAATTGAATTTTTCAGTGATGCCACTTTAAATCAAATCGTATTTCGAGGGGGAGAGCTTTTGGCAACGACAACTGCTGACCCCAATACAATGACATCTTATCAAATGCGCCAAAGACTCGATTTGTTAATTTCCGCTTCGCAATTCCGGGCGCGGAATGCTGGTATATTAAACGATATTCAAATTGATAGTACATTCTTGCGCTTCTTAGCACAGCTACGACAGTACCAGCAACCTGTTGAAATTCGAGCGATTGCATCTGAAGATACTTATACAGCAGGACCTTTGAGGGTTAAGCTAATAGCAATCCAAAACGGGCAAGTTATTTTTAGTACTTAATCAGGAGTTAGGAGGTAAGGGTCAGGAGGCGCAAACTTAAAATTATAAATTCTCTATTCTAAATTCTGTATTCTGAATTCTATATTCTGAAGTTATGACACAACCAATGATTCTAGGTTTTGACCCTGGAAAAGATAAATGTGGTGTAGCGGTAATGGGACTAGACCGCCAGTTATACTACCATGAAGTTGTTCCGGCGCCTTCTGCGATTGTAGAAATCATCCAACTGCGGCAAAAATACCCCATAACATTACTAGTAATGGGCGACCAAACCACCGCCAAACAATGGAAAAAAAAGTTAAACGACGAATTGACGGAAACAATAAATATTATTTTGGTAGATGAACGTTATACAACTTTAGAAGCGCGTGACCGCTACTGGCAAATGTATCCACCCCAAGGATTAAATAAACTTTTACCACAAGGTATGCGTCAACCTCCACGACCAATCGACGATATCGTAGCGATTTTGCTCATCGAACGATATTTAAGCCGATTAACTCATAAATAGTGCTGAGTAGAAAGTGCTGAGTGCTGAGTAGAAGAGCTAGAAGAAACATACTCAGCACTCAGCACTCATTACTTTTTCATAAATCGGCACGAATAGTAAACGCATAATCACCTCCTGGTTCAAGCTGATAGTCTTTTTGCTCTAAAAAGCGACCAAGCGGTTCCTTAATTAATGCTCGACCTTGAGAAGGTTTAACAGTCAGTTCCCCTTGGCGAAAATGCCATTGGAACTGCCACTCAAATTCGCCCGCGCGCACTTCGCCTTCAAGTAAGCCTTGCTGCCAAGACTGGCGTATAACCCTAACATGGGCAGTAGTTTCAGGTAGACGTTTGGCACTCACAGCATTAATTAATTAGATTCTTTTACTTAGTTACGTAATTATGACCGTACATCGCTGTACATTTAACTAACTTACATCAAATATTGTGATTTGACTTGTACAGTACCTAAGTCGTTTGTCATAAATTTATAAAATAAATATAAATGGAACTAGTATTTAGACATAATACTCATGATACATATCAAGCAAAAATGCCTTTAAGTAGTTACGTATTTTTGCGGTTGTAGAAAAATACATAACAAAGCCATTTTGGGAGTAGCAAGTTCGCTTCTAATCTCCTCAATCTAATATGCTATGACACCGCCAAACATAATCGAACAAGCAAAAAAAGGCGACCCTAAGGCAATAACGTCACTGTTGAATCGTTCTTTCCAAGCTCATGGCATTAGTGTGGAAGCGCTTCTTCAAGATAATTGCTTACAAGTTTGGCTGAAATCAAATCAACCACCCGACCAAACAAGTTCGGTTGCATTTATCCAAAAGGGAATGACGAAATTAGGCGCCAGCGTTATCAAAACAGTTAAAATTTACGCATGGCAAGGAAGTGAAAATCAACCTTGTTGGAATGCTGAATTTAGTTTAGATAACTTAGATGCGTCTCAACAAGAACAAGAACTTAAGCAGCTTGCGAGTTCTGGAAACGTTGAAGCAATAGCAAAAATTTTAAATACTGCTTTTGATAAACAAAATATTAAAACGGCAATAATTACTATTAAAGATAACTGTTTACAAATATTATTAGAATCTTCTCAAACACCTAATCAATCGTTATCAACAGCTATTCTTCGTAAAGAATTAGTGCGATTAAAAATTCAGTCAATCAAGACAATCAAAGTTTACGGTAGAGAATTAAAGCAAGAAATACCTGCTTGGTTTCAAGAGTTTAATGTGGGTGAAGGTAAGCTAACACCGATAATACCAACTTCTCAGGCGCCAGCAAATCCAGAATTTTTAGCAATGTTGCGAACGTTCAAGTTTGACTCGGTAGTACCATTCAAAGATGTTCTTAGCGGTAAGTTATATAATAGTAATACAGTTAGACTACTTTTATTCTTTGGTTTATTTCCTTTAGGGATAAGTTTAATCGCT
Organism: Calothrix sp. HK-06; assembly: GCF_001904745.1. GTDB lineage: Bacteria > Cyanobacteriota > Cyanobacteriia > Cyanobacteriales > Nostocaceae > Dulcicalothrix. The sequence goes on from NZ_MRCD01000086.1 coordinate 32,249, forward strand.
AGAACATCCGGTCTTGGTTCAATAGCTTTTATATTAGGTATTTATTATTCATCTATTTGGGGAGTAGTGCTGTATGATTTGCTCAAGCCAGCAGCATTCTCCTGGGGAAATACGCTGAGATGTAGCTTATTCACAGCGTTCATCGGTATTCCAATACTCTTATTTTTCCAAAGAGTACCCCCATTTACATTTCTTTACAGTGCAATCAACCAAGAAGCACTCATACCGCAACTAATTGGTTTTATTTTGGGAGTTGGTGTATTAGAAGAAGCGTGTAAAGCTTTACCAGTTTACTTATTTTTACTACGTCCAGGTAAATTACAAGACCCGTTTACTTCCGCATTTTATGGAGCAATGTCAGGTTTAGGATTTGCCGTTGCAGAAGGTGTTCAATATTCTTATAAATACGCAATTAGTCTTGCAACAGGGCAAAGCGATTTTGGTTTTTATGTACTAATAAATACTATTAGATTCGTATCTTTACCTTTGTATCACGCTATCTGGGCAGGTATATTTGGATATTTTATTGGTTTGGCAGCAATTAACCCGTCCCGAAAAGGTTCAATATTATTTATCGGTCTAACGATTTCTGCCGTGTTACATGGAAGTTACAATACTTTTTCTAGCGGGCCAATTGGTTTTGGTATTCTTGGCTTCTCCATTTTACTATTTGTTACATACTTAAATCGCAGTCAACAAATAGTGTCAGAAATGGAGAAAGCTGAACTGGAAGGATTTTAGCTCACCCCTACTATAGCCCTACTGTAAGGGCGGGTTAACACATATCCTACAACTACACTACTAGTATAGTAAAACCCGCCCTTACATTACCCGCGCCTACTTAGTAGCAGCTTCGCGTGCTGCTGCTGCTTGGTCAGGATGAATACCTAAGCGAGTGAGATTGATTCTACCTTTGTTATCAATCTCGCGTACTTTAATAATCACCTCATCACCAACAGCTACCTCATCCTCAACTTTGCCAACGCGATAATCAGCAAGCTGGGAAATGTGAATCATGCCTTCTTTACCGGGCAAAAATTCTACAAACGCGCCAATTGGTATAATTCGAGTTACACGACCTACGTAAACATCACCTTCATTGAGTTTACGTGTCATGCCTTGAACAATATTGCGTGCTTTTTTGGCTTTATTTTCATCGATAGCGGAAATAGTAACGGTACCATCATCTTCGATATCGATTTTGGCGCCAGTTTCTTCGGTAATGCCTTTAATCGTTTTACCACCAGGTCCAATGACCAGACCAATCATGTCTGGGTCAATCTTAATGGTAAGTAAACGTGGGGCAAACGGCGACATTTCCGTGCGTGGCTTATCAATAGCAGCCAGCATTTTACCGAGAATGTGTAAGCGCGCGTCTTTGGCTTGATGGACAGCTTGAGCAATTACTTCCATCGATAACCCAGAAATTTTCATGTCCATTTGCAGGGCAGTAATTCCTGAGTCGGTACCAGCGACTTTAAAGTCCATGTCACCCAAAAAATCTTCTATACCTTGGATATCCGTAAGTACACGCACCTCGTCGCCTTCTTTGATTAAACCCATCGCGGCGCCGCTAACAGGTTTCGTAATTGGTACACCTGCATCCATTAAGGCTAAGGTAGAACCGCATACCGAACCCATTGAAGTAGAACCGTTAGAAGATAAAACCTCAGAAACCACACGAATAACGTAAGGGAATTCGCTTTTAGGTGGTAGTACAGGTAACATAGCTCTTTCAGCTAAAGCACCGTGTCCAATTTCCCGCCGACCTGGCGCCCGCATGGGTTTGGTTTCTCCAACAGAGAAAGGAGGGAAATTATAATGATGCATGTAGCGTTTTTCTTGGTCTACCTGCAAATCATCGTTCAAATTTTGAGCATCACCAGGAGTACCAAGAGTACATGCAGACAAAACTTGGGTTAGTCCACGGTTGAATAAACCAGTACCATGAACGCGCTTGGGAATAATGCTAGTTTGACAGGAAACAGGACGTACTTCGTCGAGTTTACGACCATCCACACGAACATTATCTTCAATAATTTGAAGCCGCATAAAGTGTTTGGTAATTTCTTTGAAAGTATTACCAAGCGCTTTACCATCTGCTATAGCAGCTAAACGTATCGGATCTTCTTCCGACATTTCCTCTATAGCATGTTTGATGGCATCCTTGACTTCATCTAAAGCAGCATCGCGTTCAGTTTTAGTAAATTCAAACTGTGCCAAGATTTTTTTGATGTCATTTGTAGCACGTTCGCGAATAAAGTTCGCTAACGTTTGGTCTACTTCTGGAGGTTCTTCTTGAATTATTTCAATTCCTAGTTCAGCTAATAAATCGCGCTGTGCTTGAATTAAATCTTGCACCGCTTCATAGCCAAATTCGATTGCCTCAATAATATCGCGTTCGGGCAGCTGATTGGCGCCAGCTTCTACCATGATTACACCGTCAGGCGAACCTGCAACAACTAAATCAAGGTCACCAGCTTCAATTTCTGCATAAGTAGGGTTGATGATAAAATCATCACCTACCAAGCCGACGCGCACGGCTGCCATTGGGCCATTAAATGGAATTTTTGCTAACAGCGTTGCAATTGAGGCGCCTGTAACTGCCAATACATCAGGTGGTACTAATTCATCCATCGAGAGCGTCAATGCTACCACTTGCAGGTCATCGCGCAACCAAGATGGAAAAAGAGGACGTAGTGGACGGTCAATTAAACGACTTGTCAGAATAGCTCTTTCTGGTGGTCGTCCTTCGCGCCGTAACATCCCTCCAGGAATTCTACCTGCTGCATACAGTCTTTCTTCGTAATCTACGGTCAAAGGTAGAAAATCGATGCCTTCTCTGGCTTGCGAGCGCGTCGCTGTCACTAAAACCGCCGTATCCCCAGATTGTAGCAAAACAGACCCACCAGCCTGGGGAGCAAGCAAGCCGACCTTCAGTCGAATATCCCGTCCATCAAAGGATATTGACTTCTCAAATTCTCCCATTCAGTTTTTTTTCCTTCTACGATCTCTTTTCTCTAGTAAGGCAATCCTAACATTTATGTACTATGGCTGGTAGTTATTATAGTTAAGACTTTTGAGTAAATATCTATAACTTTTTCCGCCGTTTGTTAGTTGTTTCAATGTTCAAGCATATTGTAGCCAATTTTGCTTCTACTTTACATGTAGAATTATTTTGTACCTCACAAAGGTTTTGGGTGCCTATGTTTAAGCAGCGCGCCCGTTGTACAATTAAAGTAGTAGAACAGATGCGCTTGTACTTAAAACTGGCAGCCGAGTCAGAAAATATTGGCTACCAACCCTACAAAGAGCCACAAGACATCGTTTTAACACAAGCACTACTTAATTGATGACAAGCTATAATTAAAAATCTACGTCGCGCAGTGAACCAAATATTATTTAGTAATTATTAGTGTCTGGCAGATGGCAATATTACACGGAACTTGGTTATATAAAAGTCAAAATAGTTGTTTATTTATTTGGGGTGAAACTTGGCGAGTCCAAGAATCAATATCTACTCAAGTGGGAGATGATATATTATTGAATCCGCTCTTCATGGCGCCTGAAGAGCTATTGAAATGGATGCAAACTCTTGGAGTGACGCTGCCAAAATCATTATACCCAGTAAATATTGAGCAAAACAAAACTTCAGGGCGCCTACGAAGTAAAGCAACAGCGACAGTAGAAATAACCTTACCCAGTAGCGAGGAAATCATTGCCTTACCAACTCATATAACAGAAGGCTCAAACAAATATACATTTGAAATATCGGTACTACACTCCTCTTCAATAGGTGATACGCTTGATACTCAAACAGTACAACTACAACCTTGGCGAATAGAAGGATTTTGCCTAGAACCAGCAGATACTATCAAATTTCTGGCATCCCTACCTTTACATGTTGAAACAGGCGCCTCTCTAAAAAGTTACTACTTAGGAGGAGACTTACGATTTTGGTCACAAATCGCACGTTGGAGTTTAGATTTAATCTCACGGTGCAAATTTTTACCTAGTATAGACCAATCTAATAGTTCTTTTGTTTCTAGGTGGCAAGCACTTTTAGATAGCGCAATTGATACATCGCGATTAGAAAAATTTTCGCAACAAATGCCCCTCGCTTGTAGAACATACCAAGACGATGGCAATAGAGACGTGATTAATCCCTGCGGGAAAACCTCCGGTTTACACGTCTCTACAATTATTCCTATTGAACCGCAAAAAATATTACTGGACTTTCTAAATACGATTATTGATACTCAAGTCCGAGGGATGGTAAGTCCTTTGGGTGCAGCAGAAGCTCGTTTAATAGCAGGTTTACCTTTACCAGTACGGCAATGGTTACAAGGATTAACACCTTTTCCCTCATCAAATCAAAATAGTGCAACTGCCTCAGAAATGGAGCGTGTACAAGCTGCACTCAAAGCCTGGAAAATGCCCTTAGAATATCAGTTAGCTGGCAAAACGCTATTTAGGACGTGTTTTGAACTGCGTTCTCCTGAATCTGGGGAAACAGAGTGGAGTTTAGCGTATTTTTTGCAAGCAACCGATGATACTGGGTTTTTAATTGACGCAGCAACAATTTGGCAACATCCAGTTGAAAGCTTTACATATCAAAATCGTAATATTGAACAGCCGCAAGAAACATTTTTACGCGGTTTAGGATTGGCTTCGCGGTTATATCCACATCTTGCCGAAAATCTTGATAACGAGGCACCCACATCTTGCCCTATCACCCCAATGCAAGCGTATGAGTTTATTAAAGCTGTAGCTTGGCGTTTTGAAGATAGCGGTTTAGGAGTAATATTACCACCAAGTTTGGCAAACCGCGAAGGCTGGGCAAACCGCTTAGGATTAAAAATAACTGCCCAAACACTTCAACAGCCAGGGCGCCTCAACTTAAAATCATTATTAAATTTTGAATGGCAGTTAGCAATTGGTGGACAAACTATTTCCAAAGCTGAATTCGATAAGCTAGTGGCATTAAATAGCCCATTGGTGGAAATTAACGGCGAATGGGTAGAGCTGCGTCCGAATGATATAAAAACAGCGCAAAACTTTTTTGCTTCTCGAAAAGAGCAAATGTCCTTATCACTAGAAGACGCACTGCGTTTAAGTAGTGGTGATACTCAGACAATAGAAAAACTACCAGTAGTCAGCTTTGAAGCTTCAGGCGCCTTACAAGAATTAGTAACAGCCTTAACTAATAATAAAGCTATTGCCCCATTACCTACACCCAAAGAGTTTAAAGGAGAATTACGTCCCTATCAAGAACGCGGTGTTGCTTGGTTAGCTTTTCTCGAACGTTGGGGTTTAGGCGCCTGTCTTGCAGACGACATGGGACTCGGTAAAACCATAGAGTTCATTGCTTTTTTATTACATCTCAAAGAACAACAAACACTAGAAAAACCAACTCTACTTGTTTGCCCAACTTCAGTACTAGGAAACTGGGAGCGTGAATTTAAGAAATTTGCTCCAACTTTAAAGGTTTTACAATATCACGGTGATAAGCGTCCAAAAGGAAAACAATTTGAAACAGCAATTAAAAAGCATGATGTGCTAATTACCAGCTACTCATTAATTCATCGCGATTTAAAATTACTACAAACCGTAGAGTGGCAAATTGTAGTATTAGACGAAGCACAAAATATTAAAAATTCCGATGCCAAACAATCACAGGTAGTACGACAACTAGAAACAACTTTCCGTATTGCTTTAACGGGAACACCTGTAGAAAACCGTTTGCAAGAGCTTTGGTCAATTTTAGATTTTCTCAACCCAGGATATTTAGGCAATAAACAATTTTTCCAGCGACGCTTTGCAGCACCCGTGGAAAAATACGGTGACACTTCATCTCTGGGTCAATTGCGCTCTTTAGTACAACCGTTTATATTACGGCGCCTGAAAACAGACCGTGAAATCATCCAAGATTTGCCAGAAAAGCAAGAAATGACCGTCTTCTGCGGACTATCTTCTGAACAAGCGAAGTTATATCAACAAGTAGTAGAAGAATCTTTAGCACAAATTGACGATGCCGAAGGTGTGCAGCGACGCGGTATGATTTTGGCACTACTCGTCAAACTCAAACAAGTTTGTAATCACCCTGCTCAATACCTAAAGCAAAACTCAATAAATATTAAAGACTCAGGCAAACTACAAAGATTAGACGAAATGTTAGATGTTGCCTTAGCAGAAGGAGATAGAGCATTAATATTTACGCAATTTGCCGAGTGGGGTAAATTACTTCAACCGCACTTAGAAAAAGAGCTAGGACGCGAAATATTCTTTTTGTACGGTAGTACTAGCACAAAACAGCGCGAAGAAATGATAGATCGTTTCCAAAACGATCCCCAAGGACCACCAGTAATGATTTTGTCTTTAAAAGCGGGAGGTGTTGGTTTGAACTTAACGCGCGCAAATCATGTATTCCACTTTGATAGATGGTGGAACCCTGCTGTAGAAAACCAAGCAACCGACCGCGTATTTAGAATTTATTAATTCATCAGGATGAGACATAAGACTAAACTTACTTGTATGATTTACCAA